>JAIUOH010000036.1 GCA_020161315.1 Actinomycetota bacterium | reverse complement strand
GCGGACCCGATCACCTGCATGCGGTCGAGGAACCTCGGTCTGAGGGTCGCGAGTTCTTGCTTTGTAAACGACATGGTGGTCGCAACTCCCTGCTGTCAGGGTGTTGCGACCACCATTAGAACCCGCCCAAATCTGGCCGGGGTTTTGTTGTCTCTGTTGCGAGTGAGCTTAGCCTTGCCTCGCTTGCGCCAATAGCGCAGCGGCGTATCGTTGAAAGGGATGCGGCGTCGCAGCCCACCGCGTGGCTTGAACTACAAATCACGGCGCGGCGCCCAGATGGGAAAGCAAGTGACTACCAAAGAGTTTCAGGCCCCAGTAGCGAACGACAGCTTGAACCGAGCCGTCGGCGTTGAACAGCACCTCAGCCCGGTGCTGCACGATCTGATTGCCCTCGCGATCAACACGAAGCAGGCGCACTGGCACGTGCGCGGCGCAAACTTCATGGGCGTACACGAGTTTCTTGACCAGGTTGTGACGCACGCGCAAGACGCGGGCGATGAGGTCGCAGAGCGCGTCGTTGCGCTCGGCTTGCCCGTCGACGGCCGGGTGGGCGCGGTCGCGAAGCGCACCAGCACACCGGAGATGAGCCCCGGCTTTCAGCAGTCGATGACCACGGTTGCCGAAGTGGTTGCGCAGCTCGATGCGACCATCGCGACCGTGAACGCCGCGATCGAGGGGCTCGACGACATCGACCCCGTGAGCCAAGACATCGTGATCGCGATCGCCCAGCAGCTCGATAAAGACCGCTGGTTCTTGTTCTCGCACTACGCCGAGTAGACGGCGGTGAGCGCCAGAAGTCGGCTTTGGAAGTCAATTACCGATCAAGCTGAGGCGTGGTCGCCGGGTAACGAGCGTGAAGCGCGAGCGCTCACTGACATCAGGAAAGCGATTTCAGAATCTGGTGAGGCCTCTATCTCTCGTGATGCGGGGCCAACCCATTTCACCGCGAGCATGTTTGTGTTTGACGCTCAACTCACGCATGTTGTGCTCTGCTATCACCGAAAAGGGCAATTTTGGGTGCAACCCGGAGGGCACGCAGAACAAGACGACGACTCAGTGGTCTCTGCAGCCTTGCGTGAGTTATCTGAAGAGACCGGATTGCGTGCTGATGATGTGTTGGTGTGGGGAGTGGCCGATATCGATAGCCATGGGTTGAACAGTCGATTCGGCCGTTGCAAACGGCATCTTGATTTTGGTGTTGCCGCAGTTGTGAGGCAGGGGCAGTTGCCGCAACTTGTGGTGAGCGACGAGTCTGAAGAGCTAGGTTGGTGGCCGGTCGCTGGGCTGCCGCCGAACTGCCCCCCTGGGTTCGAGCAGAGACTGACCCGCATTCGAGCACGCCTGTTCGCGGGGTAGGGGCCGGGCCGCTCGGTACGCTGAAGGCATGAATCCGAAGACCCCCGTGATTGTGATCGCGCCCGACTCGCTGAAGGGCAGTTGTTCTTCTGTGCAGGCGGCACGCGCGATCGCGCGCGGGGTGCGGGCGGCGTTTGGCGAGCGGGCCGACGTGCGCGAGCTGCCAATGGCCGACGGCGGTGAGGGCACCCTCGATGCACTTGTCGCTGCCTGGGGTGGCGATGTCACTTGGGTCGAGACGAGCGATGCGCTCGGCAGGCCGGGCAAGGGTCGCGTTGGTTTTGAGCTCAGCAACGAGCGCGCGGGATCAGCCAGCCGCCTGCGGGCAATCATCGAGGCGGCAGACGCCAACGGGCTACCCGCGGTGCTCGACCAGCCGCTGCGCCCCCTTGACGCCGACTCCGTCGGGGTTGGCGCTCTGATCCTCGCCGCGCTCGACGCGGGTGCCGACGAACTGTTGCTCTGCATCGGTGGCTCGGCCACGAACGATGGTGGCGCGGGCATGCTGCGCGCGCTCGGGGCGCGCTTGCTCGACGCGCAGGGCTGTGAGGTTGCGGTTGGGGCGCGCGGATTGCTCCAGCTGCACAGCATTGATCTACGCGGGATCGACCCGCGCGCCGCGCGGGCCAGCTGGCGCATCGCTTGCGACGTTGATAACCCGCTGATTGGCCCTCGCGGCGCCGCAGCCGTGTTTGGGCCGCAGAAGGGTGCGACGGCTGAGGAAGTCGAGCAGATCGACAAAGGGCTTGCGACGCTTGCGAGGCTGCTCGCGCAAGAAGCGGGCGTCGACGCGCTCGAGCTTCAGGCACGTGCCGGGCTCGGTGCCGCGGGTGGGTTGGCGCTCGGCCCGTGTGCGCTCTTCGGTGCTGAGCTGCTGCCCGGCGCCCAGCTTGTGAGCGACGCGATCGGGCTGCCCGCAGCCCTTGCCGACGCCACGATTGTGTTCACCGGCGAGGGTCGTCTCGATTCGCAGTCGCTCGACGGCAAGGTTGTGTCACAGGTGCTCGCCGAGGCTTCACCCGACACCCCGGTCTTCGTGATCGCAGGGTCGAATCGGTTGAGCGGCGAGGCACTTCGAGATGCAGGCATTGCCGCCGCGTTCTCGATCGCGCAGGGGCCAGCGACGCTCGACGAGATGCGTGCCGAGGCGTCTCGCCTACTTGAAGACACCGCGCGGCAGGTCTGCGGGGCGATCCTCGCCGCTGCAAAAATCGAAGCCACAAACTCGGCGTCAGACTAGACTTGAGCCCATGGCTGATTCTTCATTTGACGTGGTGAGCAAACTTGATCCGATGGAGATCGAGAACGCGGTAAACCAGGCTCGCAAAGAGCTCGAGCAGCGCTATGACTTCAAGGGCGTCGGCGCTGACATCAACCTCAACGACAAGGTGATGCTGCTCAAGGCGAGCACCGAAGAGCGCGTGCTCGCGGTGCTCGACGTTGTGCAGTCGAAGTTCATCAAGCGTGGCATGTCGCTGAAGGCGCTCGACGCTGGCGACCCCTACCCGAGCGGCAAAGAGACCCGCATCGAGGTCAAGCTCAAAGAGGGCATCGACCAGGCCACCGCGAAGACGCTCAACAAGCTCATTCGCGACGAGGGTGCGAAGAGCGTCAAGAGCCAGATTCAGGGTGATGAGCTGCGCGTCAGCTCGAAGAGCCGTGACGATCTGCAAGACACCATCGCGCTGCTCAAGGGCGCTGATGTTGATGTGGCGCTGCAGTTCGTCAACTTCCGGTAGGTACCTCGTTAGGGGCGAGCGAGCATGAGCACGCGCGAAGACACCATCGAGTTTCTTGTCGACCAGCTCTCGGGGCTGCCGGGCATTCGCGCGCGCAAAATGTTCGGCGAGTACTGTCTGTACTACGACGAGAAGCCGGTCGCGTTCATCTGCGACGACGAGCTGTTCGTGAAGCCCACAGACGAGGGCCGTGCCTACATCGGCGAGCCCGAGGAGGCGCCCGCCTACCCGGGGTCGAAGATGTACTACCGCGTGAGCGGCGATCGCTGGGAAGACCGCGATTGGCTCTCGGGCCTCATTGACACCACTGCGGCCGCGCTGCCCAAACCGAAGCCGAAGAAACCAAAGGTTTCGAAGCCGGCGAAGTAGTCACCCCTTGTAGCTCAGTCGCCATCCGCCCCGGCCGGGTCAAGACGCACAGCCCTCCGGGGTATTCTGCTTGTGTGAAATTCACTAAGCGGCAGAAAGTCATCGCGGCGTCGGCAGCGGGGGTGCTCGTGGTGGGCATCGGCGGTTTTGGGGCCTGGCAGTGGAGCCAAACATCTACCTCGGCGGCGGCCTACGAACAAGCTGACGGCGAACTGCGCACCGTGAACGGCGAGCGCAACCGCGCGGCAGCCGAGCTGAACAAGGCCCGGGAGGGCGCGCTCGCCGCCCACACGGCTGCGATGCAGCTCAGTGGGGCCGCTGATCCCGCGCTGCTTGAAAGCCCCGCTGCTCGAGACGATCTGATCGTGGCCACCGAGGCGCTCGCCAAAGCTGCTGCCCTCCAGGTGAACGAGGTCGGCGCGCTGGCGCTTCCGGCCGCTGAGACCGCGAATCGCGTGGCATCGACCGCCGCACCCGAGGGGCGAGAGGCACAGCTTGCAGGTGCGAAGAAGCTTGAGGCCACGGCGACCTCGCTTAAGAGCGAAGCGGCCACATTGACTAAGCAGAACGAGGCAATCAAGAAAGCCGTTGCCGCCACCGAGAAGTCGGAGCAGCAGCTCATCGCTTCGGCGCACACCAAGGGTGCCGCAACAGAGGTGCCCGAGCTGGCGTCGCAAGAGACGAAAGATGCCTTCGCCGCTGCGGTTGCCGCGCTGCAGAAACCAGCGAAGAACGCCGACCTCGTTGCGCTGCTTCGCGCCTACCAGGATGCGTCGGCGGGCATGGTCGCATCCACTGAGGTGGCGGCACGCAACCAAGACCCCGCGAGCATCGAGCCCACGTATATCAACGGCATTCTGATCGCGAACAAGACCTACCCGCTGCCGAGCTGGTGGGGCGACGGACTGACCGGTGAAACTGTCGCCGCGTTCGACGCGATGCAGGCCGAAGCGGCGGGGCAGGGGCATAGCCTCTACATCTCGAGCGGGTTTCGCTCGTATGCATCGCAGGCCTCCATCTACAACTCGCTCGTCGCGCAGGTTGGCGTGGCGGGGGCAGACCGAGACACCGCGAGACCCGGGCACAGCGAGCATCAGACAGGACTCACGGTCGACCTCAACTGCATCTGCGAGGGCTTCGGCTATCAGGCCGACGGCCAATGGGTGGCTGCGAACGCGCATCGCTTTGGCTTCATCGTCCGCTACCCCCAGGGCAAAGAGCCCGTGACCGGCTACATCTGGGAGCCGTGGCACCTGCGCTACCTCGGGGTCGAGAACGCCACCGCTGTCTACAACTCGGGCCTGTCGCTCGAGGAGTACCTGGGCATCACCTCGAGCTATAACTAGTGCTACTCCGCCGGGGAGCAAGTGCGTGGGGCGGGTCGCGAGGGTAGACTTGAGGTTCGTATGTCCGCGGATCCCGGAAACTCGGGTTTCGTGGCCAACCAAGATCCCCGCTTGCACCTTGGAGTGAATTTCACATGGCTGAACAGACCCGCCTCGACAAAGTAATCGCCCTTGCCCGCCACCGCGGCTTCGTCTACCAAGCGGGTGAGATTTATGGCGGATCGCGCTCAGCCTGGGATTACGGCCCCCTCGGCACCGCGCTGAAAGAGAACATCAAGCGTCAGTGGTGGCGCGCCATGGTGCAGAAGCGCGACGACGTGGTCGGCATCGATTCGAGCGTCATTCTGCCGAAGCAGGTCTGGGAGGCATCGGGCCACGTCGAGGTCTTCAGCGACCCGCTCGTTGAGTGCCTGCAGTGCCACAAGCGCTACCGCGAAGACCACCTCATCGAAGAGTTCGAAGAGAAGAAGGGCCGCGCACCCGAGGGTGGCCTCGCCGAGATCGTCTGCAAGAACTGTGGCACCCGCGGTCAGTTCACCGAGCCCCGCGCCTTCTCGGGCCTGCTCAAGACCTACCTCGGCCCCGTCGACGACGAGGCAGGCATGCACTACCTGCGCCCCGAAACTGCGCAGGGCATCTTCGTGAACTTCGCAAACGTGCTGCAGTCGGCTCGCGTGAAGCCCCCGTTTGGCATCGCGCAGATCGGTAAGAGCTTCCGCAACGAAATCACACCGGGCAACTTCATCTTTAGAACCCGAGAGTTCGAGCAGATGGAGATGGAGTTCTTCGTCGTGCCCGGCACCGACGAAGAGTGGCAAGAGTACTGGATGAACGAGCGTATGGCGTGGTACGTCGGCCTCGGCATCGACGCTGACAACCTGCGCTTCTATGATCACCCGAAAGAGAAGCTGTCGCACTACTCGAAGCGCACCGCCGACATCGAGTACCGCTTTGGTTTCACCGGTGGCGAGTGGGGCGAGCTCGAGGGCATCGCGAACCGCACCGATTTCGATCTCTCGACCCACACGAAGCACTCGGGCAAGGATCTCTCGTTCTACGACCAGGCGGGCGACGAGCGCTTCGTGCCTTACGTGATCGAGCCGGCCGCTGGCCTCACTCGCTCGCTCATGGCTTTCCTGGTCGACGCCTACCGCGAAGAAGAAGTACCGAACGCAAAGGGTGGCACCGACACCCGCACCGTGCTCGGCCTCGACCCGCGCCTCGCGCCGATCAAGGCTGCCGTGCTGCCGCTCAGCCGCAACGAGCGCCTCTCGCCACTGGCCCGCGAAATCGCTGCCGACCTGCGTGATGACTGGAACATCGACTTCGATGACGCCGGCGCAATCGGCCGCCGCTACCGCCGCCAAGACGAGATCGGCACCCCGTTCTGCGTCACGGTCGACTTCGATTCGCTCGACGACGACGCGGTTACGGTGCGTGAGCGTGACTCGATGGAGCAGGCTCGTGTGCCTCGCGCCGAGCTGCACGCCTACCTCGCTGAGCGGCTGCGCGGGGCGTAATACCCACTGCCGACTACCCGGAAGCGGTGCGAGCATGAATCAGCTGGGGGTTCACAGCGGCAGCCCCGCTCGCTTTGGGAGAATAGGGGCATGAGTCTTAGCCCGGATCAGCCCGAGGATCTCGCGAACCAGCAGCAGCCGATTGCAGCGCCCGCAAACGATGCCTCAGTGCTCGCCGAACCTGCGCCAGTGCCGGCTACCGGAGCTGCGGGGCCTTCCGCCCCGCAGCCGGCTTGGGCGCGCCCCGCAGTAGAGGTGCAATGGGCTGAGACGGAGCCGCTCGAATACCATCAGTTGCTGCGCGGGGTGCCGCGCCCGAAGTGGTGGAAGCCCGTGCTTGGGCTGATCCTCGGCGTGCTCTACTATCTCGCGTTTTCAACGGTCTTTACCCTGCTCATTTTCGGTATTGCGGCTCTGAACGCGGCCGAACCACTCGGAGCCGACGCGATGATGGAGCTCGCGATACCGGATACGCAGAAGCCACTCTCGATGGTGATGACGCTGGGTTCGCTCGCGCTAATGATTCCATCGGCGTTGCTTGCGATGCTGAGCGTTGGGTTGAGCCCCGCAGGTCGCCTCTGGTCGGTGGCGTTGCGCATTCGGTGGCGCTGGATCGGGCGCACCATTGTGCCGGCGATCGTCGCGCTCTTCATCATGAACGCCGTTGGCATCGGGCTCGATCTGGTGCTCAACCCGAGCTCGACGGCGCAGGCTACCGCAGGCGCCGCGGGTGCCCAAGAGATCAACGTCAGCGCCGCGCTCTGGTCGGTGCTGATCATTCTGCTGCTCGTGCCGCTGCAGTCCACATCTGAAGAGTTGATCTTTCGTGGCGCGTTCATGCAGGCGATCGGGGCGTGGCGCAGCAAAGTCTGGTTCATTGTGCTGCTCGCAGTCGGCCTGCCGGTGGTAGCGCTGGTCTTCTATGCGACGGGCGGTCTCTCTGGCCTTGCTGAGCAGGGCAGCCGCGTGCTGATTGTCGGTGCGGTGCTCTTCGGAGCGGCTGCGCTATTGAAGTGGCGCACGGGTAGCCCGATCATCGCCGTGGCGCTGCCCAGCTTCGTGTTTGCGTTCGCGCACATCTACGAAATCTGGGGCATGCTCTCGGTGGCAAGCATGGCGGTGGTTGCCGCGTGGCTCGCATGGCGCACGGGCGGGCTTGAAGCGGCCATCACCCTGCACGTCGTGAATAACCTCGTGGGCTTTCTCATGATGACCATGGCCTTCGGTGGTGAAACCGCGCAGACCGCAGATGGCGGCAGCCCGGTCTCGCTCTTTGCGGCCGTGCTTGGCCAGGTGCTTTTTGCGTGGTGGGTTGATCGCGACTTTAGGCGCATCGACGGCCGGCGCACCCGCATCGATCGCGTGCAGCGCACGGTTGCTGTGCAGCCCGGGCAGCCTATCGGCCAGATGAACGGGGGCGTTGCCGCATGATCGACGTTGTTGTCACCGGCCGCAGCCTGCCCGCCCTGCAGAGCGCGCTCGATCTTGCCGAGGTGGGCCTGAGCGTGATGGTGCTTGACGACGGCTCCTCTTCGGCTCTGCGGCCGTGGGCTGAGAGAGACCCCGACGGTATCATCGCTGAGTTTGCAAAGAGGATCGCCGCGCCTCTCGACCAAGACGATAGCCACGACGCAGACGCCGCCCGGCTAGTTGAGATTCCTGCTCAAGCACCGCTTCTGCTGCAGAGCGAAGCATGGTTGCCCCAGTCTTCGCCGAACGTGTTGGGAATTCCAGCGGTGCCGCTTGCGACCGAAACCAGTGCGGTGCTCGGCGCCGGGGGCGCCTTTCGTGCTTACCTCGACCGGCTCACTCCGCTGCTCACAGTGGGCAAGACTCGCATGCTTGGCGAGCTGGTGAAGAAGCGCATGGGGGCAAAGACTCGCGATTTGCTTGTTGACCCGCAGGTGTTTGAGCGTTTCGGGGTGGATGCCTCAGAGGTTGAGGTTGCCGTGGCCTCTCCCGGCCTCAACGAGGCGCTCTCACGCGCAGGTTCGCTGAGCACTGCGGTACTTGCATACGCTGACCGGAATGTTGCACGTGAAACGAGAGTTGCGCCTGTTTTTGGTGCCGAGGCGTTTGTGAATACATTGCTTCGACGACTCGAACTTTACGGAGTGCGGCTGCGTTCGGAGCGAGCGATTGCTGTTGCGCAGGAAGACGAGTCGTGGGTCGTTCAGCTTGACGGCGGCGACACGCTGCAGGCGCGCGCGCTGATCGCAGATCTTGGCGCTTCTCCGGTCGCCAGCCACGAGTTCACCCCCCTCGTGGAGACCGTGCTGCCGAGCGAAGCTCGAGTGTATGCCGAAATTGACATGGAAAGGCCCGAGTGGTTGGCCCCCGGGGGGCGGGCTATCGCCCGAGTGGCTGATTGGGCTGTGCTGCTCGATGCATCGGCTGAGCATGATTCGGCAGATGAGGGGAGGCCGGGGAGCAGCGAGGCTGGGTTTGTTTGCCGACTGGTATCAAAGGTTGCCCCCGTGCGCGATCAGCTTGAAGGCGTCGTGCGACTGCAGAAGTCTGAGGATAGCTCTAGCCGCCACAAAGGCACTGGTGTTGGTATTGAGTGGTTGCAAGGCTCGACGCTGATCGAAGTCTCGCCGATCGCCGCCCCGTACCGCACCCTGACGCAGCGCCACAAGGCAGCTGAGGCGATCGCTGCGCTTGAAGTGGAGCACCCAAAGCTTCTTGCGGTCGGACGCGCAATTCACGGTGACGACCAGGCTGAGGCGCTTTCAAGCGCGCGGGCCGCGACCGTGAGGCTGCGCCGACGCCTGCTGGGGCTCAGCGAGTAGCTCGCTCTCGTGGCCCGAGTATTGGCATATTACGAAAATGGAATATGACCGAGCAATTGTGCGGGGTAGGCTTAGAGAAATTGCACGCGGCAGCGCCGCTAGGTCTGGAGGAATCATGAAGGGCAAGATCGCTTTTGTGCTTGGAGCTGCGGTCGGCTACGTACTCGGATCGCGCGCCGGTCGCCAGCGGTACGAGCAGATCAAGCGCGGCGCGCAAACAGTCTGGAACACCGAACCGGTGCAGAAGGGTGTCGGCGCAGTCAAGGGTGCAATCGATGAGCGTGCCGACGAGATGAAGGCATTCATTCGCCGCGCTTCGTCTGACGCATTTGCAAACATCGCAAAGCAGGCGGCCCCGCAGCCTCAACAAAAGCCTGAAGCCGCCACCCCCAGCTCGGGTGGCGACGCATCGAAGCCTAGTGAGGCTGGCGCATGAGTCGGCGCGATGACCAGGCGGGCACAATCGAACTGCTCGCCCGGCTGCCCTATCAGTTCGTAAGGCTCGCAAAGGCCGAGTTCGAGAACGCGAAGCGAGAGATCACTTCGAAGCTCAAGCGGGGCGGCATTGGGTTGCTCGCGATTATCGTGGCGTTGTTTTTCGTGTTCTTCGCGATTGGCTGTCTCGTGACGGCCGCCATTGCCGGTATCGCAGTCGTCTGGCCGGTGTGGCTGTCGGCGCTCGTCGTTGCCTTCGCGCTGCTGTTGCTCGCAGCCGGGGCGATCCTCGGCGGTGTCGCACTGCTAAAGCGAGGCGTGCCGATGCCTGATGAAACAATTGACCGCGTTGAGGGCGACCTGCAGACGATGAGTGAGGTTCGCTTCAACTCGTCGGCACACATGCCACAGCACGGGGAGAAGGGAAATTGGCGATGAGTCAGCAGAATCAGCAGGCCAGGCAGTCGCCACCAACCGAGCGTGAACTTGGCCTCATTGAGGCGAGTCAGGCTCGCAGTGAGCTCTACGACACCCTGGGGCAGCTGCGTGTCCAGCTTGACTACGCGCAACGCATCGATGATGGCATTGCACGGGCAAAGCGCCGTATCGCCGCCGAGAAGCAGGAGAATCCGTTGGCATTTGGCGCAGCCGTCGTCGGTGTGGCCGCGGTCTGCGGGATTGCCGTCTGGGCTATCGCTACCAAGGTTGCAAAGACCTTCCAGTAGCTTCGAGCTCTGTGTCGCAGGGTCACAGTTGTGTTGCGTTTGCCGTATCGGGGCCTCTGGTTTTGCGTTGTCTCCCCTGCGGGGTAAGAATAGGGGCAACGGAAGTACGTGCTTCCCAGCCGGTCTCGGGTCGAAGCTGACCTGAGATTTAGGCTGTTTTTGTGTGTCCGCCGATGTGAGTGGGGTGTATGTCGATCGAGCAGAAGCCACTAAATGGGTTGCGCGTGCTCGTGCCCCGCGGTGGCACCTGGGGCGAGATCGTGGCGCAGGCTCTGCGAGAGCAGGGCGCAAACACGGTGATTGCACCCCTCGTAGACTTCGCCCATACGAGCGAAGAAGATCGGCTTGTTGATGCGCTGCATCGGCTCGAAGAAGGTTACTACGACTGGATCACCGCGACGAGCGCGACCGTTGTCGATGTGTTGGCGCATCACAAGGCGAAGATTCATGAGCGTACTCGCGTCGCGGTTGTCGGTGAGGCAACCGAGCAGGCGTTCATTGAGGCTGGCTATCAAGTGAGCCGCACGCCCGACGAGTCGAACATCACGACCGAGGGTCTGCTTCAGGTATGGCCCGAGATTGATGCGGGTGAGGTTCTGAAGGTGCTTACCCTGCGGTCTGACGTGGCGAAGCCGGTGCTCACCTCAGGGCTTATCGATCGAGGCCACGACGTGACTCAGGTCGTCGCGTTTCGCACAATCGGCGTGCCGGTCTCAGCCCATATTCGTGAAGACGTCGAATCGGGTCGCATCAACGCGTTGCTCGTAGCCTCTGCCCGCATCGGTAAAGAGGTTGCGGCGCAGTTTCCGGTGCTTCCCGAAGAAACCATCGTGGCCTGTGTCGGCCCGCACACCCACGAAGAGACTGTCGCGGCAGGACTCAAGCACAACCCGAGCGGGGCATCGCTCGCGCAAAAGCGTGCGCTGATCGAGACGGTCGAGTCGGCCATCGATCAGAGTGACATGCTCGACTAGCGCGACCAATCTCAAACACCTCACCCCTGACGCATAAGGTTGTGAGCCAGGGGGCACGAACGGGGCGAGCGCATGGCAAGGTCACTGTTGTTATTTCGGCAGGATTATTCTGCGGTTCTCCGGCCGGGCGAGCAGGTACCTGATGGGGTGCAAGAACTCTTTGCTGAGATCGACTGGTCACCCCTGCAGATGCGTGAAGGCGGCAAAGCGGCACTTACGGCGCTGCGCCTTGCGGGCATAACGCTACTTTGGTTTTCTGCGCCAGAGGTGAGCTTTGTGTGGCGACGCAGACGTCGTACCGCACGCAATCGACGCATCTACGCGTTGGTGAGCAATGGCGCGATGTCGGTGGGATCTGCGGGCGTTGTCGCTGACGCGACGGCTGATCAGGTGGTCGCGGTGCGGCCGGGTTCAGATCCGGTAGATCTCGTGTTTGCTTCTGGTGGAGCGCACGGCTTCATCTTGTCGGTTGACCACAACCTTCTGGGCTACGAGCCTGCTTCTGACGCGAACACGATGTCTCAATTTGAGTACCCGCACGCGAGCATTCAGGCGTCGGTAAAGGCGTTGCTCAGCGCGGTAGTTGCAACGGTGCGTCCAGACATGAACGCCGCCTCTGCGGCAGGGGTGCACCATCTGTTAGTTGAGACGGCCAACACCCTTGACCTTTATGCAGTAGCTCAGCGAGCGGCCTCAGAAGACGAGCTGTTTCAGAAGGCAATCGCTGCGATCGAGTTTGGGTGCGGAGACCAGCGCCTGAACTCTGAAACAATCGCGGCTACGATGAGCGTCTCGCTGCGTACCCTGCAACGTAGTTTCTCGGCACACAACACATCGCCAGCCAAAGAGATTCGCGCTGCTCGCCTGAGAGTGGCGCGTGAATACCTTGAGCAGGATCCCACGCTCTCGCTCGCTGCCGCTGCGCGGAAGTCGGGCTTCTCTGATGAGAGCACCCTGCGAAGAGGCCTCAAGGCAACGCGTGACGCTGAGTGATTCGCGCAGCAAGCGAGTTCGTAAGCGATCAAAGGGCGCAGCAATTTGCGACACTTCGTGCGGCAAATTACGTCATCTGTCGCCTCGCCGAGCGAATTCGGTGAGTCTTGTAGTTGCCTGCATACGGCGACATCAGACACGTTCGACTGTTGCTGTGTTCGGGCCAGGGGCGTGTGCCTCTGTTCGGGGGAGGGGGCTCCATGCGTCGGCAAAGCGCCCGGAGGCTTGCCTCTGGGGGTTAGGTCTTGATGCATGAGGCATCCACAGCGGTGGGCAGTCGACATGTTTCCCCAGTAAACCGATGTCCTGTTCACCGCGATGCCTTGTGCATTCGAGGTTGCGCCGCGTGGAAGTCACAATCTCCACCCTCCCCCGGAGCACCGCCGCGACATCATTCGTTTGGGGCTGCGCAGAGTAACGATTCGGTGTGAACTTCGAGCGTATGCCGCGTTTGTCGGTGGTGCGGTGCAGACTAGACTCATGGCGCGTATCGAGGTGTTCTCTGACCGGGTGGTGATTAAGCTCAGCGCAGCCGAGCGAACGCTTGCGGTGCGTAGGCGAGACATCGTGTTGAGTCGTGAGCGCATCACCTCGGTGCTGATCACCGATGATCCGTGGGTGTGGTTGCGCGGCGTGCGGTCACCGGGGGCGCACTTGCCGACCAAGCTCGCGATCGGTACCTGGCGCGGCTTCGGCGGCAATGACTTCTGTTTGATTCGCTCGGGCAGGCCTGCGATCGTGCTCGACTTCGATGTGCCCGAAGAAGTCGGTGGCCGCTGGATCGGTGAGTACGACGACTATGCTCGCGTGATCCTCTCGACCGAGCACGCGGCAGAGCTGATTGAAGCGCTGCGGCTCGACGAGGGCGATGCTGACGGCAGCGGCGCGCTCTATAAGACTGACGCGTAGTTGGCCCGGCTTTGATTCTTGTCGCGTCAAATAACGATGTGTGGCGAGGATCAGCGCTGACTTAGCGCGCGTGAGGCCTCGTCGCTGACGATGTCAGAGAGCTGATCGATGAGCGGCGAGGGCAGGTTCCAGCGCTGCCAGAAGAGGGGTAGCTCGATAGTGCTGTTGGGCTGCAACTCGACGAGTCGCCCTGCGTCGATGGCCTCGCGGCACTGCAACTCGGGCACCATGCCCCAGCCAAGGCCCAGTTCAATCGCGAGGGCAAACTCGTGGCTCGACGGCACCATGTGCCTGGGCGGCGCAACATTTACTCGGGTGATGCGACGAATAAACCGCTGCTGAAAGATATCGTGGCGATCGAACTCGATCATGGGGGCTGTGCGTAGGGTCTCGGCTCCGGTCCCTTCACTGAAATGGCGCGCTACAAACTCGGGTGATGCGACGGCGCGGTAGCGATCGATGCCGAGCAGGGTGCTGGTGCAGCCGGGCACGGGTTCGCTCGTGGCGGTGAGTGCGGCGACGACTTCGCCGCTGCGCAGGCGCTCGGTGCTGACCGTTTCGTCTGCGCGCACAATTTCGAAGAAGGCACCCGTTTCTTTCGCCGCACGCGCGATTGCGGGCACAAACCAGGTTGCGAGCGAATCGGCGTTCACCACGATGGGCAGCACGGTGCGCGTGCCTGGGCCTAGGCCGAGTTCCCTGGCTGCGTCATCGGTGATGCGCTCGAGCTGTCTGGCTACGCGCAGCACCGTGGAGCCGGCTTGAGTGAGCTCGATGGGGCGGCTGCGA
Organism: Actinomycetota bacterium; assembly: GCA_020161315.1. GTDB lineage: Bacteria > Actinomycetota > Actinomycetes > Actinomycetales > Microbacteriaceae > Leucobacter. Next base: position 18,154 of record JAIUOH010000036.1, on the reverse strand, counting down.
CGCAGCAGCACCGAACCCAAGCGCTGCTCCATATTCTTGACACGCTGGCTTACCGCCGAGGGAGTGATGTGTAACCGCCTTGCTGCGCCCTCGAAGCTGCCCTCGTCAACGATTGCCGAAAAGGTAGAGAGGTGCTCGACGGGAAGGTCCACAGAGCTATATTAAGCATTGCTTCACTTGGATCAGAATCTTTAGGCATTCTCGAGTCGTGTTTTGTGTGCGCAGGGGTTTAACGTCGAGAGCATGCTTACTCCCATGCTTGTCGGTTTCGGCACCGGTCTCTCGCTGATCGTGGCAATCGGCGCCCAAAACGCCTTCGTGCTGCGGCAGGGAATTTTGCGCCAGCACGTGTTGCCCGTCGTGCTGATCTGCGGCCTTACCGATGCGCTGCTCGAGACTCTCGGTATCGCCGGCATTGGTTTTGTCATCGAGCGCGCGCCGCTGGTGCTCGAGATCATTCGCTGGGCCGGCGTCGCGTTTTTGCTCTGGTACGCCTGGGGTGCGGCAAAACGAGCGATGCATCCGGGCGCATCGCTCGTCGCCGATGCGGGTGACGGGTCTGGTGCCGCGGGCTCGGGTGCTGGCTCACTGAAGCGCACGGTGCTCGCGTGCCTCGCGATCACCTATCTGAACCCCCACGTCTATCTCGACACGATGGTGCTCATGGGGTCGGTCGGCAACGCCCAGGGAGACCCCGCTCGCTGGTGGTTTGCGCTTGGCGGTGCGCTCGCAAGCATTATCTGGTTTGCGGTGCTCGGCTATGGCGCCAGGGCACTGACTCGCTTCTTTGCAACACCTCGCTCGTGGCAGATTCTCGACTGGATCATCGTTGTGGTGATGCTCGTGATCGCGGCCCGCCTTGCGTTCGAGGGCGTTGGTGTCTGAGGTTGCCGCGATCCTTCTTGTCACTTTCGCGTATGTGACAAATAGCTAAAAGGCACCAAGCAGTTAGAAAGGCACACGATTCTTCGCGATTCGTGTGCCTTTCTAACTGATCGATGTACTTCTGGCGACGGGTCTCCTACTTGTTACGGGGCGCCGCGGCTGAAGCAAGTGCCGCCGCGTAGACTCGTTGCGTGAGTGAGATCGTCTTTGAGCTGCTGCAGCTTGCCGGCATTCTGGCTTTCGCGATCTCTGGCGCCCTGGTCGGCGTGCGTCGAAATCTCGACATGCTTGGCGTCGCGGTGGTCGGCGGCTTCACGGGCGTCGGCGGTGGCGTGCTGCGCGACCTACTGCTCGGCGTGCACCCACCAATTTCGTTTGTGTACTGGCCCAATCTTGCGGTTGCGGTAGGTGCCTCGCTTGTGGTCTTCTTTGTGCACCCGGGCCTTGCACGCATTCGCTACTTCGAGGTAGTGTTCGATGCGTTTGGGCTCGGCCTGTTCTCGGCGAACGGTGCGGCGGTGGCGTATGCCGCGGGGCAGACTCCGCTGACTGCCGTGCTGATCGGCACCACCACGGCGATCGGTGGCGGTGTGATTCGTGACGTGCTCGTCAACACAGTGCCTGGGGTGCTCACCCGTGAGCTCTACGCCGTGTCAGCGATCTTCGGTGCGGCGGTGGCTGTCGGCGTGCTCATGCTCGGCGGTGGGGCCGGCCTCGCCTCGATCATCGGCGGAGCCTGCGCCATTACGCTGCGCCTGCTTTCGGTTGCGCGCGGCTGGCACCTGCCGAAGCCTCGCATGAGCGATCGTTCCGTTCGATAAGGATCAGGGCGAGGATCGTGCGCGGGCATCTCGCCCACGCACTGCCCGACCAAGAGCGTCTCTACGCTTCTTGCGGCAGCACAATCAGGTTGCCCACCTTATGGCCGCTATCGACGATCGCATGAGCCTCTTGAATGGCGCCGAGCCCGCCGAGCACTCGCGTGAGTGGATTGAAGGTTCCCGACTGCGTCATCGCGAGCAGCGTGGCGAAGTCGCTTGAGCGCTCGGGGGCGGCACCCGCATAGACTCGACCTCCGGCTCGCACAGTGTCTGCGAGGCCGGCCACCGCGAGCACGAGCCCTCCGTTCGGGGTGAGCAATTCGAGCCCGCGCTGCCTGCTGATGTTGCCGACCGCGTCGAACACGAGGTCGTAGTTGCTTCGAAGAATCGAGACAGGTCGTTTCGCGTAGTCGATGGTTTCTTTTGCGCCGAGCGAGGCGACGAGTGCGCGATTGGCTTCGCTGCACACCCCGGTCACGACGGCCCCCATGCTGTGTGCAAGCTGCACTGCGGCACTGCCGACTGAGCCTGAGGCGCCGTTCACGAGCACCCGTTGCCCTTCACCGAGCGCGGCGCGATCTCGGAGAAAGTGCAGGGCGGTGGTGCCGCCGAAGAGGGTTGCGGCCGCGTCGGTGTGAGACAGCCCGGCGGGTTTGGGTGTGATCCTTTTCGTTGCTACTGAAACCAACTCTGCGTGCGCACCCATGCGCGCGCCGGTCATGCCGGTGACCTCGTCGCCCACGGCAAACTGGGCACTACCTTCTCGCGCGGAACCGAGGCGCTCGATGACGCCAGAGAACACGACACCGAGCACCGGGCGACGAGGCCCGCGCAGTCCGATGCCGAGCCTCGCAACCGTGCCGAAGCCGTGAGGAAACCGGCCCGCCCGAATGCGTGAGTCGCCGGCCGTGATGGCTGTAGCGTGCACGCGAATGAGCGCCTCGCCGGCACCCGGTACCGGGTCGGGCGCTTCGGCGATGCGGATCGTTTCTGGAGGGCCGTAGCGCCCCGCCAATGCTGCTCTCATGACTCTCCTTACGAGTGTAAGTCAACGTGAATACGATAACCTTACAGGTGTAATCTTCGCAAGGGCAATACTGGACGAGGTGACGTGATGGCTGTACGGGCGGCGTTGAGCCGAGCTCGAATCATCGATGCGGCGGTTCGGGTGGCCGACCGTGGGGGGCTCGGTGCGGTCAGCATGCGCAACGTTGGCAAAGAGCTTGCTGTCGAGGCGATGTCGCTGTACCACCACCTCGCGAACAAAGAGGCGTTGCTCGACGAACTTGCCGACTGGGTATTCCTGCAAATAGAACTGCCCGGCGGTGACCGAGGCTGGCGCGCGGGTATGGAGTTGCGTGCGCGATCGGCGCGCGAGGTGCTCGCCGCGCACAGCTGGGCGCTTGGGCTCATCGAGTCGCGCAGCAATCCTGGGCCGGCATTGCTGCGGCACCACGACGAAGTGATCGGGTGCCTTCGCCGCGGAGGCTTTGACCTGATGCTGGCCTCTCACGCGTTCTCAGTGATCGACGCCTACGTCTACGGCTTCGTGCTGACCGAGCAGACGCTTCCGTTTGATCCAGGCGAGGCGCACAACGCGGCCGATTTTGCGCGCCAGTTCGAGCCGATGATCGCCGAGTACCCAAACCTTGCAGCTCTGGTGACCGAGCTCACGAGTGAGCGTGACTACATATTCTCAGACGAGTTCGAAGAGGGGCTCGGGTTGATTCTCGACCAGCTGGCGTTTCGACTGGTGAAGAGGAACCGCTCTGGCGGGGACCGCGGGTAGGCGCTCACCAATCGGTTCGCTACTCGCTCCTGCCGCTACTCGACAGCGAGCACAGCGAGCAAATCGTCGACGTCTTGCTCGGTCGTGTCGAACGAGCACATGAGGCGCACGAGGGTTGCGTCGCCAGGCCAGTCGTAGAAGTGGAACGCGGCGTGCGCGCGAGCCTTCGTCTCAGCGGGAAGCGTCGGAAACACCACGTTTGACTGCGTGGCAAACGGCAGGGTGACGCCTTCGCCGCGGCCATCAGCAATCAGTGCCTCGATACCGGCGCGCAGGCGCGCGGCCATCGCGTTTGCGTGGCTTGCCGAGCGCAACCACAGGCCGTCTTCGTAGAGCGCTGCGAGCTGCGCCGAGACGAAGCGCATTTTCGACCCGAGCTGCATGTTTGTCTTACGCAGGTAGGTGAGGCCTGGTACGGCGGCCGGGTTCAGTGCCAACACTGCTTCGGCCCCGAGCAGGCCGTTCTTCGTGCCGCCGAGGCTCAGCACGTCGACCCCTGCCTCTGTGGTGATCTCGGCAAGCGAAGCACCAAGATAGGCGGCGGCGTTGCTGAGGCGCGAGCCGTCCATGTGCAGCACCATGCCGTGCTCGTGTGCGTGGTCGGCCAACGCTCGAATCTCGTCTGGGGTGTAGCAAGTGCCAAACTCGGTGCTCTGCGAAATCGACACCGCGAGCGGCTGCGCGCGGTGTTCGTCGCCCCAGCCCCACGCCTCGAGGTCAACGAGTTCGGGGGTGAGCTTGCCGTCGGTTGTCGGCACGGGCAGCAGCTTGAGACCAGCAACCTTTTCGGGTGCGCCACCCTCGTCGACGTTGATGTGCGCGCTCTTCGCGCAGACGACGGCGCCCCAACGGGGCAGCGCGGCCTGCAGCGAGAGCACGTTTGCACCCGTGCCGTTGAATACCGGAAACGCTTCGGTGTCGGGCCCGAACAGCTCGCGCGCGATGTCTGTGAAGCGCGCGGTCCACGGGTCGGCACCGTACGACGAGGCGTGCCCGATGTTCGCCGCAGCGACTGCGGCAAGCACTTCTGGGTGCGCGCCGGCGTAGTTGTCAGAGGCGAAGCCCCTCGGGTGCGCGGCGAGATCGGTGCTGACTGCTTGAGAAGCTGCGGTGTCGTTCACCGTTTCAGACTAGATGATGGAGGCTTCCTTCATCTCGACAGGCTCGATGAACGGAGGCAGCAAGCTCGATGGGCACCGCTTGTCGAGCTTGTCGAGGCATGCGCTCGCGTTAAACCCCTGAGCTGCGGTACTGCGCGGCGAGCTCCTGGTACACAAAAGCGTTGGATCGCACTCGCTCTGCCAGCTCATCGTTCATTGGGCCGCGATCCTTTGCGGGCACACCAGCGGCGAGGTGACCTGCTTCGATGTGCTGACCTTCGAGCACCAGAGCGCCCGCGGCGACGAAGCCGCCCTCACCGACAACGGAGTTGTTGAGCAGTTTCGCGCCCATGCCGATCAGCGAACCCGCGCCCACGTTCGTGCCGTGCAGCAACGCGAGGTGGCCGACACCGACGTTCTCGCCGATGATCGTTGGCACACCGGTGTCGGTGTGTACGACAACGTTGTCTTGCAGGTTGCTGCCGGCACCGAGTTCAATGCGGTCGCTGTCGCCGCGCATCACCACGCCAAACCAGACGCTCGCGCCCGGCCCGATGTGCACGTCACCAATGAGGGTCGCGTTAGGTGCGATCCACGCGGTGGGGTCGATCTGCGGAGCCTTGCCGCCAAACGGAATGATCGTTGCCATGCCCCCAGATTAGTCGCGGTGTGCGTACTCGGCGCAAGAAGGTGCCGCCTGCTCATGATTACTGGAAATTCCAACAACCAGGTCGGGTGCAGGCTATGGGGCCACACACTCCTGGTTCGTTGCGCCCAATGTCTCGTCGATGCCCTGCGACGCCGCCGCGAGCACCGTGCCGACCGGATCGAGCACCTGCACGTGTAATTCGGCGGGCGCATCGGCCCCTGAACGCTCGGCAACCGCCTGCCGGCACAGCTCAAGCGCAACACTGGGGCTTGAGATACCGAGTATCGAAACGTACACACCGCCCTCGTCTTCGCCGACCACTGTCTCAAAGTCGGCAAGCTTTGCATTCGCGGGGTCGAGGCCCTCGTCAGCCGGAGCACCGACCGTGACGTAGCCGCCGCACTGCTCGAGCGTCCAGGTCTGTACCTCAAGCAGCGCCCGCATTCGGTCTTTGTTTTGGTCGAGGATCGCTTCAGAACCGAGCTCGCCGGCGCTTGTGGGCTGCGCGAGTGCGAGCGCGCTTTTCTGTAGTTCTTGCGGAAGCTCGTTCGCAAACGCGATGGTTGCCTCGGTGAGCGCCGCAGAGTCGCCCGTCGGCATGGCCGAGAGCTTTCCCGCGGCATCGCAGGCGGCGGCAGGTGAGAACTCGGTGTCGCCGGCTTGAGCGGTGCAGGCCGAGAGGGCGACGGCCAACAGCAGGGCGCTGAGTGCCGCCGCACCTTTCGACAAGCTCAGGGGGTGGCCCGTCGAATGCTTGTCTTGATCCCGCGCGCTCATAGCCCGTACTCGCTGTCGTAACGCGCGAAATCATCGTTGCCGATCGGCAGCACATCTCGCAAGAAATCTGGGGTGGCCGACGCCATGCAGCCGGTGATGTGGTTGCCCATGTCCGAATCCCACGCGTCGCTCGCCGAACCATCCCAGCCGACCCCCTGCGGGCCGGTGACCATGCCGTAGATTTCGAGTGCGTTATCGACCTGATCCATCGCCTTGCCAACGCTCTCGCCTTGGCCGGTGTACTTCTGCACATAGGCAAGCGATTTGCCCGTGGTGTAGAGCGACTCGAGTGCCTTGCCGACGTTCTCGTTGTCGTCTCCGGGATCAAGGCCAATCGCCCTGAACGCAGACCCACCGGCGCCGTACACCGCGTCGCGGTTCGAGTCTGCGACGCCCGAGAGATTCGCTGAACTGCCACCGCTCTGCGAAGAAAGAGAGGCAGAAGCGAGGCAATTGAAGCCAGAGAGCACCCAGTCGAGCGACTGCGCGGGGTATGAGAAATACTTCGTGATGCTTTCTGGCACGCCGAGCATGTTCAGCACGTCGCCCACGAGCGAGATCACCTCGAAGGCCTCGCCGACGAGTGAGAACGGTGGCACCTCTTGAATCGCCTTGCCCGCGATGTAGGCCACACCGCCGAGCGTCTTCTTTGCTGCCACCGCGAGCTGATTGCCCGCCTCGGTGAAGAAATCCTCGGCCTTCTCATCCCAGCTCTTGCCGCGGTAGCGGTGCTCGGCGGTCTTGTCGGCATCCATGATGGCGACCGCGACTTTTACCTTTCCGGTCTCGACGAGGTCACCGCGCCAGCCCTGCCAAACGTTGCCGCCGGGCACCTCACCAAAGAGCGCAACCGAGGTGCCGCCAACGTACTGCCCGGTGAAGATGTTGGTCGCGGGATCGAGCCCGCCCGGCGGGGCACCCGGGCAGTTCGGGGCAGGCGCCGCGGTCACGCGCCACGCCTTGCCCGTGATAGTGAGGGTGTGGCAAACCACCGCGTAGGCCGCGGTGACCGCGACGGTGGGCGCCTCTGCGGTGACCGTGTAGCTCGCGGCCAGCGGATCGCTCTCGCTAACCTTGGCGACGCCGCCCCAGCCGCCAAAGGTGTAGCCGCGCTCGTCTGCGGCAGCGGTCAGGCTGAGCTCGGTGCCCACAAGCCACGCTCGCGGGTTAAACGGGCAGTTGGGCTCGGGTGAGATCTTGATCAACTCGCCCTCGCGCTGCAGCGCGATATTGGGGTTTCCGTCGACTCCGGTGATGCCAACATAGGGCGAGACCTCTTGGCAGGCGTAGGCGGTGAGCATGCGCCCACCCCCACCCGTGTGCGTGAGCTTCGCCCCGCGCGTGCCGGTGCCGGCGCTCGCCGCCGATCCCACGCCACCGCCCGCGACTACCCAGCCAAGCTGCGGGTTGCCGCTGGTGGCCCGCGTCTCGGCCGTAAGCGGTAGCGTGCTGACCTGGCCGGTCAATGTGCCAGGCGACCACCCTGCGAGCAGGTCTCCGTTCAGGCACTTCAGCGCACCCGGGCTGTTTGGTTCGACTCGCACCTCGACGCCGACCATGCCCGCGCCGACCGTGAGCGGGGCGCACTCGTGGGGAGAGGTGAACGACGGTCGCAGCGTGAGCGACTTCGTCATCTTCAGCTGCAGGTAGGGCACGGTGTTCTGCTTCGCGGCGGCCGGGTCGGTGGCGGCGCCGGGCAGGTTCCAGCTGCTGAACCTGAGCTGTCGATAGTTTGTGTCGACAAGCTCAGCCTGCGCCCACACCTCTGTGCCGTTGCTGTAGCGCCAACTGCTCGCCGCAGGCGCTGCACCAACCGGGCAGTTCGAGGGGGTGACCTCGAGCTTGCTGTCGGCTGCAGACTGATTTTCGATGGTGAGCGTGTGGCAGCGGTTGAAAGTCAGGGTGGCGGTGTTCGTGGCGCCAGCCGCGTACATCGTGTAGGTCGCGAGGCCGAGGGCGCGATCCACCGCATTTTCTGCCGTTTGCAGCGAACCGCCAGCGCTCGTCTTATCGACGTAGCCGAAGACCTTGGCGTCGGGGGTGGCCTGCCAGCGCACCTCGCTGCCCAGCGTGTACTGATCGGCGCGCAGGGTGTCTAGGCAATTCGGGGTGCTCAGCAGCGTGACGGTGCCCGGGCCCTCGCTGCGCAGGGTGACGGGCACGCACGGGGTACCGAAACGGGCCTGCACCCGAGTCGCTTCGCTCACTGTGAAGCTGCCGGGCATGCGCTGTTGCCAGGCCGCGGTGCCGAGCGTCGCCTCGTTGTCGGCAGCGACTCGCCCCGCATAGAACTCGCCGCCACCAAGCGCCGTCGCGCGAGCGACCAGTTTCGTGCCGCCCAGATACCAACCCACGGCACCCGTAGAGAGCTCGTGGCCGCTGCGACTGGTGCCGACCGACTGCCAGCCTGTCTGGCCAGGGCAGTTCGGCTGCTGATCGATGCTCATGGTGCCGGGCACGCGCTCGCCGCCGAGGCCGATCTGCTGCAGAGTGACCGGGTAGCAGGCCGCAGACCTCACGAATCTTGCGATGACTTCGCTGATCTTGCCGGTGCCACTCCCGACGGTGAGCCAGACGAGGTCACCGACCGCGGTAGACGCGGCCGCGCCGCTGATGTTGTCGAGCTCGTACCTTGCGGCCGGGTCGCTCGAGGCCGTTGGGGTGGCCCGCACGCCGATGCGGGCGCCATCGCGGTAGTCGCCGTTGGTGCAGCGCCCGCCGGTGCTGACGGCGATCGCCACGGTGCCGCTGCCCGCAGGCTCGACGCGAATAGGCACGGCGTAGCAGGCGGCCGGGGTGAGGCTCTGCTGCCAGGGAGTTGCGGCGGCCCACCTCGAGTCACCCGCATATTCGACTCGCAGCTGCTGGGCCATGCCGCCAGCGCTGACGTCGTAGCTGAACTCGCAATAGCCAGTGGCCTCGCCCAGGCAAACGGCCCCCTGCGGCAGGCCGCTGAGCTGCGGCCGCACGCTGGGGCCGGTCAGCTGCCAATCGAGGCGCACACGGGTGCCGGTCTCGAGCTCTGACCCCGGGTAAGAGGCGGATGCGGTGAGGGCCGGCGTGCGCTTGCTCGCGGTGCCGAGGTCGAGCGTCGCGTCTTTCGCGAGGTAGTTCGTGTCGGCGGCGAGCCCGGCGATGACCCGCACAGGGCCGGGGCCCTGTGGCACGCAGCGGTGCTCAATGCCGACCGGCGTGCAGACCGTGCCATCTGAGAGCTTCACGGTGACGGCCCCGCTCGGCAGCGGCAGGGCGAGCGCACCGCTCTCGCTCGAGCGCTGCACGATCGCGCGCACGCGCAGCTCGTCACCCCACTGAATGCTGCTCGGCAGGCTGACGGCGGTGAGGCTGAGGCCCGGTGTGAGTTTTGCGACGGGGCGGGTGACCGTCTGCGATGCGATCGAGTGCACGTTGTCGCTCTGGCGATACGAGATCGTGAACTGCTGGTCGCCACCTTGCAATACAGCGAGCGGGATCGTGATGGTCGCGCGTGAGGTGAGCGCCCCTGCGGCAACCGGAGTCAGGTAGCCGCTCGCTACCACGGAGCCGCCGGTCGAGATGTCGATCTCGCCCTGAGGAGTGCTGCCGCCGGTGGCGTTCGTGTCGGTGACGTCGACAGTCACGGCGCCGTCGTTTCCGACCGTGAGCGCCGCGAAGTTTGCCTGCAGGCTGACGGCGCGGCCCGTGATCTCGTGGTGCACCGCGGCAGACATCGCGCCCGCGTTCATGTTACCCGTTGGCAGGTACTCGGCCTTGAGATCGTAGGCACCGATGAGCAGGTCGCTGACCTCAAAGGTCGCGATGCCGCGGTCGCCGTCGTAGCTGGTGAGCGTGGTCTGCGCGAGCACCTGGTCGCCGTTTCGCAGCCAGACCTGGCCGGTCGGCCTGTCGTTTGACCACACCACGTCGACGCGAGCGGTCGCGGTGAGTGCCGTGCCGCGTGGAGAGCTGCCGCTGGGGTTGAGGAACAGCAGCACCTCGGTCTCGCGGCCTTGTACGGCGAGCTGCGTCGCTGGTGAGGTTGCGGGCAGGTAACCGTAGGCGCCTCGAAGCTTTGCGGTGAGTTGGTGCTCGCCGATTGCGAGCTGTGTCGGCGTCGAGACGGTGAAGTCGACCGTGCCGCCGGTAGCCTGCGAGAGCTGCTGTGAGTCGAGCTGCGTGCTGCCGGAGTAGAGGTCGAGCCACCCGCCGTGCGGCACGGGGGTGCCGCTCGCGGTGCTCATCTGCACGCGTACCGTCGCCTGATCGCCCGCGGTGACGCTTGCGGGCGCCTGCACCGCGAGCGTCACCGGTGCCGCGTTCACCCGCACGTGGGCCGAGTTCGCCGAGGCCGCGAACTGTGCAGCGCCCGAGTAGGCGGCATCGACCCCGAATACGTCGCCCTCTGCGATCGGGGCGACGACCACGAACGTGGTGCTGCCATCCGGGCCGATCGTCTGGCTTTGTAGCCCGCCGAGCAGCGTGCCGCTCAGGGTGATGGTGCCGGCGCCGCTTACGCTGGCCGAGCTGGCGGGGTCGACGAGCACCCTGGCCGTGATCTGTACGGCCTGGCGCGAGATTGGGGTCTCGGGGTCGACCGTAAGCTGCACGCTGGTCGCCGCCTTCGTGACGGTCAGCTGCGCCTGCGATGCGCTCGTGGCGATGGCGCCGATGGCCCCGAGATAGCGGGCCTGCACTTCGTGAGAGCCAGTGGAGGGGGCCGTCGTCTGCAGTCTCGCGGTGCCGCTGGCGGCGACCGCTGCGGTGCCGATGACCTGCCCGGCGAGCGAAAACTCGACCTGCCCGCCAACCACGCCGGCTATGGCCGCGGGGGCGTCGCTCGTCACGGTCGCAACGAGCTCGACCGCTTCGCCGACCATGACAGACGCGGGCAGCGCCCCGAGCGAGGTCGTCGAACCCCACAGCCGCACCGGAACCGTGAGTTCTGCGGTGGCCGAGCTGTGTGTTTGTGACCCCCCATAGTGAATGCGCAGTGTGTCATCACCAGCGACCGCGCCGGTGATGGCGAGTGTTGCGATGCCGTTCGCGAGGGCACCCGAGGCCACTACGACGGCAGGCCCTCCGCCCGCGACCACGCGCTCGACAGTCATCTCGCCCTCGGGCCCCGCGAGTGCCGCTGCGCCCGCGTCGTTCGTCGCCTCAACAACGAGCTGGTAGGGTTCGCCGACCCGGGGCGGGGTCGCAGGGGTCTGCGCGGCAAGAGCGGTTGCGATGCGGCCGATAGTAAACGTCGATTCGACGGTATCGGTGTCTTCAAATTCGGTGGGCCTGTCGCTGCGGTAGCGCGCTTCGAGCACGTGTTCGCCGAGGCCGAGCGCGAGCGAGAACGTTGCCCGGCCATCGGTGTCGACGTCAATCGACTGCCAGGTAGTTGCGCCATTCTTGCGCACCTCGACCCGCCCGCTCATCGGGTGCACGCTCGTCTCGCCGTTGACGTATGCTGTGAACCCCTGGGCTGCCCCCGGCAGCGCTGGGTCGGTGAGTGCAAGGCTCAGCGTCGGCACCGCGGCGCGCAGCGTGATGTCAGCGGTCGCCGTGCCCGAGGTGTGCGTCGCGTAGCCAGTGAGGGTTGCAGAGAGGCGCTGATCCTCTTCGATGCTTGTGAGGCGGGTGGTGACCATGCCTTCATTGCCGGTGAGCTGAAACTCTTGCCTCTCGTCGCCGATCATGAGCACGACGGTGCCGCCCGGAGGGATCGGTGCGGCGCCGGCTGCTGTCTGAAATTCGACGGTGAGGTCGGTCCAGGCGCCCCGGGGCAGCGACCAGCCGTTGCTCGACGCGATGCTCACCGAAATGGGTACCTGCGCGACCTGGTGCGTCACTGAGTCGGACTCGGATGCCGAGTGTTGGCCGCTGCCCGGCATGAAGCGGGCAGAGAGCGAGTTGGTGCCGACAGGCAACGCCGCGGTCGCCAGGGTGCCGTGAAAGACACCACCTGCGAAGCCGTCGGTCGCGACCGGCAACGTGCTCAGCACCTGCGTGGGATCGGCACTAGACACTAGCTCGATAGAGCCTGCGGGCGGTGGCCCGCCGTGCAAACTCTGCAGCGTCACCGCAAACGACGCGTTCTGGCCGAACTGGGTGTCGGCGGGAGGTGCGCTCATGGTGAGCGCGGTCGGGTAGGGCAGCACCGTGACGGTGATCGTGTCTGGCTCGGTGACGATGCCAGCCAGGGGCCAGCTATAGACCGCCTCAAAGTTGTGACTGCCGACGCTGAGGCCCGAGAACGAGGCCGTCGCAACACCCTGGCTATCGACGTCGGTGGTGACTGCTGCCCCCGCATTGCCTACGGGTTGAAACGTCACGCTGCCTGAAGTCGCGCGGCCGCTGTCGCCGCTTACGGTAGCGGTCAGCTGTGCCGATTCGTCGCCGTAGATCGGGGCGCTCGGGCCGGTTAGGGCGACCCAAGTTGTCGCGTCAATCTCGGCAATTGTGTGCGTGATGTTGAGCGTTGGGCCGGTCTGCGTTGCGCCGGTGCGCACCGCGCGAAACTCGGTCTCGACCACGAAGCGGTGCTGCCCCGCGGTGAGAGGGTGCTGCACACCTTGCGAGTTGACCTGAAACGAGGCGTCTTGGCCGCCACCTGACGCCTGAATCGGGTACCAATTCGTGAGCAACTCGCGTTCGTCATTCGAGTCGAAAGCGTAGACGTTGATCCAGAACGTGTAAGGCACCTGCCCGCCACCGGCGGTGCTCGCTTCAACGCGCAGCGTGACGGGCGCATTGGGCGCGGTCAGCTCGCCCTCGGCAACGCTGAGCACGGGGTTGAAGAGGAAGTTTTGCGGGTCGCCGCCGCCTTCACCCGGCGGGGTTTCGCCGCCTTCGCCGCCTTCGGGCGGTTGCTCCCCACCCGGGGGTGGTGTCTCGGCGGGCGGGGGATCCTCGTCGCCAAATACCAACGGAACCTCGCCAGTATCACCGGCGGGCATCTCGACCGTCGCCTGCGCGGCGGGCACCTGCCCGAATGGTGCAAGCTGCACCATGCCAACCAGCAGCGCCACGCTCACGGTGCTCGCAACGAGTGGCATGTGCACCGCGCGCTTTGCTTTGGCGAGGGGGATCGCCGAGTGCTCGTCGCCTCGCAACGTGCGGGTGAGTTCGGTGATGACGGCGACAGGAAACGCGAAGGTCAGCACCTGCGCGGTGAGGCTCAGCACGCTGAGCAGCGAGGGTGCGATGCCCGTGTACGCGAGCAGGCCGACCCCCGCCTGCAGCAGAAAGTATGCCGCGAAGGCTGCAGTGAGCGCGACGGCCGAAAGCCACGGTGCCCGGGCAGTGATCTCGGTTGAGCGCTTGATTGCGCGGATCGGGCCGTGCCCCTCGAGCGCGATCACCGCGACCGCAGCCGAGCAACGAACTGCCGCGACCGCCGCGGCGCCGAACGGAATCACCGCGGCAACGCACCACCAGAGGGGCACGGGTAGGCGGCGCCCGGAGAGCTTCGCCGCGAGGTGCGCGAGCAGGCCCAGCGCGCCGAGCACCATGAGCAAAGGGCTACCGACCGCGAGCAGAGCGATCGTGAGCGTCGTCAGCACCAGGGCGGTCGACGCGGGCAGCGCATAGCGGGCTCCGTGCAGAAGTGCGGCGCCGAGCCGCACCTGCTGTCCATCGTGCGCGCCGTGCAGCATGCGCACGAGCGCAACCTGGCTGGTGGCCGTGAGCAGCACGCCGATGAGCGCGAGCGGCAGGGCGATCTGGCCGAGCAGAAGTGCGAGGCCGTCGGCGCTGATGCCGGTGCCTGCGCTGTTGAGCACGAGCGACAACTGTGCGCGCGCAAGCAAGGGAATCGCCGAGACCAAGAGCGCGGCTGCGGTGCCGACGATGAGCGACGCGAGCAGCAGCACCGCACCGCTACGCACAAAGGCGCGCCGGTAGCTGATCCAGGCCCCCGCAAGCAATGTGCCCGCCTGTTCGGGTCGGGTGATCCTCGTCATGGTGGCTCTCCAGCCTCGTCGTTGCCAGGCGCGGGTACGTCGCCGCGTGCGCTACGCAGAGCATCCTGGTCGATGCGAGGGGAGCCTTACGGCCAAAGTCAGGGGTGGTCGGCGTCGGTAATACTTTTGACAGTAGATCGCTTTGCGCCGCAGCGGGGTGTCGACCGACCACAGAAAATAGTGGTTTTTGGGTGACTACGTGATTGTGTGAGTGTGGTGGGCATGTTCGAGCGCAGCTGGCGCACCGTCGACCACGAGTGAGAGCACCGAGGATCGCCCCGCGGGCATGACTCGGGCTGTCACCCGCTCGGTGGCGCCCTCGCAGGCGGCCGCAACTTGTGCTGCGGCGTGCGCCAGGTCAAAGTCTGGCGGCAGCTCGCCCTCGCGGTCGTCGAGCAGCAGCACATCGACCCCGCGTTCGCGCGCTCGCATGGCAGAACTGAGCAGCGGCTCGGCGGCGAGTCTGCCGGCCCGAATGCGGTCGCGAAGCCGGCCCTCGAGCGCGGTGATATGTGCTCGCTCCGCCGGTGAGGGGTGGTGACCGCTGGCGACCCTGCTGAGAATGTCATCGACGAGATCACGCACCTCGTTCACCTGCGAGGTGAGCTCGGTGCGGGCGCTGTGCTCCCACGACTCTTTGGTCGAGGCTGTTTCGGTGGCCGCGATCTCTTTTGCAATGCGCTTGAGCAGTGCGGCGATTGCAAAGGTAAGCCCCACTGCAAAGCAGACGACACCGAACGGCCGAATCGATACCGCTGCGAGGGTGAATGGGGGCGCCCCGTTCGAGAGGCCGCTCGTGACCACAAGCGCCGAAAGCAGCAGGCCGCCGAGGCCGGCGAGCGCCGGATACCCGCGAAACGCGAGTGCCGTGAGCAGAAAGGCAGAGGCCCCCGCAAACCAGAGCTCACCGACCTCGAACGGTGCGCTGAGCAGCCCGGTGAGCGTCGCCGAAATAGCGAGGCAGCCCGCAAACGCCGCCTGCGCGCGACCGAGCGGGCCCCTATATCTGTGTTGCAGCAGGGCTGCCGCCGCGAGCAGCTGCACCAGCACGATCCAGGGTGCCCACAGGTGTGTTGCAGTCGTTGACGCGAGCGCGGCGAGTGCCAGCTGCGTGAGCACGAATGCGATCGCGGTGGTCGTGACGCCGACGCGCACGAGGGATGCTTCGCCGAGGTTCTGCGTGATCGTGAGCTGTTCGATTGTGGTGGTCGCTGGTGGCGCCATCGGCGCTGTTTTCGCCGGCGTCGGTGCGGTTTCTGCGTGCATTGACGCCGCGGGCCAGACGATGCTGACCCGGGTTCCGGCCCCCGGGTTGCTCGACACGACGACGTCTCCGTCGACCGAGCGCACCGCCTGGGCGCTTGTGCGCAGCCCGAGGCGCCCGGTCGAAATGTCGGCAGGGTCGAAGCCGACGCCATCATCAGACACTACGATCTCGAGGCTGTTGCCCCGAAACACAATCGATACCTGCCGGTGCGCGGCCGATCCCGCGTGCAAGATGCTGTTTCGCAGGGCCTGGCGCATGGCGCCACGGAGCACGGGCGGGGCGTTGCCGGTGATTGCGCCGAGCGCATCGCCAAGCCTGTCTGTCGGCTCGCCAACTATTGTGAATGTGGCTTCTGGGTCGAGCGCCAGGGCATCATCGCGCAGCGCTACGGGTAGCGACCTCGGCTCGTGCTCGCTCGCATCGGCAAGCAGCGCGCGTGCCTGGGTCGCTTGGCGAGCCAGCTGCTCACGATCGTGCAACAGCGGCGATGCGGCGAGGTTGAGGGTCGAGAGCACTTCGTCATGCACGAGTGCGGCGGCTCGGGCTCGCGCCGCGTTCGCCCCTGCTTCAGCCGCGGCTGTCGAGACGATGCGCTCGCGCAGCACTGCAGCCGCATCGGCAGAACGGCTCAACCTGAGCACAACTGTGCCCACAAATCCGATCACTAGGCCTGTCAGCACTGCCTGCGAGAACGTCGCAAACGTCGTGAGGGCTGACGGGTCGATGCTCACGCTGGCTGCTTGGCTGCTCGGGACAGAAAGGTCGACAACGACGCCGAGGGTGCCCTGCGTTAGCGTAATCGGGTTCTGCGCTTGGGCAACCACGCCCGTCGCAAGAATCGGTAGCTCGATAAACGCCACCCACCCCGCCATAGCGAACCACGCGCCACGCAGCTCCCACAGCAGCAGGCTGACGAGCATCGCCGCGCCGAGTGCAGTGGGGCGCCATGAAATGGCGCCGGTGGGGCGAGATGACGCGGGCACGAACTGCGGAACAAGGAACGCGGCGAATGCGATGAGGGCCAGGGCGATCGCGGCCGCGAGAAAGAGCCGGCGGGTCGAGCGTTCGGCCGGGCCGAACTCAGCCGTGCTTCGGCGCGGGAACATAGCCGTCCTCGAGGCCACGCTGGTACAGCTCAACCTTTGTTGCTGCCGGACGACCGAGCTCTCGGTAGATGCGCTTGATGCGGCGTAGGTGGTCATTCACCGTGTTCTCGCTGACGAACAGCTGAGCGGCCACCTGCTTCGCGCCCACCCCCGAGGCATAGAGCTCGAGCACCTCGCGTTCGCGCGGGGTGAGGGGTGCAGAAGCAAGAAGAGGATCAGAGTCGAGCGCCGAGGCCCACTCGATTGATGCCACGGGTTCGCCCTGCGCAGCGAGCCTCAGTGCCTCGAGCAGCACCTCTGAGGGGGCAGATTTTCGAATGATGCCGAGCGGGTCGGCGCGCGAGGCGTCGCGCACGAGGTAGGGGTTCTCGCCCGAGGTCAGCACGAGCACCTGGGCGCCCCACTCGGTGAGCGCCGCGATGTTGTCTGCCGGGGTGCTGCCGTCGCTCAGCTGCAGATCAAGCACCACCAGGTCGACGTCGCGCACCCACTGGGTGAGCTCGGTGACCGTGCTCGCGTGGCGCACGTATTCAAGACCTTCTTGCCCCGCGAGCAGGGCTTCGAACGCGACGAACACGAGGTCGTGATCGTCGACGATCGCGATTCGCGTGTGCCCCATAGCGCCACCTCTCACCCGCTGCCTCGATCATAGCTTGGAGCACCCGACTCTTGGCGTCGCGCAAATCTTCTACGAGAACTGAGATCAGGGGCGGGCTTCCTGGCTCGTCGCGGGGTGGGGTTTGGGTTTTGTGCCGAGCCAGATTCGGCAGAAGCGCGAGTGCTAGGCTGATCTGTTGGATTGTAGTTATCGTTCTTTTCTTCAAATGAGAGCGAGCTGATCCCTTATCGAAGCGAGGTGAGTTCATGCCCAGTGACAGTTGCAGTCATCAATCGGGACATGCGCTCGCCTCTTCGCCCCGTTCGCGATAGGTAGGCGTGCGCTCCCATTTCTTCAAGGAGCCTTGCCATGACCACCCAGCAGATCCAAACCATCGACGAGCTGACCGCCGACATTTTGCAGCAGCTCGCGAGCGAAGACCTCGCAGCGCTCGCGACCACACTCGCACCTCTACCCGACGCAGAGCTGGTCCCCGTATTTGAGCGACTTACGCTGCGGCAGCGCGCCGTCATGTTCCGGCTGCTGCCGAAGGAATCGGCTGTTGCTATCTTCGATGCGCTCGATCCGGCGCTGCAGGGAGACCTGCTCGAAGGGTTGCACGATGCCGAGGTCGCCCGTCTCTTTGCCGAACTCGACCCCGACGACCGCGCATGGCTGCTTGAAGAAGTGCCGGCTGCGCTCGCGACGCGACTCCTGCGCGACCTGCCGACCGAGGAGCGTGCACTCACCGCCGCGCTGTTGGGTTACCCGCAGGGCAGCGCGGGCCGTCGAATGACCCCCGAGTATGTGTCAGTTCGAGAGCATGCAACGGTGGCTGTGGCGCTCGATCGCGTGCGCGAACGTCTTGCTGATGCGGAGACCGTGTACACGATCCCCGTGCTCGACAACGCGCGTCATGTCGTTGGTATCGTCAGCCTGCGCGACCTGCTCGGTGCCGACTCGAAGCTCGAGGTCGCAGCGCTCATGCAGGAGCCGCACACGGCGAAGGCGACGGAGCAAGCGGAGGACGCCGCCCGTCGCTGTACTGATCTTTCGCTACTCGCGCTCCCCATCGTAGACAGCGAGGAGCGGCTTGTTGGCATGCCCGGATTCTAAACGGAAGCGCAACACCTCGTAGGTTGTGGTTGTTCACACCTTGACCCGGAGGGTTGCGCTTCCTTGCCTGCACACTACCGCCACTTGACCCTTGATGACCGCATCGAGATCGAAC
>JAIUOH010000035.1 GCA_020161315.1 Actinomycetota bacterium | reverse complement strand
TGGTGTGGGTGCGGGTGGATGTTCGAGGAACTGCCTCCTCTGCGACTGTACCGCGCCCGCCGGTGCGGGTGTCGTGAGGGCTCCGCGGGGGCGGGAGTGCCGCTGCTGGGTCGCGGGTGCATGGTTCACCATCATCGATAATAGTTCAGTGCTTACTGTATAGTTCAGTACATGCTGACTATTGCTTCGCGTCTTGATGTCATGAACCGGCTGGGTCGGGCGATGGCGGATCCGACGCGTTCCCGGATCCTGATGACCCTGCTGGACGGGCCGAGCTACCCGGCGGTGCTCTCGCGTGAGCTGGAGTTGACGCGGTCGAACGTGTCGAACCATCTGACGTGCCTGCGGGATTGCGGGATCGTGGTCGCCGAGCCGGAGGGTCGGCAGACGCGCTACGAGATCGCCGACCCGCACCTCGCGGCGGCGCTCACGGCGCTGGTAGACGTGACGCTGGCCGTGGACGAGCACGCGCCGTGCGTGGACGCCGAGTGCACGGTGCCGGGCTGCTGCGGGACGGGAGCGGGCGCGTGAGCGCGGCGTGCGGCTGCGACGAGCCCGACACTCTGATCGTTGAGGAGGCCGAGGAAGGGCGGGAGCGTCCGTGGTGGCGGGACAGCGGGGTCATGGTCCCGGTGTTCTCCGGCGTCGCCTTCGGCACCGGTCTGGTCCTGGAATGGGCAGGGGCGGAGATCCCGGCACTGGTGGCGTTCTGGATCGGCCTGCTGCTGGGCGCGTCGACGTTCACCCCGGGCGCGATCCGCAAGCTGCTCAAGGGCAAGCTGGGCATCGGGCTGCTGATGACGATCAGCGCGATCGGCGCGGTCATCCTCGGCTACGTCGGGGAGGCCGCGGCGTTGGCGTTCTTGTACTCGATCGCCGAGGCGTTGGAGGACAAGGCGATGGACCGCGCCCGCGGCGGGCTGCGGGCGCTGCTCAAGCTGGTCCCGGAGACCGCGACCATCCGGCGGGATGGCGCGTCCGTGGAGGTCGCCGCAAAGGACCTGGCCGTTGGTCAGCTGATGCTGGTGCGTCCGGGTGAGCGGATTGCGACCGACGGGATCGTCCGCACGGGCCGGTCGAGCCTGGACACCTCCGCGATCACGGGCGAGTCCATCCCGGTGGAAGTCGAGCCCGGCGATGCGGTGTCGGCCGGGGCGATCAACACCGCCGGTGCCCTGGAGGTCGAGACGACCGCGGCGGGTACCGACAACTCGCTGACCACGATCGTGGAGCTGGTGGAGCAGGCGCAGACCGAGAAGGGCGACCGCGCCCGCCTGGCCGACCGCATCGCCCGGCCGCTCGTGCCTGGCGTGCTGATCCTCGCTGCTCTCGTCGCGCTGATCGGCTCGCTGCTGGGCGACCCGGGGCTGTGGATCACCCGCGCGCTCGTGGTGCTCGTCGCCGCGTCGCCGTGCGCGCTGGCGATCTCCGTCCCGCTGACCGTCGTCGCCGCGATCGGCTCGGCGAGCCGGCTCGGCGTGATCATCAAGTCCGGTGCCGTGTTCGAGCGGTTCGGCGTGATCCGCCACGTCGCCGTCGACAAGACCGGCACCCTCACACGCAACGAGCCCGCCGTCACCGCCGTTCTCACCGCCGACGGGGTGGACGAGGCGCAGGCCCTGGCCTGGGCGGCATCCCTGGAGCAGCACAGCACCCACCCGCTGGCCGCCGCGATCACCGCCGCCTCACCCGGAGCCCCCGCCGCCTTGGACGTCACCGAGCAGGCCGGGCACGGCATCGAAGGCACCCTCGACGGGGCCCAGGTCACCGTCGGCAGCCCCCGCTGGCTGGACGCAGGGACGCTCAAGGACCAGGTCGCCGGCTTGGAGGAGCAGGGCATGACCGTCGTCATCGTGCACCGCGACGGACTCCCGGTCGCCGCGATCGGGGTCCGCGACGAGCTGCGCCCCGAGGTCCCAGAGGTCGTGCGCACCCTCGCGACCCAGGGTGTCGGGGCGACCATGCTCACCGGTGACAACGCCCGCACCGCCCGCGCGCTGGCCGCGCAGGCCGGGATCGAGGACGTGCGCGCCGAGCTGCGCCCGGAGGACAAGGCCGCCGCGATCAGCGAGCTGGGCAGGCACGGCTCGGTCGCGATGATCGGTGACGGCATCAACGACGCCCCTGCACTGGCCGCCTCGGATATCGGCATCGCGATGGGCGCGACAGGTTCCGATGCCGCGATCGAGTCCGCCGACGTCGCGTTCACCGGTCACGACCTGCGCCTCTTGCCGCGCGCGTTCGCTCACGCCCGCCGCGGCAGGCACATCATGAACCAGAACATCATCCTGTCGCTCATGATCATCGTCGTGCTGCTCCCGCTCGCCCTGTTCGGTGTCCTGGGTCTGGCCGCGGTGGTGCTGGTGCACGAGATCGCTGAGGTGATCGTCATCCTCAACGGGCTCCGCGCCGCCCGCACGAGCCGCGCCACCGCAGATCTGTGACGGATCGGCCACCGTTGCACCTGGCTCCTGACCGTCCGCGAGAGCACGACCCTGGGGCCGGAATCGACCCGGCGCGGCGGCGTCACCCTGGCTGGTCGCTGGTGGTGAGGTCGGGGTGTGCGAGGGTGTCGATGTAGCGGTCGGTGCCGGCGATGCTGAGGCCGAAGAGGTCGCTGATCGCGCGGGCGTCGCCGCGGGTGGCGTGGGCTTCGGCGAGGATGCGGTCTTCGCGGAGGGCCTGCGGGCGGATGCCGGCCTGCTGCCAGGGGTAGGTTCGGTTCGCGGCCATCATCCTGGGCGCGGAGCGCTGGTGGATGATGAGGTGCGGGTTCTGCGAGTTCGGCCATCTGTTCTGGCGGTAGTCGAGCCATCGGGCGAGGCGTTCGCGGACGGGAGCGGCGAGCGGGATGCTCCGGCCTGCGACGTTCAATCGCCCGTCGACGATGTCGGTGAGCAGCAGCTCGGAGACCTGTTTCGCGGTCAGGGCGTGGAACGCAACGAGAGCGACGGCCAACGCGATCACGGGGTGGGGCGAGTTCAGTTTCTCGCGGATGAGCGCGGTGTCCAGCGGCATCGGGATGTTGCCGTTGACCTTGGTGAACGTCATGCCGCGGGTGGGGTTCTGGAAGACGAGCCTGCGAGCTTTGAGTACCTTGAACAGCGACCGCAGGCCACGCTCCATGAGCGCACGCGGGTTCCCGCTCTCGGGCAGCACGTCACGAATCTGAGCGGGGCTGATCTCGGCGAGCGACTGATGGCCGGCCTCGGCCCACGCGGTCACGGCCGGCACGACGGCGTGGATATGGACTTTCACGGTCAGCGGGTCGCGGGAGCGCTGCCGGGGCGCGGCCGTCGCTCCGTCGATCATGACGTTCACCCAGACCTCGAGCTGCTCCTGCATCACCTGTGGCAGCAGCGACGTCTTGTTCGCGAAGTAGGTGTCGATCCAGCGGGGCCGGTCATCGATGAGCAGCCCGGCGGCGTCGAGCACGTCGAGGGTGGAGACGATGTTGCCGTCATAGCGTGGGAGTTGGAGCACGTCGGAGGCGCGGATCTTCGCGGTCGGGCTGTCGCGGAGGGTCTGCAGCAGGCGCAGGGAACGGATCACGTCGTTGCGTTGGCGGACAGACCAGCCGAACTGTTCGGCGTGCTCGTGCACGATCGCGTTGCAGTATCGGGTCAGCTCGCTGTTCTCGATCAGGGCGCGCTGGAGCAGCAGCTCGGGGTCAGGGGCGACGTCGATGAGGACGGGCTGCACCCACTCGGTCAGAGCGAGCTTCTTCGGCGGCGGGCCGGGGCGACCCCACCCGCCGGGCGTCTTCCACCCGTTCGCAGGCTTGAGGCGCGGAGTACGGCGGCGCTGAAAGTGCATGTTCGCGAAGAAGAGCTGCTGGCCGTGTTTGTTCGCGCCCGCGAGGTCGAGGGCGCGGCCGGGCTCTTGGAGCATCCGGGCCTGTTCGAGGCAAAGACGGCACGCACCCCGGTCACCGATCCAGGTATCGCGATGGCAGTAGTTGCAGACCCCTTTCGGGTAGTGGGTCTGCCACCAGCGGCACGACCAGCACATCCAGTTGTGCTGCGGATACACGCCCCACGCGAGGCAGCTCTTGCAGGAGCCGACCTTGTGGGGGCTGCGCGGGTGGCAGCGCTGGCACAGGCCCTGGCTGAAGTAGTCGGTGGTCGTTCCGCACATCTCGCAGGGTGGCGGCGGGAACGGGCCTCCGGGCATGCAGTCGTAGCAGAAGTCGATGCGGGGCTTGCTCCACGCGACGCGGTTGACCTGGCAGCGGTTGCACAAGGGCGGTACCCGCAGCCGCGCTTCCGGCCCCGGCGCTGGACTCACAGCGGCGGCTCGGAACGGGGCTTACCGAAGCGGGGCGAGACCGTCGGGCCGACCTCCTTCTCACCGCCCACCGTCTCGGCCTGTCTCGGACGCCTCGCCGCAACCTTCTGGGGCTCGGGAGTCATCAGGTCAGAGGGTGCGCAGTCGAGGATCGAGCAGAGCACGTCGAGCTCTTCCAGACGGATCGTCGCGGGGGTTCCGGCCCACCAGCCCGACATCTTCCCGGCGCTGATCTCCAGTCCTGCCGCGGCGAGGCGGCGGCGCATCTCGGCGGACTTCCAGATGCCGCGCTCGGCGGCTCGCATTCTCAAATTCCATTGCACAGGCGATTCACCTTTCTTCCGCGAAGCGGGCCTCGACCCGCTGGTTGGCGTTGCGCCAGGCCAGCTCGACATGCTCGCTACGCACGTGGACATACCCCGACGTCGTGGACAGCCACTGGTGGCCCAGCAGCTCTTGGATCGCTTTCAAGTCCATCCCGCTCCCATACAGAGACGAGGCGCAGTAATGCCGCAGCACATGAGGCGTCAACCGGCCCGCCCACGCGGGCAGGAACCGCTCGGTCTGGATTGTCAGGCCGCGCCGCAGCGAGTAGTCGCTCACTCTGGCGCAGCGCCCCAGGTCCTCATCGAACCGTTCGGAGGGCAGCATCGGCGCATCCGGGTTGACCCAGTCGTCGCCGAACTGGTGACGCACCTCGGCCAGCCACCAGTCGATGAGCTGGTCGGCCCCGTTGATCGCGGGCACCAGGCGGGCCTTGAAGCCGCGCCCGTGCGAGCCCTTCCCGAACCGCACATGCAGCTTCCCTAGCCCGCCGAGGTCGGGCCGCCAGTCGCGGATGTCGAGCATCACCGTCTCGTTGATCCGCACCCCGACCCGCCGCCACAACGACGCGGCGAAGTAGTCACGCGCGGCCGGGAGATACTTCCGCGCGTCCGGGATCGACTGCCGCCAGCCCGTGAACAGCGCGTCGACCTCGTCATCGGACGGCGGCACGCGCACCTTGCCCAGCGACGCACCGGACTGCCGGTTGAAGTCATCAATGGGCTGCTCGACCACCACCCCGGTCATGCGGTGAATCTGGCCCTGATAGCGGGCGATGACGAACTCGTAGAACTGCGCCAGCGCCCCGGCCTTGCCCGCCCGCGTGCTCACCGCGTGGCCCATGCGCCGCTGCTCGGCCAGGAACGCGTCCGCGTCGGCGCAGCCCGCCTCCCACAACGGGCCCGTCAGCGAACGGGCGAACTCGATGATGATCCGGCGGGTGCCCTGGATATGGCCGTCGCTGAGGCCAGCGGCAGCCATCGCGATCGCGTGCTCGTCAACGATCTCCTGCTCGAAGTCCTCCGCGTCCTGGGCAGTCCGCAGCACCTCGTCGGCAGCGCCGCCACGCAGCGCGACGAGCTTCATGACCCCGGCAGTTCACGAGAGGCGACCATACGTCAATCGTACCGACGAACCGTCATTGAGAGTGAAGGTTTTTCATTTTGCGTCAGGCGTGACGGGAACTTGCAACCACAAGGGAAGCGAGGCCGCTGGGGCACAGAACCGGGTCGGGAACTTCAACGCATAGAGATTCAGTAACGCACCAATTTCTGCAGTGCAAAGCCTTCCACGGCAGGCAACACAGCTCGGTGAATGCCGTCTGGGAAAGTAAGCGCACCTACGTCGCATGAGCATAAAGAACCCCCACTCGAACGTCACCGAAGCGCCGTTGATTGAGCTGCCGCTTGCCGTTGTCACGGTTGGTGAGATCGGTCATGTACACGTCACACTCGATGGCACTGATTTTCCAGCACCCGAATCGGATGTTCCCTGGAGTCGAGCCCGATTTGGTGAGCTGCTCGATGCGCTCACGGTGAACCGCACGCGAACGATTCGTGTTGAGGTGCGCGAGAGCGACGGCACCGTGTTCACTGACATCATTCACACCAAACGTCCAATCACGTCTACGCACCTGCCTGTAGCGCCTTCGCGGCCAGCACCGGCGTCACAGCGCGCACGCAGGGGCCGAACACCACAGCTGCTCGAACTTGGCGGGGCCGGGTTCATCCCCGGCGAAGACATCACCGTCGCACTCACCATCAGCTCGGCCGAAAGTAATACCCGTGGCGAAGCGCACGCACTGATCGATCTCGCCCAACTGGCCGAGTACGCAACTGAAGTGCTGTTGATCGGCAACATCTCGGGCCGAATTATCACCGAGCAACTGCCATGAAACCAACGAACCGACAAACTGGTGCGCTCGGAGACGAACTCACCAACATCATGCTTGCAACACTCATCGGACTCTTCGGGCTCGCACTCGTGCTTCGCGCAGCCGGAACAGTCACCGCATTCATCATGAGCAGCGACCCGCCACAGGCCGGTATCGCGGGTGGTGTGAACGTCCTATTCACGCCTGGGGACCCCGGCGCTGCACTCGGAACTGAAGATTTGAACCCGTTCGCCTACTGGGTGGTTACAGCTGTCATGCTCAGTGGTTTGAGTGCTGTGACCGTCTGGGTGTGGAGTCTCTGCTCTCGGCATTCGCGCAAGATTGACACTGACCCGCGCAGACTCGTTGGGGTTGCGACAGCTCACGAAGTGCGCACCGCGGCCTCTGCGAGGTCTCTGGTACTCAGGGCCGGAACGCTACGGCCATCGCTCGAACACCCGACACCAGCAGATATCGGGTACCTACTTGGGCAATCTAGGGGCAAAGACGTGTGGGCGAGCGTTGAAGATTCAATCTTGCTCATCGGGCCACCCCGCTCAGGGAAAGGGCTACATGTGGTGATTCCGGCGATTCTTGATGCGCCCGGTGCAGTAGTGACAACTTCGACACGGCCAGATAATCTCACTGCAACGCTGCGTGCACGAGAACAAGTCGGCCCGGTGATGGTGTTTGACCCCCAACACCTCGCCGAGGGCGTAGTTGCAGGGCTCCGTTGGTCGCCAATTCGTGGATGTGAGGATCCACTCACCGCAATGATCCGCGCCACCGGGCTCGCTGCAGCCACCGGACTTGGCGACGGCGGTGTTGACGGTGGAGGGTTTTGGGAAGGAAAAACCCGTGTCGCACTTCAAGCACTGCTGCACGCTGCCGCACTCGATGGTCGCAGCCCTGCAGAACTGTTTCGTTGGACTCTCGACCCGTCAGCGGCAGCAGACGCCGTCGCAATTCTGCACGCCTCCACGCGAGCGGCAACGGGGTGGGCAGATTCGCTGGAGGCAATGATCGAAGCAGACCCGCGTACCCGGGACTCCATTTGGCAAGGTGTCTCACTCGCACTTGCTGCCCTGGCTGACCCACGCGTGCTCGACGCGGTGAGCCCCACAGAGGATGAAACGTTTGACCCCGAAGTATTCATTCGAAACAAGGGCACACTGTACTTGCTGGCCACCGGGGCTGGTGCTGGCAATAGCGCCGCACTGGTTGCTGCACTCGTTGAGGATCTTGTGGAGACATGCCGTCGTATTGCGGCACGCTCACCCGGTGCCCGACTTGACCCGCCCGTGCTGTTGGCACTCGACGAGATCGGCAACCTCGCACCGTTGCCTTCGCTGCCGACGCTGATGGCAGAAGGTGGCGGTACGGGCATCACAACAATGCCCGTACTGCAGTCACTCGCGCAGGCACGAGATAAATGGAGCGACGATCAGGCCTCCGCCATCTGGGACGCCAGCATCGTAAAGATCGTGCTCGGTGGCGCGTCAAATTCGCGTGACTTGCAAGACCTCTCGACACTCATTGGTGAACGGGATGAGTTTACTGACTCAGTAAGTTTTGGCGATTACGGCTCACGCACGAGCCAGCGCTCTGTGCGTCGTGTGCCGATTCTGCCGCCCGACCGTATTCGTACGATCCCGTTTGGCACCGGTGTCGTGCTGCTGCGTTCAGCCCCGCCCATCATTACAGATCTGCATCCGTGGCCCAAGCGCCCCGACGCGAAAGCTCTGCAACGAGAACGCAACGAAATCGAAACGCTGCTGCTGAAACCTGCTTCTGACGACTGATTCCTTCGCGGGGGTGATCGTGCACCTGCCTGATAGGAGTCACCGGCCTGGTGGCTCCTCACTCAGACAGGAGAGCAGTCCAATGACTATTCGCACACAGCAGTCGATTTCTGGTTTTATCGCCAGCGACCCGCAGCTCACCGAAACCGACCGCGGCGAAGCCCGCTTCTACGCACGCTTCGGGCAAGAAAACTACCGACACGAAAACGACGGCACGTTCACGAAACTCGAAACAAGTTTTCACAACCTCGTCATGTACCGCGCCACCGCCGAACGGGCCTACGAACGATTCGTGAAAGGCGACAGCTTCGTCGCCGAAGGCTACTTGCACCCGTACAGCTACGAACGCGAAGGGCAAAACCTCGAAGGTGAAGAGTTCGTCGCAAAGAAAATCGGGCACGACACCGCTCGCACGCAGTACAGCGTCGATCGCAGTTCTCGCAGTGGCGTGCACGACGTGCCGTCACGAGGGCAGAGCCGAACTTTCGATGCACCCAGGCAGCGGCCAAGTAGCGATGCCCCAGGGCTCGGTCGTTGATCGGGAATAGGAGCGTCTCTCATGAACGATCACACTGAATTCGATGACACTGCGGAATCCAACCTTTCTCCCGAGCCAGCCGCCGGGCCGCCGCACCCAATCAATTGGAACCTACTGATCGCGCACGATCTGGAACAGGAGCTGTTGGTGCTCAACCGCTGGATCAACTGGCTTCGCACAGAGTACGGCTTGCCAGCGTCAGAAATACCACCGATGTGGCACCGGCACCCCGAGCTGCTTTGGGAACTGTCTGCCCTGCACCTGCATTGGCTCTGCGCTTATGACCCGGAGCAAGACGGGTCAGCACCATTTGGGTGGCACCGCGACTTCTCTGACGCTCGTGCCCGGCTGCGCGACTGGGTCGCCGCAAGCGGCACTCGCCGCGATCGAGACCGGCCGACGCGGCAAACACCCTGGCCCGGCGAAGAACAACCCCCTCAAATTGCAGAACAGGTCATTACCGACCGTGACGCTGACTTTGTGCAGTTCGTTCTCGACCAAGTCGCGGCCCGCCAAGCCGCAGAAGATGCCTTCTTTGCAAGCATCGAAGCAAATGACGTTGAGCCTTTAGGTTCCGCCGAGGTGTGAGCACAATGCCTCGTCCGTACCAGCGCCGAACCAACCGTGCCGACGCAGATCGCCGCATTCGCTTGCGCTACGAACCGCGCAGCGAGGTAGATGTTTCTCGAATTGCTGAGGTCGTTATTCGCGTCGCGTTGCACGCAGCTGATGAAGAAGACGTGATGCGTGAGGCCGGTGCTCATCTGCGTGACTTACTCAGACCAAAGCAATAGAATTTGGCTTACACCAATACAAACACGGCTTCAGTGGCAAACTTTCTAAGCTCATTGCGAGTGTCCTTCTTACAACTAACGTGACCGCCAGCTGACCAAGACGACTCAATATTTTGGATCCGAAAGGCGGTCACCTCATGTCGATCTCCGACGCACCTGCAGACCTTGATCTAGGCACGCTCAGAAAAATGGCGGTGACCTCCGGCGGCTACCCAAACGCTGAGGAAGATGCGCTCGGAGATCTTGGCGATCTCGTGCCAGCAATCATCTACCTCCGCGTCTCCACCAAAGATCAGGCTACGCGAAACGGTCTCGAAGAAGGCCTCTCGATACCGGCCCAGCGAGAAGCTGCCCAGCGAAAGGCCGATCAGCTTGGGGCCGTAATCGTGAAAGAGTTCATTGAGCCCGGTGAATCAGCAAAGACAGTCCGGCGTCGAGCGCTGCAGCAGATGCTTGACTATGTTGCCAATAACCCGGTTCGATACTGCATCATCAACAAGGTTGATCGACTCGCACGCAACCGCCTCGATGACGCGATTATCCATTCCACACTGCGAGCCGCGAACATCAGCCTTGTCTCGGTCACCGAGAACATCGACGAGACCCCCTCTGGCATGCTCATGCATGGCATTCTCGCATCGATCGCCGAGTTCTATTCGCTCAACCTCGCGCAAGAGGTATTGAAGGGTATGACCCAGAAGGCGTCAATCGGTGGCACCCCGATGATGGCACCGCTTGGATACTTGAACGTACGCACTACCGACGATCAAGGCCGCGAAGTACGCGATATCGAAGTAGACCGCGAGAGAAGCGAACTGATCCGTTTCGCATTCACTGCATACTCAACCGGAGATTGGTCGCTCTCCACCCTCGCAAAGGTGTTGGAAACCCGTGGGCTCACTTCCCGGCCAACACCTGCCCGCGCTGCAAAGCCGTTGTCAACGACCGCGCTTCACAAGATTCTCACGAACCCCTACTACCAGGGCACCGTCGTGTTCCGAGGCGTCACCTACGAGGGTGCACATACTCCACTCGTTGATCAGGAAACCTGGCTGCGTGTGCAAATGCATCTCAGCGAGAAAAACAACGTCGGTGAACGACCTCAGAAGTACGATCACTACCTCAAGGGCAGCGTGTATTGCTCATGCGGCGCGAAGCTCATGATCGAGTGCCCACGAGACAAGCAGGGCGAACGCTACGAATACTTCACCTGCTCTGGTCGCCGCAAAAAGAACGGCTGCACGCGCTCCGCAATAATGATCGACCGGATCGAACGTGAGGTCGAGGCCACATTTGGGCAAAATGGCCTGAGCACTGAAGAAGCAACCCAGACTCGTGCAGTGCTCGGGAAGGTGTTTGACCAGCTCGAAGCAAGCACCGACGACGAACGGAAGCTACTCGTAGGTCAAATCGAGAAGCTTGAAGCCGAGCGTCTCAAGCTCGTTCAAGCTCACTACGCTGATGCGATCCCGCTCGACCTCATGAAGACTGAGCAGGCCCGAATTACCCGGACTCTTGATAGGGTGAAGCACCGACTTGATAGCCTCAGTTCAACCTATGCAGAGGCGCGGGAAGGGCTTGATCAGCTTGCTGATCTGATCACCGATTTGGGTGATCTCTATCGCAAGTGCGAGCCCTCTGCACGCCAAATTTTGGTGCGAGCGGTCGTCAAGAAAATCGTGATCGACGAAGATGAGAACATCAGCTACGAACCGACCAAAGCAGTGAGCGCCGCAAAAACCTATGCGACACAACAAAATAACGCCGATCCGGTGACGACCGAAGGTTCGATCATCGCCGAAATCGGCGTGCGTTTGGGAGAAGTTTCGAATTTCTCACCTAGGGTGGATCTGAGGGGATTCGAACCCCTGACCCCCTGCATGCCATGCAGGTGCGCTACCAACTGCGCCACAGACCCGTGGAAGTCGGAAGAATGCTCCCCCGACAACCCCTCTACTCTACACCATCAAGGGCGGACACTTGCAAATTCGCGGGGGCCTCGATCATCGATGCGATGTCGATCGCAGGGCAATCCTTCCAGAGGCGTTCGAGCCCGTAGAACTCGCGCTCTTCCTGGTGAAACACGTGCACGATCAGGTCGCCAAAATCAAGCAGCACCCAGCGGCCACTCTCGCGCCCTTCACGGCGAATAGTGCGCACACCAGCCCGGTTAAGCTCGTCTTCAACCTCATCAGAGATCGCCTGCACGTTGCGCTCGACGCTACCGGTGAGAATCAAGAATGCGTCTGCGAGCGGAAACAGCTCGCTTACGCTCAGCGCAACCGGTGTGGTTGCTCCCTTGCCGTCAGCAGCTCGCACCGCAATGCGAAGGCTCTCAAGGGTCTGGTCAGTTACAGTCACTCTTATCCAAACAATCCGCTCGCCGCTGCCCACACGATAAGGCCTGCAGCACCGAGCACCAATACTCCACCCGTGGCGATCAGCACCACAGGCATCTTGCTCTTATCTTTTGCCGCCTCGGTCACGAGGGGCCCCTGCTCGCTACGCGCACTGATCGCGCGAGACGCTGAAACGGGAGCCATCATGCCGGTCGGCGTTGCCTCGACAAACCCAAGCTCATCGAGCGGGTCTGCCTCAACCGAGTCGTGCAGGGCAGCGTGCCCACCCGTCTCGCTTAGTGACTTTGGCAGTTCGAAAGAGCCAGTCACGAAGAGTTCACCAGTCTCACCGAGTGGGCCAGAGAGCCCCTCGGCTTCTGGCATGGTTGGCAGAATAAGCGCCGAGGTGTTCGTCGTGCTCGCGGCGCCCTCTTGCGCGACCGCGCGCGTGATGAGGTCGTCAAAGTCGCGGCCACCGTCTGCTTCGGCGACGCTCGGTTCTGCCTGTGCGTTCATGACGCGAAGCGCGGGATCATCGAAGATAGAGTGCCCCTCGTCAAGAGGAGCAATATCGGGGAACGAGTACCCCTGGCTCTTCACCGCTGCTACGGGAGCTACCTCAGCGGACTCAACTTCAGCCTCAGGCTCAGTGCCTGCTTCAGCCTCAGACTCGACTTCGGCTTCTGCCTCAAGGTGAAGCTCAGCTTCAGCCTCAGCTTCTACAACTTCTTCGAGCTCAGCATCATCTGTTGGGGCTTGTTCTGCTTCTGGCTCAACCGATGCTTGAGAATCAACGGCGGGTTCAGCGTCGACCTCAGCTTCAGTCTCCTCGGCCTCAGCGACCTCCGCCGCAGCTTCCTCAGCTGCGACATCAGCCACACCTTGCTGCAGCAACGCATCAAAGTCGCTCGCGGCCTCTTGATCGGCAATCACGTCAAACGCGACGGTCTCGGGCAGCACAGTTTCAGCCGGTGCGGCTTCTGCCTGCTCAGCAATCGCCTGGTCACGCAATTCTCGCAGCTCACGGCGGCTGCGTTGCCGGCCATTCTCGTCAAACAGCGGAATGTCGATCTCGTTTGACAGTTCGCTTGATACAGGCTTAGCGGCGACAGCGGCCTCTTGCGGCGCGGGAGTCGCGTCGGGTACCACGCCTGCTGCAGCCATTTCGCGCAGGCGAATTTCGCGGCGGCTCAGCGGGCGACCCTCATCTAGATCAGTCATGCGTCAGTCACTTCCATCGGTGTACAAGCGGTGCTTGGCGATGTATTGCACGACTCCGTCTGGCACCAGGTACCAAACCGGATGTCCGCGGGACACTCGACTTCGACAGTCTGTCGAAGAGATCGCCAGCGCAGGCACTTCTAACAAGCTTACGTGTTCGTCCGACAATCCCGAAAGCGAGAGCTCATGGCCAGGCCTGGAGACACCGATAAAGTGTGCGAGATTCCACAGTTCGTCTTTGTCTTTCCAGCTCACGATCTGCGCAACCGCGTCTGCTCCCGAGATAAAGAAGAGCTCGTCATGCGGGTACTGTGCCCGCAGATCTCGCAGCGTGTCGACCGTGTATGTGGGACCGTCGCGGTCAATATCGACGCGACTTACCGTAAATCGAGGGTTCGATGCCGTCGCAATCACAGTCATCAGGTAGCGATGCTCCCCCAGACTGACGTTAGCTTTCTGCCAGGGCTGGCCGGTCGGCACAAAGATGACCTCGTCGAGCTCAAACTTTGCGGCTACCTCGCTCGCGGCCACCAGGTGTCCGTGGTGCACCGGATCAAAGGTGCCGCCCATCACTCCCAGGCGACGTCTCCGCGCCGCCGACGCGTTAGTGGTGCTGCTGGGCGCCGTGCTCACGGGCGTAGGCCTCAGCCTTCTCTGCGTGCCTGTTTGCTACATCGCGAAAGCTGAAGGTAACGGCAGCACAGGCAACGAAGAATGCGAACATAACAACGCCGAAGAGCGGCGCTGGCATCCACAGCTCGTTGAGGTGGTGCGCTTCTTCAGCAGCAACAGCGATCGTGGCGAGAACTGACATCAATACCCCTGCAATGAAAACGTTGGTTGAATAGCAATAGTCTAGCGGTCTGCGCCCGGAGTCACCGAATTTGGCCGTTGCCGCGCACGAGCCACTTTGTGCTCGTCAGTTCGGGCAACCCCATCGGCCCGCGGGCATGCAGCTTCTGAGTTGAGATACCCACTTCTGCCCCGAACCCAAATTCTCCACCGTCGGTAAACCGCGTCGAAGCGTTCACCATTACCACTGCAGAGTCGACCTCTGCGAGAAAACGCTGCGCGTTCTGGTAGTCCTCGGTCACAATCGACTCGGTATGCCTGGTCGAGTAACGCTCAATGTGCTCGAGCGCATCGTCGAGCGAGTCGACGATCTTCACACCCATCTCGAGTGCGTGGTGCTCGGTCGACCACACTTCATCAGCGGCCTCTGCGATGCCCGCAGCGAGCGAGCGAGATCTGGTATCTCCGTATAGCGAGACCTGTTCGTCGAGCAGCACCATTGCAAGCTTCGGCAGGAGCCGGCCGGCAGCTTCACGGTGCACGAGCAGCGTTTCGGCGGCGTTGCAGACGCTCGGGCGGTGAGTCTTCGAATTCTTGACGATGGCGAGCGCCTTGGCTTCGTCGGCGCTCGCATCGACGAAGACATGCACGAGCCCCGAGCCGGTTTCAATCACGGGCACCGTCGACTCCTGCACCACAGCAGAGATCAGCCCGGCAGAGCCACGTGGGATCAGCACATCGATGTAGCCACGCGCCCGCATGAGGCGAGCGGCGCCCTCGCGACCGAACTCATCGATCGTCTGCACCACGTCACCGTCAAGGTCGGTGCTGCTGATCGCGCGCTGAATCAACTCGACAAGTACCCGGTTCGAGTTCTCGGCAGCGGTGCCGCCACGCAGCACCGCACCGTTGCCGCTCTTGAGCGCGAGAGCTGCGATATCGACGGTGACATTCGGCCTAGCCTCGTAGATGGCACCGACCACACCAAAAGGCACTCGCACCTGGGTCAGCTGCACCCCGTTCGCGAGGGTGCTGCCTCGCACCACCTCACCGACCGGGTCAGCGATGCCAATGACGTCACGAACAGCGTTTGCAAGTCCCTTCAGCCGAGCTTCATCGAGCAGCAGCCGATCGAGCAGGCCGTCTCCGATCTGTTCGCTACGCCCCCGTTCAAGGTCGAGTGCGTTCGCTGCAACAATCTCGGGAATTGCACCCTCGATGGCGTCGGCAATCGCAGCAAGCGCAGCATTCTTCTGCGCGGTGGTTGCGGTGGCAAGCCCCCGTGATGCCGACCGTGCGCGCGCGAGTTTGTCGAGAAATGCGTCAGTGCTCATGCACCAAGCATAGTGACCGACTACGGGCGAGGTGCCGCCTCGAAGTGAGTGCCGTGCGGTTCACCGTCGAGCACTGCCGCGAGCAAACGCGTCTCGGTCAGCAACACTGCGGTTCCTGCATCGGCGGCAAGGCGCGCCGCTTGCACCTTCGTGGCCGCACCACCGGTGCCCCAGCCAGACTGGGTGGCACCGATCTCGACGCCCGCGAGAGCATCTCCATAGGCGACATGCGCGATCCTTGTGGCCCCAGGAAGCTGCGGCGGTGCCGTATACAGCGCGTCGACATCTGAGAGCAACACGAGTTGGTCTGCCCCGACGAGTTTGGCGACCAGCGCCGCAAGGTGGTCGTTGTCGCCGAAACGAATCTCGTGAGTCGCTACAGTGTCGTTCTCGTTGATGATCGGCAAGATACCAAGCTGCAGCAATCGCTCGAGTGCCCGCTTCGCGTTGATGCGGTGCGTATCGTTCTCCATATCGCCCGCGGTGAGCAACACCTGGCCTGCAATGATCTCGTGCACCGTGAGTGCACGCTGGTAGCGATTCACCAAGATGTTCTGGCCGACCGCCGCCGCCGCCTGCTGAGTAGCAAGATCATCGGGTCGCTCGCCAAGGCGCAAAAAAGGCACGCCCGTTGCGATCGCACCGCTCGATACGAGTATTACTTCGCTACCAGCCGCGTGCAGTCGGGCAAGCGAGTCGACAAGGTGCGGAATTTGGGCGGCGTTCTCACCGCTCACCGAAGAAGAGCCGACCTTCACCACCACGCGTTTGCCGGCAAAGCGCGGCAGCGCAGCGCCTACGCTCACTGCTCCTCGCTCCACATGCCGGCCTCGCGCTCGCGCTGCAGCTCTGCACGAGCCTCAGCCTTCGCGTCCATGCGCTCGTGGTACTGCTTACGTCGCTCGTGGTTGGTGCGGCGATCCGAGCCGTCGATACGAGGATCGCTGCCACGGTTACCCACCTGCACCTCGGCAGCAGACGTTACCGTGGGCTCCCAATCAAAGACCACGCCTGCGCCCGGGCCGATCACGACGGTCGAACCAGCGGTTGCACCTGCCTTGACCAGTGCGTCTTCGATGCCGATCTTCTGCAGCCGGTCGGCGAGATACCCGACGGCCTCGTCATTCGTGAAGTCGGTCTGCTCAACCCAGCGCTCGGGCTTCTCGCCGAGAATACGGTAGAGGGTACCGTAGCTGCCACCCTCAGTCGCGACGCGGAACCCGCTGTCGTTCACGGCCTTGGGTCGCAATACGATGCGCGGCGACTCTTCGAGCGTGATCGCAGCCTCTGCGCGAGCCGCATCTACAAGCCCACCAAGTGCAAAGCTCAGCTGGCGCAGGCCCTCGTGCGAGGTCGCCGAGATCTCGAAGACACGGTAGCCCTGCGCCTCGAGGTCGGCCCGCACGAAGTCAGCGAGCTCGCGCGCCTCTGGCACGTCAACCTTGTTGAGCGCGACGAGTTGCGGGCGCTCAAGCAGCGGCGTCTGCCCCTCTGGAACCGGGTACGCAGCGAGCTCCTTGCGAATCACTTCGAGGTCAGAGAGCGGGTCGCGACCTGGCTCGAGGGTTGCGCAATCGAGCACATGCAGCAGTGCGCTGCAGCGCTCGACGTGGCGCAAGAAGTCGAGACCGAGACCCTTGCCCTCGCTCGCGCCCTCGATGAGACCGGGCACATCGGCGACGGTGTAGCGGTGATCTCCCACCTCAACGACCCCAAGGTTGGGGTGCAGAGTGGTGAACGGGTAGTCGGCAATCTTGGGTCGGGCCGCGCTCAGGGCAGCGATCAGGCTCGACTTGCCTGCAGAGGGGAAGCCAACGAGCGCGACGTCGGCAATGGTCTTCAGTTCGAGAGTCAGCGTGGCCTGTTTGCCCTCGGTGCCAAGGAGCGCAAAGCCTGGTGCCTTGCGCTTCGGGCTCGCGAGCGCATTGTTGCCGAGGCCACCGACGCCGCCCTTTGCTGCGAGGTATCGCGTGCCCGCTTCGGTGAGGTCGGCAAGCACCTCGCCTGCCTCGCTCTTGACCACGGTGCCGATCGGCACGCGCAGCACCATCTCGGCACCCTCGGTGCCATCGCGGTACCCGCCAGCGCCATAGCCGCCATTCTCGGCGTTGCGGTGCGCGCGACGGTGATAGTCGAGCAGCGTCGTGATCTGCGGGTCGGCGAGGATCACGATGTCTCCGCCGTGACCACCGGCGCCGCCGTCGGGGCCTGCGAGTGGCTTGAACTTTTCACGACGAACCGACACACAGCCGTTTCCGCCGCGACCGGCCTGCAGATGCACGCGCACCTGATCGACGAATGTAACCACGCCGCATCCCCTTTTCAGAAATTTGTTCTCGAAAGCCGTGGGTCTCAACCCACGATAGCCTCCGAAAACAGCAAAAGGCGAGCCGAAGCCCGCCTTGCTGTTGTCGACTACTTACGCAGCAGCGACGATGTTAACAACCTTGCGGCCGCCCTTTGCGCCGAATTCAACCGCGCCGGCTGCGAGAGCGAACAGGGTGTCGTCACCGCCACGGCCAACATTCACGCCAGGGTGAAAGTGGGTGCCGCGCTGGCGAACGATGATCTCGCCTGCGTTCACCTGCTGGCCGCCGAAGCGCTTTACGCCAAGACGCTGTGCATTCGAGTCGCGACCGTTACGGGTCGAGCTCGCGCCCTTTTTATGTGCCATGAGTCTCTACTCCTTAGGTAAGTGCCCGAAACGGGTTACTTGATGCCAGTGACCTTGAGGCGGGTCAGGTCCTGACGGTGGCCCTGGCGCTTCTTGTAACCGGTCTTGTTCTTGTACTTCTGGATGATGATCTTCGGGCCACGGAGGTCGTTGAGTACCTCAGCGATAACCTTCACCTTTGCAAGCTTTGCGGGGTCAGTGGTGACCGTATCGCCATCGACGAGCAGCACAGCCGGAAGCTCGATCTTGCCCTTGTCGTCACCCGAGACACGGTTCACGGTGATGATCGAGCCAACCTCGACCTTCTCCTGACGACCGCTTGTGCGCACTACTGCGAAAACCACTTGTCTACCTTTTTCTTTCGAAACGATCTACTGCTACCAGCGGAACCCCGCCGAAACCGATGAGCACGCTGGCTTTCGCCGCGCGCATTACCACCCAACAAACGAGTGGCACCAACGGTCAACTTTACCGCATTGAACCAAACCGGTCAAATAGCGGCGCGCCGTGTCGGCTACGGGGTCTCCCCCGAGGCCGGCGGCACCGAACTTACACGACGACCACCCCTGCGGCGGGTGCCCGCCTCGGGAGCAGGCGGAAGCGCATCCAGCACCGAACCAAGCAGGTCTTCGGTGCTCATCTTTGCTTCACTCGACTTGCTTACGGTCTTTACCGGTGGCAGCTCAAGCTCGATCTGCTTTGCCACACGCTCAGTCCGGTCGTTGCGATCAGTCCGGTCACCGCGATCAGCGCGATCGCCTCGTGACCGCTGCTGTCGCTGAGAACGACCGCCCTCCTGCTTTGCCGGGGCCTGCGCCTCGGCGGCCTCGGCCTGCCCCGAGTGCTCAGCGTGATCTGAGGCACCCGAAATCGTAGAAGCCGCGATCTTGGCCATAGCACCCCGAGTCTCGTCGGTGATCGCGTGAGTCTGTGCGGGCGCAGCCTGCTGCTGCGGGCCGCCCTTTCGCTTGCTGCTATTGCTGCGCGAAGGGGCCTCGCTGCGGTGCTTGTGGATGGGCTCGTGATGCACAATGATGCCGCGTCCGGCGCAGGTGTCGCAGGGCTCGCTAAACGACTCAAGCAGGCCAAGACCAAGCTTCTTACGCGTCATCTGCACGAGGCCGAGCGAAGTCACCTCAGCGACCTGATGCTTCGTACGGTCACGGCTCAGGCACTCGACCAGGCGGCGAAGCACCAGATCACGGTTTGACTCGAGCACCATGTCGATGAAGTCGATCACGATGATGCCACCGATGTCGCGCAGACGCAGCTGACGCACAATTTCTTCGGCCGCCTCGAGGTTGTTTTTCGTGACGGTCTCTTCAAGGTTGCCGCCCGAACCCACGAATTTGCCCGTGTTCACGTCAACAACGGTCATCGCCTCGGTGCGGTCGATCACGAGCGAGCCGCCCGAGGGCAACCACACCTTGCGATCGAGGGCCTTCACAATCTGTTCGTTAATGCGGTACTCGTCAAAGATGTCACGCGAGTCTTCGTAGCGAGCCACACGCTCGAGCAGCTCAGGAGCGACCTGTGCGAGGTAGTCTTCGATCACGCGGTAGGTGTCGTCACCCTGAATGATGAGCTTATGGAAGTCCTCGTTGAAGACGTCGCGCACAATCTTGATGAGCATGTCTGGCTCCGAGTGCAGCAGCACTGGGCCACCGCCCTTTGCCACGCGCTGCTGAATTGAATCCCACTGTCGGGTCAGGCGCTGCACGTCACCCGTGACCTGGTCTTCGGTTGCACCCTCAGCCGCGGTGCGCACGATGACTCCGGCGCCGCTCGGCAGCACCTCTTTCAGAATCTTCTTGAGGCGCGCGCGCTCAGTGTCTGGCAGCTTGCGTGAGATACCGTTCATGGCACCGCCTGGCACGTACACGAGAAAACGACCGGGAAGCGAAATCTGGCTCGTCAGGCGAGCGCCCTTGTGACCCACTGGGTCTTTGGTGACCTGCACGAGTACCTGGTCGCCAGGCTTCAGTACGTTCTCGATCTTGCGAGCCGAAGATGCGCCCTCGAACTCGCTCCAGTCGACCTCACCCGAGTAGAGCACAGCGTTGCGGCCGCGGCCAATGTCTACGAATGCGGCCTCCATGCTTGGCAGCACGTTCTGCACGCGACCGAGGTAGACGTTGCCGATAAGCGAGCTCTCACTCGAGCGGGCTACGTAGTGCTCAACGAGCACCTTGTCTTCGAGCACGCCGATCTGAATGCGGTCGGCTGTGGTGCGCACGATCATCTCGCGGTCGACCGACTCGCGACGGGCGAGGAACTCGCTTTCGGTGATCACCAGGCGACGGCGGCGACCGGTCTCGCGACCATCACGACGGCGCTGCTTCTTCGCCTCAAGGCGAGTGGAACCCTTTACACGTTGCGGTTCGGTAATGGGCTGCTGCACACGCGGCTCTCGACGCGGCGGCTCGTCTTCAGACTGAGTGTCGGCCCCGTTTCTGCGGCGATTGCGGCGGCGGCTCGATCCGCTTTCGCGATCGTCCTCGTCGCGCGCATCGAAGTCGTCACGCGCGTCACGGTTGTCACGAGCGTCACGGCTGTCGCGGCCGTCACGCCCGCGCGAGAACTGGCGATCGAGCATATCGTCGAGCTGACGCAATTCGCTGCGGCGCTGGCGCGGTTGCACCGGAGGCACGTCTGGCGCGAGAAAGATCAGGCGAGCGGTCGCACGGAAACGCTCTTCCGGGGTCATATCGGCAAGCGGAAGAATCAACTGCGGCAGCTCAGGCTTTGCTGGCTGCTCAGGCTCCACCTGAGCCTCAATTGCTTCAACCGTGTCGACTGACTCGGCAACATCAACCACTTCAACTGACTCGGCTGCAACCGCGTCAACGGTAGCAATTGCCTCAGCGGGCTCGGCGGCTGCCGCTTCGGGCGATGCTTCGGGGGTGGTTACTTCGGTCTCTTCGGAAATGGGTTCATTCACCATTGCTGGTGTACTCCTCTAGCCGAGCGTATTTGCTCGGCGAACTCTATTTGTGCGACATTTTCGCCGCAAACTCTGTGCTGCGTGGGGCGGTTGCCTCACACCCGATCATCTGCTGATCGGAGGCCACAACGTACGTGACCAAAAGACTGTCGTGCCGGGCGTCACGCTGACGCGAGGCAACGATATACATTATGCCACGCTCAGCCAGAGATTTCGCAGCGGCGCCCAGTAGCATGACCGATATGACCACCGTCACCCCAGCACGCCCACGCAACCTCGCCTTTGCACTGTTCAATATCGTGGCAGGCCTCATCGGCTGGTTCGCCTCGTTCGAACTGCTCACCGAGTACATCAAGACACTGAAAAACTCCGAGTACGTACCCAACTGTTCGGTCAGCATTCTGGTGACGTGCGGGCCAAACATGGATAGCTGGCAGGGCTCACTTCTTGGTTTCAGCAACACCATCATTGGAGTGAGCGCGTTTGTCGCTCCGATAGCGGTCGGCGTGGCACTGCTCGCGGGCGCACGCTTTGCGCCCTGGTTCTGGTGGCTCTACCAGCTGGGCCTACTCTTCGGCTTCGGTTTCATCCTCTGGCTGGCCTCGCAAAGCATTTTCGTACTCGGCACGCTGTGCCCCTGGTGCATGGTGGTCTGGAGCGTCATGATTCCGCTCTGGTGGATCGGCGCTTTTCGCCCCCACGCGGTCGGCGAC
The DNA here is from genome assembly GCA_020161315.1 of Actinomycetota bacterium. Lineage (GTDB taxonomy): Bacteria > Actinomycetota > Actinomycetes > Actinomycetales > Microbacteriaceae > Leucobacter. The sequence goes on along the minus strand of JAIUOH010000035.1, from coordinate 10,733 downwards.
GTGCCTCACTCCGAGCGCGCACAGAAGATCTTCGCGGGCCTCTACTCGTGGGCATGGGTGCTGATTCTCATCACCTACGTGCTCATTGCGCTGGTCGCACAGGTGCAGCTCGATTGGTTCGGCGAGTTCAGGCGAATGTAGGGGCTCCGCTGAGGCGTTGCCAGAGCGCATCGACCTGTTCGAGCGTGAAGGCCTCGGTGCCACTCGTATCGATTACCACGTCGGCAACCGCACGACGTTCGGCGTCGCTCGCCTGATTCGCGATGCGCCGCGAGGCGTCCTCAGCTGACATGCCGCGCAGCTCCACCATGCGCTGTTTTCTCACCTCTGCGGGGGCCTCGGCAATCACCACGAGATCCCAGGGCATCTGCACCTTCGCTTCGACCAGCAGCGGCACATCGTAAATCACCACCGCGTTTGGATCCGCGGCCTCGGCCGCGGCGATCCTCTGCTGCCCAATTCTGCGAACCTCGGGGTGCACAATCGCGTTCAACGCCGCGAGTGCCTCAGCATTATCGAAGACGATCTGACCGAGCGCAGCTCTGTCTAAGGAGCCGTCAGCGGCGATGACCCCCGTGCCAAAGCGAGCCGCAATGGCGGCGAGACCGGGGCTGCCAACCGCAACCGCCTCACGCGCCAGCCGATCGGCATCGATGTGCACCGCGCCGTGCTCCGCGAGTCTGCGCGCAATAGTCGACTTACCAGAGGCGATACCACCGCTCAGTGCCACAAGCTTCATGTGTCTATCAAACCCTATATTGCCGAGCAGGCGCGTACACGACGAGCGCGTGAAAGACGTATCGCAGCACAAAAGCGACTACGAGCAGCACAGCTGTGGCGGCAGCGGCACTCATCCAGCCAAGATGCACTAGCTGCACGACGAGTGCGATTCGCAGTGCTGCCTCGACATTATTGAACGCAAAAGATCGCACAAAGCGCCCAAGAAACCCGTGTCGCGAGCGAAGGTCGCCGAACACGAGGCGATCTTGCAGCAGAAAGTTGCCCACGATAGTGGTCTCGGCGGCAATCACGGTGGCGGGCACGACCCCGACACCGAGGCGGCCCAACAGCCACACGAGCGCAACATTCACCACAGCCCCGAGCACGCCGACCATTGCGAAGCCGCTCATGCGCCCGAAACGCAACTGCCCGAGTTGTCGCAAGAAATGTAGCCCCTGCCGCATCGAGGCTTTCGACTCCCCCGCGAATCGCCCTGCGAATTCGAAGGGAATCTCAACGACCCGCAGCTTTTGTCTCGCAAGCATCTCAAGCAAAATCTTGAAGCCCAGCGGTCGCAGTTGATCGAGATCGACTGCGCGCCTATCGAACAGAAAGAACCCCGTCATCGGGTCAGAGCAGGTGTACAGGCGCATCGGAAACATTGCCCGCACCAGCAAGATCGAAGCCCGTGACACGGCATGCCTTGCTGCACCGCTGAGCCCCGCCGCCATTCCGCCCTCCGCGTAGCGCGAGGCGATGACGACATCGGCCTCGTAGCCAAGGGCCGTTCGGTAGAGCTCGGCGATCTTCTCCGGCGGGTGCTGCAGGTCTCCGTCCATGACCAGGCAGAGGTCGTACCTTGCCTGCGCTGCCCCCACCAAGACCGCCCCACCAAGGCCGCCCGCCCGATCCTCGCGGTGAATGCAAGTGATGCGCAACAACGCAGCTTCTGCCGCTCGCGCAACCGCCAGCGGCGTGTCGTCGGTCGAGTCGTCAACGAAAAGAATCTCGGTCGACTCTATCGAGAGAACGGGGTCAGCACACACCGCAGCCTCTATACGGCTCACGAGCTCCGCAACGTTGCCTGCTTCGTTGTAGGTGGGTATGAGAATGCTCAGGCCAGGCGTTGCGTCATGCTGCACCACGCTTCTCCCCCGTCATCATTCTCGCCTCTGCCATTATGCCCGAGAACGCCGAAGGCCCGGCTCAATAAAGAACCGGGCCTTCGGACTGTAAGCGACTAGTGCCGCTCAGGCTTAGTTGCCTTCAAGCTGCTGCTTCAGAGCTGCGAGTGCAGCGTCGTCAGCAAGCGTGCCGGCCGAAGCCGAATCGCTTGAGAAGGTCGATGCGCCGGCCTCTTCAACCGGAGCCTCAGCCTGTGCGACGAGAGCCTCGCCGACCTGCTTCTTGTGCGACTCCCAGCGAGCCTGAGCAGCAGCGTACTCCTGCTCCCACTGCTCGCGCTGCGACTCGAAGCCTTCCTTCCACTCCTGAGTCTCAGGATCGAAGCCCTCTGGGTACTTGTACTCGCCGTTCTCGTCGTACTCAGCGGTCATGCCGTAGAGCGCGGGATCGAACTCGGTACCCTCGGGGTCGACACCCTCGTTCGCCTGCTTGAGGCTGAGCGAGATGCGGCGGCGCTCGAGATCGATGTCGATGATCTTAACGAAGACCTCCTGGCCGGCCTTGACGACCTGCTCAGCGAGCTCAACGTGCTGACCCGACAGCTCCGAGATGTGCACGAGGCCCTCGATGCCGTCTGCAACGCGAACGAACGCGCCGAACGGAACGAGCTTGGTGACCTGGCCCGGTGCAATCTGGCCGATTGCGTGGGTGCGTGCAAAGAGCTGCCAAGGATCTTCCTGGGTAGCCTTCAGCGAGAGCGAAACGCGCTCGCGATCGAGCTCAACCGAGAGCACCTCTACGGTGACTTCCTGGCCAACCTCGACAACGTCGCTTGCGTGCTCGATGTGCTTCCACGAGAGCTCCGAGACGTGCACGAGGCCGTCAACGCCACCGAGGTCAACGAACGCACCGAAGTTGACGATCGACGAGATGACACCCTTGCGAACCTGGCCGGGCTTGAGTTCTGCGAGGAACGACGAACGGCTTGCCGACTGGGTCTCTTCGAGAAGCGCACGGCGCGAGAGCACCACGTTGTTGCGGTTCTTGTCGAGCTCGAGGATCTTGGCCTCGATCTTCTGACCCAGGTACGGAGTGAGGTCGCGAACGCGACGCAGCTCGATGAGCGAAGCAGGCAGGAAGCCGCGGAGGCCGATGTCAACGATGAGACCACCCTTGACAACCTCGATGACGGTGCCCTCAACGACGCCGTCAACCTCCTTGATGCGCTCAACGTCGCCCCAAGCACGCTCGTACTGAGCACGCTTCTTCGAGAGGATCAGGCGACCCTCTTTGTCTTCCTTCTGCAGCACGAGAGCTTCAACGCTGTCGCCAACCTTGACGACCTCATCAGGGTCAACGTCGTGCTTGATAGAAAGTTCGCGCGAGGGAATAACACCCTCGGTCTTGTAACCGACATCGAGGAGCACCTCGTCGCGGTCGATCTTCACAACGGTGCCCTCGATGAGGTCGCCGTCGTTGAAGAACTTCAGAGTCTTCTCGACCGCAGCAAGAAAGTCCTCGGCCGAGCCGATGTCGTTGATAGCAACCTGCTTGCTTGCCTTGCCGGTCGTTGCGTTCGTCATGTAAATGGTCTCCAGGATGGATAAGAAATCAGGCGGAGCACACGAGAACAGCGGCCGAGCGGCTGCTGCCAGATGTATGCCCCACGTGGACATAGTTAAGTCGCCACAGTTGTGACACTCCACCCTATCGTGATATGGGGGCAGAATTCAAGCGGGATCGGGCGCTTCGCACCCGTCCGTGAGCGGCTCAGCACTAGTGCGCCGCAGCGTTCCAGTTCGCGCCGCCGCCGACCTGCACTTCGAGCGGCACTGAAAGCTCTGCGGCACCACCCATCTCCTCGCGCACGATCGCCTCGAGCTGGTCCCACTCCCCCTCTGCAACCTCAAACATGAGCTCATCGTGAATCTGCAACAGCATGCGCGACTTCAGACCGGCCTCTCGCACGCGACGCTCGACCCCCGTCATCGCTATCTTGATGATGTCGGCCGCCGTGCCCTGGATGGGAGCGTTAAGTGCGGCTCGCTCGGCGTTCTCGCGCAGCACCCGGTTGGGGCTCGCAAGATCGGGGAACGGCCGGCGACGACCGAAGATCGTCTCGGTGAACATGTCCTGCTTTGCCTGTTCGACCACCGAGCGCAGGTAGTCGCGCACCCCGCCGAAGCGATCAAAGTAGTCCATCATGAGCTGTTTCGCTTCGGCACCGGTGATGTTCAGCTGCTTCGCAAGCCCGAACGCCGAAAGGCCGTAGGCGAGACCGTACGACATTGCCTTGACCTTCGCGCGCATCTCGCTCGTCACCTGGTCTGGTTCGACCCCGAAGATACGCGAACCAACAAAGCGGTGCAGGTCTTCGCCCTTGTTGAAGGCCTCAATGAGACCGGGGTCGCCCGAGAGGTGCGCCATGATGCGCATCTCGATCTGCGAGTAGTCGGCGGTCATCAGGGTCTCAAACTCTGGCGCGTAGGTGAAGGCTTCGCGAATACGGCGCCCCTCCTCTGTGCGCACCGGAATGTTCTGCAGGTTCGGATCGGTCGAGGCGAGGCGACCGGTGCTCGCACCGATCTGCAGCAGCGTGGTGTGAATGCGGCCGTTCGACTGCACTGCCTTGATGAGCGTCTCGACGATCTGGCGCAGCTTGTTCGCGTCACGGTGAGCGAGCAGTGCATCGAGAAATGGGTGCGGGTTCTTCACCTGCAGGTCGGCAAGCGCCGCCGCGTCGGTGGTGTAACCACTCTTCGTCTTACGCGTCTTCGGCATGTCGAGCTCATCAAACAACACCTCTTGCAGCTGCTTCGGCGACGACAGGTTGACCTCGCGGCCGATCGCGGCAAATGCCTGCTGCTCAAGCTCGGCAACCTTCGCGCGCAGCTCGGCCTCGTGCGCCTGCAGCAGCGGCAGGTCGATCTGCACGCCACGCGACTCAAGCGCGTGCAACACCGGCGTGAGCGGCAGCTCAATGTCTCGGTATACCGACTCGGTACGCCCCTCAAAGCGACGCTCGGCCTCAGCGTTCACACGCGCCAGATACCAGGCCTGCACCTCGGGCCCGGCGATCGAGTTCTCGTCGGGCACCAGTTGGTTTGGGTCGCCCTCTGGTAGTTGCTCGCCGAGAAAACGGAACGTCGCGTCAGCAAGGGTCTTCTCGGGGGTGGTGGGGCGCAGCAGCCAGGCCGCCACCGCGGCATCGCCATTCACACCGGCGAGCGACGCGCCAGCCTTCGCGGCCAGACGCATCTGCTGCTTGGCATCCCAGCACACCTTCGGCTTGTCTGACGCGAGCCACGCTTCGAAGAGCGCATAATCGCGCCCTCCCGGCTGCCATTGAAAAATAACCGTCGCATCTGGGGTCGCGAGACCGACATCGAAGCCTGCGAGGCCCTCGTTGATGACCAGCGCGGGGCGATCTGCCTTGTCGAGCCAGTCGCCGAGTTCTTCGTCGATCAGATTTTTTGCCTCGGGCTTGGTTGGCGCAAGCGAGACAGCCGCGGCAGCTTCGGGTGCCGCCACACCGTCGACGCCCGCGAGCTTGGCCACGCGCTGCAGCAGGGTGCGGAACTCGAGTTTCGAGAACACCTGCTGCACGGCTGCCAGGTCGATATCGCCGCGAACTAGGTCGTCGAGGGTCACGTCGAGCTCGACATCGCGCACAAGCCTGTTGAGCCGACGGTTTCGCTCGGCGAGGTGTGCGAACTCGCGCAGGCTTTCGCCAACTTTGCCACCGATCTCATCTTGGCGGCGCAGAATTTCATCGAGCGAGCCAAACTGGTTAATCCATTTCACCGCGGTCTTCTCGCCCACCTTGGGCACGCCGGGCAGGTTGTCGCTCGTCTCACCCACCAGTGCGGCGATCTCTGGATACTGCTCGGGCCGAATGCCGTAGCGCTCCATCACTTTCTCGGCGTCATATCGAGTGAGTTCACTCACGCCCTGCTTCGATGGGTAGAGCAGCGTGACATTGTCGTCTACGAGCTGAATGGTGTCGCGATCACCAGATACCACGAGCACGCGGTAACCGGCCTCGGCAGCGCGCAGCGAGAGCGTCGCGAGAATGTCGTCGGCCTCGTAGTTCTCTTTCTCAATGGTGCGAATGCCCATCGAGTGCAGTGCCTCTTGCAACAGCGGTACCTGCCCCTTGAACTCGGGCGGAGTCTCGCCTCGCGTGCCCTTGTACTCGGGGTACTCCTCGGTGCGAAACGAGTGCCGTGAGATATCGAAGGCGATCGCGAGCGAATCGGGTTTTTCGTCGGCAAGCAGCTTGATCAGCATCGACAGAAAGCCGTGAATCGCATTCGTATGCTGGCCAGAGGCCGTTTGAAAATTCTCTGGGCGCAGCGCGTAAAACGCACGGAACGCGAGCGAGTGGCCATCGATGATCATGAGGGTAGGCTGAGACACGTTTCTAGCCTACAAGCGCGCACCGACATCGGGCACCCGAGTTTGGGCACGAGAGTTACGACACCGACATTCAACATGAGAGACGAGGATCAGATGGCAGGCACCAACCCCACCCGTGAGGCTCAGTACACCCTCGAGTTTCTGAACGGCCCCCGACGCGGTGCGCTTGCCGAGCGCATGGGCATTCTCGTGACCGAGTGCAGCGCCGAGCGCATCGTCGCGACGATGCCTGTCGAGGGCAACACACAGCCGTTTGGGCTGATGCACGGAGGCGCATACGCCGTGCTGGGCGAGGCGCTCGGTTCGATTCACGCGAACTATCTCGCCCCCGAGGGCATGGTCGGCGTCGGCATTGATATCAACGCAACCCACACTGGCTCGGCAACAGAGGGTCTGGTGACCGCGGTGTGCACGCCCATTCACGCGGGCAGAACGCTCACCGTGCACGAGATCGTGATTACGTCAGAAGACGGCCGCCGCTGCTCGACCGTGCGCATCACGAACCTCTACAAGACGGTCAAGTAGTGAGCTGTTGTTCATCTCGACAGGGGTCTCTGAGCCTGTCGAAGGGCTTGATGAACGCACAAACCCGCTCATCGAGCCTGTCGAAATGAGCGGGTTTGTGCGTATCTGGCGCCGAGCGCCTTAGTCTTTCTTCGGCCCGAGCTGATCGATGATCGTCTTAGCCACGTCTTGCATGGTGAGGCGGCGGTCCATCGACGCCTTCTGAATCCAGCGGAACGCCTCGGGCTCCGAGAGGCCCATCTTGTCGTTCAGAATACCCTTTGCCCGGTCGACAAGCTTGCGCGTCTCGAAGCGCTCGGCGAGGTCTGCGACCTCGTTCTCGAGGGTAACGAGCTGCTGAAAACGCGAGAGCGCGATCTCGATCGACGGAATCAGATCAGCCGGGGTGAACGGCTTCACCACATACGCGAGTGCGCCTGCCTCTGCCGCGCGCTCTACGAGCTCGCGCTGGCTGAACGCGGTCAGTAGCACCACGGGAGCAATATTGCCCGAAGCGTTGATCTGCTCGGCAGCCGAGATACCGTCAAGCTTTGGCATCTTGACGTCCATCACCACGAGGTCGGGACGAAGCTCTTCAACCAGACGCACTGCCTCTTCACCGTCGCCAGCCTCGCCGACAACATCGAAGCCGTTGTCGCGAAGAGTCTCGACGATGTCGAGGCGAATAAGCGATTCGTCTTCTGCTACGACTACGCGTCGTGCGGTGTTCTGTTCGGTCATATTGAGTACCCTACTCCCCGTCCCAGATTTTGTTGAGTGCCGGATGGGGGACTTGAACCCCCACGCCCGAAGGCAACGCATTTTGAGTGCGCCGCGTCTGCCAATTCCGCCAATCCGGCTCAGACTTACAAGCCTACTGCAACTTTTGGTTACAGCGGAACGTGGCCGCGTCCGATGGTGTGTTTCCGAGGCCCGGCCTCTGGCAACAGACCGGTCGTCTCACCCATTCGATGAATGCGCAGGGTGTTCGTCGACCCGATCACCCCGGGAGGCGAACCTGCGATGATTAGCACCTTTTCACCGATCTCGATGCGCTCAGAATCGAGCAGCACCTTGTCGACCTGCTCGAACATCTCATCGGTGCTGAACACGCGCGGCACCTCGAAGCTCTGCGCACCCCAGGTGAGCTCCATGCGCCTGCGAATCGAGCGACTCGGAGTGAACCCGATGATCGGAATCGGCTTGCGCAGGCGCGAGAACCGGCGCACCGTGTCTCCCGACTCGGTGAAGACGCAGATGAACTTGGCTCCGATGAACTCGGCGACGTCTGCCGCGGCCAGCGTCAGTGCGCCGCCCTGAGTGCGCGGGCGCACCGTGAGCTGCTCGATGCGGTCGAGCGCGTGATCCTCGGTTGCCTCGATAATGCGAGCCATCGTCTCGACGGCCTGCACCGGAAACGCCCCGACGCTGGTCTCGCCCGAGAGCATGACTGCGTCAGCACCGTCGAGCACCGCATTGGCACAGTCGCTCGCTTCGGCGCGCGTGGGCCTCGGGTTCTCGATCATTGACTCGAGCACCTGAGTTGCGACGATCACGGGCTTCGCGAGGCGGCGTGCGATCGCGATCGCCTCGGTCTGCACGAGCGGTACGCGCTCGAGCGGCAGTTCGACACCCAGGTCGCCGCGCGCGACCATGATCCCGTCGAACGCATCGGTGATGCTCTCAAGGTTCTCGACCGCCTGCGGCTTCTCGATCTTCGCGATCACCGGCAGCTTGATGCCCTCTTCTGCCATGATCTCGTGCACGCGGGTGACGTCTGCCGCGTCGCGCACGAATGAGAGCGCGATGTAGTCGACGCCGAGCTGCAGCGCCCAGCGAAGATCGTCTTCGTCTTTGTCAGAGAGCGCCGGCACGTTCACCGCGACGCCGGGCAGGTTGATCCCTTTACTGTTTGACACGGCGCCCGGAATCTCGACCACCGTGTACACGGTATCTTCGGTAACGCGCGTAGCTCGCAGTCCGACCTTGCCGTCGTCGATGAGCAGAGGATCACCCACTCGCACGTCGCCGGGCAACCCCTTGTGGGTAGTTCCGCAGATCGTGCGGTCGCCGACGATATCGCGGGTCGTGATCGCAAACTCGTCACCGACCTCGAGCTCGTGCGGGCCGTCACCGAAGACGCCGAGGCGAATCTTCGGCCCCTGCAGGTCGGCGAGCACCGCGATCGGTCGCCCGACCTCGTTCTCAGCGCGACGAATGTTGCGGTAGATGCCCTCGTGCACGTTGTGCACGCCGTGCGACATGTTCAGCCGCGCCACGTTCACGCCGGCACGAACCAGTTCAAGTGTGTGGTCGTAGCTCGAAACAGCAGGACCCCAGGTGGCGACGATCTTGGCGTGGCGCATGCTCTATTTCTTTCCTAGTACGTGGAAGTATTCTTCGGGATTCGCCGTGAGGCGCTCATTCGAATCGCTGGGGTTCGAACGCCCCGGCAGGTAGATCGTGTTCTCAAGACCGACGTGGCGGCGGCGCTGCACCAGAATGATGGCGATGCCCACGAGCACCGCGAGCAGAGCGGTGAGCTGGTTGCTTCGAAGGCCGAGGAAGATGAGGCTCGGATCGACGCGCATGCCCTCGATGAAGAATCGGCCGATGCCGTACCAGATCAGGTACATGCCGAAGAAGCTACCCCAACGCGGGCGAAGCTTGCGCTCGAGCCACAGCAGCACGACAAGGCCGAGCAGATTCCACAGAATCTCGTAGAGAAACGTTGGGTGAAAGAGGGTGCCTTCGGGCAGGCCGATCGGAAATGCCGCGTTGCCGCTCTCGATCTCAAGGCCCCACGGCAGCGTGGTCGGGCCGCCGAAGAGTTCGTGGTTGAACCAGTTGCCGAGGCGACCGAAGGCCTGTGCGAGCAGCAGGCCCGGCACGAGCGCATCGGCGAACGACCAGAACTTGATGCCCGTGATGCGCGAGGCAACCCACACTCCGATACCGCCACCGATGAGCGCACCGAAAATTGCGATACCGCCGTCCCAGATGTTCCAGATCGCATCGCGCTCGAACGGGTTCCACCACTGGCGCCCCTCGGCGAAGTAGAAGCCCCAGTGCGTGAGCACGTGGTAGATGCGAGCCCCGACAATGCCGAGCACGACCGACCAGACAGTGAAGTCGATCACGGCCCCGCGCTCACCGCCGCGCTTCGAGAGACGGCTGCCCGTCCAGATTGCTGCGCAGACGATGCCCGTCAGAATGCACAGCGCGTAGAAGTAGATTCGCAGCGGGCCGATCTGCAAGAACTGAAGGTCGGGGCTGGGAATACTCATCGGAAGAGGAAGAACCATGAACTGCACTTTCACACACATCAGTGCCGACTAGGCACGCGTAGGGTCAATCTTATCGGGCTGCGCTGAGGGTCATCGCTGGGTGCCCGCGGCGAGTTCGCGCACGGAGGCGGCGAGCCCCTCGACTCCCCCATCACGCAACGCCCGCACGAATACCGTGCCGACGATCGCACCGTCGGCGTAGTTGAGCGTTGCCGCAACGTGGTCAGCAGTCGAGATACCGATGCCGACGCACGCAAGCTCTGCCTCTGCGGCGCGAAGCCGCTCGGTGAGGGTTCGCGCGGCGGCATCGAGCGAGCTGCGCTCGCCCGTGATGCCCATCGTCGAGACGGTGTAGACGAACCCGGTGCCAGCCTGTGCGATCATGCGCAGGCGCTCGTCACTCGAGGTCGGGGCGGCGAGGAACACGCGGTCGAGCCCGTAGCGCTTGCTCGCAGCGATCCATTCGTCGGCGGCATCGGGCGTGATGTCTGGCGTGATGAGGCCGGCGCCCCCAGCGGCCGCGAGGTCGGCGGCGAAGCGATCGACCCCGTACTGCATCACCGGGTTGAAGTAGGTCATCACGAGCACGGGCGTGTCGACGGCCTCGGTCACCCGACGCACCGCGTCGAAGAGGTCGCGCAGCTTGAATCCGTTCGCGAGCGCCGTCTGCGTTGCTTC
>JAIUOH010000034.1 GCA_020161315.1 Actinomycetota bacterium | reverse complement strand
GTGAAAAACCGCAGCGTCTGTGAGATCGCGCGGGGCAGAAACCTCAAGCCGCGGGCCCAGAGCCGGTGTGAGAGCCGGTGCCACCAGACCGCGTGCAGCCCCGAATAGATGAAGAACACCTCGGCGCTGCCGCGCGCAGCTGGGTCGTGATCCCGCGCCGAAGCGATGTCTTCTGCAATGCGGCTGAAGATTGCCAATCCAGCGACTCCTGTGTGTTCAAAGGGCGAGGTGAGGTGAGACGGAAATTCGGGCCGGGCTGAGAGCCCGACCCGAAACTGGCAACCGCGAAGCGGCGCGATCTATTCCTTAGACCTCGAGATCTTCGAAGAGCACGGTCGAGAAGTAGCGCTCACCGAAGTCGGGAATGACGACGACGATCTTTTTGCCCGCGTTTTCGGGGCGTTCGGCTACCTGAGCCGCTGCTGAAACAGCGGCGCCGCCCGAGATGCCAGCGAGAATGCCCTCGCTGGTGCCGAGTGCGCGTGCCTTTTCGATCGATTCAGCGAGCGTCACATCGATGACCTCGTCGTAGACCTCGCGGTCGAGCACATCGGGCACGAAGTTTGCACCCAAGCCCTGAATCTTGTGCGGGCCGGCCTGTCCGCCGCTGAGAATGGGGGAGTCGATGGGCTCGACCGCAACTACCTTGATGTCTGGGTTCTGTGACTTCAGGTAGCCGCCCGCACCCGTGATGGTGCCGCCAGTGCCAATGCCCGAAACGAGAATGTCGACCTTGCCGTCGGTGTCGTTCCAGATCTCGGGGCCTGTGGTGGCACGGTGAATCGCGGGGTTTGCGGCGTTGCCGAACTGGTTGGCGAGGATCGCGCCGGGGGTGTTCGCCACGATCTCTTCTGCCTTGGCGACTGCGCCCTTCATGCCGAGGGGGCCCTCGGTGAGTACGATCTCGGCACCGTAGGCCTTCAGTAGCTTGCGGCGCTCGATGCTCATGGTCTCGGGCATGGTGAGAATCACTTTGTAGCCTCGGGCGGCGCCGACGAAGGCGAGGGCGATGCCGGTGTTGCCGCTCGTGCCCTCGACGATGGTGCCGCCGGGCTGCAACTGCCCCGACTGCTCAGCAGCGTCGATAATTGCGATGCCGATGCGGTCTTTCACCGAGCCAGCCGGGTTGTAGAACTCAAGCTTTGCGTAGACCTCGGCGTTTGAGCCTGCGACGCGGTTCAGTCGAACCAGGGGAGTGTTGCCGAAAGCCTCGGTGATGTTGCTGAACGTGCGTGCCATGGCGGGCGGCGCCCCTTTCGTGAAAATCAGAAGTTTGCCCGGTGCGGGCTACGCAGAAACTATATCGCAGTGTTATTCAAGGTTTCACCGTAACTTATGTATTGTGACGTGACATTTCGCTGTGGGCGCACCACACGAGCGCTCGGCGTGGGCGCGATAGTGTGGGTGAGTGAGTGAACGAGTAGCCGTGTCCAGTGTGCTGGCAGAAATTCAGACACTGCTCGAAGCGGCGGGCATTGAGTCGGCCGCCGACTCGCAGTTGCTGCTCGGTCACGTGCTCGGCGAATCACGTGGGCGCGTGCAGGCACTCGCGGCGATGGGTTCTGAGATTTCGGCCGAGGATCACCAGAAGGTGATGCGGCTAGCGTCTGAGCGTGCGAGCCGCGTGCCGCTGCAGCACTTGACCGGTCGGGCCGCGTTTCGTGGCATCGAGCTCGAGGTTGGGCCGGGGGTGTTCGTGCCGAGGCCAGAGACCGAGACTGTCGCACAGTTCGCAATCGATGCGCTGCTCGCCGTTTCGCCCCCTGAGCCTATCGAAGGGCACGAAGTCGACCTGCTGCACCCGATCGCGGTCGACCTCTGCACCGGCAGCGGTGCGATCGCCCTCGCGCTCGCACACGAGGTCTCGTCTGCGCGGGTGTGGGCGATCGAAAAGAGCATCGAGGCACACGCGTGGGCGAACCGAAACGTCGACCGGCTCGGAGGCGGCAGGGTTGAACTGTTGCTTGGAGACGTTGCTGACGCCAGGCACCTGCTTGCTCCGTTGCTCGGCAGGGTGAACGTGCTGATCTCAAACCCGCCGTATGTGCCTTCGGGAATGGTGCCTCGCGACCCCGAGGTGCGCGATCACGACCCAGAACTCGCGCTCTACGGCGGCGAAGACGGCCTCGACCTGATTCGAGTGATCAGCAGAGTTGGGCTCGACCTGGTTGCCCCGGGCGGCTCGCTCGTGCTCGAGCATGCCGAGCAACAGGGCGCAGCAATTCGCGCGCTGCTCGAGGCAGATGGCTGGCGCCTAGCTGCCACCCATCAAGATCTGACCCTGCGAGACAGGGCCACCACCGCGGTGCGCTGACGCGCGCACGCAGTTGCTGCGCAGCCCCGGGGAGTAAGATCGTAGGCTATGGCCGAAGTCTTCGATTGCAGCGACAGTACACAGCTTCTCTCGGCAGCGCGCGCGGCCAGGCAAGCCCTTGGTCGCGGTGAGCTTGCGGTTCTGCCGACTGACACTGTTTACGGTGTTGCGGCCGATGCGTTCACCCCGGAGGCAGTTGATCGCCTGCTTGAAGCGAAGGGGCGTGGCAGGCAATCGCCCCCACCTGTGCTCATCGCTGACACCGCAACACTTGGTGCGCTAGCGGCGCACGTGACCGAACCCGTGAAAGCGATGGCTGAGGCGTTCTGGCCCGGGGCACTTACGATCGTGATTGAAGCGAACCCGAGCCTGAGCTGGGATCTGGGTGAGACCGGTGGCACCGTGGCGCTTCGAATTCCAAATCAACCGCTCACCATCGAACTGCTTCGTGAGACAGGCCCGCTTGCGGTCTCGAGCGCGAACAAGACCGGCGAGCCCGCGGCGCAAAACATTGCCGATGCTCAGCGTATGCTCGGCGATTCGGTTGCGGTGTATCTTGACGCGGGTGAGGCAGACAGCGACGGGACGGCCTCGACCATCGTTGATGCGACGGCCCTGACAAACGAGGGCGGCGTTCTTCGCGTGCTTCGGGACGGGGGAGTGAGTCGCGAGGCGCTGAGCCAGCTGCTGCCTGGAGTCGAGGTTATCTCGGGCATCTCGACAAGCTCGATGACCGAGTCTGCCGAGGCGCCGGTCGAGCTTGCCGAGACCGAACCAGAGGTCTAAACGTGCTTCCCTTTTTGCTGGTGGCCGGGGTTGCAGCCCTGGTCACAGCGATCTGCTCGGCGGGTGTACTGCGCCTGAGCAGACGCTTTCAGCTCGCACCGGAGGTGCGAGAGCGAGACGTGCACAAACAGCCCACTCCGCGATTGGGCGGCATCGCAATGTTTGTCGGGATCCTCGCCGCGTTGTTTTATGCGAGCACCCAACCATCGTTTGACGGAGTGTTCGGTGACAGGAGCAGGCTGTGGGTGCTGGCCGCCGCGTGCGCACTCATCGCGGTTGTCGGAGTGCTCGACGACCTGCTCGATCTTGACTGGATGGTGAAGCTTGGCGCACAGCTCGTGGCGGCCGGCCTGCTCGCCTGGAACGGCATCCAGATAGTCTCGCTACCGTTTGGTGACACGCTCATCGTCGGCTCGCCGATCGTAAATTTTGTGCTGACCGTGTTTCTCATGACGCTCGTGATGAACGCGGTGAACTTCGTAGACGGTCTCGATGGCTTGGTCGCAGGAGTTTCGATCATCGCGAACGCAGCCTTCTTCATCTACACGCAGCTGCTCACCGCGCAGACCGGCTCCGACTCGTCGATTACGCTCGCCGCCCTTATCGCAGCAACGATCGTGGGAATCTGCGTGGGGTTCTTGCCGTTCAACTGGCACCGCGCGCGCATGTTCATGGGCGACACCGGTGCGCTCCTGATCGGGTTGCTTATGGCGACTTCGACCGTGTCGGTGACGGGTCAGCTAAACCCGGCTCAGCTCGACCAGAAGCTGGTGCTCGCGAGCTATATTCCGATCATTCTGCCTATCGCGGTGCTTGCCGTGCCGCTCGCTGACTTCACACTCGCCGTGTTTCGCAGGCTGCTCGCAGGCAAGAGCCCGTTTGAGGCTGACCGGCTGCACCTGCACCACCGCCTGCTCGATATGGGGCATTCGCCGTTGCAGGCCGTGATGATCTTCTATCTCTGGACGATCATGGTGTCGCTGGCCTGCCTGCTTGTCTTCGTGACGCAGAGCTTCTTTTGGCCTGCGGTTGTCGTGTGCGCAGGTGGTGTGGTCTGTCTCGTAGTGACGCTCACACCGCTCATTCGCGTGCGAGATTGGCTTGCTCAGCGGGGGTTGCTACGGTTGTCGGGGGCGTCGAAGGCTTCGCCCGCAGAAGAGAGGATCACGAGTGACTGACGAGACTGCGCCCGCGGGGCAAAACGACGCGGTGCAGCCGAATGAGGATGGCCCTGTCAGCATGCCAACCTCGCAGCCTGTGCTGCTGCGAGGGCTGAAGCTCGAGATCTTTGCCACGGTTGGCCTTATGGTGCTGTTCGGCGTGATCGGATACCTCGTGTCTCAGGCTCCCGGAGCGATCGGTGGAGCGCTGGGCGTGCTTATCGCGGGTGCGCTGTCGTGCGTCACTATTGGCAGCATCCTGTTTGCAAACCAGCGCTTTATTCAGAACCCGAACTTTGTCGCAATCTTCTTCGGCATTGTGGCTGGTGGTTGGCTCTTGAAGCTGGTGGTCTTTATCGTCGCTGTTCTTTTGTTGCGTGATCAGAGCTGGCTAGACCCAAAGATTCTCTTCTTTGGTCTCGTCGCGGGCATTATTGTGTCGCTCGTGATCGACACGCTCGTGGTCGTGAAGGCGCGCGTGCCTTATGTGGGCGCGTAAGGCCTCTTAGTCATTTCGTGTGAGAGTGCGCTTTGGGGCAGAAACTCAGTTTCCCCTGAAGCGAACTCCCTGCTAATATTGAATCGTCCGTGCCGGTGCTTCATGCTGCCGTGTGCAAAAGGGACATAATTTTCATTCGTCGCCGTGTGAGCTCGACTTACACCCCGAATCAGGAGAATGGCGCTGCTTTCCAACACCGTTCAACTCATGAGCCCGGCATTTATCGCTGCGGAGGGTGGCGAGTTCCACGCACCTAGCATGTGGGAGTTCTTCCCCGAGGGCGTGCTGTTCGTCGGAACTCCCTTCGAGATGAACCGCATCATGATCATTCGCGTGATCATGACTGTGCTTCTTCTCACACTGTTCTGGCTCGGCACTCGCAAGATGCGCGTTGTTCCTACGCGCGGCCAGTCACTCACCGAGATGGCGCTCGATTTCGTGCGCGTCAACATCGCTGAAGACCTGCTTGGCAAGGTAGACGGCAAGCGCTTCTTGCCGCTGCTGACCGCGATGTTCTTCACGATTCTTGCGTTCAACATCACCGGCATCATTCCAGGCTTCAACATCGGCGTCTCGGCCGTCATCGGCTTCCCGCTGACGCTTGCAGTGATCTCGTACTTCACCTTCATCTACGCCGGCATTAAGAAGAGCCCGAAGAACTTCTTTAAGAACTCGCTCTTCCCGTCGGGCGTTCCGAAGCCGCTCTACGTCATTGTGACCCCGATCGAGCTCATCTCGACCTTCATCATTCGCCCGGTCACCCTGACGCTGCGACTCCTGATGAACCTGCTCGTCGGCCACCTGCTGCTCGTGCTGCTCTTCAGTGCGACGCACTTCTTCCTGCTCTCGGCTCCCGGCTTCATGAAGCTTTTCGGCCTTGGCACCCTCGCCTTCGGCATTGCGTTCTCGATCTTCGAGATTCTCGTCGCCGTACTGCAGGCTTACGTCTTTACTCTTCTCACCGCTGTCTACATCCAGCTCGCGCTGGCTGAAGAGCACTAAAACCAAACCGGGTTCGGCAACCGCCGCACTCAAATACGGAAGGAAACACACACTGTGTCTGTTCTCGCTGAAATCTCGGGCAACATTGCAACCGTCGGCTACGGCCTCGCCGCTATCGGCCCCGCTATTGGCGTGGGTATCGTCGTTGGCAAGACCATCGAGGGTGTTGCTCGTCAGCCCGAGCTCGCTGGCCGTCTCCAGGTGCTGATGTGGATCGGTATCGCATTCACCGAGGCACTGGCGTTCATCGCTATTGCTACGCCGTTCATCTTCTAATCCATCATCCTTCCTAGTCTCGAAAGGGAGGCTCGATGAATAACGCAGTGATCCTCGCTGCTGCTGAAGGCGCGGCCGCCCCAAGCCCGCTGCTTCCAGCGGTCTACGACATCATCTGGTCGCTGGTTCCGTTTGCGATCATTCTGGTTGCGTTCTGGCTGGTCTTCCTGCCGAAGATGCACAAGATGCTCGACGAGCGTGCTGCTGCAATCGAGGGCAACATCGCTAAGGCCGATGAGGCTCAGGCTAAGGCCGAGGCCGCCCTGCAGGAGTACACCGCTCAGCTCGCTGGCGCTCGCGCAGAGGCTGGCGAGATCCGCGATGCTGCTCGCGCCGACGCTACCAAGATTGTTGCGAAGGCAAAAGACGACGCAACCGTCGAGGCAAGCCGCATCGCTCAGACCGCTCAGGCTCAGATCGAGGCAGAGCGCCAGAGTGCTGTCGTAACCCTGCGCAAGGAGGTCGGCTCGCTCGCGATCGACCTCGCTTCGGGCGTGGTTGGCGAACAGCTTTCTGACGACGCGAAGGCATCGGCCATGGTCGATCGCTTCCTCGCTGACCTCGAGGCATCAGAGAAGGCAGCGAAGTAATGGGCAGTGCGTCACGCGAAGCGCTGGCGGTAGCGAAAGAAGCTCTCGGTGGCTCGCTCGACAAGAGCGCAGGCGCCGAGCTGCTCGCTGCCTCAGCGCAGATCGACGGCTCGCAGGCACTGCTTGCTGCTCTCGCCGATAGCGCGACCGCGGGTGCGGCCAAGGCCCAGCTGGTAGATCGCCTTTTTGGTGGCATCTCAGCGGGGGCACGTGCCGTGCTCAGCGCTGCTGTAGCTCAGGCATGGTCGAACTCAGGCGAGCTGGTAGCAGGCATCGAAGAACTCGGCCTGCGCGCCGAGGCCGTTGCCGAGCCAGTTCTCGCCGACGAGCTGCTTGCGGCCGCGGCTACTATCGACAGCAACCACGAGCTTGAGCTCGTGCTTGGCAGCAAGCTCGGTGACACCGCCGCAAAGGTTCAGCTGGTAGAGCGCCTCTTCACGGGCAAGCTTTCGGCTGCGGCTGTCGGTGTTGTGAAGCACCTGGTCGCAAACCCTCGCGGCCGGCGCATCAGCACCTCGCTCCGCGCAGCGGCTGGCGTGGTAGCAGATCAGGGCGGCAGCGCACTTGCAACCGTTACCGCTGCTGCTCCGCTGAACGAACTGCAGCTGAGCCGCATCTCGGGCCTGCTCGAGAAGAACGCCGGGCGACCGGTGCGCGTGACCACTGTCGTTGACCCTTCGCTGGTCGGCGGCGTTCGCATCCAAATCGGTGACGACGTGATCGACGGCAGCGTCCGTGCGCGTCTCGACGACCTTCGCCTGCAGCTCGCAGGCTAGCGACTTTAGGCCCGAGGCCCAGCGCCCCGGACGAGAACAAGAGAGAACGAAATGGCAGAACTCAGCATCAGCCCCGACGAGATTCGCGATGCGCTGAAAGACTTCGCGGCCTCATACGAGCCCAAGAAGGCCGAGAAGACCGAGGTCGGCACCGTCGTTGACGCCGCCGACGGCATTGCGCACGTCGCAGGCCTGCCCGGCGTGATGGCGAACGAGCTCGTTCGCTTCGCTGACGGCACCCTGGGCCTCGCTCAGAACCTCGAAGAGAACGAGATTGGCGTCGTCGTGCTCGGTGAATTCACCGACATCGCCGAGGGCCAGCAGGTCACCCGCACCGGCGAGGTGCTTTCGGTTCCCGTGGGCGAGGGCTACCTCGGCCGCGTGGTCGACCCGCTCGGCAACCCGATCGACGGTCTCGGCGAGATCACCGGCATCGAGGGCCGTCGCGCCCTCGAGCTGCAGGCGCCCGGCGTTATGCAGCGTAAGTCGGTGCACGAGCCGATGCAGACCGGCATCAAGGCGATCGACGCGATGATTCCCGTTGGCCGTGGCCAGCGTCAGCTGATCATTGGTGACCGCCAGACCGGTAAGACCGCAATTGCGATCGACACCATCATCAATCAGAAGGCCAACTGGGAGTCGGGCGACATCAACAAGCAGGTGCGTTGCATCTACGTCGCTATCGGCCAGAAGGGCTCGACCATCGCTTCGGTGAAGGGCGCCCTCGAAGAGGCTGGTGCGATGGAGTACACCACCATCGTGGCTTCGCCCGCATCTGACCCCGCAGGCTTCAAGTACCTCGCTCCGTACACCGGCTCGGCTATCGGCCAGCACTGGATGTACAACAGCAAGCACGTACTCATCATTTTTGATGATCTCTCGAAGCAGGCTGAGGCATACCGTGCCGTTTCGCTTCTTCTCCGTCGCCCACCGGGGCGCGAGGCATACCCCGGCGACGTCTTCTACTTGCACTCGCGTCTGCTCGAGCGTTGCGCAAAGCTGAGCGACGAGCTCGGCGCAGGTTCGATGACCGGTCTGCCGATCATCGAGACCAAGGCAAACGACGTTTCTGCATACATTCCGACCAACGTGATCTCGATCACCGACGGCCAGATCTTCTTGCAGTCAGACCTCTTCAACGCAAACCAGCGCCCCGCTGTTGACGTGGGCATCTCGGTGTCTCGCGTGGGTGGCGACGCTCAGGTGAAGTCGATCAAGAAGGTCTCGGGTACCTTGAAGCTCGAGCTCGCTCAGTACCGCTCGCTCGAGGCATTTGCGATGTTCGCTTCTGACCTTGACGCGGCAAGCCGCAAGCAGCTTGAGCGTGGCGCACGCCTCACCGAGCTGCTCAAGCAGCCGCAGTACACCCCGTACGCGGTTGAAGATCAGACCGTCTCGATCTGGGCCGGCACCAACGGTTACCTCGATGACGTGCCCGTCGAAGACATCCTTCGCTTCGAGCGCGAGTACCTCGACTACCTCGCCAACAACACTGAGGCCCTCACCACCCTGCGTGAGACCAACGTGCTTGACGACGAGACCGTCGCGACCCTCGAGAAGAGCATCGCCGACTTCAAGCTGGTGTTCCGCACCTCTTCGGGTCAGTCGCTTGCCGAGCAGTTCACTGCTCTCGACGAGGCCGAGATTCAGCAGGAGCAGCTGGTAGTCAAGAAGTAATGAGGCAGGGGAGCCCGTATGGGCTCCCCGATCCTCGTACTTCATCGACCAGCTAGCTCAACCGATACAGGAGAGACATGGGAGCGCAACTTCGGGTCTACCGGCAGAAAATTCGTTCTGCCCAGACGACCAAGAAGATCACCCGTGCGATGGAGCTGATCGCAGCGTCTCGCATTCAGAAGGCGAAGGCACGCGTCGAGGCATCGACCCCCTACGCGAATGCGATCACCCGCGCAGTTTCGGCCGTCGCCGTTCACTCGAAGACTGACCACCCGCTGCTCACCGAGGCCGACAAGGTCGAGCGCGCAGCGATTGTGATCTTCACCTCTGACCGCGGTCTTGCAGGTGCCTTCAACTCGCAGGTGCTGCGAGAGGCTGAAGAGCTGACTTCGCTGCTGCGCAGCGAGGGCAAGGAGATCTCGTACTACCTCATCGGCCGCAAGGCACAGGGGTACTTCTCGTTCCGCCGTCGTGCATCGGAGCGCACCTGG
This sequence comes from Actinomycetota bacterium, assembly GCA_020161315.1. Classification (GTDB taxonomy): domain Bacteria; phylum Actinomycetota; class Actinomycetes; order Actinomycetales; family Microbacteriaceae; genus Leucobacter. The sequence goes on along the minus strand of JAIUOH010000034.1, from coordinate 23,208 downwards.
ATGGGTGACACCGAAAACCCGGTATTCGAGACCGCCAAGGAGGTCAGCGACGCGCTGATCGAAGCCTTCGTGCGTCCCGTCGCAGAGGGCGGCGTGCAAGAGATTCACCTCGTGTACAACCGCCTCGTCAGCATGGTGAGCCAGGTGCCGCAGGTGACCCGCCTGCTGCCGTTGCAGATCGTTGAAGGCGTTGCCGACGCGAACGAGCAGGCGCAGCCGCTGTACGAATTCGAGCCCGAGGCCGAGGTCGTACTCGACAAGCTGCTGCCTGACTACATCGAGTCGCGTATCTTCAACGCGATGCTGCAGTCGGCCGCTGCGAAGCACGCTGCAACGCAGAAGGCGATGAAGTCGGCAAGCGATAACGCTGACACCCTCATCCGCGACTACACACGCCTCGCGAACAACGCGCGTCAGGCCGAGATCACCCAGCAGATTTCCGAGATTGTGGGCGGCGCCGACGCGCTGTCCGGCTAATCCCAGTACGAAGAGAGAGAAACATGACCGAAACCGCAGAGGTCACCAAGACGGTTGGGCGCATCGCCCGCGTCACCGGCCCCGTCGTTGACATCGAGTTCCCGCACGATGCGATTCCCGCTGTGTACAACGCACTCGAGACCACCGTCAACTTCGGCGAGGGCACCGAGAGCTTCACCCTGGTGCTTGAGGTTGCTCAGCACCTCGGCGATAACCTTGTGCGCGCCATCGCTCTGAAGCCCACCGACGGTCTGGTTCGTGGCCAGGATGTCACCGACACCGGCAGCCCCATCACCGTTCCCGTTGGTGACGTCACCAAGGGCAAGGTTTTCGACGTTACCGGCAACGTGCTCAACCTGCCCGACGGCGAGACCTTCGAGGCTACCGAGCGTTGGAGCATCCACCGCACGCCCCCGGCCTTCGACCAGCTCGAGTCGAAGACTCAGCTCTTCGAAACCGGCATCAAGTCGATCGACCTTCTGACCCCCTACGTGCAGGGCGGCAAGATTGGTCTGTTCGGTGGTGCAGGCGTTGGCAAGACCGTCCTCATCCAGGAGATGATCCAGCGCGTGGCGCAGGACCACGGTGGTGTGTCGGTGTTTGCCGGTGTTGGCGAGCGCACCCGTGAGGGCAACGACCTCATCCACGAGATGGACGAGGCTGGCGTCTTCGACAAGACCGCACTTGTCTTCGGCCAGATGGATGAGCCCCCGGGAACGCGTCTGCGCGTTGCTCTCTCGGCTCTGACCATGGCGGAGTACTTCCGCGATGTGCAGAACCAGGACGTGCTGCTCTTCATCGACAACATCTTCCGCTTTACCCAGGCAGGTTCTGAGGTTTCGACCCTTCTGGGCCGCATGCCTTCGGCCGTGGGCTACCAGCCGAACCTTGCCGACGAGATGGGCATCCTGCAGGAGCGCATCACCTCGACCCGTGGCCACTCGATCACCTCGCTGCAGGCAATCTACGTGCCTGCCGACGACTACACCGACCCGGCTCCGGCAACCACCTTCGCGCACCTCGACGCGACCACCGAGCTCTCGCGTGAGATCGCTTCGAAGGGTCTGTACCCCGCGATCGATCCGCTGACCTCGTCGTCGCGCATCATGGATCCGCGTTACTTGGGCGCTGACCACTACCGCGTGGCAACCACGGTGAAGCAGATTCTGCAGAAGAACAAGGAACTCCAGGAGATCATCGCGATCCTCGGTGTTGACGAGCTCTCTGAAGAAGACAAGATCACCGTATCGCGCGCACGTCGCATTCAGCAGTTCCTGTCGCAGAACACCTACATGGCGAAGAAGTTCACCGGTGTTGAGGGTTCGACCGTGCCGCTCAAGGACACGATCGAGTCGTTCGACGCGATCTGCAAGGGCGAGTTCGATCACGTCGCAGAGCAGGCGTTCTTCAACGTCGGCGCAATCAGCGACGTCGAAGAGAACTGGGCAAAGATGCAGAAGGATCTGGCCTAAGCCATGGCGTTGAATGTCAGCGTCGTCTCGGCGCATTCCGAGATCTGGAGCGGCGAAGCCAGCCAGGTCATCGCGAAGACCACCGAGGGCGAGATCGGTATTCTCGGCGGTCACGAGCCGCTGCTGGCACTGCTGGCCAGCGGTGAGGTTCGCGTGACCACCGCCGGCGGTGAGAAGATCAAGGTTGACGCAGAAGACGGCTTCCTTTCGGTCGACCACGACACCGTCACCATTGTCGCGGGTAAGGCTGCCCTGGTTCAGGCCTAGTAGCTCATGCGGCCCGCCCCCTGAGCCTGTTGAAGGGGGCTGCCGCAGCCACTCGCATTATGCATATTCTGTTACCGCCCTCGGAGACTAAGCGCTCCGGGGGCGGTAGCGTTTTTTCTGCCGAGTCGCTCGCCCACGGGGGCGCGCTTCACGCAACGAGGATCCGCGTGCGTGACGCGCTCGTTACCCTGAGCGGCGACGCTGAGGCTGCGGCGAAGCCGCTGAAGCTTGGCGTGAAGAACCAAGACGAGCGGTTGCACAACCTCGAACTCGATACGAGTGGCGCGATGCCAGCGATCGAGCGCTACACGGGTGTGCTATACGACGCGCTCGATGCCGCCACGCTCGATGAGGGTGCACGAGCCTGGCTCGCGGCACACGTGTCGGTGCAGTCGGCGCTGTTTGGGCTGATCCGTGCCGACGACCTGATTCCGGCGTATCGCCTCTCTGGCTCGTCGCGATTGCCGGCGCTCAGCACCACGCTGAAGCGTGCCTGGTCTGACGCGCACGATGCGATCACCTGGGCCGAGCTTGGCTGGGTGCTCGATTTGCGCTCGAAAGATTACGTGGCTCTTGCGCCGCTTCCCGCGGGCGTGGGATCGTGGCTCAACGTCGTGCAGCGCGGGCCCGATGGGGCGGTGCGGGCGCTGAACCACTTCAACAAGGCAGCCAAGGGCGACCTCGTGCGCAGGCTTGCCATTTCGGGCGCAGAAGTATCTACGCCCACCGAGTTTGTCGACTGGGCGACGGCCGAGGGGCTCGAAGTCGAGGGCGACCCTGAAACCGCAGAGCTCGTTCTCGTGACTGAGCTAGGCTAATTACGTGTATCTAGGAGGGGCGCCGTGACCGTGCGTGGAGAGAATGCAGTTCGGCGGCGCATCCGAACCTGTGCAACATCAGGGCTTGAGATTGAGCTTTCGTGGCACGGGGTCACCGATGTGGGGCTTCGCCGAGAGGTGAACCAGGACAGCTACGCGGCAACGCCACCCATCTTTGCCGTGGCAGACGGCATGGGTGGCCACGCGGCCGGTGAGATCGCGTCAGAGGCGGTTGTGCGCCGCCTGTCTGAGCTTGGTGGTCGTGGCACCGTCAGCCAGGCCGACTTTGAAGCGGCCCTTGACGATGCGATCGAGGACATCGAGCTCAACGTTGGTGAGACCGAACTCGGCACCGGCACCACGGTGACCGGGTTGATCCTCGGCAGCGATATTGACGAGCCGAGCTGGACCGTATTCAATATCGGCGACTCTCGCGTGTACCAACTGTTCAAGGGCGCGCTCAGCCAGCTCACCGTCGATCACTCTGTGGTGCAGCATCTCATCGATACCGGGCAGATTACGCCCGAAGAGGCCGAGATTCACCCGCACGCGAACGTCATCACCCGGGCGGTCGGGCTGGGGGAGGATCCGGTAGCGGATTACAGCCGCCTCGCGCTGATTCCTGGGCAGCGTCTGCTCGTGTGCTCAGATGGCCTCACCAAAGAACTGACCGACGCCGGCATTAAGCACTACCTGAGCGAGTCAAAGACTGCACGCGATGCGGCAGAAAACCTCGTGGCTGCGGCTCTTGGCAACCTTGGCCGCGACAACGTCACGGTGCTCGTGATCGATGTGCACGCCGTCGGCGACTCGCATGAAACGAGTGAGGTGCCGACTCTGTAGTCGCGTCGACACCCCTCGTTCTTGGTGTCCTGCCCAGGCGGCGGGTCTGACTATGCTTCGGCGCTGATTGCCTCGTCGAGCACGCGCACCACGAGCGCAATGAGCTCGTCGGTGAACTGCAGCGAGGGCAAGAAACGAATCGCGTTGCCGTAGATGCCGGTGCTGAGCATCAGCACGCCCTGCTGCGCCGCGCGGTCGATCACGCGCTGCGCGAGTGCAGCATCGTGCTCGAGCGTGCCTGGCTTGGTGAACTCGATCGCCAGCATTGCGCCCATGCCGCGCACCTCGGCGATGCTCGGGTGCTTCGCCGCGAGCTCCTGCAACGCTGGCAAGAAGACGCTCTCGATGTGCTTCGCGCGTGAGAGCAGATCGTCACGCTCGATCTGCTCGAACACGGCAACAGCCGCGGCGCACGAGACTGGGTTGCCGCCGAAGGTGCCACCGAGGCCGCCGGGCTGCGACTTGTCCATGATCTCGGCGCGGCCGGTAATGCCCGCGAGCGGCAGGCCACCCGCGATGCCCTTCGCGGTGAGCACGATGTCTGGCTTCACGCCAAACTGCTCGATCGCGAACATTGTGCCGGTGCGGGCGATGCCAGCCTGCACCTCATCAGAGATGAAGACGATGCCGTTTGCCTTGCACCACTCGGCGAGCGCGGGCAGGTAGCCCTCCGCTGGCACGATGAAGCCGCCCTCACCCTGCACTGGCTCGACCACTAGGCAGGCGAGATCTTCTGCGCCAGCTGTCTTCTCGAGGTACGCAATCGTGCGAGCGGCAGCCTCGGCGCCGGTGAGACCGTCGCGCAGCGGGTACGAGTTGGGTGCCTTGTAGATGTCGCCTGCGCGGGGGCCGTAGCCCTGTGCGTAGGGTGCGCCTTTGAAGTTCATGCTGCTGGTGAGCATGGTGCGGCCGTGGTAGGCGTGCTCGAGCACGGCGACACCCGGGCGGCCGGTGTGCTTGCGGGCGATCTTCACGCCGTTCTCGACCGCCTCAGCGCCCGAGTTCATCAGCAGGGTCTTCGCAGGCCCTTCGCCTGGAAAATGCTTTGCGAGGTGCTCGGCGACCTCGACGTAGGGTTCGTACGGGGTCATCGTGAACAGCGTGTGCGTGACCTTCTCAAGCTGTGCCTGAGCGGCCGCCACAACCGCCTGGTCGGTGTGCCCGATGGTGGTCACGCCAATGCCACCGCAGACGTCGACGATCTGGTTGCCGTCGACATCGACGAGGATCGAACCGTGTGCGCGTTCGACATAGACGGGAAGTACGCTGTGCACACCCGGCGGAATCACGGCCTGTCGCCGGGCGTGCAGCTCGCGACTGCGAGGGCCCGGAATCTCGGTGAGTAGGCGGGGCTCCTGCACGATCTCTGCTTCGGTGCTTTCTGACACTGCGGTGTGGGTATCAATACTCATACCCCCAGCCTACGGCGTGCCGGGCTGCGTGTGCCGCTACTGAGCTTCGAGTTTTGTGAGGAGCTTCGCCAGCCGCTGTGTAAGCACGGTCTCGTTGGCGGCCGAGGTGAGCGGGTGCAGTGCCGAGAATCGCTCGGCACGGCTGAGCGCTTCGAATGCGGCCGCAGCAGCGGGGGATACGGCGAGTGCCGTCTCAAGCGCCGGGGGCACCTCGATTGTGGCTGATCCCGCGTAGGCCCGTTCCCAACGCCCGTCTGCTTTGGCGAGCTCGATTTCTGCCATGCCGCGTTCTCGCATGCGGCCCTGAGCAATGAGCTCTTCGACGATGCCGGTGTTGCGCAGCGACCACATCGATCGCTTGCGCCTGGGGGTGTAGCGCTGCATGAATGTGGCTGCGTCGAGGCTCTTCTTTTGGCCGTCGATCCACCCGCTGCATAACGCTTCGTCGAGCGACTGCTGGTAGCTCAGCGACGTCGGCTCGGTCGTGCCCTTCTTTGCGAGCACGAGCCAGACGCCGTCAGACAGGTGCTCGTTGGTATCGAGCCAGGCGCGCCAGGCGGTGACGTCTGCGACGATGAGCTGAGGGTGCGGTTCGGTTGCCATAATTCCATCGTATTGCTGGGGGTCGGCACGGCGGCGCGCAATGTAGGGTTTGGGTATGAGCGCAGCTTCAGGAGTGCACGAGTACAGGGTCGAGATCGAGTGGCTCGGCAATCGGGGCACGGGGACGAGCGGATATCGCGAGTACGGTAGACAGCTGGTCGTGCGCGGCGAGGGCAAAGCGCACGAGATCGCGGCCTCTGCCGACCGTACCTTTCACGGCGACGTCGAACGGTGGAACCCAGAAGACCTGCTCGTGACGTCACTGTCGCAGTGCCACATGCTGTCGTACCTGCACATGGCGGTGCAGGCGGGGGTAGTGGTCACGGCCTACACCGACAGTGCGACCGGCACGATGGTGCAAGAGGGGCTCGGCGGGCGCTTCACCGAGGTGACCCTGCATCCCGTCGTGACGGTTGCTGACGAGTCGATGGTCGAGGCCGCCATGGCCGCGCACGCGAAGGCCTACGAAGTCTGCTTTATCGCGAACTCGGTCAACTTTCCGGTAAAGCACGAGCCCACGATCCTCGTCGCTGAGTAGCGAGCACGCACTGCCGTAACAGGGGCCCGAGGGCGCGAACCGTTCGAATAGAATGGAGATCATGCCCGAGAGCCTGACGCGCGACGAGAACGCAGCGAACGACAACAAGTCGTTCTTCATCACCACCCCGATCTTCTACGTGAACGATGCCCCGCACATTGGGCACGCGTACACCGAGGTCGCGACCGATGTGCTTGCGCGCTGGCATCGCCAGTCGGGCGACGACACATGGTTTCTCACCGGCACCGATGAGCACGGCCAGAAGATTCTGCGCACCGCGACCGCAAACGGTGTCACTCCGAAGGAGTGGGCTGACCGCCTCGTAGAGAGCGCTTGGCGCCCTCTGATCGACACGATCAATATCTCAAACGACGACTTCATTCGCACGACTGACGCGCGCCACGAAGAGGGCGTCGCGAAGTTCTTGCAGAAACTCTACGACGACGGCCACATCTATGCCGGCGAGTTCGAGGCCCTCTACTGCGTGGGCTGCGAGGAGTTCAAACCAAAGAGCGAGATCGTTGACGGCACAGGCGCCTTCGAGGGTGAGAAGGTCTGCGCGATCCACTCGAAGCCGCTCGAGCTACTGCAAGAGAAGAACTACTTCTTCAAGATGAGCGCGTTTCAAGACCGCCTGCTCGCACTCTACGAAGCGCGCCCCGACTTCGTGCAGCCCGCGAGCGCGCGCAACGAGGTCATCGCATTCGTGCAGCAGGGCCTTGAAGACCTGTCGATCTCGCGCACCTCGTTTGACTGGGGCATTCCAATTCCGTGGGACAGCTCACACGTCACCTATGTCTGGTTTGACGCGCTGCTCAACTACGCCACCGCGATCGGTTACGGCTCTGACAACGAGCAGTTTGCGCGTCGCTGGCCTGCAACCCACATCGTGGGTAAAGACATTCTGCGCTTTCACGCCGTGATCTGGCCCGCAATGCTGATGGCGGCCGGCGTCGCAGTGCCCGACCACGTCTACGCACACGGCTGGCTGCTTGTCGGCGGTGAGAAGATGTCGAAGTCGAAGCTCACCGGCATCGCGCCAAACGAGATCACCGACACCTTTGGCAGCGACGCGTTCCGCTACTACTTCATGCGCGCCATCAGCTTTGGCCAAGACGGTTCGTTCAGCTGGGAAGACCTTGCTGCGCGTTACCAGGCCGAGCTCGCGAACGGCTTCGGCAACCTCGCAAGCCGCGTGCTCGCGATGAACGCGAAGTACTTCGGTAGCGTGCAGCCTGAAGCAGGTGTTGAGAGCGACGAGGATCGCGCAATTCGCGAACTCGCAGACTCGGTGACCGCTGCCGCAGATGCGCACATCGAGTCGTTCGCCGTGCACGAGGCCATCGCTGAGATCTGGAAGCTCGTTGACGCACTCAATGGCTACATCACAAGCCAGGAGCCCTGGGCGCTTGCGAAGAACGAGGATCAGCGCGAGCGCCTCGCGACGGTGCTTGCAACCGCGACCGAGGGCCTGCGCGCGCTCGCAGAGCTGCTGCACCCGGTGATCCCGCTCGCAACCCAGAAGCTGTGGGTGGCGCTTGGCGCCGAAGAGGCGCTCGGCGCGCTTGCCGACCAGCCGCTGCGCGCAGCTGGCAACTGGAACCGTCTGCCCGCCGGTACGCCGCAGCAGCCGCTCGCCGTGCTGTTCCCGCGTATCGAGACTGACGAGAGCAAGTAGATGTCTGCCGAGCAGGCTCCCGAGGGAGGGCTGCGCAAGCGCGCCACAGGGGAGCGCGATCTGACGCGCCCGCCGCTACCAGAACCGCTGCCCGTTGCGATCTACGACAACCACACGCACCTTGAGTTCGAAGACGGCCTCGAGGTGCTCGACCCACGCGATTCGCTCGATCGTGCCGAGCGCGTCGGCATCGCTGGCGTCGTGCAGGTGGGCACCGACCTCGAGACGAGCCGCTGGAGCGCCGAGATGGCGGCCAGCGACCCCCGTGTACTCGCGGCGGTGGCGCTACACCCGAACGAAGCCCCGAAGCTATTCGCTCAAGGTCTGTTGAGCGCGCACCTCTCTGAGATTTCGCGGCTGGCCTCTCAGCCCCGCGTGCGCGCGGTCGGTGAGACCGGCCTCGATTTCTTCCGTACCGGCGAAGACGGGCGTGACGCCCAGATCGAGTCGTTCGAGGCACACATCGACATCGCGAAGGGCAACGGTCTGGCGCTGCAGATTCACGACCGCGACGCGCACGACGCAGTCGTCTCGACGCTCACACGCATCGGTGCACCCGAACGCACCGTGTTTCACTGCTTCTCGGGTGACGCCGAGCTCGCGAAGATCTGCAACGACCATGGCTGGTACATGTCGTTCTCTGGTACCTCGACGTTCAAGAACGCGCAGGGGCTGCGCGACGCGCTCGCCGTTGCGAAGCCCGAGCTCGTGCTCATCGAGACAGACGCCCCGTTCTTGACGCCCGAGCCCTACCGGGGCCGGCCGAACGCGCCCTATCTCATGCCGCACACCGTGCGTCGCATGGCCGAGGTGCTTGGCGAGCCCCTCGACGAACTGTGCGCGCGCCTCGCGGCGAACACCGAAAAGGTGTATGGCAGTTGGGCGGTGGAAGACGGTGAGTGACGAAACGACCCAGCCTGTAACCTCGGCCGAGGCGGCCGAGGGACATCCCGAGGCAGTGGCCTCGGCGCGGAATCAGGTGGAACACAGTGTGTTCCACTCTGAAGATTCCGCGCACGAAGCGATGCTTCGTCCTAAGCTGCTTGGTCCGAACGAGGTACGCGAGCTTGCAGAGCGCCTCGACGTCACCCCGACGAAGAAGCTCGGCCAGAACTTCGTGATCGACCCGAACACGGTGCGCAAGATCGTGCGCCTCGCGGGCGTCGAGGCGGGCGACCGCGTCGTCGAGGTTGGCCCGGGGCTTGGCTCGTTGACGCTCGGCCTCACCGAGGCCCGCGCGAGCGTCACGGCAATCGAGATTGACCACCGGCTCGCGGCCGAGCTGCCGAGCACGGTCGCCGCGATGCAGCCCGATGCTGCCAAGGAAGGCCGCTTGCGAGTGGTGCGCTCCGACGCGCTCGACGTCACGCTTGGCCAACTCACCGATCCAGACACATTTCTCGCTCCTGAGCGTCTCGTGGCAAACCTGCCCTACAACGTGTCCGTGCCCATTCTCATGCACCTGCTCGAGTTGCTGCCAGGGCTTCGTTCGGGGCTCGTCATGGTGCAAGCCGAGGTTGGCAACCGGATCGCTGCGAAGCCGGGCTCGAAGGAATACGGTGCGCCGAGCGCGAAGGCTGCCTGGTACGGCAAATGGCACGTTGCGGGCGTGGTGAGCCGACGCATCTTTTGGCCGGTGCCCGGGGTCGACTCGAACCTGGTCGCGTTTGAACGCGCAGAAGAGCGCATGGGCACTGAAGCTGAACGCCGCGCCACGTTCGAGCTTGTCAACGCGGCGTTCGCTGGGCGTCGCAAGATGCTGCGCCAGTCGCTGCAGGGCGTGCTCGGCATCCCCACGAGCGCCGATGCCGCAAGTGCGGCGATCGCACAGGCCGGGGTAGACGCCACGCTGCGCGCCGAACAACTTGATATCGGACAGTTTCTTGCCATCGCGCGCGCGGTAATGCCGCAGTAGCTACTTCGTCACTATTTCGTCTTCGGGTACGTCTTCGAAACGCACTTCTCGGGGGCAGGGTCACCGTTCCAACGATCGAGCGTCCACTCCACGAGTTGCGGGGTGAGCGGCGAGTCAGCGGCGACAAGGCTGACGTGGCTGAGCCCTTCAAACTTGCGGTAGTCAATCGCAATGCCCGCGTCGCAGCGGTCGCTCACCCAATGGTCTTGCAGTTTTGGGAGCACCAGAGGATCGGCCAGCCCCTGCGCAATCAGCACCGGCCCAGCGAAGGGTCCAGTGGGGGTCTGCTGCTTTAGCAGCTTGCCGAGGTCGCCACTGAGCATGCTCTCGGGGAACACCTGACTCGGCACCTGCGTGCCGAGCAGAATCGCCGAGAGCGCGTCGCTGCCGTTGAAGCAGAGCTGTGAGATTCGCTGCACCGGCCCGCTCGAACCGGGAGTGAGGTGTTTTGAAAGCTCAAGTTCAGGGAACGTCTCGTTCCAGGTGTAGGCGATGTATGACGAGACGGTCTTGCCGGGGGCGGTGTTCTTGTCGGCGTTTGCGAGGCCGAACAGATCCGCTGCCGGAGCGAATGCGCCGACACCGAGCACGGTGAGTTCGGGAGCATACTTCTCGGCAAGCTGTGCCGTCCAGAGTGCTCCCTGCCCGCCCTGCGAGTGGCCCCACACGACGGTGTCGCTCGAGAGCGAGAGCGCTTCAAACTGGCGCGCAGCGAGCGATGCGTCGAGCACATTGCGCGCCTCGGCCGCGCCCACGAGGTACTCGGCCACACCCGAGGTGCCCATGCCGGTGTAGTCAGAGGTGACCGCCACCCAGCCGTGCTTGGTCACCATCTCTTGCATTGCCGTGCCCGCGCCGTCGGCGAATGGCGTCGCGCCGAGCGAGGGTGCACAGCCATCGACCACGCCGGTAGTGCCGTGTGAGACGGTAAGCAGCGGTAGCGTAGACCCGTCGTGAGCAGAGGGGGCGAGGATCGTGCCGCTCGAGATTGCGGCGCTGCCATCGGGGCGAGTGGTCGTGTAGAGCATCTTCCAGGCGACGGCACCCGCGGGAACGCCGATGGTGAGGGGCTCGGTGCGGATGAGTTGACCAGGCTGCGAGGGCACGTCTTCGGGTACGGTGTAGAACGCATCGGGCGTGGGCAGGGGAGTGCCCCCGAGTAGCTGTGCGCTACCGATCGTGGCGCCGACGGCGAGCACGAGTGCGAGGCCTGCCGCGATTGTGCGAGACCAGCGCGCGAGCGCCGGATTAGATGCTGATTTCTTAGCCTCGTTCGTGCGCTGCTTGGTGTGCTTCTTGCTTCGCCAAAGCTCGAGCAGCAATTGCACACCGTTGAAGAGCAGCCAGGCTGCGACGGCAAGCCGAAAGAGCACCAGGGTCAGCACTGGCCATGAGAAGGCGAGCACTCCGAGGGCGATGCCTGCAAGCGCGATCAGTACGCCCGCTACGCGGTGGTCGGCATCACCCCGCACCGCAGCGACCGCTGAGACCGCGCCGTGCAAGATGAGCGCCACTGCGACAAGTGAGGCCAGCCAGGGGGCACCAGCGTTTGGCCAGAGTGCCATGAACGATCCAGCCACGATGAGCGCAAGGCCGGCGAAACGCACGATCCAGGTCTGCGTGCGCGAAACCGCGATGGGTAGCGCGCCTGCGCGATCCTCGCCCTGAACCTCGTCGCCAGCAACGCGGCTGAGGCTTTGCATCGTCAACGCGACGCCCGCGACTGCGACGCCGATGCCGGTTACGAGCGTGGTCTGCTGCACGGTCAGCCCACCGAGCAACAGCACGAGCCCCAAGGCGAGCAGTGCGATGGCGACGAGCACACGAACTACTTGTTGCCAGCGTGTGTGTTGCGTCACCACGGTACCCCCGATATTTTGCATCTCTGTCTAACCTTGGCATAGCTTTGCGCCCACGGGAATAACAGGCGGGCGCGTTACGCTGTAGCCATCATGACTGACACACTTCGCGTTGATATTTGGAGCGACATCGCCTGCCCGTGGTGCTACATCGGAAAGCGCCGATTTGAGGCGGGTGTTGCCGAGTTCACTCGTACGCACCCTGAGATCGAGATTGAGGTCGAGAGCCACAGCTACGAGCTCGCGCCAGACACTCCCGACAACTATTCGGGCAGTGAGATCGATTTCTTGACCAAGCACAAGGGCATGCCGCGTGAGCGCGTCGAAGACATGCTCGAGCAGATGACGCAGATGGCGGCGCTCGAGGGCATCGAGTTTGACTTTGCAAAGCTGCAGCACGCAAATACGAGTCGTGCGCACCGGGTATTGCACCTCGCGAAGTCGCAGGGTTTGCAGGCAGAGATGCAGGATCGCCTGTTCCGCGCCTACTTCAGTGAGGGGCGACTGGTCTCAGACGCCACGACCCTGGCCGAGCTCGGTGAAGAGGTGGGCCTCGACGCAGACGAGGTGCGCGACGCGTTTGACGATGAAGAGTTTGAAGACGCGGTTGAGCGCGACATTACGCGGGCGCGTATGCTCGGCGTGACTGGCGTGCCGTACTTCCTGTTCGAAGAGAAGTACGCGGTTTCGGGCGCTCAGTCGGCCGATGTCTTCGCGAACGTGCTCGAGCAAGTGCTCTCATTCAGCATCAGCGGCGAAGAGCCCGAGTAGCCAGCGCCTTTCAACTTACAAAAATTATCACCAACGAGGAGCAACCCATGAGCGAGACCACCGCACCCCAGCTGAACAACGAGGCCGGTATCGCTGCAGCCGCATCTGCAGAGACCGCCGAAATTCTGAACCTGCTTGGCGACGCCGAGTCAGGCGCAAGCTGCTGTGGCGGCAGCTGCTGCGCATAAGCAGGCAACCGCTTCGGCGTTCATTTCGTGCAGCCAGCATGCAGTTTGTGCTGGCTGCAGAAATAGTCGCACCCGCAATGTGCGCTTGGCTCTAACATCGGAGCATGACTGAAACAGATGTGCACCTCTCCGAACGGGGCACCGCTGCCCCCGCGAGTGCTACCCTCAAGCGACCCCGCTGGGCGGCGTTTTGGGTGATCCTCGTCGCGACCTTGCTGATGCTGGTCGTGCCGATCGCTGCGGGGGCGATCTTGCCCTCTCATCCTAAGAACGTGGTTGGTGTCTACGAGCGGGCGATGCTGCAAACTTCAATCGATGACCGCGAGGTGATCGGTGGCTTCATTGCCCCTCAGGGCTGGCAATTTGACCCAGACGAGGGCGAGTTTGATGAGGCGGCCGACGAACGAACATTTTCGACGTTGGATCACGGCGTGGTCGTCACCGCCTCAATGCATGCAGGCGTTGAAAGCTCGAAGCAGCTGCTGCAAGAGTCCGCGCCGGTCGGCGCCGCGCTCGTGCCGCTGCGGTCGCTCGAGGCCGCGCCACTGCTCGAGGTAAACATGCTCGAGTACGACCTCGAGGCGGGCGCCGGGGTGACCCAGCTGATCGCGGTCTGTGAGACCCTGCGTAACTCGACCTGCATGCTGTTTGAGGTATCAATGGACGCGAGCCGTGTGGGTGCCGACGCCGACCCACTGTTGCCAGACATTGCGGCAATCGTTGCGAGCACGGAGGTGCAGCCATGAGCGTGAGCGAAACAGAAATGACACGGGTGCAGCCCGCACAGGCCGCGCGCCCAGTCGTGTGGCAGCCTCGTCAGCCGGTGTTCTGGTTGTTTGTGGCGCTGCTTGCCGCGGCGGTGCCGATGCTTGTAGTGCAGATCACGGTCGGCAGCAAGAACGTGCAGGCGCTGCTGTCTGCCGTGGTGCTGCTCGCGGTGCAGGTGACGCTGCTCTGGTTGATCGTGCGAGCGATGCCCAAGCTCAAGAAGCGGCAGCCGGGGTCGCTGCGCCTCGCCGCGTTTCTGTGGGGCGCGCTCGTGGCGATTCTGATTGCGGGCAGCGCAAACGACGCCGCCTTTACTGTGTACGGGCAGCTCGGGTTGAACTCACTTGCCGCATCGCTGTCTGCGCCAGTCAACGAAGACCTGGTGCGCATACTGGGTGTGCTGCTGGTGCTGACGCTCGCGATGCGTGACCGCATCACCGTGATGGACGGCGTGGTCTATGGCTTCATTGTGGGTGCCGGGTTCGAGGTCACCGAGAACCTGTTCTATGCGCTGCGAGGCGATGACTTTTTGGGCACCGTCTCGGTCGGCTTGAGCCGCCTGTTTGTCGGCTTTGGCCTGCACGCGCTGTGGACCACCGTCGCTGGCGCGGGTCTCGCCTATTGCCTCTCGCGGTGGCAACGGGGCCTGCCGGGTCGATGGTGGGTGATCGCACCCACGATGCTGCTGCCGGTGCTGCTGCACGCTGCGTGGGATGCGCCGAGCTTCTCGATCTTCACGATTTTGAAGCTACTCTTGCTGCTCGTGCTCTACGCGGTGACCGTGACGGCGTTCTTGCTCGCGGTGCGGTGGGGCAGGCGTAGCGATGCGGCGCTGCTTTCTCTACCGTCCACCGGAGTGGAGAGTGCGGCTCAGCGCCTAGACTAGAGAGGTTATGGCGCATCTGCTCGGGGCCGAAGCCCTGCACCTCGAAGTACCCACCAAGGTCGTGTTCGATTCGGTGACGCTTGGCGTCGCCGAGGGCGACCGCATCGGCATCGTCGGCCGCAACGGCGACGGCAAATCGAGCCTGCTGATGATGCTCGCGGGCAGGCGCGACCCCGACGGTGGCCAGGTGACAGTGCGCAGCGGCACTCGCATCGGTGTGCTCGATCAAGAAGATCGCTTCGACGAGGGCGAGACCGTCGGCCACGCCATTGTCGGCGACATGCCTGAGCACGAGTGGGCAGGCGACGCCCGCACACGCGAAGTCATCGCTGGCCTCGTCGCTGACCTCGACTGGGAGGGCTCGGTCGAAGCGTTGAGCGGCGGCCAGCGCCGTCGTGTCGCCCTCGCGCGTTTGCTTGTGGGGGAGTGGGAGATCCTCGCCCTTGATGAGCCCACAAACCATCTTGATGTAGAGGCCATCGCGTGGCTCGCCGATCACCTGAAGCGCCGCTGGCCCGCGAACCAGGGTGCGATGCTCGCGGTGACGCACGACCGCTGGTTTCTCGACGAGGTCGCGAACGCGACGTGGGAGGTGCACGACCGCATCGTTGAGCCGTTCGAGGGCGGCTATGCGGCCTACATCTTGCAGCGCGTCGAGCGGGATCGCCAGGCGGCGACCATCGAACAGAAGCGGCAGAACCTCGCTCGTAAAGAGCTGGCCTGGCTGCGCCGTGGGGCTCCGGCTCGCACCTCAAAGCCGAAGTTTCGCATCGATGCCGCGAACGCGCTCATCGAAGACGTGCCCGAGATTCGCAACGCGACCGAGCTGAAGTCGCTCGCGGTGTCTCGCCTCGGCAAAGAGGTCGTGAACCTGGTCGAGGCCGGTGTCTCGTACGGCGACCGCACGGTGATCGAAGACGTCGATTGGTTGCTCGCGCCCGGCGAGCGAACCGGCATTCTGGGCGTCAACGGTGCCGGCAAGTCTACGCTGCTGGGGCTCATCGCAGGCACGATCGAGCCGACCTCGGGGCGTGTGAAGCGCGGCAAGACCGTGAAGGTTGCGACGCTCACCCAGCGTCTCGACGAGCTCGAGGAGCACATGAGCGACCCGGTGCGTGTGGTGATCGGGCGCCTGCGCACGAGCTTCACCGTGGGCAGCGGTTCGAAGGCGCAAGACCTGACCCCCGGGCAGATGCTCGAACGTATGGGCTTCTCGAGCGCGCAGCTCTCAACCCCGGTGAAAGACCTCTCGGGCGGGCAGAAGCGCAGGCTGCAGTTGCTGCTCATCTTGCTTGACCAGCCGAACGTGCTGATTCTTGACGAGCCGACCAACGACCTCGACACCGACATGCTCGCGGCTATCGAAGACCTGCTCGACTCGTGGCCCGGCACGCTGATCGTGGTGTCGCACGACCGCTACTTCTTGGAGCGTGTCACCGACCAGCAGTTCGCTATCTTGCCCGGGCCCAGCGGCGCGGGTAGGCTCCGGCACCTGCCGGGTGGCATCGATGAGTACCTGAAGCTGCGGGCTGCTCAGGCGTCGACAGGCTTGACCGGCGCCGTGGCTTCGGTCGTCGAGCCTGTCGGGATGCCCGCAGCCCCAGCCCTCTCGGGTGCCGAACTGCGTGCCGCTGAGAAAGAACTCTCGGCGGTCGAGCGCAAGATGGAGCGCATGCAGGCAGACGTGGCAAAAGCGCGCGACGGGCTCGCGACGCTTGACCAGAGCGACTACACACTTCTGAACGCCGAGATGGTCAAAATTACTGCGCTCGAAGACGAGATCACCTCGTTTGAGGAGCGCTGGCTGGAGCTCTCAGAACTGCTTGGTTAGCCCGGAGACCGTCTGCCTCGTGCCTCAGGCAACCTTTGTGAAGGTGCCAAGGCCCTGCGCGTCGAATGAAGTGAGCGTCACGGTGCTGCCGTCGTCTGAAAACACTGCGCTTGCCAGCGAACCTGCCGGAGCGCTCTCGCTCAGGGGAGCGTACGCAAAAGTCGAGCCGTTCCACTCCTCGAGTGCGAGCGTAACGTTGCCAGTCGGGCCAAGCCTCGCCTCGAGCGCACCGTTGTGCTCCTCGATGAGCAATACGCCGAAATAGTCGCTGTGATACTTGCCCACCAGCTGATCGCTGGGCGGTGCGGCTACCGCATCTGTCGGTTTTGTTGCGTCCACGAGATCTCCGCTCGGAGCCGTGTATGGGGCAAAGAAACCAGCGGCATCGGTGACCCAATCGCGGGTGATCTTTCCGTACTGCACCAGATCGGTGAACTCTGTCGCGACAGCCTCAGCGACCCCAACAGGTGCACCATTGGTGAGCACTACGATGCCGAGATCCAGCTCTGGAATCAACTGGTAGTTCGTACCTGCCCCGAGTGCAAACGCTCCCGAGTGTGAGATTGCCATGCGCCCGCTTACTTGCGGTGAGGCGTTAAACCCGAACCCGTAGTGCCCTGGGCGAGCCGTGATCGTGGGGCCCTTCGACGATACGATCTGCGGAGTCATTGCCTCTGCGAGTGCGGCTGAGTCGACGAGTTGCGTTCCGTTTGACTCGCCTTCTGCCAGCACCATGAGCATCCATTTTGCGAGGTCATTCGCGGTAGACGAGACGCCGCCAGCGGGTGCCTGCGGGTCGGGGTTGCGGTCGTACTTTGCCACAAACTTACCGTTTTCGAGCGCGTGCAGCAGTGCGCGATCATCGTGCGCAAGAAAGTCGTCGTGCCGTGCCGATGTTGATGACATGTCGAGGGGTTTGAAGACGAGCTCGTCCATCAGTTCGTCCCACGCCTCGCCTCGCGAAGCAGCGACAGCTTCGGCACCGATCGTGAGACCGAAGTTCGAATAGTGGTAGCTCGATCGAAATGGGTCGAGCGGCTGAAGCCGAAGCTTCTCAAAGATTGTGGCTCGGTTAAATCCCAGGTCTTCGAGATCATCGCCGGCCCCGGTAAACAGCCCCGTGCGGTGGCTGAATGCATCGCCAACCGTCGCGAGCTCGGTGACGGTAGGGTCTTTGAACTGAAACTGGGGCAGCAGGTCGTGAATGGGCGTCTGCCAACTCAGCTGGCCATCGCTCTCTGCAATGGCCGCGGCAACGCCGGTTGCCGAGAGCGATTTTGAGACAGAGGCCACCTGAAACACGGTGTCGGGGGTGATCTGGTCTTCAGTGCCGACCTCGCGCACGCCGAAGCCCTGCGCAAAGATCGTCTTGCCCCCGTGCACTACCGCAACAGACATTCCGGGCACCCCGCTTTGCTCGAGTGCGTCGCTTGCGAGGGTCGGCAGTTGCTCGATTGCCCGATCGAGAAGGGCGTCAAAGTTTTCGGGGAGCGTGATGACGTCTTGGCTGGGGGTGTCACCCTGCTGCACAGAGATTGTCGGGGGCTCGGCCGGTGCGGTGCTCGTGCAACTGCTCATGAGTAGTGCGAGGATCGCCACCGCCCCAACTGCGGTCGTGCGCGATCTCAATGAGTGACCATGTGCGCCACGTGCTGAGCGGGCTGCTTGCGTAGATGTTGGCATCGCTGCACTCCTGAGAACTCAGACTCACCCGCCCCGTTGGCAAGTGTGTTCCGGTTAGGCGTAGTGTAAAGGAAATTTAGTATAGATGCACTTATGCCCGGCATGTAGTTGGGCGTGATGATCACCATGTCAGCAAGCAGAAAGACGGCGGCTATGCAAAAACGCTCGACCCCAGAACTTGGCCTGTCGCAGCCTCAATCGCGCGTGCAGACGCGTCATGATCGCCGCAAAGCCCGCACCCGTGCTCAAATTGTTGACGCAGCGAACCAACTTTTTGCCGAGAGAGGGTACCTGGAAACCTCGGTCGAAGATATCTCGGAGCTCGCCGATGTCGCGGTGCGAACTGTGTACACGCACTTCCCTTCAAAGGCGGCCATTCTGCTTGATTACTTCGATCGATGGCTAGATGCGCTCATTGAGGGCCTGCTCGCGCAGCCGGTGGAGCTGCCAATCGCTGAGGCGTTGACCGAGGCGCTCGCTCGGATGAAGTCTGACGGTTGGGTTGACCGTTCGTATGACAACATTGCGGGGTCTCCGCCTTCGGCGCTCGGGCTCATCGCGGGTCCGCCGGAGGTGGCGGGCTACATGATGCATTCCTGGTCAGAGGCGCAAGCGCGCCTGGTGACGGACGCGTTTGATCGGGGCCACTACTCTGCTGGCTCGCTCGAGCCGCAGGCTCGTGCCACCGCGGTTTTTGCCGCATGTATGGCGCCAATGTTCACCGCGCGACTTTCGCTTGACGGTGAGCCGTTGCCTCGGGGCGCCACAGCAAACGGTCTTATTGGTGAGTTTGTGTTTAGGCTCACGCGCGGACGACTGTAGCTCGCAACGTCGAAAAAAATCACTTGTGTTGTTATTGCATGAAGTGCAATACTCGTATCGCTTACCCTAATTAGGCATTCGAAGGAGCACACATGTTGAAAAGCATCGAAGCGACCCGCAAGTCGGGCCGCCAAGCAGGGCGCTGGTTTGGCGTGATTGCCATTGCCGCGGTGGTTGCATTCGGTGTAGCGGCCTGCACCGGCGACACCGCGGCACTGACCAACAAGAGCGTCGGCGGAGAGGCTCGTCCGATTGTCGACGGAGATCTCATCTCTGCGAAAGAAGAGGGCGGCGGCGACGGTTCGGGTCAGATTCCCGACGAACTCGAAGACGACGTCAAAGAGGCACAGGAAGCACAGGCTGAGATTAAACTCCCCGTTGTTACCGATGACAGCGACCCGGCGGTTCCTGAAGTTACTCCCGAAGATAACGAGCGCGTGAAGGGGCTGAAGACAAACGTCAAGCTTCTTCCCGGTGACCCTCGTATTGCCATGGATATCAGCACGGTCGCCCCTCTGAAGCGCACCGCATGGAGCCAGACCAAGAACTATAAGGGATGCAACGACCTAGATCGCCCCCCGTTCACGCTCGCTGCGGGTGGTGAGCAGCACTGGTGCATGAGCGTCGTGTTGCCGAGCGTGGACGCAGAGGTTGATGTGCGCTATCAGATCGGCAAGACGAACGAGGTGCTGCACATCACTTCGAAAGTGCCGTTCACGGGCGACAATGTCTTGAGCTGTGAAATTTTGAACGCCACGACTGGCAAGCCGGTGCAGGCTTCGAGGTACACGTGCGAGAAGAGCTGGCAGAACGCGGGCGACAAAGAGGGGTATGGCCATGGCAACAATCCCAAGCCCCGCATTGCGCTGAAAGAGAAGAGCAAGATTGAAGTCACCGACGCCGCAGAAGCTCGCCAGTTGCTTCTCGCGAACTGCGGTGATGGGCAGCCCAATTGCACGTACAACACGGCACACTCTTGGGCTGCACTCGACGACTGGTCAGAGCGCGAGATTCTCAGCGGCCCGGCGTTCAACTGCAACAATCCGCATGAGCCCGACCATCACGAGTGGTCGAAAGGCCAGGCCTTTGACTGGACCAACAAGATTGGCGGCGAAGCCGGGGTGAAGTGGGAGGTGATTCCCGAGGTGCTCAAGATCGAGGCGAGCGTGCACTATGAACACGAGTGGACCGAGTCTTATGACTTCAAGCAGAAGCTTGTGGCGCCGGTTGCGTACGGCACCGTGCACTACTTCTTTACCCAACAGGGAAAGATTTATATTCAGGGCGACTTCGAGGTCTCCAAAGCAGACGCGATCTATGTCGTGAAGAACACAACCTTTGAGCTGCCGCTTGCGAAGAAGTACAAGATTCCTCAAGGCGGTGGTCGGGTCATCGAGCCTGTTGCGTGGGCTTCGGTGTCGTACCCGATTACCTGTAAGAACGGGCGTCCGGTCGATCTACCGGATCCGTTCGTCGATGAGCCGATCAGTATCGAAAAGCACTGATGAGCGGGGGAGTGCGCTACTCGCGGCAAGAATTGCAGACATGGCATTTCTGCAATTCGCACTGTGAGTAGCGTACTCTGGAGGCATGCCAGTGCGCGACGACCCCCCCTCTTCTGGCCGCCAGCAGCGGCGCAAAGCCGCGACGCGGGCGAAGATACTCGCCGCGGCAGAGCAGCTGTTCGGTGAACACGGGTACGCCGAGACATCGATCGAGCAGATAGCCGAACTCGCAGATGTGGCAGTGCGCACGATCTACATGCACTTTCCAACGAAGGCCGCGATCATGCTCGCTTACTTCGACAGCTGGATTGATGCCTTTTCTGAACAAATTCGGCTCCGGCCAGTCGACGAGTCGGTTGTCGATACGGTGCGTGAAGCATTGCAGGCCATGAACGATGCGGGATGGGTCGACAACGTCGAGAACGAAGCCGCACATGTGCACCCCATTGCCGAGCACCTTGAGTCAGGATCTCCTGATATTTCGGGTCACATTCTGCAGCGATGGATGCGCGAAATGGAAGTCCTCTCTGTCGACATACAGAACAGGGGAATCTATCCGAAGGGGTCGTTCGAGCCGCAGGCGAGAGCGACCGCAATCTTTGCCTCTTGGTTTGCGGCAATGTTCGTTGCGCGCCGCCGCAGCGTTGCTGAGGGCAGCGTCACCTTTGAAGAGGTTGATGGTGCCGGATTACAGGTGCTTTCGCTCATCACAGGTGGAAAGCTATAACTCCTGAACTCCGATCGGCTTCCCCGCATACGAGCTAACTGTCTAGCTGCGCGGCGATGAGTCGTAGAACCTCGGCGGGGGATGTGGCTGCGTCAAACGATGCCACGAGCACGCGGGTTTCGGCGCCGCTAGAGGTCTGACCCAGCTCACCGCCAAACCAGGGAGCGAAGCGACGCATCAGCTCGGTGAGTTCGCGCTCGAGCGCGCCAAACACGCGTGAATCGCTCTGCCTCAGCCATCGACGCAATGCGGCGTTGTGCACAGCCACCACGGCTGCCGCGAGAGCGATCGGTGCCCAATCGGGGGTGCCGGGCGCCGCAACGCGGCCGAGGTATTCGGCAAACACGCGCTCATAGCGGTGGGTGATGACGAGCTCGCGCTCGCGAAGCGACGGTGTGCTGCGCAAGAGTTCTGAGCGGAGGCGGGCGGCGTCTGGGTCGCGGGTGAGCTGGTGTGTCACTTCGAGCGTGCCAATTGCGATTGAGTCGTGGGCCGAACGCTCAGACTCTGCGAGAAACTGGCCGAGCCGAGAGAGCGCGACGTCGTGATCTGAAAACACCACGTCTTCTTTGCTGCCGAAACGCCGAAAGAAGGTGCTGCGGCTGATGCCGATCGCATCGGCGAGCGCGGTTGCGGTGGTCTGCTCGTAGCCGTGCTCGGCCAGGTGGCGCACGGCAGCGGCCTGCGGGGCCGACGCCATCGGGCCATCGAGGGGAGTGCTCGTGCTCATGGGGTGAAGCTATCACAATTCGTGAGACTCGGTGTCAAGGCGGTTGTTATTTCTGTTAGCTTGGTAAGTATGAACTAAAAAACAATTGAAAAGCTTGCTGCGACACTCAGTCTCAGGCATACTCTCATGTAGACGTGACGTGGGCTCTTGCGCCCACCACTGAAGCTTCTTACGAGAACGATGGAGATCACCGATGGCGATTGATTCACTGACCGCGCACACTCCGGCAGATCCTGGCACCTACGTGCCGCCTGTTGACGACTACGCCTTTCTGCTTGGCGAGGCTTTCGGTGAAGACATTGTGGCGAGAGCGAGTGAGGGCGCGCTGACCGCCGAAGACGCCGGAGACGCGATTGCCGCGGCTGGCGAGTTTGCCGCTGAGGTCTTCGCGCCGCTTGACCGCGTTGGCGATCAGCAGGGTGCAAAACTCATCGATGGCAGCGTGCGCACCCCCGACGGGTTCAAAGAGGCCTACAAGTCGTTTGCTGACTCGGGCTGGGTCTCGGCTGCCGTTGCCGAAGACGCTGGCGGTGACGGCCTGCCGGGATCGGTCGTCGCGGCACTCACCGAGTTCTGGAACGGTGCGAATGCCGCCTTCGCGCTCTGCCCGAGTTTGAGCCACGGCGCGATCCGCGCGCTGCACGCAAACGGTTCGCAGGAGCTGCGCGACACCTATCTGCCGAAGATGGTGAGCGGCGAGTGGACGGGCACCATGAACCTCACCGAGCCCCAGGCGGGCAGCGACCTCGGCGCGGTGCGCACCATGGCTCGCGACAACGGCGACGGCAGCTGGGCGATCAGCGGTCAGAAGATCTTCATCACCTGGGGCGACCACGACGTCGCAGACAACATCATTCACCTCGTGCTCGCCCGCACCGAGAACGCGCCCGAGGGGCACCGCGGCATCTCGCTCTTCGTCGCCCCGAAGTACCTGCTGAACGCCGACGGCACGCCCGGCGCTCGCAACCCGATCACCACGGTCGGCCTTGAGCACAAGCTCGGCATTCACGCGAGCCCGACCTGCGTGCTGCAGTTCGAAGAGGCCACCGGCTACCTCGTGGGCGAGCTGCACCAGGGTCTCGCAGGCATGTTCGTCATGATGAACGAGGCTCGCGTCGGCATCGGCGTGCAGGGGCTCGGCATCGCCCAGCGCGCTTACCAGCGGGCGAACGACTACGCCTACACCAGGCTGCAGGGTGCAGTGCTGGGCCTGCCGGCTGGCACCCCGATCGCGGGCCACCCCGACGTGCGCCGCCTGCTGCTCTCGATGTCGAGCCGCATCTCTGCGATGCGTGCCTTCTCGGTGCTCGTCGGCGACACGCACGACAGGGCGCACGCGGGCGACGCCTCGCAGACGGCCCTCGCCGAGTTCTTCGTGCCGATTCTGAAGTCGTGGTTCACCGAGCAGGCCGTGC
>JAIUOH010000033.1 GCA_020161315.1 Actinomycetota bacterium | reverse complement strand
GACTCGCGACACGCTACGACAAACTCGCGGTCACGTACCGTGCAGGGGTCGTGATCGCAGCGATCCTGACCTGGCTACGCATATAGGAGACACGCCCTAGAGAGCTGTAGGAAACGGGCCGGCTGTACGCTGCGCGCGTCGCTAGGAACAAAGGCCATTTCTGGCCTTTGCGCGACTTGGCGGCGAGCCCGTCTCGGGGTCGCTCTGTAAAGCCTCATTAGAGACAAGGAAACGGGCCGGCTATACGCCGGGTTCTGTCCAACTGGCGAACCAGTCTGTGCGGTCATCTCTCTCGGCCTGCCGTTGCCGACAGGCTCTAGCGGCCTACCCGAAGACTCAGCGAGCAGCGTCAACGTCTTCTGCCTGGCCTTGCTGCGAGTGAGGTTTACCTGGCCGCCCGTGTCACCACGAGCGCCGGTGGTCTCTTACACCACCCTTTCACCCTTACCAGCGTAGGCGAGCCCACACTGGCGGTCTTCTCTCTGTTGCACTTTCTCGCGGGTTGCCCCGGGTGGGCGTTACCCACCACTCTGCTCTGTGCAGCCCGGACGTTCCTCGGCGCGAATGCCGAAGCACCGCGACGCGACCGCCCGCCGACCCGTTTCGCCTCAAGTCTAGCGAGGTCGCGGGAATAGCCGCGCAACGCGATCGGTTGCACCAATCGACTGATGCACACGAAAGGGGTCGAACATGACCAGGGTTACAGTAATCGGAGCAGGCGGCTACGCTGGATCGCACATCGCTGAGGCAGCGGTGCAGCGGGGCTTCGAAGTGCGCGGTGTGAACCGCAGCGAGGTCGCGATGCAGATCGCCGGTGTGAGCTACGAGCAAGGGTCGATTCTGTCGCAAGCGGATCGCGAAAAAGCGGTGAACGGCAGCGACGTTGTGGTGGTTGCGGTGTCTCCGCGCGGCAACATGCTCGGCCAGGCTCGCCCCGCAATCAAGGAGCTCGCAACCCTCGCAGGCAAAGCTGGCGTGCGACTTGGAGTGATCGGTGGTGCCGGCTCGCTGCACGTGTCAGAGGGCGGCCCACTCGTGGTCGAATCGGGGTTTCCTGAGGACTACCTCGAAGAAGCCCTCGAAATGGCAGGCGTGCTCGAAGATCTGCGCGCATCGGGCTACTCAGTTGACTGGTTCTTCGTGAGCCCTCCGGGCGGCTTCGGTGCCTACAACCCGGGCGAATTTCGCGGCGAGTACCGAGTTGGCGGCGACGTGCTGCTGACTGACGCTGACGGCAACTCAGACATCAGCGGCGCAGACTTTGGTGTCGCGATCGCAGATGAGATCGCGACACCCGCGCATCACCACAAACGCTTCACCGTCGCGTACTAACTAGTCGGAGAGCGTCAAAATTTCAACGCCACCCTCGCGCACGACAATGGTGTGCTCGAACTGGGCGGTCAGTGACTTATCGCGAGTCGTGACCGTCCAGCCGTCGGGCCACATATCCCACTCGTGGGTGCCGAGCGTCAGCATCGGCTCGATCGTGAACACCATGCCGGGCTTGATGACGTCGTTGTAGAGCGGTGCCGAGTCGTAGTGCGGAATGATGAGCCCCGTATGAAACGCTGCGCCCACACCGTGTCCGGTAAAATCTCGCACCACGCCGTAGCCGAATCGCTTGGCATAGGTCTCGATGACGCGACCGATCACGTTGACCTCGCGGCCCGGCGCAACTGCCTTGATGCCGCGCATAAGCGCCTGCTCGGTGCGAGTGATCAACTGATCTGCCTCAGCTGAAACCTCACCGACGCGAAATGTGCGGTTGAGGTCGCCGTGGTAGCCGTCTTTGTAGGCGGTTACATCGATGTTGATGAGGTCGCCCTCGCGCAGCACGGTGTTGTCTGGAATGCCGTGGCAGATCACCTCGTTGACCGAGGTGCAGCACGACTTTGCAAAGCCGCGGTAGCCGAGCGTCGAAGGGTATGCGCCCTGCGAGATGACATAGTCGTGGGCGATGCGATCCAGCTCATCTGTGGTCACACCTGGCCGAATCGCAGCCGAAGCCGCGTCGATTGCGCGCGAGGCGATGCGGCCCGCTGCCCGGATCTTGTCGATCTCGGCCTCGGTGTAGGTGTTGTCTCCCGTGTACTTGGGGGGTGCATCAAGGCCGACATACGGGGGCCGAGCAATGTGCTGCGGCACCTCGAGGCGAGGGGAAACTTTGCCGGGAATGAGGTGCTCTTGTGCGTCGAAAGGCATACGCTAAGTCTAGAAGCCAGATATGAATCACGCGAAAGGTGCGGTACATGAGCAAACGAGATTGGGGCATCGAGGATCCCGCCGAGACTTACTGGTACAACACCCGCAGCGGCGAAGTCGAAGAGGGGCCGCAATCGCTGTCGATTGATCGCCTAGGCCCGTTTGCAACGCGTGAGGAGGCGCAGCGCGCGCCCGAGATCGTGGCCGAGCGAGCGCGCCGCATTCGCGAAGAAGACGAGCGCGACGACTGAGTAGATTTGTCGTACGCTGCCGATAGTCTGGGGTCAACCAGAAGCCTGAGGAGGCCGAAGTGAGTAAGCAGCGTGATTTCGTTCTTCGCACCATCGAAGAGCGCGGTGTGAAGTTCGTGCGTCTGTGGTTTACCGACGTGGCGGGCACACTGAAATCGGTTGCGCTTTCTCCGGCTGAGGTTGAGGGCGCGTTTAGTGAGGGTGTCGGCTTTGACGGCAGCGCGATCGAGGGCATGACGCGTGCGTACGAGAGCGATTTGCTCGCGATGCCAGACCCCTCGACATTTCAGCTGCTGCCCTGGCGCAGCAGCACCGACCCGACCGCGCGCATGTTCTGTGACCTGGCGACGCCGAACGGCGAAGCGGCTGCTGCAGACCCGCGCCACGTGCTGAAGCGCTCGCTTGCGCGGGCAGCAGAACTGGGTTTCAGCTTCTACGTGCATCCCGAGATCGAGTTCTACCTGTTGAAGTCACAGGAGCTTGGGCAAGACGGCCAGCCTGTTCCTGTCGACCGCGCTGGGTACTTCGACAATGTGCCGGGTGGCACCGCGCACGACTTCAGACGCGAGAGCGTCAACATGCTTGAAGAACTGGGCATCTCTGTCGAGTTCAGCCATCACGAGGGCGGCCCCGGTCAGAACGAGATCGACTTGCGCTACGCAGATGCACTCACCATGGCAGACAACATCATGACGTTCCGCACCGTCGTGAAAGAGGTGGCAATTGCCCAGGGCGTGCACGCAACGTTCATGCCAAAGCCAATCGTCGGTCAACCGGGAAGCGGTATGCACGTGCATCTCTCGCTCTTCGAGGGTGACCGCAACGCGTTCTATGACCCGGGCGCAAAGTACCAGCTTTCGCAGACCGGGCGCCGCTTTGTCGCGGGTCTCTTGCGGCACGCCCCCGAGTTCACCGCGGTGACCAACCAGTTCGTGAACTCGTACAAGCGACTCTGGGGTGGTGACGAGGCGCCCTCGTACCTGAGCTGGGGGCACCTGAATCGCAGCGCGCTCGTGCGTGTGCCGCTCTACAAGCCAGGCAAGGGCAGCAGTGCCCGCGTCGAGTACCGCGCAATGGACAGCGCTGCAAACCCGTATCTCGCGTTCTCGGTGATGCTTGCGGCGGGACTCAAAGGCATCGAAGAAGAGTACGAGCTGCCAGCAGAGGCCGAGCACTCAATGTGGACCCTGAGCGAGGCCGAGCGCCGCGCGATGGGCTTCGACCCGCTGCCACAGAGCCTCGAACACGCGCTCGCGGTGATGGAGCGCAGCGAACTCGTCGCAGAGACTCTGGGGGAGCAGGTGTTCTCCTACCTCATTCGTGAGAAGCGCCAAGAGGTTGATGCCTACCGCCAGCAGGTGACCCCGTTCGAACTGAGCACCATGCTCGGCACGATTTAGCACCGCACAGAAGCAATGCCACGGCTACAGAGGCAGCAGTCACTCGGCGATTTTGCTCGTGCGGGCTTTCTTGAGCTTTCAGAGGCCCGCACCTCAATTACTGCACTGAGTGAGCTTGCCGATGTGTCTGTGTCGACGCTGCTCGAGGCCTTCTCGCTCAGCGGCGATCCCGATGTTGCATTGGCTCGGGTTACCGAGCTGCGCGAGCGGCACCCCGGCATGCTTGACGGGCTCGCCGATGCAGACGGCAAGCGTCTCTGCTTGCTCTTTGGTGCTTCGCCAGCACTCGGCTCGTTCTTCGTTCGCAACCCATCTCGTTTGCGCGAGCTTCTTGCGAGCGAGGGGCGCGTCATCGGCAGTGCAGCTGCGCGCACAGAGATGTTGCTTGCGGTCGGGGCTGATCCAGCGTCGACACGGCCTGCGGCAACGCTCGCCGCCGAAGCCGGAGCAACTGCGCTGCGTGTGCGATACCGAGAGCTGCTTGCCGAGCTCATGCTCTACGACCTCATGGCTGGCCTCGCCGGGCGTGCCCGTGACGCCTTTGAGGGGGTCGCGGCATCGCTTTCGCACCTTGCCGACGCCGCGCTGGAGGCGGGCCTCGCGGTTGCGCGGGCCACGCTTGCAGCCGGAGCGGCCGGTGGTTCGCCCGTCGCTGCCGAACGGCTCGAGGCTGTGAGCCTGGCGATCGTGGCGATGGGCAAGTGCGGTGCCGAAGAACTCAACGTCGTAAGCGATGTCGATGTCATGTTCGTGGCAGCGGCTGACGACGATCTCAACCCCGACGTGGCGATGAGGATCGCCACTCAGCTCGCGGCCGAGACTATGCGGGCAATTCACGACCCAGCGAGCGAGCCCCCGCTGTGGCAGGTCGACGCGAACCTTCGGCCAGAGGGCAGACAGGGCGCGCTCGTGCGCACGCTCGGCTCGATGCTGGCATACTACGAACGCTGGGCGAAGACTTGGGAGTTTCAGGCGCTGCTGAAAGCAAGAGCGGCCGCCGGAGACCTCAAACTCGGTGGTGAGTTCGTCGAGCAGACTCGCGAGATGGTGTGGGCCTCGGGCGGCCGCGAAGACTTCGTCGGCTCGGTGCAGCGCATGCGCGAGCGCGTGACCGAGCATATTGATGCCGACGAGCTCGAGGTGCAGTTGAAGCTCGGGCCTGGCGGCCTTCGCGATATCGAGTTCAGCGTGCAGTTGCTGCAGCTGGTGCACGGGCAGTACGACGAAAAACTGCGCCTCGCCGGTACCCTGCCGTCGTTGCGTGCGCTCGTGAGCGGCGGCTACGTGGCGCGCGAAGACGGCGAGAGGCTCGCCGCCGACTATCGCACGTTGCGCCTGCTTGAGCACCGTCTGCAGTTGCGCGATCTGCGGCGCACGGCGCTCATGCCCCGAGACGAAGACGGGTTACGGGTGATCGCGCGATCCTCGCGCCTGGCAAATAGCGGTGACGCGCTCGCTCAGCTGTGGCGAGGTGTGCGAAACGAAGTGCGCGAATTGCACCTCAAGATCTTCTATGCCCCGCTGCTCGATGCCGTTGCCGCCTTGCCGGGCGAGGGGTTTGCGCTCGGCAGTGCCGAGGCCCTGGCCCGGTTGCACGGCATCGGGTTTCGAGACCCGGAGGGGGCGATGCGGCACCTCACCGCGCTCACTCGCGGCAGCTCGCGCTCGGCACGTATTCTGCGCAATCTACTGCCGGTGTTGCTGCAGTGGCTTTCTGAGGGGCGAGACCCAGACTATGGTCTGCTCGCGTTCCGCAGGGTGACCGAGGCAAACACCGACAGCCCCTGGTATCTCAGGCTGCTGCGCGACGGTACCGAGGCCGCCGAGCGGCTTACTCGGGTGCTTTCGGGGTCGCGGTTTGCGGCTGAGCTGCTCGAGTCGATTCCTCAGGCGGTTGCCTGGCTAGAGAACGATGACGCGCTGCAGCCGGTGCCGCTCGAGGTGCTGCTCGAAGAGATGCGCTCGCTCGCCTCGCGGCGCAACAGCGTCGACGATGCGGCCGAGGCGCTGCGCGCGGTGCACCGCCGAGAGGTGCTCAGGCTCGCGCTTGGGCGGCTCGTGTTCGTCATTGACGATGCGGCTGTGGCCGCCGGTCTCGACGCTGCTCACACCGCGCTACTCGACGGCCTGTTGCTCGCGCTTCGCGGGTCTGGTGCAGCAGGCGAGCCCGGGGCTGAGCTTGCACTCATCGCCATGGGGCGGTTTGGCGGGCGCGAGATGGGCTTCTCGAGCGATATTGACCTGCTTGCCGTGTACCGTGCCCCCGCTGACTCTGACGAACAGCAGCTCGGCGAGGCCCGCAAGCAGGCGGAGCGTATCGTGGCCGAACTTCGCAGGCTCGTGGCCGATCCTCGCTTCTCGGTCGATCTTGACTTCGACCTCAGACCCGAGGGTAAGAACGGGCCCATCGTGCGTAGCCTTGATGCGTATCGCGCCTACTACGAGCGCTGGTCGGTGACGTGGGAGGCGCAGGCGCTGATTCGAGCGAGGCCCGCCGCTGGTGACGCCGCGCTCGGGCTCGACTTCGCTGAGCTCGCCGACAGCGTTCGTTACCCCGCGCAGTTCTCAGAGAACGACGTGCGAGAGGTGCGCCGCATCAAGGCGCGGGTCGAGGCCGAGCGGCTGCCTCGCGGTGCCGAGCCGAAGCGACACCTGAAGCTCGGCCCGGGTGGAATCAGCGATGTCGAGTGGCTCGTGCAGTTATTGCAGCTGCAGCACGGCGCCGCGCACTCGGCGCTACGCACCACTTCGACACTAGATGCGCTCGATGCTGCGGTTGCGGCAGAGCTGCTCAGCGACGAGGATCGCGCAAAGCTCAAAGAGGCGTGGGTGCTTGCGAGCCGCATTCGCTCTGCGCTCAAGCTGTGGAGTGGTCGCGCGAGCGATACGCTGCCCGCTGATCGCACCGAGCTTGAGGGCATCGCAGGAATTCTCGGCATGCCCGAGGGGCACACCACCGAGCTCGAGGAGCAGTGGCTCAGTGCCAGCCGTCGCGCACGTGCGGTGTTCGAGCGCGAGTTCTTTGGGTACAGCGATCAGGTACCGTTTCCCGGCTAACACCGGTTTCTGATCGGCTATGTTTCTGATCGGCTATGCAGAAATACGTGAAAATCCCTGACGCTATCTGTGAGTCGAAGACGTATGCTCGCCGCATCGTGCTGCGCTTCGGGGCAGCCATCAGAGACAACGAAGTCGAGGCATCGTCATGGAACCACAGTATCGCCGCCGCAGGGTGGCTCGCCCGCTGACAAGCATCCTGGCTGTTGCCGGGCTGATCCTTTTCGGTGCGATTGCGCCTGCCCACGCCGACGAGCCACCGCCGCTCGACTGGCAGCCAGTGTCTTCTGCCACCACCCCAGAGGGCGTGACCGCGACCTGGGAAAGGGCCGATTCGCAATTCTCGGCATTTGAGTCGGGAGTCGAATTCAAAGACTCCGCGCCGGTCTATCGCCCCAACGTGATCAATGAAACAGGAGAGGCCATCTACGTTGGGTTTGGTACGGATCTTGTGACGCAGGGGCAGATCAACCGGCTTTGGGTTCCGCAAGAGTGGGGCCCTTTCGAAGAGTTTTTCGCCGACGGCCTCGGCGAAATGTTTGTGCAGAAGATTGAACCGGGCGAGAGTCTTGTCGATACCAATATTCCGTGGGTCTACGGAATGCCGGCGTGGTCGGGGCACACCATCGAGCTTTACCAACTCGATGCTCCGCCAGACCTCGGAACTCCACCCGGGGCAACTGCGCTTGCCAGCATCACGACACCCGGTCGCTTCGTGGGCGCAAACTTTGACGATGCAGTTGACCTCTCTAATCTGTCTGCAGCGATGGGAAAACGTTTGACGATCTCAAGTGGCGGTAGCACACCCGAAATTTTTGCAGGCGTTGCGACGTCTGTACGGGCAAGCGGGTTGACTCCGGGTGAGACCCTTGAATTCTGGGCAATGCCGAACAATAACTACGCGTTCTTTCAGATTCTCGGCGGCTCTCTGCTGACCGACGCTGTCTCGCTCGGAACGGCAACCGTCGCTGCTGATGGCACCTTGCTTGGCTACGTCGTGGTGCCAGAGACTATGCGACCTATGCCCGGTGACGAGAGCGTGCCTTATCAACTCGTAGCTGGTGTGCGGGCCGAACGATACTGGCCGGCCGGCACCTGGGAC
Organism: Actinomycetota bacterium; assembly: GCA_020161315.1. Lineage (GTDB taxonomy): Bacteria > Actinomycetota > Actinomycetes > Actinomycetales > Microbacteriaceae > Leucobacter. The sequence goes on along the minus strand of JAIUOH010000033.1, from coordinate 26,961 downwards.
GACTTTGTGGTCAAGGATCCACCGAACTCAACCACGGCGAATACTGCTGGTGGCAGCGGTTCGGTAACGGTCGGTGCAACAACACTCGCACTGTCGTTTGGCGGTAGCGCGGCGCCCGCTGAGGTGTCGGTCACAGCGAGCGCTACAGGCCCAGAGCCGAGCGGGTTCGCGCTTACGAGCGAACCACCGATCTACTACCATCTCAGTGCCTCGGAAGAGTTTGACGGCACAGCTACGGTGTGTATCTCTCATGAACTCACCGACCCTCTGCCGCACCTCTTTCACTTCGACACTGGTGATGAACCGAAGTGGGTAGACATTACTACCACTTCTGGCCCCGGCCAAGTTTGCGGTGAGACGACGAGTTTCTCGCCGTTCACGCTCGGGTACCCAGAAAAGAGCGGGTTTGAATTCTCTGGCTTCCTCGATCCAGTATCGGCCGATGGAGTAAACGTCGCGAAAGCCGGCCAGGCGGTCCCGGTAAAGTTCTCGCTGAACGGTGACCAAGGGCTCGAGATCATTGCCTCGGCGCAGTTTGTGGCGAGCGGTACAGTGACAAACCCCAGCGGCGAGGTACTCGATACCGTCACGGCAGGCAAGAGCGGGCTGCAATACGACCCAGCGAGCGACATCTACACCTACGTCTGGAAGACCGCCAAGAGCATGGCGAAGCAGACAGGCAGATTTGTACTCACCCTGAGTGATGGCAGCCAATACAGCTTCGACGTAGCGTTCAAGAAGTAGTTCACCGAATACGAAAAAGCGTTCGGTCCCGGAAACCTTGCGGTAATCCGGGACCGAACGCATGATGTCGCGGGTGCTAGTTACACGCCGTAGTAGAGCTCAAACTCGTACGGGTGCGGGCGCAGCGCCATGGGGGTGATCTCGGTGTCGCGCTTCAGCTTGATCCAGGTCTCGATGAGATCCTCGGTGAAAACGTCGCCCTCGAGCAAGAACTGGTGGTCTGCTTCGAGCGCCGCGAGTGCCTCTTCGAGCGAGCCGGGCACCTGAGGAATGTTCTTTGCCTCCTCAGGGGGCAGCTCGTAGAGATCCTTGTCGATTGGCGCCATCGGCTCGATGCGGTTGCGCACACCGTCGAGGCCAGCCATGAGCTGAGCAGCGAAGGCGAAGTAGGGGTTGCTCGAACCGTCGGGTGCGCGGAACTCAATGCGCTTTGCCTTCGGGTTTGAACCGGTCAGCGGAATACGCACGGCGGCCGAGCGGTTGCCTGCCGAGTAGGCGAGGTTCACTGGTGCCTCGTAGCCCTTTACCAGGCGGCGGTAGCTGTTGATGGTCGGGTTCGTGAACGCGAGCAGCGCGGGTGCGTGCTTCAGAATGCCGCCGATGTACCAGCGTGCGATGTCGCTGAGGCCGGCGTAGCCGTTCTCGTCATAGAACAGCGGCGAGCCGTTCTTCCAGAGCGACATGTGGGTATGCATGCCCGAGCCGTTGTCGCCGAATACAGGCTTCGGCATGAAGGTGGCGGTCTTGCCCCACAGCTCCGCCGTGTTCTTCACAATGTACTTGAACTTCAGCACGTCGTCGGCCGCGGCGACCATGGTGTCGAACCGGTAGTTGATCTCGGCCTGGCCGGGCGAGCCAACCTCGTGGTGCGAGCGCTCGAGGTGCAGGCCGGCCTCGATCAGGCGCAGCGAGATGTCGTCGCGCAGGTCTGCCTGCTTGTCGACGGGTGATACGGGAAAGTAGCCGCCCTTGAGGGGGGTGGTGTTGCCGAGGTTACCGCCCTCGATCTTACGACCCGAGTTCCAGTACGCTTCCTCTGAGTCGATCTCGAAGAACGTGTGCTGCGGGGTGGTCTGGTAGCGCACCGAGTCGAGAATGTAGAACTCGGCCTCTGGTGCAAAGAATGCGGTGTCGGCGATGCCGGTCGAAGCGAGGTAGCGCTCGGCCTTCTTCGCGACCTGGCGAGGGTCGCGTGCGTAGATCTCGCCGGTGCGCGGGTTGAAGATGTCAAACACGAGCACGAGGGTGCGCTCTGCGCGGAACTGATCGATGTAGCCGGTGGTGACATCTGGGATCAGCTGCATGTCGCTCTCTGCGATGCCCGCAAAACCGCGAATCGACGAGGCATCGAACATCTGCCCAACCTCGAAGAAATCGAGATCAACCGTTGCGGCAGGAATATTGAAGTGCTGCTGCACACCCGGAAGGTCAGTGAACCTGATGTCAAGAAACTTGACGTCGGTCTCCTTAATGAAATCGATCACTTCTTGTGGTGTCGTGAACATGCTGCTCCTCGTTATACGATCGCGGATTTACCGCTGTGCACTACACAGGTTACGGCACGCGCGTTTCGGCAGCGTGTGAAGTTTGTTTCGAGCGTGTTACTTTTGCCGAAGAATTATCGCGCGTGGCACCGGGGCGTTCTCTGAGCAAGCGGTTGCGGCGATTTCGTAGAATAGAGATCATGCCTTCACCTCAGCAACCACAGCGATTTGGCGATCTTGAACCGAGTAAGTGGCCGGGGGAGCGGCTGGGGCTTCCAGAGAGCGGCCCACGCTCGGTTGCCCGGATCGGGCGACGATTTGCCGCCATCATTATTGACTGGGCGATCGCGTCACTGCTTGGCCTGTTGGTTCCCGTCGAGGGATCGGCGGCAGCGTTTGTGCCCCTCGGCATTTTTGCGCTTATGCAGATCGTGTTCGTTCCGACCATCGGTGGTTCGGTTGGTCACCGAGTCATGGGGATGCGCGTGGTACCCATCGCCGGTGGCTGGATCGGTTGGTGGCGCCCGGTGGTGCGCACCCTGCTGATTCTGCTGGTGATCCCTGTGCTTGTCTGGGACAGTGATCAGCGCGGGTTTCACGACAAGATTGCCGGCACGGTGCTGGTGCGAGGCTAGAGCAAACGAAGCAGTATACAAAAAGAGGGAGAGCCGAAGCTCTCCCTCTTTTTGTATTGCTACCGGCCGCGCTGCGGGCGCGCCTTGTACGGATCCATGCCCTTCGGAATTCCGACGGGGTCGGCCTTGAGAGAGACAAGACGGTTGTAGACGTCGGCGATCTCGCGGCGGTTGAGCACGGGCTTTAGCTTGTTGAGCTCACGAGCGAGCTTGTTGAGCGGCACGCCGCCCTCGTCGGCACCGACGTAGATGGTCGAGATCTTGACGCCGCGAAGCGCCTGCTTGAGCTTCACTGTCTCGCGGTCGGTAAGCGACTTGGTGCGTGAGAGGCTGCCCTCTGCAATCAGTACGACGCCGCCGCGCCCAACGACGCGGTAGATTGCGTCTTGCTGCTTCGTCATGCGTACCGGCACCTCGCTGCCGCGCCACGAACGTTTCAGTGCGCCGTTGATTACGGCGCCAACCGCCCCGGCGCGCCCCTCAAGTTGAGCGTAGGCGACGCTCTCTGCGCGGCGGCCGAGCACGATCATGACCACGAGAATGCCGACAAGGATGCCGGTGAGCGGCCAGAGAATCCAGCCAAAGATGTTGTTGTTGAACACGAGTGCAGCCACGACCGCGAGCGCAACCGGCGCCACGAAGCAGAGCACCAAGATCAGCGTGATGTTGCGATCGTACTGCTTGGTGTTCTGGTAGATCTGCACCATCTGCTTGATGCGACCGGGAGGCTTCGGCGCACCCGGCTTCTTGTCTTTTGCCATAGGTTCTAGCCTACCCTGCCTCATTGCATTGATTTGCCTTTCACAGGCTGGGTTCTGCAGAGAGAATCATCGATTCTGTGAGTAACTCATATTCTGCTTTTCGAGGCTACAGACTGGAAAGATGCCTCATCAAGTCGCTACCTGCAGCGCTCTACAGTGCGCGCTTCGTCTCCTTGAACTGTGCCGGTATGCGGGGCTTGTGCGCCATTCGGGCAGATGCATTGGCGGACTCCGGCCGCGTGACATCGTGGTGACGAACGGGCGATTGCTACGCCGCCCTGCAGGGGTGCGAGACCGCATGCGTCACAGAGCGGCCCTGCGTAGGCACCTGCGTGTGGGCCACGACAACTGTTGCCACGTGCTTGGGGTGCCGCTTTCAACGGTGGGCCGGCTACTGGTGGCGTGGGGAGGTGACGAAGCCGCCCAGTTTCTGACTGAGTCGGTGCAGGAAGCGGTGGATCAGTGGTCGCAGGGTGGCTGGGAGCCGCTGACGCCTTATGAAATGCTCAAATACGAGATCGGCAGGCGGCTCACACTGGAGCCGCCTGCCGATCTTGTGTTACTTCAGCAGGAACTGAGTCAGATGCCGAGCACACCCTCGAAGTCTGCGGCCTCGAGGCGAGCCTTCACCTGGCTTAGGAAGCGAGCGGCGTCTGCACCGTCGACGATGCGGTGATCGTACGAGAGCGCGAGGTAGACCGTCGAGCGAATCGCGATTGCGTCACCCTCGGGGGTGCTCACCACGCCCGGCTCCTTCACGACCGCGCCGGTGCCGAGAATGGCAACCTGGGGCAGGAATACGAGCGGCGTGTCGAACAGTGCGCCGCGCGAGCCGGTGTTGGTGAGGGTGAAGGTGCCGCCTGCAAGCTCGTCGGGAGTGAGCTTGTTGTCGCGGGTGCGAGCAGCGAGATCAGCGATGTCTTGCGAGAGCTGGGCCAGCGTCTTGTCACCGGCGTCGCGCACCACGGGGGTGAGCAGGCCGCGTTCGGTGTCGACAGCGATGCTGATGTTCTCAGTGGCAGGGTAGGTGATCGAGTCACCATCTACCGTTGCGTTGATGATCGGGAAGCTTCGCAGCGCCTCGGCTGCTGCTGCAGCAAAGAACGGCATGAACGAGAGCTTTGTGCCGGTCTTCTCGAGGAACTCGGCTTTCTTCGCCTCGCGCAGCTGAGCAACGCGGGTTACATCGACCTTCACCACGGTGGTGAGCTGCGCAGTTGCCTGCATCGACTCGACCGCGCGCTGAGCGATGACCTTGCGCAGACGGCTCATTGGCTGAGTGGTGCCGCGCAGCGGCGACACCTCGGCAGGAGCCGCTGCCTTCGCTGCGGGTGCGGCTGCTGCTGACGGTGCCTCGACGGGCTTTACCGCAGCAAGCACGTCTTCCTTGCGAATGCGACCGCCGACGCCGGTGCCGCGAACGGTCGCGAGATCGACGCCGCGGTCAGCCGCGAGCTTGCGCACGATCGGAGTGACGTAGTTTGCTGAGCTCTGCTCGGCAGCGGCTGCGGGTGCTGCCGCTGGGGCAGGAGCGGCCGGCGCGGTGGCAGGTGCTGCTGCCGGGGCAGCCGCTGGTGCAGCAGCAGGCGCGGGAGCGGCCGCCGGTGCGGGAGCTGCCGCGGGCGCAGCAACCGGGGCAGCGGGTGCACCGCTGCCGATGCGCGCGAGCACGGCACCAACCTCAACGGTCTCGTCTTCTGCCGCGAGCACCTCTTGCAGAATGCCAGCGACAGGCGATGGCACCTCGGTGTCTACCTTGTCGGTCGAGACCTCAAGCAGCGGCTCGTCGATCTCGACCTGCTCGCCGACGCTCTTGAGCCAGCGAGTCACGGTGCCTTCGGTGATGCTTTCGCCGAGCGAGGGGAGCACGACATCTTGCGAATCGCCGCTTGCGGCTGGAGCTGCGGGAGCAGCCGGAGCTTCCTCAGCTGCGGGCGCGGGTGCAGCTGCGGCTGCCTCAGCGACGGGCGCCGCGGGCGCCTCAGCTGCGGGTGCCGCGGGCGCCTCAGCTGCGGGTGCCGCGGGAGCTGCTGCGCCGCTGCCGTCGCCGATGCGAGCGAGCACCGCGCCGACCTCGGCGGTCTCGTCTTCTTGCACCAGAATCTCTTCAAGCACGCCAGCGATGGGTGAGGGTACCTCGGTGTCAACCTTGTCGGTAGAGACCTCGAGCAGCGGCTCGTCGACCTCTACTCGATCGCCGACGTTCTTCAGCCAGCGGGTAACCGTACCCTCGGTCACGCTCTCACCCAGTGCGGGGAGCACTACCGATTCACTCATTGTGCATTTCTCCGATCGTTCTCAAATATTCTTCGTGTCGCGCGATCAGATCGCGTGCAGCGGCTTACCGGCGAGCTTCAGCATGGTCTCGCCAATGGTTTCGTTCTGGGTCGGGTGACCGTGCACCAGTGGGGCCACATCTTCGGGGTAGGCCTCCCAGTTCACAATGAGCTGCGCCTCGCCGACGAGCTCGCCAACACGGGCACCGATCATGTGCACGCCGACAACGGGGCCTTCCTTCACACGCACGGCCTTGACCGATCCCGAGGTGCCAAGGATGGAGCTCTTCGCGTTACCAGCCAGGTTGTACTCGTACGACACGATGTTCTCTGCGCCGTATTTCTCTGCGGCCTTTGCCTCGGTGAGGCCGACCGAGGCAATCTCTGGGTCGCAGTAGGTCACCTTTGGAATGTTTGCGTCTTCGATCAGCGCGGGGCTCAAACCAGCGATCTGCTCAGCAACGTAGATGCCCTGCTGGTAGCCGCGGTGCGCGAGCTGCAGGCCGGGAACGATGTCGCCAACCGCGTAGACGCCGGGAACGTTCGTTGCGAGGCGCTCGTCGGTCAGTACGAAGCCGCGATCCATGTTGACGCCAACCTCTTCGAAGCCAAGGCCCTGGGTTGCTGGGCCGCGACCAACTGCGACGAGCAGGTAGTCGGCCTCGACGGTTTCGCCGTTCTCGAGGGTGACGGTGACGCTGCTGTCGTCTTGCGTGACCGACTGAAAGCGCACGCCGAGCTTGAAGCCGATGCCGCGCTTCTTAAACGCGCGCTCGAGCTGCTTCGAGATCGACTCTTCCTCGTTCGGAACGAGGTGGGGCAGGCCCTCAATAATCGTGACCTCTGCGCCAAATGAGCGCCAGACGCTCGCGAACTCGACACCGATCACGCCGCCGCCGAGAATGGCGACGCGCTTTGGCACCTCTTGCAGCTCGAGTGCGTGCTCGCTCGCGATGACTCGGCCACCGATCTCGAGGCCGGGCAGCGAGCGCGAGTACGAACCCGTCGCAAGCACGATGTGCGTACCGATGATGTCGTCGCCGCCAACGCGCACGGTGTTGGGTGCCACCAGGCGGCCCTCGCCCTCGATGACGGCGATGCCGTTTGCCTTGATGAGGCCCTGCAGGCCCTTGAACTTGCCGGCCACCAGGTTATCTTTGAACCCGAGCACACCTGCGATATCGATGCTCTCAACGCCCGAGTTCACACCGTACTTCGCGCCCTCGCGGGCCACGTCTGCAATCTCTGCCGAGTGCAGCAGCGCCTTGGTCGGCACGCAGCCGCGGTGCAAGCAAGTGCCGCCCAGCTTTTCCTTTTCAATCAGCGCGACGCTGAATCCGAGCTGCTTCGCTCGAAGCGCGGTCGCATAGCCGGCGCTGCCGCCGCCAAGTACAACGATGTCAAACTGCTGGTCAGCCAAGTGGGGTCTCCCTCGGTGTCGCGACTTTCACCCGCAGAGATTGGGCGGGCGTACGAACTTAAGCCTACTACCAGGGGTGAGCCCTTCGGGCGATGAAAGCGCCGCGCCTTAGGGGTTCGCTGAGGGCGTGACTCAGCTGCGGGAGAGAACGACTTCTCATTCGTAGGATGGAGATGTGAACGAATCGATTTTCTCTGCGGAGTACGCCGAGCGCCGTGCGCGAGTGCCCAAGGGGCTGCCGCTCATTGTGACGCTCAGCGGCATCAGCGACCCGGGCGGAGTGATGACGCAACTCGACACCTTTCTCTGGGATCGCAGCGAGCCCGAGGAGCTGGTGCGTTTCAATACCGATCTGCTGCTCGATTACCGCGCCCGCAGGCCACTGATTACTTTTGATGAGGATCACTTCGTCGACTACGCACCCGAAGAGCTCTCACTCTCGCTGTGCCACGATCAGCTGGGTAGCCCGTTCCTGCTGCTGAGCGGGTTCGAACCAGATTTTCGCTGGGAGCAGTTCATCGACGCGGTGCTTGAGCTTGTCGCCGAGCTCGAGGTGTCGGTGACCGTGTGGTCTCACGCGATTCCGATGCCGGTGCCCCACACGCGGCCGCTGCGCGCAACTGTGAGCGGAACCAGGGACGACCTTATTGAAGAGCGTTCGGTCTGGAAGCCGACCACGAAGCTCCCTGCATCGGTGACACACCTGCTTGAGTATCGACTGCACAGCCTGGGTGAGGAGGTCGTGGGTTTTGCAATCCTCGTACCGCACTATCTCGCCAGCAACGAATACCCAGACGCGTTGCTCTTCGCGCTCGATAGCGTGATGGCCGCTACCGGGCTCATTTTCTCGACCGATGAGCTGCGCGAACAAACGCGCGCATTTCATGCGCAGGTCGACAAGCAGGTAGCCGAAAACGATGAGTCGGGTGAGATGCTTCGCGGGCTCGAGGCGCGCTACGACGCGTACATGGAAGATCAGAACGCCAAGTCGGCCCTCGTGGGTGAAGACGGGGCTATTCCGACTGCCGATCAACTCGCGAGCGAGCTTGAGAAGTTTCTTGCGCAATATCGAGATGAAGGCACGGTCGGCGAGTAACCTCGGCCTGTGTTCGCCAGGCGCGAGATTTATTGGCCCGGTAATCGCGAAAGAACTCTCGAGTTCGTGCAATAATGGGTGTTTGTAACCCGGTCGGGCTCACCTGTTTTCTCTCCGTAGAAAACGAAGGGGCTTGACACGGGTTTTGCCGGTATACGCGTCGTTTCTAACGATCGTGCCGGTCACGATTGACACTCGAACGAGAGAGGCGGCCGCGTGGCGACTGCAACGACGTCAAAGACTCGCGCTTCTGCAGCGAAGACAGCGAAAGACGTAAGCGAGACCGAAGAGACGGCCGCTACCAAGAAGCCTGCGGCAAAGGCCGCAACCGCAAAGAAGGCCGCCGCCGCGAAGTCGACTGCTGCGAAGTCGACCGCCACCAAGGCAGCGGCCGCGAAGAAGCCAGCTGCTGCAAAGAAGGCTGCGCCGAAGCGCCGCGCCAAGGCAGACGACATCGACTACGACGCGGTTGATCAGCCTGAAGAGGTCGTCGCCGAAGACGCACACGACGACGAGGCTCCCAAGTCGCCAGTGCACGTCGATCCGCTGCCCACGGGCGCGATCGTCTGGAAGGCCGGCGACGAAGAAGACGTACCCACTATTGCAACCGCGATTCCGGGTGCCACCGCAGACCCGGTCAAGGACTACCTGAAGCAGATCGGTAAGGTCGCGCTGCTCAACGCCGCCGAAGAGGTCGAGCTCGCAATGCGCATCGAGGCGGGTCTCTTCGCGGAAGAGAAGCTCGGCACCGAGAAGAACCTGCCGAAGAAGCTACAGCGCGAGCTGAAGTGGGTTGCCCGCGACGGCCAGCGCGCAAAGAGCCACCTGCTCGGCGCGAACCTTCGCCTCGTGGTGTCGCTGGCAAAGCGCTACACCGGCCGCGGCATGCAGTTTCTCGACCTGATTCAAGAGGGTAACCTCGGCCTGATTCGTGCGGTCGAGAAGTTCGACTACACCAAGGGCTTCAAGTTCTCGACCTACGCGACCTGGTGGATTCGTCAGGCGATCACCCGCGCCATGGCAGACCAGGCCCGCACCATTCGTATTCCGGTGCACATGGTTGAGGTCATCAACAAGCTCGCCCGTGTGCAGCGTCAGATGCTGCAAGACCTCGGCCGCGAGCCCACGCCAGAAGAGCTGAGCCGCGAGCTCGACATGACCCCTGAGAAGGTCGTCGAGGTGCAGAAGTACGGCCGCGAGCCCATCTCGCTGCACACCCCGCTTGGTGAAGACGGCGACAGCGAGTTCGGCGATCTGATCGAAGACACTGAGGCGGTTGTTCCCGCCGATGCGGTGGGCTTCACGATGCTGCAGCAGCAGCTCGAGCAGCTGCTCGACTCGCTCAGCGAGCGCGAGGCTGGCGTGATTCGCATGCGCTTCGGTCTCGGTGACGGTCAGCCTAAGACTCTCGACCAGATCGGTGACACGTTCGGTGTGACCCGCGAGCGCATTCGTCAGATCGAGTCGAAGACGATGGCAAAGCTGCGTCACCCAAGCCGCAGCCAGCAGCTGCGTGACTACCTTGAGTAAACTCCCACCGTTCCGCACGCTCCTCGCGATCTGGACCATTAAGGTCTCGTCGTGGGGGCTGCGCTTGCTGGGGCGTGAGGGCACGCACGTGCCCGGTCGCCTCGCGCTTCGCGTTGATCCTCGCTTCATGACGAATGTCACAAAGCCAGCGCGGGTGATCGCGGTCACCGGTACTAACGGCAAGACCTCGGTCACCAATATGCTGAGCGATGCGCTTGAGGCCGAGGGGCTTGTCGTCGCGACAAACCGCATCGGCTCGAACCTCATCGAGGGTATCTCGGTTGCGCTGACTTCGGCGCTCACGGTCTGGGGTCGCTCGAAGGCCGACATCGCCGTGATCGAGCTCGACGAGCGCTCGGGGCGCCTCGTGCTGCCCGGGCTGAAACCTGACGTGTTGCTGTGCACCAACCTCACTCGCGACTCGATTAAGCGCAATGCGCACCCCGGCTACATCAAGTGGGTGCTCGAATCAGAGCTTTCACCAGAGACCACGCTCATTTTGAATGCCGACGATCAGATCGCTTCTCGGCTCGGGCACAACGAGAACCCGAGGCGGTTCTTTTCAATCGACCCCATGCCGGGCGACGGCCACGACCCGCACGGCGTAGCGCTCGATGCGATGGCGTGCGGAGAGTGTGACCACCTGCTTGAGTGGGATTCGTGGCGTTTCAACCACATCGGCCGAGCGCGCTGCGCAAACTGCGGCTACCGATCGCCCGATGCCGAGTACCGCATCACTGCGATCGACACGGAGGCGAAGCGCGTGCAGCTCGACGTGCGTGGCGCAGCGCTCGACGTTGCTCTCGTCAACGACAACATCGTCAATATCTACAACGAGATCGCCGTGGTTGCCGCGCTCGATGCGTTACAGCTGCCGCTCGAACGCATCGCGAGCGTACTCGAACACGTCGCGCCGCCCGTCACGCGTTTCGACCAGGAGCAGCTGGGTAGCGTGCTCCTGGTGAGGCAGCTGGCGAAGGGCCTTGTCGGTACGGCCTGCTCGCGCGCGTTTGCGTACCTCGCAGAGTTTCCCGGCAAAAAGGCCATCGTGCTCACGATCGACGGCGAACATGACAACCCGTACGAGGTTGAGAACACAGCGTGGATCTACGATGCCGACTACGACTATCTTGCAGACGAGCAGATCGAGCAGATTGTTGTGGGTGGCGGGCACCGCTACGACCACGCGCTGCGTCTCGCGATCGCCGGCGTCGACCCGTCGCGCATCGTGACGGTTGAATCCGAGGTAGAGACAGCAGAGCTGGTTGATCTCGACGGTATCGATTTCATCGGTAACACCTACGCACCACACAACGCGGTGCGCACCGGCAGCAAGGTGCAGGCGCGGCTTCGAGAGCGCGTGCTTGCCCGTGAAGCCGAGACTCCAAGGAACAACGCATGAGCGGCGCACCAGTCATTGAGATGCTCTACCCAGAGATAGCCAATCTGCACGGCGATACCCTCAACATTGACTACCTTGCGCAGTGCCGACCCGATGCTCGGGTGATTCGCACGAGCCTCACTGAGCGGCCGGCGTTCACACAGGAACGCGTTGACCTGCTCTATCTCGGCCCGCTCACCGAGCAGGGGCAGCTCAAGGTGATCGAGCGGCTGCGGCCATACGCCTCGGCGCTGCGCGATCGCGTCGCGGGCAGCGCCCCCAGCCTCTTCACTCACAACGCGATTGAGACCCTGGGTGCTCGCATCAGCAACGAAGCCATGGGCTATGACGTTTCGGGTGTCGGCATTTTCGACTTCGAGACGACCGTGCACATGACCGGCAGGTACAACGGCAAGGTCATGGGCACCGTTGCCGAGGTTGGGAACGAACACCCCGTGATCGGTTACAAATCACAGTTTTCGATGCTGCACGGCGGCGACGAGCTGCCCGGTTTTTTGACCGCATCGCGCGGGATCGGGCGCAACACTAACACCTCGACAGAGGGCGTGCGCGTGGGCAACTTTATTGGCACCTCGCTGATCGGGCCCCTGCTCACGACGAACCCGTATTTGACGCGAGCGCTGCTCAGCATGATCGACCCGAATACCGAGCCGACGCTCGCGCACGAGGAGTACGCGACGCGTGCGTATGAGCTTCGCCTGCGGCGCTTTCAGCAGGCCCGCAGCTGGTTTGCGTTTGAACAGGTGCAGGCCTGATCCTCGTCGCGCATGTAATTGCGTAGCCTGATCGCTACCGAAGCTTAGAAGCCAATAACCTCGCGGTAGTGGGGCAGTAGGCCGGTGCGAACACCCGAGACGCTCGGCTTGGTTTGAAACACGCCGGAGTTGTAGTTGCCCTCGATGACCGCCGGGCCGTCAGGAGTAACGGCGATATCCCAGCCCACGTAGGGCACCTGGGGAATGACGCGGGCAATCTCGTCGACGAAGCGCAGCACCTCGTCGAACAGTGGCACCTGAAAACCAACGATCGACGTACCGGTGACGGGGTGCACGGTGAAGGTACGGTTATCGCCGTCGAATGCGGCGTAACGCGCCACGCCCTGCTCATCGAGCATGGTGTACATGCCGCCGTGGCTGAAGTTGTCGACCGCGCCACCATTGCCGATCTTCAGCGCGCGCGCAAGCACGTGCACCTCGTCGCCGTCGAAGTAGCTGACGATGCGCAGGGTGTTCACGCTCGTGTGGCAGAGGCGCGACATCTCAGCGTGTTGGGGGATCAGCTGCTCGAGCAAGAACTGTCGGCCCTCGAGGAGCTCGTTGCGAAAGGCCTCGTAGTCGGTGATTTCGGCCGCTTCGCGCTTGCCGATGCCGATGCCGCCGAGGCTGTCGGGCACCTTGGCCATCACAGCACCCTGGCGAGTGACGAACTCTTCAATCTGCTTGGCGTCAGCCTCGCGAATATCGATCCACTCACGGCCAACATAGGGCGCAAACTCTTTGTTGAAGCGAGACTTGTCGGCGAACTTGCCGCTAAACGCGCGGTCGTTGAGCTTCAGTGCCAAGTGGTTCGACTTGGGGTGGCTCATAAAGGTGCGGCGCTCGGCGCGCTTGAGGTCGTAAAAATCCCAGTCCTGGTAATCCTGAAACGCGATTTCGTAGGTTGCCGAGCAATACAGCAGATCGGCGAGGATCACCAGGCGCGGTTTGCGCGCATCTTTGCCGATGGTGCCAGCGAGCTTCCAGAGCCGCCCCGTGTCGAGCGCCTTGGCGCGGTCAATCAGGTAGCTAAAGCGCCTGCCGAGGCCGAGCTGGCTCATCGAGCGTCCACGAGACGCGAGGTCTCGTCGTGCCACACCTCGGCCATTGGGCGCAGCTTGGCCTCGTGCTTCTTCGCGTGGTGGCCGCAGAAGAGCAGTTCGCTACCGCTGAGCACCACGCGCACGTAGGCCTGCGCACCGCAGCTGTCGCAGCGGTCGAGGCCGGTGATGGGGCGGTCTGCTGCAGCTGCGGTCTCTGCGCGATCCTGTTCCAGCGTAGTCATGGCTGCCTCCCTCATCTCTTGGGTTAAAATCGAGGCATTCCGCGTAAAGCGGTACCTCGATTTCTTCTCGTGCCTCAATCAAACCACGTTTACCTGGAGTTTGTTTGCAGCGCCGCACGGTTTCGCTGACCGCGTAGCCCGCGGGGTCTCGCGATAGGCGGCGCGTTTCAGGGGCAATGTCGGTGGTTCGTTCTAGGGTTAACAGGTCACACCAGAAAGGGGCCGCCGCCTTGGCAGAGTCGAGCTATTCCGCACGCCACCTCACCGTACTCGAGGGCCTCGAGGCGGTTCGTAAGCGCCCGGGCATGTACATCGGCACGACCGATTCGCGTGGCCTGATGCACTGCCTCTGGGAGATCATCGACAACTCGGTCGACGAGGCGCTCGCCGGGCACGGTGAAGAGATTGGCATCAGGCTTCACGCCGACGGCAGCGTGACGGTGAGCGATCGGGGCCGAGGTGTGCCCGTCGACGTTGAGCCCAAGAGTGGGCTCACTGGTGTCGAGCTCGTGTTCACGAAGCTGCACGCGGGCGGCAAGTTTGGTGGTGGCGGCTATGCCTCGTCTGGCGGTCTGCACGGCGTCGGCGCATCCGTCGTGAATGCGCTCTCATCGCGCCTCGACGTTGAGGTCGACCGTGACGGCAAGACCTGGGCCATGTCGTTCAGGCACGGCGAGCCTGGAGTCTTCGCGGGCGACACCCCAGACAGTGCGTTCACGCCCTTCGAAGATGCCTCGACGCTTCGCGAGATCGGCAAGGTGAAGAAAGGCGTTACAGGCACGCGTGTGCGCTACTGGGCCGACCCGCAGATCTTTCTTGCCACCGCCCGCTTCGAGCCCGAGTCGCTTGTTGCGCGTGCGCGACAGACCGCGTTTTTGGTGCCGGGGCTTGCTATTGAAATTCTCGATGAGCGCGTCGAATCGCTGGGGGAGTCGGGGGAGGCGCCGATCCACCGCTTTCAATACGAGGGTGGCATCAGCGAGTTCGTTGATTACCTCGCCGTAGACGCGGCTCTCACGTCGACCTGGCGAGTGACCGACGAGGGCACCTTCACCGAGACAGTGCCCGTGATGGACGAAGTATCGGGCGGGCTCGTATCTCGCGAGGTCGAGCGGCGTTGCGAGGTAGATATCGCGATGCGCTGGGGCACGGGGTACGACACCGAGATTCAGAGCTTCGTGAACATCATCTCGACGCCCAAGGGCGGCACGCACCTGAGCGGCTTCGAGCAGGGGTTGACGAAGTTCTTCCGCAAGCAGATCGAGCAGAACGCGCGCAAGCTCAAGGCAGGCAGCGACAAGCCCGAGAAAGACGACATTCTGACGGGACTCACCGCCGTCGTCACTGTGCGCGTGCCCGAGCCGCAGTTCGAAGGGCAGACGAAAGAGGTGCTCGGCACCGCGGCCGTGCGCCAGATCGTTGCAAAGGCCGTGGCAAAGGGGCTCGAAGAACGCTACAACTCGACCAAGCGTGACGAGAAGACCCAGGCGGCGTCGCTACTCGAGAAGATGGTCGCCGAGATGAAGTCGCGCATCGCTCTGCGAGCGCAGCGCGACACCGCGAGGCGCAAGAGCTCGCTCGAGAGCTCATCGCTGCCCGCAAAGCTCATCGACTGCCGCTCGCGCGATGTCGCCGAAACCGAACTCTTCATCGTCGAGGGCGACAGCGCGCTCGGCACCGCAAGGCCCGCCCGTGACAGCGAGTTTCAGGCGCTGCTGCCGATTCGCGGCAAGATCTTGAACGTGCAGAAGGCCTCGGTCGCCGAAATGCTCGGCAACACCGAGTGCAGCTCGATCATCAAGGTGATTGGGGCTGGCTCGGGGCGCGACTTCGATATCGACTCGGTGCGCTACGGCAAAGTGATTCTGATGAGCGACGCCGACGTCGACGGCGCGCACATTCGCACGCTGCTACTGACGCTGTTCTTCCGCTACATGCGGCCCATGCTCGAGGCCGGCCGCGTCTATGCGGCCGTGCCGCCGCTGCACCGCGTGATCGTGCAAAATGCGGGCCGCAAGCCGAACGACGTGATCTACACCTACAGCGAAAAAGAGCTACAGACGCTGCTCGCCGACCTGCGCAAGCGCGGCAAGAAGTACGTCGAGCCGATTCAGCGCTACAAGGGTCTCGGCGAGATGGATGCAGACCAGCTGGCCGAGACCACGATGGATCGCGAACACCGCACCCTGCGCCGTGTCAACATGAAAGACGCGCACGACGCGTCTCAGGTGTTTGAGCTGCTCATGGGCGGCGACGTCGCGCCGCGTAAGGAGTTCATCATCGAGAACGCCGACGACCTCGATCGCGAGCGCATCGACGCGTAGCCAACCCGGCATAGCTGGCCGGCGCGGCTGCCGGCCAGCTATGCCTACTGGCCGAGACGCCTACGGAGCGACGCCCACGTAGGCGGCCGCGCCGTCGATCGGCACGCCCGAGCCGTCACGGCGACCCAACTCGGTAGGCAGCTTGCGCGCTGCACCGTCTGCGGCCAGTGCGCGTGGCTCGCCCGCGCCCACCCAAGCGCACGCCAGCTGGTCTTCGCCCTTCAGAAAGCGCTGAGCGCGCACGCCGCCCGTAGCGCGACCCTTCGCCGGGAACTCCGCCCAATCGCTCACCTTCGCGGTGGCGACATCTGTACCGGGCAGCGTCAGCGAGCTGTCGGCAACGGTGACAACCTGCGCCTCGGTGCCCTCAGCGACTGCGGTGGCAAAGATGACTCGCGCATCGGCGCCGAGCTTCATGCCGGCCATGCCGCCCGCGGGTCGGCCCTGCGGGCGCACCGACGAGGCGGCGAAGCGCAGCAGCTGCGCATCGTTCGCAACGCATGCGAACTCATATCCGTCGGGTGCGGCAAACGCCGCCACGACGCTATCGCCCTTCTTGAGGCCGATCACTTCGAAGTCGGGGCGCGCGGGCAGTTCGGTCAGCACGACGCGTTTGACCACGCCCTGCTCGGTGAAAAGCCCGACGGGCTCGGCAGCTTCGAGCGGCACGATGCCCACGACGCGCAGCTTCTTGTCGGTGATGCCGATGTAAGCGGCCAGTGACACTCCCGCGGCAAACGCGATCGACGCGGCGGGCACAAGTGGAAGATCGACAGGAGTGAAGCGGTGCAGTGTGCCGTCACTCAAGATCGCGCCGAGTTCGCCGCGCACGGTGCCATCGACCGAGGCGAGCACCGCCCCGTGCTTCGTGGCACGCGAAGCCGCGCGAGCTGGCCCGTCGCCCTCAGCAGAGGGGTCGCGATCGAGACGAAGCGCGCGCCCCGTTACAGAGAGCAGCACGGTGCACGGTGTGTCTGCAACCTCGAGCGATGCAGCAGACCCCGCCGATGAACGTGCGGGGCGAGCCACGGCGCCCGTGAGCACGGTGCGGCGCGGGGTGCCATATGCCTCGGCAACCTCATCAAGCTCGTCCGACACCACGGCGCGTAGGCGTGCATCGTCGCCGAGAATGAGCAGCAGCGCCTCGATTTCGGCCTGCAGCTGATCGCGTTCCGCCTCGAGCTCGACGCGCGAGAACTTCGTGAGGCGTCGCAGGCGCAGCTCGAGAATGTACTCGGCTTGTGCCTCACTCAGGTCGAAGACTTGCATGAGGCGGCCACGTGCCGACTCGGCGTCGTCGCTCGTTCGAATGAGCTGAATGACCTCGTCGATGTCGAGGATCGCGATGAGCAGTCCCTCAACCAGGTGCAGACGCTCGCGGCGCTTGCGCAGCCGATACTCGCTGCGGCGGCGCACCACCGAGAGCCGGTGGTCAACGAATACGCGCAGCAGTTCGCGCAGGCCAAGCGTCTGGGGTTGGCCGTCAACGAGCGCGACCGAGTTGATGCTGAACGAGTCTTCAAGCGGGGTGACTCGGTACAGCTGCTCGAGCACTGCCTCAGGGCTGAACCCGGTCTTCAACGTGATGACCAGGCGCAGGCCGTTCTTGCGATCGGTGAGGTCTGCTACATCGCTGATGCCCGAGAGGCGCTTCGCTTCTACGCCCTGCTTGATCTTCTCGATGACGCGCTCAGGGCCGACGAGATAGGGCAGCTCGGTGACAATGAGGCCTGTTCGGCGAGGGCCGAGCTGCTCGACCGACACCTTTGCCCGAGTGCGAAACGCACCGCGGCCGGTGCGATAGGCGTCTTTCACGCCGTCGAGGCCGACGATGATGCCGCCGCCGGGCAAATCGGGCCCTGGCACAAACTCCATGAGGTCGTCGACAGTGGCGTCGGGGTGCGTCAGCAAATGCTTCGCGCCCTCGACCACCTCGATCAGGTTGTGCGGTGCGAGGTTTGTGGCCATACCGACCGCAATGCCAGAAGCGCCGTTGACGAGCAGGTTCGGAATTGCCGAGGGCAGCACCTCGGGCTGCATGAGCTGGTTGTCGTAGTTCGGCACGAAGTCGACCACGTCTTCGTCAAGCGAACCAGTCATCGCAAGAGCGGCGCCCGCGAGGCGCGCCTCGGTGTAACGCGAGGCGGCGGGCCCGTCATCGAGCGAGCCGAAGTTGCCGTGCCCATCGACGAGGGGCAAACGCAACGCGAACGACTGTGCGAGGCGCACGAGCGCATCGTAGATCGATGAGTCACCGTGTGGGTGCAGCTTGCCCATAACCTCGCCGACAACGCGGGCACTCTTGACATGCCCCTTCTCGGGGCGCAGCCCCATGTCAGTCATCATGTAGAGAATGCGCCGCTGCACGGGCTTGAGGCCGTCACGCGCATCGGGCAGAGCGCGAGAGTAAATCACCGAGTATGCGTACTCAAGAAACGACGACTCCATCTCTGACTGAATATCGATGTCTTCGATGCGTTCGAGTGGTTTCTGCTCCGTCACGATCTGGTGCAATGCCCTTCTGAGTGCGCGCTCATGGCAGCGCGAGGAATACGATGGATTTCATGCTACCGACGCCCACCGACAACGGCGCGAGGCTGGCCGCGATTCTTCCGACAGCGATCGCTTCGATGGCGCGTTCGGCCGGTATCGATCCAGTTTCGCTGCTGCAAGACGCGAAGATTCTTCGAGGATCGCCAGAAGAGCAGGCCGCTCTCGCCGAGGGGCGGCTGCCCGCAGTTCGCTCGATCGTGCTTATCGTGGTCGACGGGCTGGGTCAAGCGAACCTCAAGGCGGCCGCCGGCCACGCGCGCACGCTCACGTCGCTGCCCACCCGACGCATCGAAACCGTGATCCCGTCAACCACAGGCGCCGCGCTCACGACGCTCACCACGGGCACGCTGCCGGGCCAGCACGGGCTCATCGGGTACAAGATTAGACACCCCGAGCTTGGGCTGGTGACGACGCTCAAAGACTGGGCAGGTATCGAGGACCGCAGGGCTTGGCAGCGTTCTGAACCGCTGTTCGCTCTTGCGCCGCGTATCGGCGCCCGGGCCATAGCAATCGGCAGGCCCGCGCACGCAAGCGGCGGCCTCACCGAAGCGATTCTGACGGGCACCGAGTACCACGGCGGGCAGACCATCGCCGACCGGTTCAGTATCGCCTCGCGCCTGGTGCGAGGCGATGATCCTCTGCTCGCGTACTTGTATGTCGATGAGCTCGACAAAGTCGCCCACAACGAGGGCTGGCAGAGCGACAAATGGCTGCTGCGTCTCGAGCAGCTCGATGCTGCGCTACAAGACCTACTGCGCAGCCTGCCGGGTGACGTCGGGGTCATCGTTACCGCAGACCACGGTGTCGTAGACGTGCCGCGAGAGAAGCGCATGCTGCTTGATAATCTCATCGATACGAGCCAGGTCAAGCTGATCGGGGGAGAGCCGCGCATGCGATCGCTCTACCTGCGCGATGGCGCCGATGCGGCCCCGGTAGCGGCCGAGGTTCAGAGCGCCCTCGGCAAGCTGGCCTGGGTTGGTACTCGTGATGAGGCGATCGAGGCTGGCTGGTTTGGTGACGTGGCGCACGGGATCGCCGAACGCCTGGGCGAGGTGCTCATTGCGGCGCGCGGCCAGGCTGCGTTCATGCTCACCACGGATGACCCCGCAGTGCATGAGATGGTGGGGCAGCATGGCAGTGTGAGCGATGAGGAGCGCGGCGTGCCCCTTGCGCTCGGGGGCGCGCTCGACGGCACCGGGTTCGCAGGCGCAGTTGCTGCGCTGGCCGACTCGCGGAGCGTATAGCTAGTTCGGGTCTTCTTCGCTTCGCGTGCCGAAGAGAATGTCATCCCAGCTTGGAATCGAAGCGCGACGTTTGCCGTTCTTCGCCGATTCGCCCTGCCTTTTGTCTTGTGCGGGCTGTTGCGGGGTGGCTTCCGTGGGTGCCGCATTGGGAGCACCTGAAGCCTCGGGCTGCGGTTCGTCGCGCTGCGTCTCCGGTTCAACAGCGCGCCAGTCGAGGCCCTTCAGTGGCAGCTGCTGCACGGGTGCGGCGGCTTGCTCATCTGCTGGGTGTTCAGCTGGTTGCTGAGCCGAGTCGGCGTCGCGCGCACCCCTGCGGCGGCGCAGCGCGTCGAGCAGGTCTGCGGTTTGACCGAGGTCGTGGGTCTCTGGCTCGGGCGTCTTGATTGCACGCTGGTCAATCTCGCGACGCCTCGCAAACTCGTCCTCGGGGCTCACTACCGGAATCGACGCGGTCGACGGGTGGCCCGCACGCACGGCTGCCTCGGTTCCGGGGCTCATCGGAGTCGATGCCTGTGCAGGAATCGTGTCGTCGCTGGTCACCGCATCGATAGACGGCGTGGCCGCATCGTCGGTGGCTTCGTGTTCGCTCTCGATGCCGAGCAGCCCCTCGCGATCAAACGCGTCAGAGTCAAAGCGATCCTTTTCGCCCGAGGCATCGACCGCACGGAGCTTCGGAATGAGGCGATCACCGACGTCGCCCTGTCGCGACAGAGAAACTGCGTCGGGGGTGATCGGAGAAAGCACGCCCTTGCGATGCTCAAACGTCCAAACAGCGCGGTGTGAGACGTCACGCGAAACGAATTCAAGCCCTATCATCCAGCCTGCTTCTTCGTCGCGCCACGACGACCAAAGAATCTTCTGCGCGGCCAAGCCGATGAGGCGCTCGGCAATCACCGCGCCAAAGTTCTCTTCGCTCGGCTCCGAGGGGCTAGTGCGCACGGGCACCGCCTGCGCGGTCGAGAGTATGAAGCGGCGCTCAGCGAGCACCGGCTCTTCGTAGCGCTCGATGTCGCTCTCTTCGGCGCCGGTAAGCTCCATGATCTCGGCTCGGCTTTTGCCGGCGCGCACCAGCGATTGGATTTCGCGCGGGTTAATGCGCGCTGCGCCGGTGCTCTGGCGTGCCAGGTGGCGCAGGTCAGCGAGCACGCTGCCGTCGATCACCAAGCGGTATTCATCGCCCGCCTCGTTTGCAACGATTAGCGACTGGTCCTCGCGCCGTACTACCCGCAATTCATCCATTGCTGTTCCTTCCGCACTCCACACCCAGCGTGCCATGTTCACGGGGGTCAGCGCCACATTGAGCCGGATGGTTGCGAAAATTCGCGGCACTTGTTCGCCGCTTGCTGGCTAAATACGTGGGATCGCGGTTCGCGCTCAGCATATTCACGGGTAATGAGTTTGCGCCGAGGGGGGTTCTTGCGGCAAACTATGGCCGCAGTTCGAGAGTTTTTGAGAAGAAGCGTAGGAGAGCATGGCTACCGATTACGACGCCCCCCGGAAGTCTGACGACGAGTCAGAATCGATCGAGGCCCTCAAAGAGCGCGTGCCCACGAAGGGGGCGTCTTCGATCGACTCGGAAGACGCCGACAACCCGGGTTTTGAGCTCGCTGGTGCAGATCTGTCTGATCTTGAGCTCGACGTTGTGGTGCTGCCGCAGCAAGACGATGAGTTCACCTGCGTGAACTGTTTCTTGGTGCGTCACCGCTCGCAGCTCGATCACGAGAGCAAGCTGGGGCCTGTTTGCGCTGAGTGCGCCTAAGCGCTAGACCTTGACCCCGGCCTTCGCCGTTGCAATTGCATCGGCGAAGCGCTGGGGTTTTCTGCTTGTGAGCACCCAGTAGGGTGTTGGGTCATTTGCGTCGACAATTTCGATGCGCAGGCCGCGATGGATGAAGCCGCGCACGAGCAGAAAGGCGCGTGCGTCGGCACCCGGGCCGATGGTCTTGCGCAGTGCCTCATCGTCGAGCACCTGCACCTCTCCGAGCGCCGAGACAGGCACCCGGGCGCTGCCTGCGCTCAAGAATCCTTCGGCAACCTGCACTGTCGGCGACATGACTACCAGCGAGCCCGCGATCAGTGCGTAGGCTGCCACTGCGGTTGGAATCGCAAACGCCGCATTGATCGGTGTCATCACCATCGCAACCGCCGGCAGCAACAACAGCAACGCAATCAGCAAGCCGGGTGAGGGCCAGAGTCGTTCGCGATAGCTGGAAGTGGAGTTGTTGCTCATGCTTCTATTATCCCAGTCGCCCGGCATCCGCTAGCCTGTCTGGGTGAGCGATGTTATTGAAGTTCCTATTGTGGGCGAAGACGCACAGATTCCTTCGTACGCACAGCCCGGTGACGCCGGCGCAGATTTGCGAAGCACCGAGTCGCTCGTGCTTGAACCGGGGGAGCGCGCACTCGTGGGCACTGGCCTTCGCTTCGCGCTTCCTGAGGGTTACGCAGCCTTTGTGGTGCCTCGCAGCGGCCTCGCGGTGAAGCACGGCATCTCGATCGTGAACTCTCCGGGCACCATCGATGCTGGGTACCGCGGCGAAATCAAGGTGCCGCTGATCAACCTCGACCCGCGCGAGGCCTTTGAGATTGCCCCGGGCGATCGCATTGCGCAGCTGATCGTCATGCCCGTGTCGCGAGCAGTGTTCACGCCGGTGCAAGATCTTGAATCGAGCGCGCGCGGTGAAGGCGGTTTTGGTTCGACTGGCGTGCGAGATCAAGCTTAAGATTTACCTCAGACACATCGGGTCCGCGCCAGCAGCGCGTGTGGCCGCAAACGAAAGAAGCAACACACCATGAGCGACGAGACTTCGAACGCTTCAGACGAGCTTGAGCTTGCCCAGTCAGAGACCGTAGCCGAGATCGACTCTTCAAAGTCGGCCCCCGCCGACCGCGAAACGGCCGGCCCTTTCGATCTTGTTGAGGTGCCGACGATGCGCCCTTACGTTGACTTCGGCGGCATCAAGGTTGCGCCTCGCGAGGGCCTGCAGCTTCGCCTCGAGGTAGACGAGCGCGCTAAGCGCGTCGTCGCGGTGACCCTCGACTTCGAGGGCTCGCTCCTCCAGGTGCAGGCGTTTTCGGCTCCGAAGACCACGGGTCTTTGGCATCAGGTTCGTAATGACATCTCGACTCAGCTCACGTCGCAGGGTGCCCGAATCGAAGAAGCCGAGGGTGAGCTTGGCCCCGAGCTCGTTGCGGTGTCGCCCGTTCCTGAGGAGCAGGGAGGCGGCACTCGAACCGTGCGCTTCGTGGCGGTAGACGGCCCCCGTTGGATGCTGCGCGGCGTCATTATGGGCGCTGCAGCAGAAGATGCCCAGGCGCGCGCCAAGGTGATCGAGCTCTTCCGTGACATGGTCGTGGTGCGCGGCGATCAGCCGATGCCTCCAAGCGAGTTGCTGCAACTGCAGGTGCCAGCAGGAGTCGCGCAGAACCCCACGGGAACGACCGCGGCGTGACCTCATCGATGCCCGAGCAGCCAGAAGACTCGGCGCAACGTAAGAACCTCGGTGGCGGGCTCGGCAAAGTCGTCGAAGCCGGCATGTCGGGCCAAGCGGTCAGCGCGGGCGGCGTGCTCGCTGCCATCGGTGGCTGGCGCGGTGTCGTTGAGTCGTTGCTGCCTGCCACGGTGTATCTCGTGATGTTTGTCATCACCGCGGATGCGCGCCTCTCGGCGGTCGCTCCGCTAGTGCTTGCAGCGGGCGCGCTGGTGTGGCGACTCAGCCGCAAGGAGCCCCTGACGGCGGCGCTCTCGGGCGTGATTGGCGTTGTCATCTGTGCCGCGGCTGTGATGTTTTCTGGCGAGGGCAGCAGCTACTTCGTGCCCGGTTTCTTCATCAACGGCGCTTGGATCTTGGCGCACACGATTTCACTGCTCATCGGCTGGCCGCTCGTGGGGTTGCTGTTTGGCATGTTCCGAGGATCGATGACCGAGTGGCGGGGAGTGCCTGCACTCAAGCGGGCTGCAGTGGTGGTCACGCTCGTCTGGATCGTCGTTTTTGCCGCACGTCTTGCCGTGCAGCTGCCACTTTTCTTCGCCGATGAGGTGGGCGCGCTCGGCGTTGCTCGCCTGGTTATGGGTGTGCCGCTGTTTGCGCTCGCGGTGCTCTTTACCTGGTTGCTGCTCGAACGCGTGAGCGCGATGGTCGGCCCGCCCGCAACAGAAGACGGAGCCGACGACGAGGTTGCATCGAGGGGTGCAGGCGAGGCCTCGTCAAGCTCATCAGATGAATGACACGCCGTAGGGCGCTTGCGTGCCTGGCGGTGCGGCGATCCTCTTTCCGCCTGGAAGGTATAGAATTATCTTGACATCGAGATAAATTCGAACGGAGTGGTCATGGCATCTCTCAATAGTTTCGGCGCGCAAACTGCCCTTGAGGTGGGCGGCAAGTCGCACCAGATCTTTGACATCAACAAGGTTGAGGGCGCCGCGCGGTTGCCGTACAGCCTGAAGGTATTGCTCGAGAACTTGCTTCGCACCGAAGACGGCGCGAACGTCACGAAGCAGCACATCGAGGCTCTTGGCGGGTGGGATGCAAACGCAGAGCCCGACACCGAGATTCAGTTCACGCCCGCGCGCGTGATCATGCAGGACTTCACGGGTGTGCCCTGTGTCGTCGACCTCGCCACCATGCGTGAGGCAGTCGTCGACCTCGGTGGCAGCCCCGACAAGATCAACCCGCTGGCTCCCGCCGAGATGGTTATCGACCACTCGGTGATTTCAGACGTCTACGGCGTGGCCTCGGCTGCTGCGCGCAACGTCGAGATCGAGTACCAGCGCAACGGCGAGCGCTACCAGTTCTTGCGCTGGGGGCAGGGCGCCTTCGACGAGTTCAAGGTGGTTCCGCCCGGAACCGGCATCGTGCACCAGGTCAACATTGAGTACCTTGCGCGCGTGACCTTTACCCGTGAGATCGATGGCCAACTCTTCGCGTACCCCGACACCTGCGTCGGTACCGACTCGCACACCACCATGGAGAACGGCCTCGGCGTGCTCGGCTGGGGCGTCGGCGGCATCGAGGCAGAGGCCGCAATGCTCGGCCAGCCCATCTCGATGCTGATTCCGCGCGTCGTCGGCTTCAAGCTCTCGGGCTCGATTCCCGCCGGCGTGACCGCGACCGACGTGGTGCTCACCATTACCCAGATGCTGCGGGGGCACGGTGTGGTCGGCAAGTTCGTCGAGTTCTACGGCGAGGGCGTCGGTTCGGTGCCGCTCGCAAACCGCGCCACCATCGGCAACATGAGCCCCGAGTTTGGCTCGACCGCCGCGATGTTCCCGGTCGATGACGTGACCCTCGACTACCTGCGCCTCACCGGCCGCAGCGACGAGCAGCTCGCGCTCATCAAGGCCTACAACCAGGCCCAGGGCATGTGGCACGACCCGTCGAACGAGCCAGAGTTCAGCGAGTACCTCGAGCTTGATCTCTCGACCGTCGTCGCGTCGATCGCCGGCCCGAAGCGCCCGCAGGATCGCATCGAACTGTCGAACTCGAAGTCGCAGTTCGAGACCGACCTCAAGAACTACGCGCAGGCCTCGAACCCCGCAAAGGTGAAGGACGAGAAGGGGCGCGAGTTCGAGCTCGATCACGGCGCTGTCACTCTCGCCTCGATCACCTCGTGCACCAACACCTCGAACCCCTCGGTGATGCTCGCGGCTGGCGTTCTCGCGCGTAACGCTGCGGCCAAGGGCCTGAAGGCGAAGCCGTGGGTCAAGACCACGCTCGCGCCGGGCTCGAAGGTGGTTACCGACTACTACGAGAAGTCGGGTCTGAACAAAGACCTCGAGGCACTCGGCTTCTACACCGTTGGCTACGGCTGCGTGACCTGCATTGGTAACTCGGGCCCGCTCAACCAAGAGATCTCTGACGCAGTCAACGATCACGACCTCGCGGTGACCGCGGTGCTCTCGGGCAACCGTAACTTTGAGGGCCGCATCAACCCCGACATCAAGATGAACTACCTGGCGAGCCCGCCGCTGGTCATCGCCTACTCGCTTGCTGGCACGATGGACTTCGACTTCGAGACGCAGTCGCTTGGCGAAGACAGTGACGGCAACGATGTCTACCTGCGCGACATCTGGCCCGACCCTGTCGAGGTGCAGCAGATCGCTGACGCGTCGATCGACAGCGACATGTTCAAGGCAAAGTACGCCACCGTCTTCGATGGCGACGAGCACTGGACCTCGCTGCCGACGCCCGACGGCAACACCTTCGCGTGGGATGAAAAGTCGACCTATGTGCGCAAGGCGCCCTACTTCGATGGCATGCCGGCAGAGCCGCAGCCCGTCACCGACATCTCGTCGGCCCGCGTGCTGCTGAAGCTCGGCGATTCGGTCACTACAGACCACATCAGCCCCGCCGGCAGCTTCAAGGCTGAGACCCCGGCAGGTCAGTACCTGGTCGAGAACGGCATCGAGCCCAAGGACTTCAACACCTACGGCTCGCGTCGCGGCAACCACGAGGTCATGATTCGCGGCACCTTCGCGAACATCCGCATCCGCAACCAGCTGCTCGACAACGTCGAGGGCGGCTTCACCCGTGATTTCACCGTCGAGGGTGGCCCGCAGGCGTACGTGTACGACGCGGCTCAGAACTACCAGGCAGCCGGCACCCCGCTCGTGGTGCTCGGCGGCAAGGAGTACGGCTCGGGCTCGTCGCGCGACTGGGCGGCAAAGGGCACCAGCCTGCTGGGCGTGAAGGCCGTCATCACCGAAAGCTTCGAGCGCATTCACCGCTCGAACCTGATCGGCATGGGTGTGCTGCCGCTGCAGTTCCCCGCTGGCGAGAGCGCAGACAGCCTGGGCCTCGATGGCACTGAGGTGTTCGACATCTCGGGCGTCACCGCGCTCAACGAGGGTGTCACCCCGAAGACCGTTGCGGTCAAGGCTACCAAGGCAGACGGCTCGGTCATCGAGTTCGACGCTGTGGTTCGCATCGACACCCCGGGTGAGGCTGACTACTACCGCAATGGGGGCATTCTGCAGTACGTATTGAGGTCGCTTGTATAGGTCTGAATGAGCCTAAGCCGAGACGTCTTCGGCGCGGCCGGTGACCAGCGAGAAATCGCTGCTCACTTGTCGGCCGCGGGGGCATTCTGCAGTACGTACTGCGGTCGCTCGTCTAAGGGTTAGCTTCTACAGAAAAGGATCCCTCCCGCAGTGTGCGGGAGGGATCCTTTTCTGTTACCTACCAATAAACCAACGGTCACTCTCGTGCCGCTGTCGGCCCACTCCCGTGCCCCACTGCCGTGCCCTCGTCATCCCGCACTCAAAATTCGGGTCAGAAAAGCACGGAAAACCCCGCCGCGCACCGTGCGGTTGTGACCCGAATTTGTGTTTAGCCGAGCTTGTCGGTAGCAGGCGTGGGTCGATCTGGTTGCACTCGTGGGTGCATCTGGTAGCACTCTGGCGGGACTTCGCTGAGGATTGCTTTCACCCGCAACCAACGATGGTTGTGGCGG
>JAIUOH010000032.1 GCA_020161315.1 Actinomycetota bacterium | reverse complement strand
TGTCAGTGATGACTAGCTGGGGGGCGGCGACCAAAGCGAGCAAGTCGCCGCGGGTAGCGGTAGACGAGGCAACAACGAACCGCATCGTGCCGGGCTTCCGTGTAGACGGGCCCGGCACGATGCCATCACGTCCAGCCTGTGAACTACCGGTCGACTCATTCTGCACGGCTGTGACAGGAATCGTGCCTTTCTGAAGCGTCCAGCCGAGATCAGGATTGTCGAGAGGCGTGCCATTGATCAGGAAGACCATAAGTCAGAACCCACCTCCTGCGCGCGCTCCCACGCATCCTGGAATGGATCGCGGGCAACCGGGTTCACGAATGTGAAGCTCATGTTTCGATCGCCTGCAGGCTGACTGATCCCACCCAGAAGCTTCGCGAGATCTTCAAACACACCGAGTCGCGAGCCTGCCTCTGCCCACACCTTGGTATTGCGCGCTTCCATACCGGGCTTGCCCGAGATGAACGCCTCCCAACGGGTTTCCGGCTCAGCAAATTTGTACAGGCTGCCCGGTCGACCACGAAAGATCCCCGGCGCCATCCCACCATCCGCATACGAGAGCATGCCACCGTTGGCGTAGCCGTAGAGCCCGCCGTTGGCGTTGTAGGCTGCACCGACCTGACCTCGTGGAGCACCCGTCTGACGCATCACTGTCTCGATCACAGTCGACTTGTAGGCCGGAATATTCCTGAGCGCCGACAGGTGAGCCTCCAGCTGCGCGGCCGAATTGCCTCGATCGACAAAGAGCTTCGTCCACTTCTCATTCGGTGTCGTGCCCAATACCGACTGAAATGCGAGCACATCACTCGTGGCCTGCTGCGTGTTCGCAACGATCTCCGAAACCTTTTGCGGAGAGATCAGATCCAGCTGGTCGACGTACTGTGCCGCTGCCTCGGCCGACCCTAGATACGGCGCCAAGATGTCGATCAATCGCTGCCTGCCCTCGGCAAGCTTCGCGTTCATCTGGTCTTGCGATCCAGTTTGATCAAGGATCGCGGCTGCAGCCTGGTTCGTGGAGCTCGCCACGTTATCGAGCATGGACTGCATCTCGCGACCGGCTTCGTTGGTGATGTCGAAGTTCGCACCGTTCACCGCCAAGCCCTCAGCGAGCTTGGCGTAGGAGTCTTCCAGCTTGCGATTGGCCTCTCGCGTGTCGAACGCAGCACTGCCAAAACCGCGCACCTCGTCAGCAAGATCCGAGATCGCGGACTGCGCGTCTGCGGCGGTCTGCTCGAGCGTGGAGAGCGAGTCCGCCTGACTGTCAGCGCCAGCGGCACCATCCTCAGCCGCTGGTCCAATCTCACCCAGTGCGAGCGCGAGCAAGGTGGACTCATCCGCGGTGAGCCCGAGCTCGGTAGCCTGCGAGATCAGAGCGTCCTTGAACGCCGGCATCTCGTCGAGCATCCGAGACATCTGGCCCTCGGTCAGATTCTGTGACTCGGCTAGTCGTCGAAACTCTCCTGAGGCTTGCGACATGTCAGTCGAGGCGATCTCCGCCAGCACTTCACCGATACGAGACAGCGAGTCGAGGGCTCCGGTGTCGACGAAGTCCTGGTTGAACCAACCCCAGAGGCTCTTGTCGGCTGTGTCGTCGAGCAGCTTCCCGAGATCCTTCAGCTCGGCCGCGTAGTCGCCCACGAGAGTCGTCTCGATCGCACCGCGCTTGCCTGCTGCAGCGAAAGCGTCGGCCGCGTTGGCACTCGAAAGCAACGCGTTCTTGATCGACTCTTGGGTAGGAACACCCTTCTCGATCTCGCGATTCAGCATGATCACCGCGAGCGACGCTGCGGCGAGCGCTGCGCCCCAGGGGCCGCCGAGGAAGCCGGTGAGGCTGCTGAGAGCTGCGCGGGTGGTGCTACCGGCGGGGGCGACGGTTGCGAGGGCTACTTTGAACTCTGCGAGTTTGATGGTGCCGTGCATGAGTGCGCCGCCGAGTAGGCCGAGCCCTGCGGTAAGCAGGATGGCACCCATGGTGAACGACTGCACTGGCTCGGGGAGCTGGGAGAAGCCGTCGACGAGTTCGGTCAGCCATTGCACCATGCTTCGCAAGGGCCCGTCTGCGGATGAGCCGAGCTTGATGAGCATGGTGTCGAATGCGCCGCCGAGCGCCTCGAGGTCGCCCTTGAGGTTGTCGAGGCGTGCGGCTGCGGTCTCGGCTGCGTAGCCCTGGTCGTTGACCGCGGCTTCCCACTTGCGAATGCCTGCTTCGCCTTCGGAGTAGAGCACGGTCGCGGCGCGAATTGCGTCGCTGCCGAAGATCGTCTTGAGCGCGGCTTGCTGCTGCTCGGTGCTGAGGCCCTTGAGTGCGTTCTGCAGGTTGCCGGCGAACTCGGCGAGGCCGATGAAATTCCCTTGTGAGTCGTATGCAGAGATGCCGAGCCGCTCCATTTCGGAGCGTGCTTTCTCCGAGGTTGGGGTGAGCGACTGCAGCATCGATTTGAACGAAGTGCCCGCGTCTGAACCGAGAAGACCCTGAGATGCGAACGCGGCGAGGCCCGCGGTGGTTTCCTCGATCGACAGTCCTGTTGCGTTTGCAACCATGGCGGATTGGTTCAGCGCGGCCGAGAGATCTGTAACGTCGCCCATCGCTTTCCCGGCGCCTGCAGCGAGCAGGTCCGCCACGTGGGCCATGTCTGAGCCCTCGAGGTTGAAGGTCTTCAGTGCGGTGGCCGCAATCCCTGCGGCATCTGCGACGCCAAGACCGCCAGCTGCAGCTAGATCGAGCGCCCCGTCCAGGCCGCCAGCAAGGATGTCCTTGGTGGAGACGCCGGCCTTTGCGAGCTCCTCGATCGCGTTGGCTGCTTCAGTGGCCGAGAAGACGGTGCGAGCACCGGCGTCGAGTGCTGCGGCTTCGAGTAGCCGCATTGAGCCTTCCGACTCGTGGGTTGCGGCTTGCACCGCCGACATGGCCTCGTCGAAGTTCGCCCACTTGGCGATCGCGAGCCCTGCTGCCGCTGCCGCAGCGAGGCCGACAGCGGTAAACGCGTTGGCGACCTCACGCAGTTGCTGGGGGTGCTCGCTCGCGGCCTTCTTGATCTCGTTATTGACGTCGGACGCGGCCTGCTTGGCCTGCGCCATCGCGTTGATGAACCCAGAGACTTTGCCCTGCAGCTCGACTGAGACAACTCTCTCCACGGGAGACCCCCTCCCGTGATCGCGCTATTTGCGGGTTGACCGGTCGACCGGTATCCGCTCAACGGTGAAGATCAGGCCAGCCATCGACTCGCCGTCACCCAGGTTCTTTCGGTAGGCCTCGGCGGCGAGCGCTCGCTCTCGTTCGGCGTAGTCGACGATCGGAAGTGGGTCTGCGTAGTAGCGGTAGGTGCCGTCGCGGTTTGCGGGGTCGGCGAGCGGCGAGGTGGCTTCGTCCATCGGGTGACCGTGTGGGCCGAGGCGTCGCTGCCACCGCAGGTACTCGAGCATGAGCGCGCGTTGCTCGTCGTCCCACTCGGGCTCGGTCTCGGTGCGGGTGACGGTCGACCCGTCCTCCTGCGTCTCGCTCACCGCTACTCGAGCTGGCTCCCACCCCCAGAAGCGGCGGGGTGAGATACGCAGCTCGAGCGCGGCTGAGAGATCTTCTCTTAGCTCGGGGTCGTCTCTGACCCGAGAGCTAAAAAAGCTTGCCTGTTACGGCCGCTGATGATGTTGAGCTCGTCGATCGCGTTCACGAACAGCTGCCACTGCCCCTCGGTGAGGTTTGGTTCCAACTGATCCCAAAGCTCGGCGGCGATCGGCTCGACTTCACCAGCATCGTTCACGTACTTCACTGAGGCGCGAGCGATCAGCGAGTAGGTCTTGCTGGCGTCACCTTCGCCTGCGAGCTTAAGCTCGTTGAAGGTGTCCTTCGGGAGAGCAAGTACTCGGAACGTTGCGAGATCCTCGACCATCGCCGCTTCGATCTCTGCGACCTTGGCGCGAGCAGCGACTACACCTGCTTCGGTGTCCTTCACTGCTTTCTTGAGCTTCGGTAAACCGATTGATTTACCAAGGCGATCGTCGTGATGCTTCTGTTCTTCGCCGCGTTGCAGCTCCACGAGCGCGACGGTGTGAGCTTTCGCGGCTTCTCGGACTGCGGCGAGCGCGAGCTCACGGTGCACGACGAGCTCGCCGTCGAGGCTGATCTGTACGTCGCGGTGGCCGAGGGTTGCTTTGTTGATTTTCTGTTCGAGAGACACGAGATATTCCTTTGGTTCGAAGAGTGAATGGGGGTGCTGGCCGCCCTATTGGCAGGGCGGCCAGCATGTGGGTGGTTTCTACGCGATGAGCGCGACGTCGTCCTCCACGGGGGCGATGACGAAGAGCTTCTGCGTCTTCACCCAGACGCCGTTACGAACGGGCTGGTTCTTGCGCTGCTTGCCGCAGCGAACCTTGGCGATGTCAACGAGCTGAGCTGCAGTAGCGTCGGTTTCGTTCGGAACCGCATAGCGCGCGACGATGGAGCCCTCAACGCCTTCGGCAAGTGCAGCGTTTGCCACATCGTCTTCGTCACCGAACACGTACTGCACTTCGATGCTGTCGGTCACGCTGCCAGGGCGCTCGAGCATCTGCTTCAGCGAGAGCCGCTCGTCAGAGACGGTCTCTTCGTTGGTGTCTCGTTTGAAACCACCGGGCACCATCGAGTACGTGATCGACTTCGCCGTCGACCCGTTGAGGATCGCGGCCGACTTCGGGTTGGAACCGTCGGGGACGAACCAGAGTCGAAACGTGCCGTCGGACTCGACGGACTTCGGAGTATTTTCGAGCGTCATGACGCCTTCGCTTTCTGCCCAGCCCTGGGCTTTGAAGTGGGTTTCTTGAGCTCGGCGGGTGCCGGCTCATCGGGGTCCGCGGCGAACCCGATCGGCTGCACGGCCTCCAGATCAACGAGCTCACCCGCCTCAGGTGGAACCTCGTCGACCGACAGGTCCGCGGCGGCGTGCTTGGTGGCTGCCCTAACTGAACCGTCTGGCTGCTCGAAGGGCTCGCCGTCGACCTCGGCAATGTCCTCGGGCCACCGGTTGATCCATCTCTCGTCGACGCGGCTCTTGGTGCCGTCGACGAAGGTCACGTCGTGAAGTGTCATCGTGGTGTTCTTTCTATGTGGCGCTAGCAGCGCATCGAGTAGTCGTCCTCGCCGAAATACAACGGCGAGCCGAGAGAGCGGTCAGGCCGGATAGGCTCAGCGCCCTCGTGCTTGACCTTGGAGGGGCGCCGACCCGCGACAATGGGTCGCCAGCCGACGAGCAGCGTGAAGGCTTCACGCAGCAGCAACCGCACGCCGTCGGGGTCGACCGCCACCGCGCGAACAGTCCATTCCCAACGGCCGACGTCGTCGGCCGTTTGCGGCTTCGTGTGCCGATCGGTGACAAGCTCGCCGGGGTTCGCGGTCGAGAAGAGCAACAGGTAGTTCCCGCGCACGACCTTGCCGTGCTCGTCGAGCGCAGTGTCGCGCAGCTTGCCGGTGAGAATGGGTGAGGTGTCGAACCTCGCGGTGATGAGTGCAGCGATATCAGCCAAAGGCATCTCCCAACGCTTTCGCGAGACCATCCGCGAAGTCCTTCTCAGCGGCCCTCAGCGGCTCTTCCCAGTTGCGTTGCGGCGCCGAAGCGACCCCGCCGTTTGCTTCCTCGAGAATGCCCAGCGAGCCTTGACCGCCGAGCTCCGGCCCAACCTGCGCTGACGCCTCACCCGGCCAGTTCCGCAGCGTGTAGCTGATGCTCGATGGATACTGCTTCGAGTGAGCAGGGTTGTTGCCTTTCGCGGCGTCTCGCCAGTCATCCTTCAGATGCCGGGCAGAGACCTCCACCGCGGTGCGCACGTTCTCGAGCGCCTTTGTGGGGATCTTCCCGAGGTCGTGCACCAGGTTGTCGAGATCGCTCATGACACCTCCTCGATCGGGTATCGGTGCGCAGTGACCTGTCCCGACTGCGGCCAAGCCTTGACTCGGAACCATCGGCCCGCGAGAGACGGATCGGCGCTCGAGCTGAGCACCTTCACGAGATCGCCCTTGCAGATTGCAGGGCCACCACCGACCGGGATCTTCAGCACCACGTCGACCACGGCAACTTGCTGCCCGATCTCAGTGCGAACATCAGACACGGTCATCGATGGGTACTTGATCTGCCCAACACCCGAGTAGTGCTCGGCGCCGAGCACGCGCACGGCGTCACCGGTCGACGGGTCTGTGCCCTCAACCCAGTGCCCAACGAGCACCCGTTCGGTCATTCGTGCCTGCGCCTGTCGCCGCCCCGCACCGAGTACGCCACCGAGCACGCTCATGATGACGCCTCGACGATTGCGACGCCCTCGCGGCCGAACTGCTTTTGGATCGACGCTGTCGCGTGCTTCGTCAGAGCCATTCCCGAAAGCTCACCGGCATTCGCGAACGCCAGCTTGAAGTCGTCGAGCTGCACCGATGAGAGCCCACCCGCCGTGAGGCCGAGCTGCTGCTCGAGCGGCAACAGCGTCTGCGACACGAGCACGCAGGCAAGCCGTGTGAGCTCGCGTGGCGGAGCGGCGGTACCAAACCGGTAGGTGATGTCGACGGGGTCTTTTCCGTCGACCTCTACGTAGCCCGGGCCCCGCTGATACGGGATCGGTTCGCCAGCTCGAGCAACGAGCTCGATCGACACCACCGGGGCCTGAGGGAGGTCTACCCGCCCGCCTGCAGGCCACCCCTCAAAGGTGACCGTGCGCTGCGGGTAGACCTCCTGTCCGATGACCGTCCGCAGATGCTCCGAAGCATCCTCGAGCAGCTCGTCAATCCACGCCTGCTCGTCACCGATGAACACGCGCTTCAGTCGAGTGCCGAGATCCGTGTAGGTTGCGAACCCAGTCATAGAAGGCCCGACCTACTCGTCAGATCCAGCGGCCTTGTCGCCGCCCACTTCGGAACCATCCGCGGCGCCATCGGCTGCAGAGCTGCCAGCGAGCGGGTCTGCGGGCGGTGCACCTTTGTCGCCCTCAGGCAGCTGCTTGGGCTGCTGCGGCGTCTTGGGAGGAGCGGGCTGCTTCGACTTAGCTGTCGTTTTCCGCGGCGAGCTCGACGCACGCTTCGGCTTGGGCGCGTCTTCAACAAGTTCGTACTCACCCTTGTTCATGAGCATCGCTTCTGCGATGTGCTCAGAAACTTCGAGAAGCACGTCGTTCGGGCCTTTCAAGATGGGAGCCATCAGATCACCACCTCCACAGCGGCGAGCGCCGTCGGGCGCACGACCTTCGACCCGTACAGGTGGAGACCCTTGAGTGCCTCGTTGAAGCGCTTCTCCATCTTGAACGCCTCGACCTTCGCGATCTGCTCGGCGAAGGTCGTCGCGATCTTCGAGCCCGCGATGATGTGCTTTCCACCGTCGCCACCTGCGCCCGAAGGTGCGTTGTTCGAGAGCTTGATGCCAAGGCCAGCAGCGCGGCCGATGTGGCCGTTCTCACGCGCAGCCACGCCCGCCTGGTCACCTGCCGCGATGAATCGCTCGTCCTTCTGCAGCAGACCGTGGAACTTGGGCGTGACCACGGCGAAGCGGCCTTCGGTGGGCACGTCTGCCTCGTCGAGCGCGGTCGAGAGATCGACGAGCTTGTCGTACGCGGCGGTGGGCGTTGCGAGGGTGACCTTTGCGAGTCGGTTGCTGGGCGCCACGTTCGCTGCCATCAGCGTTGCCACGTACTGGTCTGCGATGTCGCGCAGCTTGTAGGCGGCTCGGCGAGCCTGCTCGTTAAGCACGTCGCCCTTTGCCTGACGCTTCTCGATGTCGTCGACCTCGAACGCGAAGTACTTCGCCTGGTTGATGAGCAGCAGCTGCTCAATGTCGTCGACGTCTTCGATCGCGATGTCGGTGTGGGCCGCGTAGGTCCCGATCGTGGGATCGACGAGCGAGGTGATGTGCACCGTGTCGCCGAAGGCGGAGATCTCGCCCTCGTAGTCGCGGTTCACGACATCGGCACCCGCGTAGACGAGCGCCTTCTCCAAGGCCACGAGCAGCGCAGCTACCCAGACCTCAGGAACGAACTTTTCGATAGCCATGGTGGCTCTCCTTCATATGTGGAATCAATTGGATTTCATGAGGTTCTGCAGCCTGCCGTCGGACTGGGCTTTCACGATCTCTGCGTGTCGGCCTTCCGCGGCCATGCGCTTCACCTCTTCGTGTGTGAGTTGCGACGGCATCTGGTCCTTTCGGGCCCCGCCGTCTCCACTGCCCTGGAACTCTCGGCCTTGCACCGCGAGATAGGGCTTTTCGGTCACGAGGCCCTCAATGAGCGCCTCGATAGCCGTGGTATCGACATCACCGTTCTCGGTGACCTCGATCTTCGACACGTCGATGAACGTCGCAGCGTCGGACGGATCTGCGAGCCGCCCCTTCGCTGCAACCTTCAACTCCGCCAGCGCGATTCGACGATTCGCCGCGGCGAGCGCTTCGTCCTTTACCTTCTGGGCAGCGAGTTCGGCCTCGTGCTCGGCTTTCCGACCCTCCTGCTCGGCACGCAGCGCCTCGAGTTCGGCTTTTGCTGCTGCGGCTTCCTGCCGCGCCGTGGCGCTTTCCTGTCGGGCAGCGTTGCGCTCGCCCTTCATCGCATCGAGTGCCTTCTTGCCGGCATCCCCGAGAGCCTCAGCGCCCTCGACGGGAGCGGTAACCCCCGTCGTCGTTGCGGTGGCTTCGCCGGTTGTCTGGGTTCCGGCGGCGCCTGTCTCAGACGTGGCGGTTGCTGCTTCAGTGGTCTTTGAGTCGGTGGTGGTGGACATGCGGAATTGCTCCTTTGGGTAGGCCCTGCGTTGCGCGAGGGCACGATGAAATGACGAAACCCCGCACCAGTTGGTACGGGGTTTCGTCTAAGTGTGAGCCGTTGGCTAGGCTGCTGCAGCCTCAGCCGTCGGTGGGGCGAACGTGAGTTCTGGGTAGCACTGGTCGATCTTGCAGTCGTCAGTGCGGTACTCGTCCTCGAGGTAGTCACGCACCGCGTCGAGCAGCTGCTCTGGCATTGGCGTCATGTGTGCGTGCTTCACAAGAGAGGCCACTTCGAATGCGAACTCGAACTCGCCGGCCCACACGAGCTCGTCAAACTCGGCCGCCTCGGCATGCGTGAATAGCGGTCGAACCAACGGTTCGATCGCTTCACACATCTCGGACATTTCCATAGCGCAATTCTACCTTTCAGTAGGAAAAGCGGTAGCGACTTTCCCGAGAGCCCCAACACGGACTTTGACCTTGACGCCTCGAACTTGGGCCGCGTGTTCAGTGCCGCCGCCTGCGGCTCGATTCCCAATGGGGTCGGCTCGCAATACAGCTACCATCGCCTGCAAGATCGTGGACTCATCCCAGCCCTCGGGGAACTCGCTCTTGCCGTGCAGCCAGCCGTGGCCGTGCATGTGCCCGCCACCGTTCGTGTCGCCGTAGAGAATATGCGCCCATCGATCGCGGGTGAGCGGTGGGAGATCTTCTGGCCAGCGGTCAGGATCTGGTGGGAACGCTGGTGGTAGCTTTGGCGGGCCTTTGCCAGGCGGGAACCCGCCTGCAGCTGTTCTCTCGACGAGCTTTCGCTCCGCGAAGGCCTGCTGGTGTCGCCAACCTTGGGCCGATGTCGTGGA
The DNA here is from genome assembly GCA_020161315.1 of Actinomycetota bacterium. Lineage (GTDB taxonomy): Bacteria > Actinomycetota > Actinomycetes > Actinomycetales > Microbacteriaceae > Leucobacter. Next base: position 26,884 of record JAIUOH010000032.1, on the reverse strand, counting down.
GCGACCCTTGCGAGCCTGCAGCACAATGTGTGGTCGCAGTGCTGCCAGCCCGATGCGCGGCTCAAGCAGCTCACGAAAGATCTGCTGCGTCGTGAACTCATCTGCACGAAGCCCGAGCGCGTCGACCAGCCGAGTTAGCGACTGCTGGGCCGGTGTGATCCTTGAGAGATAGCGAGAGATCTCGGCATCGAGCAGTTCGACTCGCTCCCGCGTTGCTGGCAATCCGACAAGCCCGGAATAGAGGTCAGCCGAGTTCTGGCCCACGGTTCGCGGCAAGTAACCGTACTTGCGCGCATACTCTCGTCGAAAGACCGCATCATGCAGGCGTCGTTCCGCCGCAGTCATCGTCGCCCGGTCGAGCGGATCTCGCACGCCAGTCTCGCGAGCACGCAGCACGCGATCGCGCTTCGAGCCAGGTGTGATCGGCCGGCTAATTGGCTTCGAGTACGACTCGTGGAAACGGCCAATGATGTTGCCGCCGCGCCGCTGCGGACCCGTGATGAACCCTTCCTGTCGCATGAGCTCGATCGCGCGATCGCGATCGTTGCCTGCGGCAGCGTAGATGTCGTCGATGGTGATTCGCGTTGGGGTGCCATACTTGCGGCCAGCTCGAGCAGTTGCGAGCCCTCGTGACCGGATATTGACGACGCGGTAGATGTCGCCGCCATCGCGAATCGCTTGCGCATCGGCTTTGCCGAAGTAGCGGTTCTGGTCTGCTCGCGAGAGCGAATTGAAGTACTCGTATGGATCGGTGCGGAGATCCCCGGCCACGTCCTCCCGGCCCGGAATGTGCTGGCAGTCGCAGCGCGGGTGCCTGTCGAACCCCTCGTTCCAACGAAACCACTTCCCCGCGAGAAGTACGCACCGAGAGCAGCTCGGAGTGTTCAGCATGCGCACATACCCGGTGAGCAGTGGTCGACGCACGAGGTCGGCCGCGTAGACCTCGCGGCGAGTATCCGCCATCACGGTGAGCAGCGCCATCGACAGGAACTGCTCACCGGCGGCGAGAGCAGTTTGCAGGCCAGCCTGCGATCGCGCGCTCGAGGTGAGCACGAAGCCCGCCTCATCAATGCGGGCCGACTCGGTTCTGACTGCGGCTTTCGCTTGTATCACGGCTTGATCTAGCAGCGACCCCATGTCTCGACCATCTGGTGCTGCGCTGAGGAATGCGGCCGGGCTCAGCTGCCCGACCGGCGGGGCAACCTGCCCTGTCTCCTCGAGCACCGCATCGGTGTAGGTGAGTGCCTGCGCGATTGAGGCCCGCCGCCCACGACTGACCACCTCGGTGATCTGCGAGCGAACTCGTCCATCCCACTCAGCGGAGAAATCAGGGCCGAGCGAGCGCCAGAGACTTAATGTCGCCGCCGTTGTCGTCGCCGAGATCCTCTGCTGAGTCCTGAGTTGCGTTTGCGCTGCTCTCAGCATCATCGAGCCCCCTCATCGCAGCTTCCAGCTGCAGATCTCGACGCTCCTGTTCGATCATGGCGAGCACGCGGTTGATCGTGATGGGATCCATGCCGTCCAGCTCCATCAGATATTCGACGGGGTAACCGATCGACTTCTTCTTGAGCAACATGTCGGCGAGCTGCGCTTCGGACCGGATCTCGGGGTTCGCCCAGCGCATCGTCGCAAGACGTGCAGCTTGCGCGAGCTTCTTGTCGCCCTTCGCGAGTGCAACTAGACGGTGGATCTCGCGGAGGTGCGGGGTTGCCACTTTCTCGAACTCGAGCGTCTTCTTGACGAGTCCGATCTCGCTGGCTTTCAGGCCCTCACCGTTGACGTTCGACATGCCGCGGCGAGTGAGCAGGTACGAGGGCGGTGTGCGTGACTGCGCGCAGATATGGCCGATCGCCATCTCGATCACTTCCGTGAACGGAGTGAGCTGCGCTGCAGGCCACGAATCGATCTTTGCGTCGGCGTTCGGTATGTAGGCAATGCGCTTCTCGCGCAGCTCCTGCATGTCGATCTTCTGCTGGCCAACGATCTTGCCTTCCTCATCGAGGATCGGTACGACCGGCGGGCCTGAGCCGAGCACCACCCGTGCTTCCATCGACGCATAGTCGGCGCCGAGAAAGAGGTAGGCCCACAACAGGTTGATCGCATCCTGCATCGCCATCGCGCCCCGGATCTCCGAGATGGGGTCTTCGCCAAGAAGCGGTCGATTCGGTATCGGCACGATCGGCACTTCACCCATTGGGTTGCGAAGTGGCCAGGTTTCCCGCGGTACTTCGCGAGGTACCCAGCCACCATCAGATGCGCCTTCCGGCTTGCCCTGCTCTGCTTGTGACGCCCGATCAGTCTTCGATGCGAGGCGAGGCCGCTGCCACTTCCACAGCTCCTCAGCTGTGTAGAGGTTGGCGTATTCCCACTTCTCGTCTTGCCAAGTCTTGATTGCTGCTCGGCGGCGGCGTGGATTGAACCAGTCATATTCGACTTCAACCTGCCGCGCACTCTCCCAGGTGATCTCTGCTTCACCCTCATGATCAGAACTCGGCCAGACCAGCACGAAAGAGGTGGAATGATTGAGCGACGCCAGGAACCCCTGAGAAGACTGCATCTGCATCTCATTCAGTTGCCACTGTTGCCATAGCTCCTGCGCGGCCTTGCCGTACTGTTCCTCATCGAGCTTGACTCCGATGTGCTCGATACGTTCGAGCTCAGCATTCGCGACCGGGGCCACCCAGTTGTCAGAGAACCCAATGTACTGCTCGGCGTTGGCTTTCTTCCACTCCGCAGTGGCATAGTTCAGTGGCTGCTCGCCACGGTAGTACTCCGAGTTCTTCTCAATATCTGGTCGTCTGCCGAGCACCCGCGCATAGAGACGGTTCACGGTGGTCAAAGCTTCAAGAGCGTCCACGACACCCCCTTTGGCTCAGTAGTAGATGTAGAGCGGGTCTTCCTGGGCCTGTTCACCGGCGGCGAGCGCATCGAGAGTTGCCTCATGGGCGAGCACCGAGCTCATCGTGTAGTCGATCTTCTGGTGCTCTTCGGGCTTGCCGAGGATGTACTGCCGCACAGGCTGCCCTTCGGCATTCTTTGTCACGGCACGCATTCGCATGACCGCGTTCTGGTGATGCTGCCGCACCTCAGGATCACCGTCATGCGTGAGGCGTGAATCAGGGTTGTACACGTCGGTGCGATACCGCTCGAGCGCGTTGAACATCGGCAGCGGCCGGTTGGTCGGCCACTTAACGAAGATCTTGATGCCGAACTCTGCCGCGAGCTCGTCAATCTCGGTTTCCCAGAATTGCGGGTCGCAATACGCTCGTATGACTTGGAACTCGGTAGCGATCGACTGAAACGCTGATCGCACTTCAGCACGAGGGATACGGCCGTTCCACTCAGACGGGCGCCACAAAGTCTTTCGACCATCGAGGTACGTGGGCGTGAACTGGTGCTGATCGAGGGTTTCGGCACGTATACCGGTGAAGTCCTCGTTGTCTGACCCGTCCATTCCGAGACAGAGCTTTGTTCGTGGAGCTACTTTGATCGGGGCCGGTCGATCGTCTAACCCGTCGAGAGCTTTTGCATCCCACTTGGCTAGGTCTTTCAGCCACGCACCGTCACCGGCAACGATTCGGTTCCCAAAGAAGCGCTCAGCGTCGGCCGGGTCCTTCTCCATCATCTCGGCCGCCTGGCCCTCGATGTCGTTAACATCGACCCAAGGCGCGCCCTTGTAGTTGAAGATGAAGATCTTGCGACGATCGCGCTTGCTTGAGAAGTCGAGATTCGAAGGTGGCTGCCGAAAATCACGATTGATATCTTTTGCGGGCGACTCGTAGGTGCGCTGCGCGACTGAGTCATCCGCTGGTGACCACGCATTCGTGGTTTCCATCGCACGGCCGCCCATACCCGCGAGGCCCTGGCGCTGCTTCTTGGCTAGGTTGTGCCCACCATTCGATGCAGTCCACAAACCAGTCTCATCCTGCGGCACGAACGTCACACGCTGACCGAGACGAGAGTTCGCCTTCGATGTCACCTTGTCGACACGGCCGCCGTTCGGGAGCCGCAGAAACTCTTCACCCGTCTTCGGGATCAGCGCCGCGAGCGGGCCGAGCTCAATCATCGGCCGCAGCGCGTCGTAGGTGTTGTCGGCCTGGTCTTCGGTTGTCGCGGTGATCTGAATAAGAGCAGTGGGCCATGGCCGACCCATCGGCTCGCCGGTCTCGTACTCGTAGCCCCAGCCGCAACCGCAGCCGTGCTCGATGCAGTCGTACGCTTCGCCGCCTTCAGCCCAGCCCCCGAAGAGTGCTGGGCCGACGCCCTCGAGGCAGGTCATGCCACCAATTAGAGGCGATTTGCCCCACTTCTGGGAGCGCACCAGCTGCGAACGACGGTAAACGAATGCCGAAGCACGTGGGTTCTGTCTCCGGGAAAGATCGAACTCTGCCAGCGGATCGAACCGAGCTTTCGGTTTGACGTCGTAATGGTTGGCGACGAATAGGAGCTGCTCAGAGCCAAGTAGGAATGGATCGCCCTGGTGCGTCATGTCGGGGATCACGCAGTGAGCTTCGATCCACGCCGGCGCCACCATCATTGGGTGCGCTGGCTCATTCATTGTTCACCGCACGCAGTCGAGTTCGAACGTCGGTGCCAGCGGTACGAAACGACTGTTGTTCGCTGCGGCGAGCGCCGAGCTCGTCGCGAGAGATCTTCCAGCCGTGCCTTGCGAGGCCACTGATCGAAAGTCCGAGATCTTCCTGCATCCGCAGCACCGCGTTCTTGCTTGCTGCGGAAGTATTTGGGCGCACCGACTCGAGGTATGCGCGCACGTAGGAGGCAACTTGCAGTTCGAGGTGCAGTTCTTCCCACATGATCGCTTGCGGTCGACGCCAGAGTGTGCGCCACAGGCCAAGCTCGCCAGCGAGCATCTTTCCCTGCAACGGCCAGGCCGGTGCGCGGCCTTGTCGGCCGGTCGAGGGGAGCTCAGTCCATGCCGCATCGTCTTTGCGATCGCGGCGAAGAGCGTTGGGATCTTTCGCCGGACCTGAACGGTAGCGTGCGCCTCCACTGGTCATGTCTTCTGCCCTCCGATCCCGCGTTGCGCGGGAGGTGAACCCAGGTCGGACCTTGCGTCAGACCCAGAAAGTTTTGAACCTGACAGACTTTTTTTCCACCTCCCCGGCGGTACTCCGGGCGTAGGTTTCGGGGGTCTCCCCCCTGGGGTGATGAGTCGCCTCGGCAAGTGCCTGCCGGGGCCTCTCAGCTGCTGGCGTTCCAGCCTCCAGGCTGAGCCTTTGCGGTCTCGATCTTGTGGCAAGGCGAGCACAAACCACGACCGAAGCGAGGATCATTCGGATTGAGCCCGAGATCCTCAAGCTCTTTGCGTGAGTAGGGATGATGGTCAGCTTCGGTCGCTTGCTCGATCTCGCAGAGCACGCAGATCGAGTCCCGCTCAAGCACTGAGGTGCGGAAGGATCGGTGACCTCGGCCGCCGTAGCCGCGCTCGGCCGACGTGCCCCTCGCCCTATCTGCCTGGCGCCGGTGTGAATGGCACTTGCTGCCCTCTGCCACCGGGTAGATCTCCGGGCACCCTGCTACCGAGCAGACCCTCATCGTCACTACTCCTTCTCGGTTCCGCGAGACGCGCGCATGCGCACGCGCCCCGCGCCCCGAACCAAGGAGAAAAGCAGAAAGGCCACCGGACGTAATGTCCGCTGGCCTGATCCTGCACTTCACACAGTAGGGGGTACTGATGGAGACGGCCTAATGTTCTCGCCCTGTGTGTTTCGTGTGATCTGATTCATTCGCTGTTGATGGATCGGCCAACGCCCCAGCCTTCTGCGGTACTCGGCAAGCAACACGCTCTCCTCGACTATCCGACGACCCTCGTTATCGAACGCCATCGGCATACCCTGTGCTCGCCACTCTTTGATTCGCTGCACATGACGGCCAACGCGGCGAGCTGCGCCTCGGTAGGTGTACCAGGTCGCTCCATCACGCTCGATACGGTCAGCGCTGCTCACCCGCGCTTGACCTCTCTGCTCGCACCGCAATGCTCACAGTCGATACCGAGCAGCTCGCCGTCGCCCCAGCGAGGCAGCAACGCGTACTGTCCGCACACCCAGCACGGGTCCGGGCGATAGGTCTTATGCCGATAACCCGTGAACGCACCCACCTGCTTCGCAAGGCGATCGACCTCGGCAGCGAGCTTGTCCACAGACTCCCCATACTCGGCGCCCATCGCCAAACGCCATGACCTACGGATCAACCACTGCGTCACCTCGAACGCATCACGCCAGACCACACCAGCATGCGACGACGCGAACCCCTGCACTCGCACCACACCGTCGAGGCGATTCAGGCGCTGGCGGTCGAGCGCTGCAGGCGGGGTCGCGTCGAGTCTCGTCGCCAGCATCACAGCAAGCGAGCACACCCGAGCCCACAAAGCGTCTGCCTCATCGAGCGGCGTCAGTTGCAGCGGCGGGGCGGCGACGTCACGGGAGCCCGAGACACGGCCGTCCTGCTTCGCCTGCAGTGAGGGCACGGCCTGGGATCGCAACTGCACCACGAGTGGTGGCACCTGAGCAAGCCGCTCGACCAACCAGTCAGCTCGAGTCAGCTGCTCCATTCTTGTCACCTCCTGATTCAACCAACACCGTGAGTCGATCGATCTGCTCGGCCATGTCCACGACAACTCGAGCGAGCTGCAACATCGCGAACGTCACCTGCATCGCATCGTTCGAGTCAGTCCACCCGATCTCGTCCCGGGCCTCGCGCGCCCGGGGGCCCAACTCACTCGCCATCGCTCTCACCCCGGCTCGCAACGATCTCGGCCTCCATCGCGTCAGCGCGCTTCTTGCGCTGCCAGGCCGACAGCCTAAGCCAATCAATCAGCTCGTTCCGCTCCTCTCTAGTAAGAGTGATGTCGCGTGCAGGTTTCTCGCCAGTAAGGCGATCGTCTTTGCGAAGCCACGCCATAATGCGACCAGCCGGACTCAATGTCACGGTCCGCTCTTCGGTGAACTGCATCACGATGTCGGCAAGACTCTCAAGCGCTCTAACTCTTGCGCGCTCGCTATCGACCTGCCGGATCTTCTCTCGAATCTCACGAATGTTCATGCGTTCTCACCCCCTCTTCCGGTAGTGCAGCTTCATATGCGGCGACGCGATATGGGTTCTCATCTCGCCAATCCGCCCACGATTCGTCCGAGAGGATGAATCGCACCCACTCCTGCGTGTCCGGCTTCGGCACGACATCTTCGCGGTGACCTGAGCCGTGCTCGAGGTGATGTTCGCAGAAGTGCAGGCCGCAGCCCTGCTCCTGCGCTTCGCATTCCTCCGCCCAGTCGTCAGCGTCGTTGCACGGGTTGCCTTCAGCGTCGTAGTAGGTGTAAGTCGTGTACTCCTCACATCGATACCCCATACCTCGGTCGATCTTGACCTCGCACCCAGCGACATCGCAAACAGCGGGCACACCGTACCCTGCCCAACGTTCAACCCCAAGATCACGCGCTGCCCGATCTTCGTAAACGGCGTAGCCCATGGTCATGCCCCAATCTGCGCGAGGATCTGCGCGGTCGTGTCTTCGTCAAGATGTCGCAGGCCGAGCGCTCCGCGATGCTCAAGTGGTTTGGTGAGCGGGCGCGGGTTGCTCAACACCAAGTGGTAAGCGCCGGCATCACCCCATGCCGAGCAGGGGTCATAGTTTGGATTGACCGGCAACGGGCTACCGAGCTGGTGGCACCCACCACCAAACTCGGGGCCATGGTGCACGTCGACGAGATCAACGACTCCGATGATGCGCCCGCGCGGCGATTCCTTGAACGTTGCCGGGTCGCTGGCTCTAGAGAACAGGCGCTTCAACGCGATCGCCCCGATAATGTTGGGGCTCCTGAACGCTTCCATGTCGACCGACTTCGCGGCATGAATCGCGACCGACCCACGGTAGTCGCCTGCGAGATTCCGGCTCCGGTTCTCGACGTCTTTACCGCCGTGCATGATCGCCCACGCCCATGGCTGGCGGACGGTGAGCACTCGCATGCCGGTCATGATCCCGTCCGATCCGAGTCGAAGCCCCGGCCCCGGCCGAACACCTCGAGGATCTCGAGTACTCGAACACCGATCAGCATGAGCTCTTGCGCGGCGGCCTCGCGGTAGAGATCGGGGCGGTCGGTCATCGCTCTCGCGAGCTTGCGTACGCTGGCCGCGATTCTCGCCGCCGGCGCCCGCACGGCCCGGCTGCGTTCGAGCACCTGTGCCGAGTCGTGCAAGACCTCAAGCGCGTCGACCTGCAGCTGAGAGACCTGTTTGCCGGGATAGGCGGCGAGCGGCAGCAGCTCGTCGGGGGTGCAATAGCTCGCGGCCTCTTGCTCGAGCTTGCGTGCGAAGATCACCCAGTCGATCGGCCGACCCTGCAGTAGAGTGATCTCGCCCACCTCGAGCGAGTGGTGCGTGCTCTTCGTGCCGTGCTCGTCGATGAAGTACCCGGGCTTGTGCAGCTTCGGGGCGGTCGACTGGATCGTGATCCAATCAGGGTTGGTGCTCATGTCGTTCGCTTTCTCCAGGTATCGGTGTGAGCAAGTAGGTTCGGGATCGTGGTCGACCAGGTGCTCGCGATCGCAGTGCAGTACTGCTCGAGCTCGACCCTCCGGCCGGCATGGGTCCGCGTGACAACCCACGCAGACCCGTCGACCGTGGTGTAGACATCGCCCGGCGCCGGGTCGAACGCTGTCTGGCGGCCATTCCTAGCCACCGTCTGACCTTTGCGAGGTCTTCGATCGGGTGCGGAGTCGATCGGTGCACTCGACCACAATGGCGATCGCGATATCGAGCACGTCACCCGTGTAGAGCACCAGCTGCTGCGTGACCAGCGGCGCCCGTCTGACTGCCTCGGTGCCGAGCTCGTCGCGCAGCTCTGCCCACATCCGCATCGCCGTCAATCGCGCTCGATCCCGTTCCGCGCGCAATCGCTGGTTGTCCGAGACGATCTCTCGCGCAGCGGCCGCGATCGATATGTCTCCCCATTCGGGGCGCTCGAACCGCTGGTTGAGGATCTGCGCGGCGAGCAGCCCCGGTGTCGTTGAGCTGAGTGCCGCCTGCTCGGTCAGCTGATTGATCGTCGCGATGGGCAGCGTGATGGTGAAGGTCTGATTCTGCATCGGCTAGTCCTCGTCAGCGTCGTCGACGTCGTCTTCGTCGGTGTCGTCGTCGAAGTCATCCTCGGCCGAGTCATCATCGAAGTCGTCAGTCTCGTCTTCTGTCTCCGCACGAATTGCGGCTTGTGCAGCCAATTCAGCCTCGAGTTCGGCCTGACGATCACGGATAGCTTGCTCCTCGATCTCGGACAGCCCATACCCCCACGACTGCAGCAGCTCGAAGTACTGCGCACCCCACTTCTTCGCGTGCGAGCCCCGTGCGTCGAGCTGCGCCTCTACCTTTCCCAGCGCAAGGGCGAGCAGCACCCGATCAGGACCAAGCCCAGCAGCAGCATTGGCCAAGCGAGTGACCGACTGTTCAATGACGTCTTTGTCGGCCCAGTAGGAGGTACCAGCAGGCCAGGCCTTCGAGTCAAACTGCAACCCCAGAAAGAACGTTGTGTGCTCAAATTCGCGACTCTCACCCGAACTCCAAGCTGGAAGCGGCCCACCGCCCTTGTTCCATGCGGCGATGACGATGAAGCCGGTACCGGCAGGCAGCTTGCGACGATCGTGGAGAAGCTCGTCGGCAATCCAAGATCGTCGAATTTTGTTTGCGCTCTCCCACGCCTCGTTCACGCGCTGGCGCTCGCGAAGTAGCTCTTCCGCTTTCTGCTTCTGCTCCAGCGCTTCAGGGGACAGTTCTGGTGCGTCGTCCTCGTTGGGGAACTGGTAGCCGCGGTCGAGTGGGTGTTCGACGTAGAACTCGAGCTTGTAGTTCTTTCCCGCGTACTCGCCCTCGCGACGCTCCCAGTATCTGAGGTCGACCGGCGTGATCACGAGACCGCCTCGCTGCATTGCTTCTGCTGGAGTGGGGGCCTCAGTTGCGCTGCCGATGCGTAGCTCGCTGAGCTCGGGCAACACCGAATCCTCGTCCTCGTGTTCGCCGACTTCAAGATCCGTAAGGAAGTTCTCCCACGCGTCTCCGGGCGCGATGAACTTTGCGTCGGGGTATGTGTTTACGCATTCGGCACGCAGCTGTTCAACCTCGGCACGCGCCTCGACCTCTTCGCGGGCGTAGCCGATCTCGTGCGCGAGGCGCTCGGGAGTCTTCTCAGCGACTTCGGTGAGCCGGTCGACCAGGTCGCGGTGTTCGTTGAACTCGACGATCTGCGCAGCAACGTCGAGCGTGACAGGATGTTCCTTCATCACTTCGAGGGCTTCGGGCTGCTCCTTGAGGATCTTCACCGCGGCCCGAACGGTGTCGCGCTTCGTGCCGGTGCGCTTCGCGATGTCATCCGGCTTGAGCCCGAAGAGGGTGAGCTGCTGGTAGGCCGCTGCGTGCTCGGAATCGCGAAGGCCCTGACGACGATCGTTCTCGACGAGCTGCGTCAGCATCTTCTCAGCCTCGGCGTCGGCACGGGGCTTCACTATCACCGGGATCGTGGGGAGCTTCTTCTGCGCTGCGGCAAGCGAGCGGCGCTGGCCGATCTCGATGTGGATCACTCCGCGCTCGTCGCGCCACCCGGTCGGGGGCTGTAGCACGCCGTGCTCGCCGATGGAGTTCAGAAACTCGGCGTCGAGGTCGATGATGGTGCGCACGTTCACGTCGAGCACCAGGTCGACGGGGTTCGCATGCACGAGCTCGAGGTCTTGGGTGGTTGCTTCGGTCATTGGTTTCTCCTTGGTTCGGGGTTTGTGTGGTGTGGGTTAGAACTCGCTGGGGTCCCAGTCAGCGAATCGATCAGGGGCCGGCTCGGGTGAGGTCGCGGTGTACTCCATGCCAGGCAAGGTCTGCGGTGCGCTGCGAGGTCGACCAGCTGCCGCCGCGGCTTCCTCGAGCTCGCGCAACTCGGCGTCGATCCCGCGAATCATGAACTCGCGCTCGATCGGCGGCAGCGCCTGAGCTCGGCGCCGGGCAGTCTTGAGCTCGAGGTGTCGCTCGGCACGACCCCTCGCTGTGCCGCAGTCTCGACAGTCGACGCCCTCGGGAGGTCCACCTCTGTGCAGGCTGCAGAACCGTGATGGGGAAAGCTTGATCCCCAACGATTGCGGGGGTGCTGCAGGTGCAGAGATCTCGACGGGGAACGATTCTGGTTCGGGTTGCGGTGCTGGGTGGGACCAGGCGGCTTCCCGCTCCCACTCTCTCGCCCGCTCTCTCTCGCCCTCTCCCTCTACTGCTGTTGTCACGACACCGGTTAGATCGGCATCCTGGTGCGGAAATTTCGGGGGTGACGGCAGGTTCGACGTCTGGTCGCGCGACGGGTCCGGCGGCCAGGTCGCGGTGATCTGAAACAGCGTCGTCGACGGGTCGGTCGGGTGCGAGTAAATCTGCAGCCAGCCCGTCTCGTCGAGCTGCATCATCATGTCCTCGACTTCCGCCGGCGTCGGCCGCGGTCGGTGCTTCGGTTTCGTCGGCCAGATCGCATCGCGAATCTGTCTCGGGTCGAGGATCTCCCGCCCCGTCGAGTCGGTCAGCAGCCTCAGCGACCACGCAAGCAGCCGGACCGTATCCGGCATAGAGGTCAGCGCCGGGCTCTCGAGATCGTCGCCAGGCAAGAGCCTCCTCTTCGTGATGTGCATATGCGGCGATTCCTCCTACGTAACAGTCGTCAATGGCTTCCTCGAGCCGGTCATCGGGCACAATGAAGCACTCACTGAAGCCGCGCCCACGCCAAAACAAAAACTCGGCGTCTTTCGCCGTCGCGAACGCTCGCTGGAACCGCTGGCGCGCGAGCGACAGCACCGCCTTCTCACCGTCTTTACGCATCGGCTTTGACACGTAGATCAGCTCGGCGCCGGTGCGCATGAACTCGTAGATGCGCGACATCTTCCACGCGAATCCGAACTTGACGACGTGATGCTCGGGCCACCACACCATGTAGACCATCGCGTAGGGGCAGATCTCGCCCTTCACGTACTGCTCGGTCACGCGACGTCACCCGTGACGATGACGAAAACCATCACAATGACCGTGCACAAGGCAACGGCCGTGGCCGCGCCCGCCAGCACGTAGATCAGTACGTCTTTCATTGCTTGCTCCCGGTAAGTAGTGCGCGAGCGTGCGCGCGTCGGCCGTCTTTCATGCGTTGGTCGCCGCGGCTGTACACCGCGAGCGCGTCACCCGACACGGGTGCGGGTGCGCCGCCGGCTGCAGCGTCGGCGACGAGCACCCACACGGAGTCCTCGGCCGAGACGGCAGCGGTGTCTTCCGCGATGATCGCGGGGATGAAGCTGGGATCGATCACGCAGCATCACCTCGCAGCCCGTCAACCTCGACCACGTCGAGCAGATCGGCCTCGAGGCGTGCGAACCCGGTCGGCGTGACCAGCACCTGCGAGTAGACGCCCTTGCGTCCACGAATCGTCTTCGGCACCACGAAGACCAGGTGCTCGCGCAAGCCCTGCTCGGTGGGGCGGTAACGACCCTGCTCGGCGCGCTCCGGCAGCGCTTCGATCCAGCCGAGCGCGCACATGCGAGAGAAGACGTATTCTCGGCTCAAATGCCCGTACTTGGTTGACAGCTTGCGCGCGATCGACGCGACCTCGTGGCCGTGCCCGTAGCCGGCGGTGATCGTCGGAAGAGAGTCTTTCACTGCGCCGTGGAAGTCATGGGCGAGATCTCGACGGTGGCCCTCCACCCACTCGGCGAACTCGATACCGAGATCTTCGTTCGGGGCGTTGAGCGCGACCTGCACAGTGATATCTCGGGACCACAGCTCCACGAGGCGCTGCCCGTCCCCGTCGGCTACGGTGGTCGACCATTGAGCGGGAATGCCTGCTGCAATCTCAGGGGTAAGCATGAAGCCGAGCAGCTGCGCGACCTGGTGACGATCGAACACGAAGTCTGGTGCAGGGTTCCCCTGCAGCCACACATCGACGCGCGGGTGCCCCGGCCAGATCAGTTCCCACCGGATCGGCGTATCAACCTCGGGCACTGTCGGAGGCAACGCCGGAGGCACCGGCAGCTGCTGAACGGCAGCTGCCGGCATCGTCGTAACTTCACGCGTCGACATGATCATTCCGCCGATTCGCTCGATCGGTCAGTGGCGCCAGCTGACTCGAGACTGATGCTGATCGACACCTCGACGTCGGGATCAAAGTCCCGAATGCTCGCAATGAACTCCGCGAGGCTCTGAAGCGCCGCGGCGAAGGGGGACTGCTCGGGCAGATTCGGTACGACCTGCATAGGGGCGGACCGCAGCTTTTTCAAGTCTTCGCCGAGATACCCGTCCCAGATTGAAGAGTCAAGCCACGTCTCTTGCGTTTCAGGTGCAGGCTCCGCCGTGGCTGCAGCTTCCGACTCTTGTTCACTGGCCGGCTCCGAGTCCCCTGGTTCCGAATCGCTGCTGAGTTCGACGCCAAGCGCCTCGGCAAGCTGCTCTTCGAGCGACCGCAGTTCCTCTGGAGCCTGCACCGGCACGATCCCGCCCGGTGCCATCGGCGTTGGCTCCGCGGCGGTGTCGCGCTGCTCAGCCCGCTCACGAGCTCGCACCCGATTGATCCGCCGGTAGACCGAGTCCGGCTTGCAGCCCAACCACTCGCCGAGCGATTCGAGAGACTCGCCTGCAGCATGCCGCTCGAGCAGCTCTACATTGATCGCCTGATCCGCCGCACGGCCGCGACGAGGCCCCGACTTCGGTGCAGGCGAAGGTTCGGGTGCAGAGGTTGTGGCTGGCGTTGTCTCGTCGAGCTGCAGCGCCTTCCCGGCCAGCACCTCTTTGCGCTTCTTTGGTGCGGCCGCCTTCTTGGCCTGCTGCTCGAGCGCTGGTGCAGGCGAGGCGCCTGACGCGATCGCCACAGCTGTCGCGAGCTCCTCGCCTCGCAGGCCTGTGTCGTAGATGCGTCGGAAGGTCGCATCAGAGCGGTACCTCGACGCAAGATCACGGCACTTGAACGGAGTCGCCGGGCAATCGCCCGCCTTGCACCCCTGTCGGAACCCCTCGATATCACCGTGCGGGAAGTCGGCCATCAACCGATCGAATGGTGAGCTCACGATGCACCCCCGCTCAGCGGCAGTACCTCGAAGATCTCCTCGAACGACGCCCCTGCCTGGAAACAGTGGGCACACGTCGGCCCACCCGTCCTCTCGACACCGGCTTGAACGTTGGCCTTCATCTGCTCAAGGCATGGGGTGCATCGAGTACTTGCGACCGAATGGAAGGTGCGGCATCGCACCACATGCGCAGAAGGGCGCGTGCAATCCAGGGTTTTGCACGCGATCTCGATCGACTCGACCGCCTCGCGAAGCCCCTCGTTGGTTACTTCGATAATGGGCATCACCGATCACCGCCCGTCAGAGCAGCGACCAGGTGCGCAATCGTGATCAGTGCGCCGCCCAGCACGAGCAGCACGAGCACCAGGAGAGGCAAGCGATCGAGTCCGAACAGGAACACCGAAAGGATCGCGAGCAGCGCCCAACCGCACTCGACACGCTGAAACCGCGTCAGCCGTTCGGCCTTCGCTGGCATTGGCGCGCGCATCAGAACTCACCGTCCTCGTCGTCGACGCTGCGGAGGTGTGTTGGGTCGAGGTCGAGGGCTACGGTTCCGTCGCCGACGCGCTCGGCACGCATGCGGCCGAGCATCTCGCCAAGGGCCTCTGCGTCTTCCTCGTCGTGAACGGGCTCGAGGTAGAGGAACCGGGCCGTCGGGGTGAACGTCTCGCCGTCGGCACCATGGTCGATCTTCGTGCTCGCGCAATCGATCATTCCCACGACGATGTAGGACTTCTCGGGGTGCCGCACGAGCTCGCCGTGCAGAGTGTCGAGGCCGTGGCGATCGCCACCGGGCAGGCTGCCGCTCAGCTTCACACCCATGACAGGGCCCCCGATCGGTGCGTCGTGTGCAGATGGTGGTTCATGAGATCTCCTTGATGTGATGGGTTCGAGGTGCGACGGCTAGGCCGTCTGCTTGGTCTTTCGGCGGTCGTCGAGAGAAGCGACCGCGGCTGTCTTGGTGCCGAAGGTGCGGGGCACGAGATAGGCGTCGAGCGCAGACTCGGGAACGCGCTGGTTCTTTCTGGTGTCGCCGAGCTCGATTACCGTGAGCTCGCCCTTCTCGATACGCCGGTAGACCCAATCGATGCCGACGCCGAGGATCTCCGCGATCTCCGCAACCTTGTAAAGTCGCTCAACCATCACCGCACCGCCTTACGCACGCGAGTTGAAGAGGGATCGGCGGGAGCGCCCGTCGACGCCCCCGCCGCGCCGATACCTGTAGAGGGGGCATCGGCGGTCTCCGCTACGATCTCGGCAAGGGTCTCGCCGGTGTTGGTAGCACCGGGCCCGCTACGTAGAGGAGAACTCTTATGACTCGAATACCCAACAGCTACATCGAGATCGACGGTTTTCGAATCGAAGGCGACTCGGGACTTGTCCTGAGCTACGTGTTCGCCGTGAAGAACGCCCTTGCCGCAATTGCTGAGCAACCCGGCAAGGATGTCTGGGTCGGAGTCGATGGGACTGTGGAACTTGAAGAGGACGGATTTCTCACGGTCGCGAGCCATACCCAGTCTGTTCGGCTCACGAACTTGAGCCGCGTCAACTACCAGATAGTCGAGGACGACCTCTCGCGTCGACTCTTCGCTGACGGCATTCTTGGTCAGGCTGGAAAGAAGTTTATGGACGCCTACTACCCAGCCGATGAAGAAGGCGATGACTCCTAGAGTGACGACTCTCCGAAGCGCGTTCATGACCAGTTCCCCTCGCAGTAGCTGTGCTGATCGCTGAAGTCGGTAAAGAAATCGGGATCGCTCCCTCGTGAGAACGCAGCTGCACCACAGCCGCAAGAGGTGTAGCGATCGGCTGACGCGGGGATCGTGCCGCGGGCGAAGAACAGAGCGTTCTCCCTGCGGTGCGTGAGGATCAGCTTGCGGCGATCGTGGCGCCGACGGCGCTTCATTTTGGCGCTCATGCTGCACGCCCCAGACAAACTAGAAGTGACAACAGCGATACGATCTGACTCATGGCGACTACTCCTGCATCTGAATTGCTCACCCTTGTTGAAAAGTGGGCAGAGGTCCCGCCTGGCACGTCACCGTTAGCCTCAAGGGCTGAAGAGAAAGGGTGGTGGGCGCCACATGCCCGCGCGGTAGAGCTCACTCGCATCGTCGACAAAGAAGCGCGCCTTCTTGCTGAGACACAACCCTTGCTTGCGCACGCTCTGCCCGTGCTTGATGACGTGAAGCGGCTCATCTTCTGTGAGGGACGGCAATTCGACCTCGTTACCAGCGGCCACCAAAGGTTGTTCCCAGAGTCTTCGTTCGCTGCGCTGGCTGCGCTCGTCACCGCGTTGAATGTCTCCAACACAGCGACGATGACACCCGAAGGGGCTGAGCTGCTCGCAGTGCTCAGCGATCTTGAATCACTCATTGCAGACACCGCCCTCGACGACGAGAGCCGCGATTACCTGGTGAGCCTCTGCGAGCACCTCCGAGAGGCGATCCCACGTGCGGCCGAAGGCACCGCCGACGTTCGATCCCTTGCCTTCGAGCTCTTCACCGCGGTTGGCTTCTACATGACCCCCGATGATGGCGGCAAGCTTCGTGATGTCATGAATCGATTCGTGAAAGCGACGAGCAAGTTCCTCTTGCTCGATGTGCCCCTCGCGATAGGTTCGAGCACTGTCGCCACTGCGATCCTGGGCACGTAGTAGCCGGCTAGCGAACAGGTAGCCCGACGCATAGATGCGCATCGTTTCAAATATCCCGCGCGCGAGATCCATGTTCTCCGCTGCAGCGAGGGCGCGAGAGGCGTCATCCTCGGCGACCTGCAGCGCAACCTGGTAAACATTGATCGCGTTCATGCTGCACGCCGCTTTCGGCCGGCGGCGAGCGCGGGCGCATCGTCCACGAGCGTGAAGACGTCTTCGAACTTCACCGGATATGTAAGCAACACGGATGAGATGAACTTCGGGCCCGGCGCCTGCCCGCGAAGAACGCGAGAAGCCGTACCCTTGTCGACCCCGATTGAGTGCGCGAAGTCTTGGTCGGTGACGACCCCTCGTTCTGCGCAGATCTCGCGGATGCGCTTCGAGTTGAGAGCTATAGTTGCCAACTCAATTCCTCCTGGTGCGTCACTGCAACTTGTTGTTGCGTGACTGACACTAGACCAATTGGAACAGTTGCGCAACCTCGGATTGCGTGCACGTCACTCTTGCGCGGTTGCGTTTATGCAACTACGCTTCAAAGCGTGAACGAATCAAAGTGGTGGAACTACGTGCAGGCGGTCACTGGCGGTGCCAGAATCAAGGACATCGCCGATCGGGTCGGCATCGACAAGTCGAACGTCTCGCGATGGGGCAACGGAGCCAGGCCAGCCGCTGATTTCGCAGTCATAATTGACCGCCTTCTCCCCCACTCGCTCTGACTCGCACAGACTCGTTCTGCCGCGTAATTTCAACGATGTTCGCGCCTATCACGCCCGCCCTGACTCGCTCTGGTTCGCATCGACTCGGCAAGAACTGCTGCAAAAACTGCTGCAATTCACGATCTAGACCCTCTTCACAGCACTCGCCCACACCCACACGTTCTGAGGTGCCTTTCCTGGCGCGAGCACCGCTCGCACGAGTACAGCTCGAGGAGTCCAAGCGATCACCTCACCTTCGACATCGATCGATTCGACGTAACGGGTCTCCATAGGAATGAGCGCCCGCACTCGAGTGCCGTCGCCGTCATGGCGGGTACCAGTCTGATCCACCGTGGTTTGCGGCAAAGAGACCGGAGAAGGCTCGCGCTCCCACCTGGCAATCATGCGGTCGAGATCATTCTGACCGCGCCGGGTCATATTCCCGTCCTTCGTCTTCCCACCCATCGAGCACCCCCATTCGAAACTATGTTCGATAATAGGGCTTTGCTACTGACATTCAACCCGTAGCGGCCGCGCACTCGGAGTCGTAGGCTGGCGACATGTGCGCTTCATATGGACTAGGCGGCGGCGCCCCGCTGCGAGAAGGCGAGAGCTTTGGCCTCGACCCGATGGACACCCGCGAAGGTCGAGCAGTCATCTCTGAGTGGATGCGCGGCAGAGCAGGCAAAGCCGCAATCACCGGCCGGAAAGCGGTGAACCTGAACCCCATCATCCGCGCCAACACCGACGGCGAGCGCAGCGTCGAGCTCGCCTGGTGGTGGCTCTGGCTTGATGGGAGTGGCCCGGTCGATTTCTCGGCCTTCAACTCACGCGATGACAAGCTCACGCGGAGTTGGAGCAAGCCTTTCCAGCACCGCGCTCTGCTGCCTGCGACCTGGTACGTAGAGAAAGGCGTGAAGTTCGGGTTGCCCGATGGCTCGACGTTCGGGATCGCGGGCCTCACGTCGACCGTTATCAATCAGGAAACCGGCGCCGAGCTCGTCACCTATTCGATGGTGACACGCGACGCTGTCGGCGATGCCGCCACCGCGTGGCATCGTATGCCGCTCGCTCTGCCTTCTGAGCTGCATGATGAATGGCTCAGCCCTGATCGACCAGGTGATGCAGAGCTCGTGGCCCGCGTGAAGCTCGGATCGAACGAGATCTCTGAGGCGATGACCGCTGTGGAGCCCAAGCAACCACAAACGAGTGCAGCAACGCTGTTCTGATGGGCTCGACCGAGCGTGCGCGGATGGTGGCTGGCCTGCGTGATGCAGGCCTGACCTATGCCGAGATCGGCGCCGAGCTCGGCGTCAGCAAGCAGCGCGCGTTCCAGATCCTCCATCCCCAGGGCCAGGTCTCCGAGAAGCGTGCCGCCGAGCTCGAGCTGCTGCGCAAAGAGTGGCGATCGCGACGTACCGCAGCATCTAATCTGGAAGCATGATCGCTCGAGCACTCGTCGCAGTCGGCGGCGCCGACCTTTCCCGTGAAGCCCGAGCAGCTGGCGGCCTCGAGCAGCTCGAGCGCAAAAACTACACCGGCAGCGGTTCGGACTGGGAATCAGCAAAAGAAGATGCCAAGGTGCCAGCTGCAGACCTCGTACTGCATTGGGTACGCGAGGTCTAGCCGCGGCCCAGCTCGCGCGAGTTGCGAGCCCGGCCGCGGCGGGTCTTCTCGTCTAATGCCAGGCGCCGGCCACGAGCGCGATCGCGGTAGCGATTACGAGCAGCATGGCGACGAAGCGGTTTGTATTCGGGGATCTCATGTCAATTCACCTCCTCGCATCCCCACATACGACAACTCGACGTAGGGCCAAGGAAAAACAGAAAAGGTGCCCCGGCACCCGAGCTCATGAAGAGCGTCGAGTACCGGGGCACCAGTTCGTATGGTCAGAGATCTAGGGCTGCGCGCACCGCCGCGTCTTTCGCCTCGAGCAACTTTCTCAGCGCAGTCGAAGCTTCAGGACCAGGTGGCAAAGTATCGTCGAGCTCGGCGGCGAGCGCCGAGAACTTCTCAGAGGTGTCGCGTAGCGGCCCGGCTGGGAGGTGCTCGAACGTGAAGTACCGCAGGATTGGATTCTTCATGCGGAGTATCGCGGCTCGTAGGATGGTCGAGCGTCGGAGCCGAGTAGCCACTTCTCGACGGAGGGCCATCGGTCGCCGAATGCCCGGGCGATTCGGTAGTAGGCCCAGATTACGAGTGCGGTGAGTGCAGCCTGAATCAGCCACATCGCGGTGATGCCTGCTAGCGGGGCGCCGACGACGCCCTGCGTTGCGAGCGCGGCCGCGGTGTCCGCGATCACACCATCGATCCAGATGAGGATCGAAGCGATGAACGGTACAGCTGCGATCAGGCGGGCAAGGAGCACGCCGATAAGCGCGGGCACGACGGTGCGCACCACTGCGGTGCGGCGATCGTTCTTGAGGGTCATTTCGATTCCTTATCGTGGGAGGCCGTCTGGCCAGGGTGGGAGCGGAATCCCGTGTTCCGCCATATGGTCGCGCTGCACACCGATGAACGACCGATAGGCGGCGTTGTCAGATGCCTGCTGCTCGATCTTCTCGGCCTGTACCTCGACCTTTTCCTCGAGGAGCTCAACGCGGCGTTCCATCGACTTTGCGCGGTCGTCGGCATCGCTGCGATACCGCTCGAGCTCCTGCTGCAGCTGGTCAATCAGCTTGTCCTGCGCGGTGTCCTCATGCGCCTTCAGCTGAGTGCTCGCAGCTGCCGTGGCCGCCTTCACGGTTGCGCTGGCATTGAGCCTTGCGCCGACGACTGCACCGACAAGACCCGCGAGGGGCACCCCCAGGGAAGTCAGCGCGAGGATCACTTGCTCACTCATGCCCGCCCCACACCGGGCCGACTTCGTGCTTCAGCGTTCTCGGCTTTGATCTTGTCGTAGTGCGATGCGGTGATGTACACGATCGGGCACTCGGGCGCGCACCCGTAGGCGAGCGCCACGTTTCGGTTATACGATTGCCCCTCGGTCGTGTTCGTGCTCTGGAAGACGCGCTCGTTGCCGTCCGGCCAGAACGTCGTCACCTCCACCGTGGTGCCCTTGGTTACCTTCGCCATCGTCATTGGTCTGCACATAGTGTCGTCTTCTTTCTGCCCTGCGGGCGTAGTAGTGAGATGCGCGCGGACGAACTCGCGCGGGTCGACCGTGGTTCCGACATCGTGCGGGCCGGTGCCGCCCCCACGGTCGACACGGCCGAGGTAGATCTCCCAGTGGAGATGCACACCGGTCGCGACACCGGTCATGCCCATCAGCCCGATCAGGTCACCGGCCGAGACTTGATCGCCGCGGCGCAGATGAGACTGCGCTTTGAGGTGGCAGTACCGCACCCAAGTTCGTATGCCGTCGATCTCGCCCAAATAGATGAGCACCTGCCATCCAGCCCAATCGCTTCGGCTCGACTCGATCACGGTGCCGTCGGCGATCGCCCGCAGCTCGTCGAACCCGATCGCATCGTCGCCGGTATGGAAGCGCCGCACGCCCGACATCGACCACGTCCGCGGCGCATAGATATCCGTGCAGATCGGTTCATCGAGGGTGCCGTTCGGCCAAACAAATGTGCTCATGCTTCGCCTCCGATCGGCGGCACCACATCGGTGATCTCATGCCCGCACGGCCCGCACTGCACCCGCACTACCGGAATCACCTCCTCAGTGATCGGATTGACGCTGGCGCTTGGAATCTCGATCGGCACGTCCTGGTTCTCGCACCCGCCGGTGCGGCAAGTAACCGTGAACATCGGCGCCTCCTATCCGCTCCCGCTGGAGCTCGTCATTTGAACTGCCTGCCAGTGGCAGGCCGCAGCGACAATGCCGCCACCGATCGTGTAAGCCGACAGCGAGAACGACGTGGCCGAGACTGCACGCGTGTGCGTCACGCAGACATTCGGGTGATCGACGACTTCCGCCACCACTCGTGGCTGCTGCGTGAACCTGCTCGCCGGGAGAGTGACCGCGATCGCACCGCTCGTGCTGGTCGTGAGAGCGCCTGCAGCCATCGCCCACGGCGCATACCCGCGATCGCGCACGCTCTTCGGGGTCATAGCCTTCGCCGTGTCGGTGCCTGCATCAGCCTCAGCCTGTGAGGCGAGCGGCACTGTGCCTCGAGCCGCAGTGGTTGCCGCCGGCACATCAGTACCGGCGTGAGTGTGACCGACCTTCGACAGTGCAACGTCATTCACGAGCACGTCGTCTGTGAAGTAGCCCTTGCCCGCCACGTCGATGCCGCCGCGCTCCCAGAGCTTCCCGTGCCCCGTACCGGTGCCCGCAATGTCGAGCGAGGCACCGCCCGTGCCGACCGACCGGATGAACGTCGCGGACTGGCCGAGATTGTCAGTGATGGTGATGCGCACATCGAACGACTGTGCAAGGGGGAACACATTCCCACCAGCAACCATCACCGCCGTGTTGTTGTAGCTCAGGCCGGTGTGGGTTTCGTTGTTTCGAGTCGTCCAGGCACCGCCACTTGAGGGCTTGGTTTCAACCTTCAACTTCAACGCGTTCTTCTCGACACCGGCGGGCTTCAGCGACTGCACCGCAGCCGTGAGATCCAGGCGCAACCACTCACCGTCACCGACCGTGCCCAGCGCGCTCGTCGCACGCCGCACCAACGGTTCCGCGAGCGTCGGCGGCGCATACGCGAGCACCGTGAAGTTCTGCGCCTTACTCCCGGATCTGCCTCGAGAATCCGTTGCAGTGCCGGAGGCGACGACAGCACCAGAGCTCGTCGGCTGCCAGACCTGCGATTCAGTGACCGGGGCCCCGGCGATCGTGAGCGCCTTCGATACGATCGCCGATCCTTGGGCCCCCGCCGCAGTGACCGCACCCTTGATGAGCGACATGCCCTGCACGAACGCACCTACCGCAGAAGCTACCGTCGGGTTCTGATCCGTCCATGCCACCGCAGACACGACCGGCACAACTGACGCGCCGGCGGCGAGCGTGAAGCCCACCTTCTTTGACCCGATCACGGTCGCGCCTTGCTTCGTGACGACTGTGATGTCTACCGTGCCCGTTGCAGAGTTCGGGATCTCTGTCAGCAGCGAATGCGGTGGCGTCCACGAAGCAGACACACCCGCGCCGGTCACGATCGTTCCCGACTGCGACCCGAAGGTGTAACTCACATCATGCGTGTACGAGCTATCCGCGCGAGGCAGACTGATCGTGGACGCTGCGCCCGTCGTGAATCCGCCGCCGCCCGAGATGCTGGGCGTAGTGCCGCGGGGAATGTTCGGCAGCGTGAGCGTCGTCACCGTGACCGACAGCGCGAACGATCCGGTCGTGTCCTGGATACCAGTAACCACCGTCGCGTTCGCGTTGCCGTTCGCATCATGCGAGATCACGCGATACGAGTCAGTGATCGTGTGAGTGCCCGCACCATACGAGGCGTATCCCTGCCACCACACGGTGTAAGCGCCGTTGATGGTGTTCGTGATCAGCATCTGATCCGAATAGGCGGCACTGCCGTTGCTTGAGATCAGCTGCGTGATCTCGCGCACCGTCGAAGTGTTCGAAGCCACATCCTGATCGACGATAATCGTAACCGCAAGCTGCCGCCCATTGACAGCCGTGCCATAGTACGGCCCGTAAGTGATCGCCATTCAGCACCCCCTAAGAAATCGCGCGCCAGGTCGTATGTCCAGCAATGGATGAGTCGATAATGTGGTTGGCGATCTGCCCGCTCCGTGCGACGATCTGAGGCACAATCATTTGCCCCTGGTTCCACTCAGACACCGACACGCCGTCAGCAACGAGACGAGCGCCAGCCGAGGTCAGCACCATCTCTGCCTGCGCAGACGTTGACTCACGAATGTGCAGCCCGTCTGGCAAGAACAGAAAGCTGTTCTCGTAGGTGTCGATCTTCCCCGAGAGCGCGGCAAGCGCGTTCTCCGCGGTCAGCACACGCCCAGCGGCGAGCGTCGCCACCGCCTGACTCGCGGCATCAGCCACAGCGCCCGCAGCATCAGCCGACGACTGCGCCGCGTCAGCATCCTGCCGCACTTGCTCAAGATCAACGAGCGCCCCATCGACGCGACTGTTGAGGTTGATGGCGACCGCGTTCCCGCCAATGTTCAGCGTGTCGCCGACATTGGGTGCGAGGTGATCGACTCGAACGCGCCCGATTGATGCGGTGTTGCCGAAGAGCTTGTCGAAGAAGCCGGTTTCCATCTCGACATGGCGGGCCTTCACCGCACCATCCACGATCAGTGTGCCGGTCTGTAGCTGGCGAATATGCAGATCAGAGAATCTGACCGTCACACCGGTGCCCATGTTAGGTTCGGTATAGAACCCGACCCGCAGGTAGGCGGCACCGGCGGGCACCAGCCGTTCACCCGTGAACGTGCCGGGGGTGAGCGTTGTGACAGTTTTCACGGTGTTGAGTAGCGCTTTGTTTGCGTCGAGCGCTTGCACGTACACGTTTGCTTCACCACCGGACCCGGCGACGTTGGTGCGTTTGATGCTGAACAGGTACCGTTCGCCCTCGGAGACTGGCATATCGGCCCACGTCACATAGGTGCCGCGCTGAGTGCCGGTGCCCGCTTTCTGAATGCCAACTGCGGCAGTAGGTGTCCACCCGCCGTATCCTGGCTCGCGCCATTCAGGGTCTGGCCAGATCTCATTGAAGGAGCCGATTGCGAGCTTCGCGACCGTGATCGACATCGCTGCGATACGCGCCGCAGCAAGGAAACCCGTCGTGATCTTTCCCGCGTCGACGTTCGCGATCTTGGCATTATCGATCGCAGCATTCGCGATGAGTGCGTTCGTGATCGCCAAATTCGCGATCGCTTGCGTACCGAACTGCACCAGCACCCATTTGGATGTCGTCACGTTCCAGTACGACATTCGCATACCCTGCGACGTGTCGAACCAAACGTCATCCTTCTTGTGAAGAGTGCCTGCCGGAGCCGAAGCGAGATACCAGACCCTGCTTCGACCATCAGCGGACGTTTGCGCAAGCCCCGCAGCTACTGCCGCCGCGGCAGCGTCATTGAACGCCTGCACCGCCTTGTCATACGCCTGCCGAGATGCCTCGAACGCAGCCGACTTCGACACATCCGAATACGAAAACGCACCCGACGACAGCATCGTCTGATCCGTCTGCCACAGCGAGTCCGTCGAGCCTTCCGTGTATGCCGGCTCTGTCAACGACCAAGACCCGCCCGGAGGATTCGCGGTCGGCTTTGCTGGCATCGACGCCGCGAGCATGAAGTAGCGTCGCACAGTCGTGACCGAGGCTCCGGGCGAGCCGGGAGCACCAGGTGCGCCGTTCGCGCCATTGGTGCCAGCGCTGCCGACACTGTACGAGGTAGTGCTGGTCGAGTTCGAGTAAGACGTGACGGTGCGAGTCCACAGGAACTGCCCGGCAGGAACCGATGGCACAGTGGTGCTCCACGTACCAGTTGGTGCAGTCGTGCCCGAAGCGGCAACCTGATAGGTCACCGCCGCTCCGGTGACACTCACACCGTTCGCGCCAGGAGCGCCGGTCGCGCCAGCCTGAGACACAGCGTACGAGGTCGTGGTTGCGCCGTCACTGAACACGAGCACGGTTCGAGTCCACAGGAACTGCCCAGCCGGAACAGACGGGATCGTACCCGCCCAGGTGCCCGTCGGCGCAGTGGTGCCCGATGCGCTCGCCTGATAAGTCACCGTCGAGCTGCTGATGCCCCTACCCGGCGCGCCGTCGGCACCCTTAACGAGCATCCATTCGTACATCGCTGGGTTGGTGCTGTCGGCTGGAATGTTGTCCGTGTATGTACCAACATACGTCCTGCCCGTTGGGTCGGTCGTAGAGAAGCCAGCGGTGCCGGTGCTGTTGGTCGCGTAAGCAACGTGAAAGTAGCTGTTCGCTCCAGGTGCTCCAGGCGCTCCGGGCGCTCCAGGGTTTCCAGTCACAACAACCGCGGCACCTACCGTTGATGCGCCCGACCCGTACAGGGTAGTTGTGCGAACCCAAATATACGAGCCAGCAGACCACGCCGGAGGCACCGAAGACCATCCCGAAGTAGGGGCGACTGATGCCGATGCCGACGACGCATACTCATCGACCGTTGACACCACCGCAGAATTGATCTTGTCCAACTCATCGGTGATCGCAGTATCGAGGTCATCGAGCTCGATACCCTGCACCACCACCGAGACGGTGGCTGAGGTGCCAATCACGCGCCCGAGCCTGTCATATGCGACGGCCTGCATCTGCACAGTCTGCCCAGCCTCGCCAAGCTTCAGCGTGACCGACCCAGCACGATCCATAGTGCCCTGCATAACCCATGCGCCAGTGGTGCCGACGCGAGCCTGCACCTGCACATTCAGCAACGTGTGCGCGGCAGGAGCAGATGCGAAAGCACCCGACCAATCACACACCACAACACCAAACCCAGTGCGGCCAGTAACGCCCGTAGGGTTCTTGCCCGACTGCACTGCAGGCGACGCGCCAGTCACAGTCGCTGACGCAACCGACAAGTCGCCCCACACGCCCGCTGGCGTACACGCACGAGCGCGATACACAGCAGTTCCGCCCGTAGGCAGAGTCACCTTCGCCGGAGACGCTGGCACACGCACAAGTGGCCCATTCGCATCCCACAACTCGTACTCAGCGATCTCAATGTCTTCGTTATCCGTAGACTTCGTGACCGCCGGGATCGTGAGCGTGACAGCAGCAACCGGGCCGGCCGGAGTAAACGCGCCGGTGTTCGCTGCAACCGTGACCACGCCGGGAGCCTTCGGCACCAACGCCGCAGGTGATGAGGGGGTGACAGGCACCTCGAGCGAGAACTCACTGTATACGCCCTGCGCCGACTTTGCTTTCACCGCGACAAGCCGGTCGACGCCCGAAGGCCACACAGAGATCACAGCCTCCGGGGTGGAGGTTGCTGTCACGGTCGTCACATGCGACAAAAGTTCGTGCGGCAGCCGCGACCAGATCTCGTATTCGACGACGTCGACGAGCGACCCGTCGACCGCTGACGTCACCGGCTCCCACTCAAGCGCGACCGTTGACCGGCTGCTGCCGTCCTCGCCCCACTCGCCAGTATTCGTCTTCACCTGGAGTGCATTGGGGCGGTCCGGTGCGAGCGCTGACGGGCCGATCGACCCGGGAAAGCTGTTGCCTGAGCCGCCGATGATGCCGCCCACCGACCCGGCGCCGACGCGAGAGAGGATCCGTGACTGCAGAGTGCCGATCTTCTCACCAACGATGACACGCACCGTCACTGACTCGCCCTGCTCGCGCGCCACAATACCGATCACGCGGCGAGGAAGTTGTGTGCCACGCACACGGGCAGTGAGGGTATCGCCAACCTGGAAGTCACGCCAAGGGGCAAGGTCGCCCTGGCCGGGTGTCCACTCGAATGCTTCTTCTCGCTTCGCTGTGCGGCCCTCAAGGAGCGCTGGCTGTGCGAGTTTTGTCGCCTCAGTGTGGTTGTCGATTCCCGACTGGGTCATCGTCG
>JAIUOH010000031.1 GCA_020161315.1 Actinomycetota bacterium | reverse complement strand
GACGAAAAACCGGCGCAAACGACAAACTGGCGGTGTGAAGCTTCGCTCCGCTTGAGCAGTGCTACGCGATCAATCTGTGTGAGGCACGACCCGGGTTACGCGATCATCTTGACATGAGGCACCACGGCTTTTACTGCTTTTACTGCGAGGATCGCCCAGGCGCTTCCGGGCCGACGCGCGTTGAGCACGCGCTCAGCAGTTTGTGGCTTCCCAGCATAGGTTCTGTTCGTAACGACGGATGCCGCACGTAGCAGCGGATCAATCTGCCAAATCGGTCCGCTGCTACGCGCGGCATCCGGCTAAACAAACCAGCCCGGCGAGAAAAGCCCGCTCCCCCGCACAACCTGCAAAGATGTAGTCATGACATCCCCCCAATGGAGCCCGGCCCCGAAGCGCGGGTTGATCCCACTGCGCCCCCTCGACTTCGGCACAATTCTCGGCAAATCGTTCGCATCGCTGCGGCACAACCCGGCGGTGCTGCTCGGCTTCGGTGTCTGCACACAGCTGGTCGTCAGCCTGCTCGCGCTCGGTCTTTTCGTGCTCATTTTCGCCACGGGCTTCGACCGCATCGACACGCTCTCACCGAGCGATCCCGACTACGACGCGATCATGGCGGGTACGCTCGGGCTCTCTCTCGGCGGCGGCCTGGTGCTCAGCTTGCTCTCTGTCGCAGTGGGCGCCGCCGTACAGGGTGTGGTCGCAGCAAACCTGCGCATCGCGGCCCTCGGCGAGAAGCCCAGGCTCTCAGAGGTGTGGCGACAGGTGAAGCCCGTCTTCTGGCGCCTGATCGGCTACACCCTGCTTGTCGGCGTCGCAGCGTTCGCGGCGATCACGGTGCTCGCCTTCATTGCGGTCGGAGCAGGCCTTGGCATAGGTGCCGCTGCCGGCGATGCTGGCGTCGGAGCAGGTATCGCAATCACACTCGGGCTGCTGTTGCTGCTCGGATTTTTTGTGCTCGCTATATGGATCGGCACCAAACTCCTGCTCGTACCCACAGTGCTCGTGATCGAGCGCTGCAAGATCGGCAAAGCAGTGGGACGCTCTTGGTTTCTCGTGCGTGGTCGATTCTGGGCGGCATTCGGAGCGACCGCACTCGTGGGTCTCATTGTCGGGTTCGCCGCCAACGCCGTAAGCGGGGTTGCTCAGCTCTTCTCAATGCTGCTCATTCCCCTGCTCATGCCGACGGGAGATCCGTATGAGGGCAGTGAGCTATCGCCGACCGCGGTGATTGTGATGGTGCTCGTTTTCGCGCTGCCCCAACTTCTGACCCTCGTCATCAGTGCGGTTGGCACAATCGCACAGAACACCGCGGCGAGCTTGATCTACCTCGACTCGCGCATGCGAAAAGAGGGGCTCGATCAGTCACTCGCTAGCTACGTCGAGCACCGCGCGGTTGGTTGGGCGCCCGAGCAACTCGGTGACCCCTACGCGCTGCCGCAGTTCGCCGCACAGTCTGGCCCCTACGCACAGCAGCAGCCCGGCTACTACGCACAGCAGCCGCCCACCTACTACGCACAGCAGCCGCCCACGGCACAACAATCCACCACACAGCCGGGCTACTACGAGCAGCCGGGGCCAATGTGACCTTAGCCGCTGACTTGCTCGCGCGCCTCGGCACGCTCGTGCTTGCCGCTACCCCGCCAGACGCGGAAGAAGCGCGGCGGCTTGCCGAGCAAGAACTCAGCAAACCCGAGTACCTCGCGGCGCAGCCGACAGCCTTCGACCGAGCCTCGCTCGCGGTCATCGAGTTTCTGCAGAAGCTTCTCAATCCAGATTTTGGTGATGGTGGTGGCGGTTTCGTCGTACTGATCGTGCTCGTGGCGATCGTCATCGCACTCGTCGTGATTGGTGTAATCGTCTGGGGCAAGCCGCGCGCCTCGCGCAGAGCTCAACAACGCAGCGCCCTGCTTGGCGAGAACGACCGGCTCAGTGCCGCCCAGCTGCGGGCCGCAGCCGATGCGCTGGCCCGACAGGGCAATTGGAACGCGGCGATCACCCAGCGCTACCGCGCGCTCGCGCGAGCACTCATCGAGCGTGAACTGATCGACCCGGCTCCCGGTGCGACCGCACAAACTATCGCGGCCGCCGCCGCGCGCACGTTTCCCGGCGAGCATGCCCGACTACTCGAAGCCGCCCGCCTATTCGACGGAGTGCGCTATCTCGGGGAGGAGGGCACCGAGCCCGGCTACCTGGCGGTGCGCGAGATAGATGACCGACTCGCGGCGGCCAGGCTCACAACGGGGCTCACCGCGAACCGCACATCCTCAACCATCGAGGTGCCCGCATGAGCGCGGGCGAGAGCCTGGCATCGGCAAGCACCGCGGCCTCGGTTCCGCGGCGACGCAGCCAAGTATTGCGTTGGATCGGCGCCAGCCTCGTGCTGCTGTTTGCTGCGGGGGCGACCCTCGTGCTCGGTGGTGCCGGCGGCGGTGCCCGGGAGGTGCTTGGCCCCGAGAGCGCTTCGCCAGAGGGCGCCAAGGCACTCGTCGCGATCTTGCAAGAACAGGGCATCTCCGTTGAGATCGCAGAGGGCAAGACACACGCACTCGCACTGCTAGGCGAAAGCGACGCGACGCTTGTCATGACCGCGCCTGAGATACAGAGCGATGCTGCCATCGAAAGTGTGCGCGACCTCGCTGCGTCAGCACCACGCACCGTGTTTCTCACCGCAAACGAAAAGGTGCTGCTCGACCTCGAGCTCGGCGAAATAGTTGTCGAGACATTCGACGAAGCGGTGCGCGAGCCGAAGCGAGACGGCTGCGCTGCAGCAGACTTCTCGGGCGTCGGCGAGATTCAGGCCACCACCTTCTTCGATCACGCGCCAGGCGTGACCGCCTGCTTTGTGCACGAAGACGGGGCTGCGGCACTGGTTTTTCTCGATGAGGCTTCCGGCGAAGACGCTCACGGCACAGGCTCGCAGCTCGCCATGATCGATGCCTCCGCGCTCTTCGACAACGCGCACCTCGCCGAGAACGGCAACGCGGCACTTGCGTTCGCGCTACTGGGCACCGAGGATCGCATCGTTTGGTATCAGCCATCGGCAGAAGATCTCGCCGTCGATCGCGAGGGCACACTTGCCGCGCTCACCCCAACGTGGGTGACCCCGGTCATGCTGCTGCTCATCATCACCGCGGTCATCGCTGCTGTGTGGCGCGGCCGCCGCTTCGGCCCACTCGTCGAAGAGCGGCTACCCGTTACGGTGCGCGCGTCTGAGACAATGCTTGGCCGCGCTCGACTCACGGCGCATGTTGGTGATTCGATGCACGCGGCGGCCGCGCTCCGAGAGGGTGCCGTGCGTCGGCTCAGCCGCAAATTCGGGCTGCCCAGAGGCGCTACCGCCACACAAGTTGCGCACGCGGTTCCGGGCGAACCCGCGCTCGCTCAGCTGCTCGCAGGTCCCCTTCCAGCGAACGACGCCGAACTCGTTTCGTTCGCACGCACGCTGGGCGCGATCCTCGATCGGGTAGACCCGCTGCCCACCCCCGAACCCTCACACACTTTCGAAACGCACTCCCCCACAGACGAAAGGTCAAAGCAATGACCCCACACGAACACGACGCAGAGCTGCGAGCCGCCATGCAGCGCATTCGCGCAGAGGTTGAGAAAGCGGTCGTTGGCCAGGGCGGTGTCATCTCGGGGCTGCTCGTCGCCCTGCTCGCGCGCGGCCACGTGCTGCTCGAGGGCGTACCCGGGGTGGCGAAGACCCTGCTCGTGCGCTCGTTCTCGCGGGCGCTTGGCCTCGACACCAAGCGAGTGCAGTTCACCCCCGATCTCATGCCCGGCGATGTCACCGGCTCGCTCATCTACGACGCGAAGGCCGGCGAGTTCGAGTTTCGCCGCGGGCCCGTATTTACCAACGTGCTGCTGGCTGACGAAATCAACCGCACTCCGCCAAAGACGCAGGCCGCACTGCTCGAGGCAATGGAAGAGCGCCAGGTGTCGGCTGACGGCCAGACGCTCGCGCTGCCAGACCCCTTTCTCGTTGCTGCGACACAAAACCCTGTTGAGCACGAGGGCACCTATACGCTGCCCGAGGCTCAGCTCGACCGCTTCATGATGAAGCTCATTGTCGACATGCCCGACGAGGCCTCAGAGGTGCAGGTGCTGCGCCGGCACGCCGATGGGTTCTCGCCACGAGCGCTGAACGATCTCCAACCAGTCACCACCCCTGCCGAGCTGCTCGCCGCGCAGCAGGCGGTTGCAAACGTCGCGGTTGCCGACGACGTGCTGGCCTATATCGTTGCGCTCGCGCGCGCCACCAGGTCGGCCCCGTCTGTCGAGCTTGGTGCAAGCCCTCGCGCCTCAGCCGCGCTGCTCGCCGCGGCAAAGGCCTGGGCGTGGCTCAGCGGGTCGGTTGCCGTCACACCTGACCACGTGCAAGCGATGCTCACGCCGGTTTGGCGTCACCGCATCTCACTGCGCCCAGACGCGCAGATGGAGGGCGTCTCAGCCGACACCGTGCTGGCCGCGACCATGCGCCAGACCGTCGTACCGATCTAACGAGCACCCGTGTTTGTGACCGCTCGCCTCGTACTGCTCGCCGGCCTCGGTGTAGTGCCCCTCGTGCTGCTCGGCACCCTCGGTGTCTCCCCCTGGTTTGTGCTGCTCGGGTGGTTGCTGCTGCTCACTGCGCTTACCGTGGTCGACGTGCTGAGCACCGCGAGCCCGAAGCTTCTCGAAGTCACGCGGCGGCTACCAGAGCGCGCACGCCGCTTCGAAACGGTCGAGGCGGCAATCGTGGTGCGCAATCTCGGCGGCCGACGACTCCGTGGCATTGTGCGCGATGCCTGGCAACCGACCGCAGGTGCCACCCCGCAACGAGCGAAGGTCGACCTGCCACCTGGCGAAGCAAGGCGCGCGACCTTCGCGCTACTGCCCCGCCGCCGTGGCGCGCTGCGCAGCGAGTTCGTAATGGTGCGCTCGAACGGCCCGCTCGGCCTCGCGGGTAGGCAAGCAAGGCATGCGGCGCCCGGCCAGATCATCGTGCTGCCCGAGTTTCGGTCGCGCAGGCACCTACCCTCGCGGCTCGCGAGGCTGCGCGAGCTCGACGGCAACACCAGCATTCAGGTGCGCGGCCAGGGCACCGAGTTCGACTCACTGCGCGAGTACGTGCGCGGCGACGATGTGCGCTCGATCGACTGGCGCGCGACTGCTCGCAGCAGCACGACGATGCTGCGCACCTGGAGGCCTGAGCGCGATCGCCACGTGGTGATTCTCTTAGACACCGGGCGCACAGCTGCAGCTCGAGTCGGTGACGGCACTCGGCTCGACGCCTCACTCGAAGCGGCGCTGCTGCTCGGAGCCCTCGCCTCGCAGGGCGGCGATCACGTGCACCTGCTGATGGTCGACCGCTCGGTGCGCGCCCGCGTCACGGGCATCGACGGGGCACCCCTGCTCGCCGCGATGAGCGAGGCGATGGCCCCTGTGTTTCCGCGCCTCATCGACACCGATTGGGGCTCCGCGTTTGCCGCGATTCGCACCGTCACCACCCGCCCCTCGCTCGTTGTCGTGCTCACCGCGCAAGATTCGATCGAGAGCGCAAGGGGCTTTCTCGGCGCGCTGCCACACCCGACCCGCAGCACCACAGTGCTCGTTGCTGCAGCGAGCGACGGCGATCTCGAACGGCTCGCCCGCGACACCGAGACCCGCGAAGCCGTCTACCTCGCGGCGGCGGCCGAGCGCACGATTGCCGAGGCGACGCAGGTGGCCGAGGCGGTGCAGCGGGCAGGCGGCGAGGCGCTCAGCGCAGAACCCGAACTGCTGCCGCAGAAGATTGCAGACCGCTACCTTGCGCTCAAGGCGGCGGGTCGACTCTAAGCGCCGACTATCCAGCTCGCCCGCTAGCCGACTAGCCCGCAATAAGCTTCGGCGTGCCCGCCTCAAACTCGACGAGGTCGCCCGTCTCACCGTGCCGGGCCGCCCGCCGCCCAACGACGAGCATGTACCAAAGAAAGACCCCGAGCGCGGCGGCACCTATGCCGATCTTAATCGGCCACGGCAGCCACCAGCCGGTGACGAAGCCCTCGACCAGGCCGGCGAGGGCAAGCACGAACACCAGACCGATCGCCACCGTTGCGAGCGAGCGCCCGGCTGCGGCGAGCGCATCAGCGCGGCTGCGATGCCCCGGCGCTACCCACGCCCAGAACAAGTGCAGGCCGCCCGCGGCGGCGACAAACAGGGCGGTGAGCTCGAGCATGCCGTGCGGCAAGATGTGCAACAGCATCACGTCGAACTTGCCATACGCGGCCATGCTGCCCGCGGCGAGGCCCAGGTTCATCGCGTTCTGCACCATCGAATACACAGGCCAGATACCCGTCACCCCAAAGATCACGCACTGCACCGCGATCCAAGCGTTGTTGGTCCACACCATGCCCGCGAACACCGCTGCCGGGTTCTCGGTGTAGTAGCCGGTGAAGTCTTCCTCTGCGTACGCTTTGAGCGTTTCGGCATCCCAGATCGCGTTCACGACCGCGGGGTTCAACACGATCCAGAGCGCAACGGCCGTCGCGATCAGCAGAAAGCCCGCCGCGATCCAGGCGGTCGTCTTGCGCAGGCGGTAGAGCGCCGCCGGCAGCTGCCAGACGAAGAAGTCGCCGATCCTCGTCATTGCGTTCTGCGGCGAACCCGTCAGACGCAACCGAGCCGCCGCGAGCACCGTAGAAAGGTAATTACCCTGGTGCGACTCACTTACGGTGCTCTTGAGCTCGGCGAGATCGGCCGAGGCCGAGCGGTAGCGCGCAACGAGCTCGTCAACCTCGGCGCCACTCGGCCTTGCGTTGCGGCTCAGTTCGTTCAATCGCTGCCACTCGGGCAGGCGATTCTCGGCTAGCGCATCGGCATCCACCTGATTAACTGTAGTCATGTCTGCCGAGTTTCGCCCCGTGCCCCTGCCGCCGCACGCGGTCGCGCACAGCGCCGTGCACATCGATCCGGTGCACGAGCTGCTCTCTGGTGAGGCCGTCGCAATCGACGTGCAGCCGGTAGGTGTGGTGTTTCGCGCTCTCGGCGCGCTGATCGACATCGCAGTGTCGTTCGCGGTGTTGCTGCTGTTTGGGTGGCTCACTTCGTGGGCGGGCGAGCTTGGCGTGCTGAGCGAAGCTGCCACGAGGATCCTCATGGTCGTCACCATCGTGATCTCGCTGGTGGTGCTGCCCTGCACTATCGAAGTGGCGATGCGCGGGCGCAGTCTTGGCAAGCTCGCGATTGGCGGCAGGGTCGTGCGCACCGATGGCGGTGCGATCACGATGCGGCACACGATCATTCGCGCGCTCACCGGCGTGCTCGAGACCTATATGACGCTCGGCGCCGTCGCGATTGCCGCTGGCGCGTTTTCTCCGCGCTCGCAGCGACTTGGCGATCTGCTCGCGGGCACCTACTGTCAGCGAGTGCGCACGAAGCCGCCTGCGATCCATGTTGCGGCCGTGCCACCTCAGTTGCAGGCGTGGGCTCAGGTCGCTGACGTGGCGATGCTGCCAGATCGCTTGGGGCGCAGGATCACGCAGTTTCTTGCGCATGCCCCGGCCATGGCGCCGGCCGCTCGCCTGCACGTTGCGACAACACTGCTCGCCGAGGCTGATCCCTATGTGTCGCCCGTGCCCGAGGGGCACCCTGAGCTTGCGCTCCAGGCGATGCTTGCGGTGCGACGTGAGCGCGAGGCGCGGGCTCTGCGAAATGCCGATGCGCGCGTGGCTCGGCTGAGTGCGTCGGTGCGACGCCAGGCGTAGCTGAGCGGGGTGCCCCAGAATGTCAGCGGCTCGGCGTACCCTTGAAGCATGAA
Source organism: Actinomycetota bacterium (assembly GCA_020161315.1). Taxonomy (GTDB): domain Bacteria; phylum Actinomycetota; class Actinomycetes; order Actinomycetales; family Microbacteriaceae; genus Leucobacter. Next base: position 29,867 of record JAIUOH010000031.1, on the reverse strand, counting down.
CGAGCAGATTTCCCCCACCGATGCTGAAGCCGCTGCCAGCGCCACCGACGCAGCCACAAACCCCAGCGAGACCATCATCTTCGGTGCCGACTGGTGCGGTGATTGCCGCCGCGCCAAGCGCGTGTTTGATGCGGCTGGCGCAGGTTACCGTTACATCGACCTCGTGGCTGACCCTGAGGCCGCCGATGTTGCGCGCGACATCAGCGGGCGCACCAACATTCCCGTGATTCTCTACCGCGACGGCAGCCACCAGGTTGAGCCCTCGAACGCAGACATGCAGCAGAAGATCGACGAGCTAGGTCTCGCGGCGAGCGCGCCAGCGTGAGGGTACCTGATCCGGTCACGCTGAGCTCAGGTCTCGTCGCAGAGATCGAAGAAGATCGCTGGGTTCCTGGGGCGATCCAGCTGCTGGTTGATGGCACGCCCCAGTCGCACGTCAACCTGCGCGACCCCAGCGAGGTCTTCTTCGAGTACGTGCGCCGCATCGCGCACGCGATCGACCTGTTTCGCACACCTGGGCAACCGATCTCGGCGCTGCACCTCGGCGGCGGCGCCTTCACGCTGCCCCGCTACGTCGAGGCCACTCGCCCCGGCAGCAGGCAGCAGATTGTCGAGCTAGAGAGCGGCCTCGTCGAACTGGTGCGAGAGGCTGCGCCTCTGCCGCAACGCGCAAGCATTCGCGTGCGCCACGGTGACGCCCGCGAGGTGCTCGGCAAGCTGCCGCAGGGCATGCACGGTGCGCTCGACCTCGTGATCGTCGATATCTTCGCCGGCTCGCGCACCCCGGCGCACGTTTCGAGCACCGAGTTCTACGAGTTGATTGCGCCCCTGCTCGCCCCCGAAGGGCTCGTTGTGGTTAACACGACCGACGGTGCCGGGCAGGCATTCACCCGCAGCCAGGTCGCGACGCTCGCATCGGTCTTTGGCACGGTCGCAGCGGTTGGTGAGCCGCAGGTGCTCAAGGGGCGCCGCTTCGGCAACGTGGTGCTGCTCGCAGCGGCACCCGCCGCAGACTCGGCCTCTCGCTCGCCCGAGTCGATCGGCGAGCTTGAGTGGCTGCCGCGATTGCTCGCCGGTGGCCCACACCCCGCGCGTATGCTCGTGGGGCGTGAGCTCGAAGAATGGCTGAAGGGTGCTCGAGCCGTCACCGATAGCGACGCAGTGCCAAGCCCCGAGCCGCCCGCAGAGGTGTTCGGCCGTGGCTGAACTCGACCGGGTGCGGGTCTGGGCTGAGGCTCTGATACGGCACCATCTTGACCCGCTGCACGGCGCAGGCACCTGGTCGTTTGGCTTCGACCACGCCAAACGGCGGGCGGGTCTCTGCAACTACACCGATAGGCGCATCACCGTCTCACGCTATCTCGCCGCGAAGTTTGATGACGACGAGATTCACCAGATCTTGCTGCACGAGGTCGCACACGCAATCGCCGGCGCAGACGCGGCACACGGCCCCAAATGGAAGCGCATAGCTCGCGAGCTCGGCTATGTGGGCGGGCGCACCCACGACGGCGAGGTTGCGCACGAACTCGCCCCCTGGCTCGGTGTGTGCCCGGCCGGACACGAACACGCAAAGTTTCGCAGGCCGAGCCGTGAAACCTCGTGCGCGAAGTGCTCGCGATCGTTCTCTCGCGCGCACCTCATCACCTGGCGCAAGCGCTAGCTGAACGCGGCTAGCGGCCGATCACAGCTAGGGTGCGTCTCCCAAATCAATCCGTGCTGCGGTGCAGCCGAAAACCGCGCTCGCTGCGTTGTCGTCGTCGCCTTTGCCACCAGCAAAGCCTTCCTCCTCCGCCTTGCGATCACAATTTTCGGCCGCATCCTCGCCACGAACCGGTTTGGGAGACGCACCCTAGCACCCCACCGAAGCGAGTGCCTGGCGCAGCAGCCTGCCGCGGCCTCCGACAAGCTCGTCGAGGGTGTCTAGAGAGAGCGCCTCTTCGGGTGACATCCAGGTCATCTCGAGTGCATCTTGTCTCGGGCTGCACGAGCCGGTGACCGGCACCACGAACACGAGCGACACTGCGTGCTGGCGCTCGTCAACGTACGGTGAAATGCCCGGCAGCGGAAAGAACTCGGCAACCTGCGCGGGCACAGGCGATGCCGGAATCAGCGGAAACGCCATCGGGCCAAGGTCGTTCTCGAGGTGCCGAAAAAGCGCGTCGCGCACGGTTTCGCCGAAGCGCACCCGCCCAGCGACGAGGGCCCGCGTCATCACCCCATCGGGCGTCGAACGCAGCAGTAGCCCGACCTCGTTTACCTGCCCCTGCCCGTCGACTCGCACCGGCACGGCCTCGACATAGAGCACAGGCATGCGCCCGCGTACGAAGGCAAGCTCGTCTTCGCTCAACCACCCAGGATTGCTGTTCAAAGGCGGCAAGTCTTCGGGGTCGGTCGGCTCTGGCAGCTCTGCGGTATCGATGACCATGATGTTATTCTGCCGCATCAAGTACGCGGGATCGGCCAGACCCTGCGCAATTTGTCTTTCGGCGCACTGGCCGCAGATTTAGGCGACGGGTCTGAGGCTCTGCGTGCGCATCACTTCGCGCAGCAGCTCGTAGTCGGCGCCGCTCCCGACCGCGTAGTAGTGCGGCGCCAGGTGGCTTTCGCCCTCGGCAACGGGCGCGCCATCGAGGTAGCCCAAGAACGAGCCGCCCGCACGGCGAATGATGTAGCAACCCGCCGCAACATCCCACGGGCTGGTCTCGAACGAGATCGTGGCATCGACCCAGCCGGCCGCGACCCACGCCAGCGCGATGCAGGTGCTGTGCAGCCCGCGCACCTGCCCAAACTCGCGGGTAATCTCGGCGTACTGCGCGAGCGCAAGCGCCTCGAAGTGCACGAGGTCGCGCGCCAGCGGAAAATTCAGCGCAACGGTCGCCTCGCCCGCATCGGCGTGACCGCGGCTACGCATCGGGCGATCCTCGCCCTGACCAAACTGCTCACGCAAAAACGCGCCGCGCTCATCGGCCCAAAACAACTGCCCACTCACGGGGTCGTAGATGACGCCCGCAATCATCTCGCCGTCGCGGGCCACCCCGATGCTGACCGCCCAAAGCGCGATGCCGCTCGCAAAATTCGCCGTGCCGTCGATCGGGTCGACATACCAGGTAAGCGCCCCAGTGCCCACATGAGCCCCGTCTTCTTCGCCGACAATGCTCGAGTCCGCAAAGGCTTCGAGGATCACCCGGCGAATATGCGCCTCGCACGCACGGTCGTAGCGCGTAACCAGGTCGTGCTTGTCTGCTTTGATGTCAATCTCGAGGTCGGCGGCGCGGAACCCCTCGAACGCGATCGCCCCAGCCTCGAGCGCCGCGGTGATGGCAACTTCAGTTATCTTGCTCACATCACGAGCGTAGCGCCGCCATCGCCACCGCCGGCGCTGCTGCCGCGCCAAGTGTTTCCGCATGCACCGCGCGATACAATAGTGAGTTGGCGTGAGTCTATTGAACGAGAACTACGAAGGTTTGGTGCGATGAGTGTGAAGGTGGCCCTCGCGGGCATTGGCAATTGCGTGAGTTCGCTCGTGCAGGGCGTCGAATACTACCGGGGCGCCGCCGATGACGACCAGGTTCCCGGCCTCATGCACGTGCGTCTGGGCGGCTACCACGTCTCTGACCTGCAGTTCGTCGCGGCCTTCGAGGTTGACGCCGACAAGGTCGGCAAAGACCTGTCTGACGCGATCTGGGCTGGCCACAACAACACCATCAAGTTCTCTGACGTGCCCCACCTTGGCCTCGAGGTGCTGCGCGGCCCCACGCTTGACGGGCTCGGCGAGTACTACCGTGACGCGGTCGAAGAGTCGCCCGCTCCCCCCGTTGATGTGGCCCAGGCGCTGCGTGATTCGGGAGCCGACGTGCTCGCGTGCTACCTGCCCGTCGGCAGCGAAGAGGCTGTGAAGTTCTACGCGCAGGCAGCGCTCGACGCTGGCGTCGCATTCGTCAACGCGGTGCCCGTGTTCGTCGCGAGCGACCCCGAGTGGGCCGCAAAGTTCGTTGAGGCTGGCCTGCCCATCGTCGGCGACGACATCAAGAGCCAGGTCGGCGCAACCATCACTCACCGCGTGATGGCGCACCTGATGGAGAGCCGCGGCATCGCGCTCGACCACACCTACCAGCTGAACGTCGGCGGCAACATGGACTTCAAGAACATGCTTGAGCGCAAGCGACTGAAGTCGAAGAAGATCTCGAAGACGCAAGCCGTCACCTCGAATATCTCGGCAAACCTCGACGCCGACGACGTGCACATCGGCCCGAGCGATCACGTGCCGTGGCTCGAGGATCGCAAGTTCGCGTTCGTGCGGCTCGAGGGCCGCGGCTTCGGCGACGTGCCGATGAGCCTCGAGTACAAGCTCGAGGTCTGGGATTCACCGAACTCGGCCGGCACCATGATCGACGCGATTCGCAGCGCGAAGGTCGCAAAAGACCTCGGCCAGGCGGGCCCCGTTGAGGCCGCCTCGGCCTACTTCATGAAGTCGCCGCCCGTGCAGAAGGCTGATCACATCGCCCGCGAGGAACTCGAGGAGTTTCTAGGAGCTGAGTGAGCCGAACCCGGGGCGGGTTTGCGTAATTCGCTTGAAAGAGCACACCGCGTGTGCTCGCACGAATTGCGCCGACGCCACTGCGTCGGTACGGCGCGCAACGCAATGCGTTGCTTTGAGCGCCTTGGTCCACATCGCCCGCGAGGAGCTTGAGGAGTCCTTGGCGCAGGCGTAGTTTGAACCGGCCTTACCGCCCCATGCGGCGCTGCCTGCGCGAGTAGTCGCGCAGCGCACGCAGCAAATCGACCTCGCGCAGGTCGGGGTACAGTGCCTCTACGAAGTAGAACTCGCTGTGCGCCGACTGCCAGATCATGAAGTCGCTGAGGCGCTGCTCCCCCGAGGTGCGAATCACGAGGTCGGGGTCGGCCTGACCACGGGTCCAGAGGTGCTCGCCGATCATCTCGGGCGTCAGACGCTCGGCCAGGGTGTCGAGTGTGCCGCCCGAGGCCTGGTGCTCGGCGATAACGCTGCGCATCGCCGCGGTGATCTCGCTGCGCCCGCCGTAGCCCACCGCGAGGTTCACGTGCAGCCCCGTGTTGCCAGCGGTCGCCTCTTCTGCGGCAACGAGCGCCGCAGAAAGCTCCGCAGGCAGCCCCTCACAGCTGCCGACGTGCTTCACTCGCCAGCCCTCGGTCTCGCTGAGGCCGCGCGCCAGCTCGGCGATGATGCCAAAGAGGTCTGTAAGCTCTTGGCTGTCACGACCGCGCAGGTTGTCGCTCGAGAGTAGGTACAGCGTCACCACTTTGACGCCCGCCTCTTCGCACCAGCCCAGAAACTCGGGAATCTTGCGCGCACCAGCACGGTGCCCCACGGCAACCCGCTCTTGCAGGCGCTGCTTTGCCCAGCGACGGTTTCCGTCGACAATCACGGCAATGTGATGCGGAACGTTCGCCGGGTCGAGTTCACGCCTCAGGCGTCGCTGGTACAGCCTGTACAGCGGCCCGGGTCTCGGCTCCGTGCGCTCGGGGTTCACCCCCCTGAGTGTAGTGGTTGCGGGTGTACGTCGCCGCTACACTCATGCACATGACACAGCTACAGTCAGGCGCACAGGGGCACGACGAGCAAGATGAGTTTCGTTTCTTGAATGCAGATGCCGCGCGTGTTGGATGCACGGGCCCACTGCCCACCGTGCGGCGCCACGAGGTCACCGTGAGTGATGGCCGCACCCTCTCAGCGCTGAGCTACACCCCGCGCGACCAGCCAGATGCCGCCCCGCGCTACGTGTTTCTGCATGGCATGGGTCTCAACGCGCACGGTTTCGACCCGGTCGCGCTCGCCCTCGGTGCACCTGTGCTCGCGCTCGACCTGCCCGGTCACGGCCGCAGCGACTGGCGCGAAGACGCAAACTACCGCCCCGACCTACTCGCCGCCGACGTGCTCATTGCCCTCGAGCAGCTTGCGCCCGAGCCCTTCGTGCTCGTCGGGCACTCGCTCGGCGGCCTCGTCGCAGCCATCGCGGCACCCCAGCTCGGCGAACGCCTGCTCGGCCTGGTGATCCTCGACATTACGCCCGGCATCAGCCCGCAGGGCGACGCTAGCGAAATTGGCGACTTTATCTCGGGCCAGCGCGACTTCGCGACGCAAGAAGAAATGGTAGAGCGGGCAATCGCCTACGGCATTGGCGAGGATCGCGCGGCGCTCACACGCGGGGTTGCGTTTAATACGCGGCAGCGGCCCGACGGGCGCTGGGAATGGGCACACCACTTCGCGCACATGGATGCCTCTCCTACTGAGGGCATGGGCGAGGGCAAGCCGTTCGCCCCAATTTGGGCGCTACTCGAGGCAGTACACGCTGGGGGCATCAATGTCTCTCTGGTGCGAGGATCAGGCGGTCTCATCGGCCCTGATCTCGAGGCCGAATGGCATGAGCGCCTGCCCGGCGCAGCTGTGGTGACGGTGCACGGGCCGCACAACATACACGAGACTTCGCCAGCCGAGCTGGCCGCTTCGATCAGTGATCTTTCAAGCTGACACCTGACCGAGAACCTCGATCTCGATTATGCGTAATGTAACAAGACGTTAACAAGCTGTTCCTCGGCAAGACAATTCGACGAAAGCGGCGTACTCTCGGCTCTTGACGCACGAGCACTGCCGCCCGCCGTCTAGTTCATTCAGCGCGCGGCATCCCGCCGCGCACGACCCGAGGAGCCACTTACGTGACCGAGTCGAACACGAGCGCCGCACCCGAGGCGCCCGAGTACCGCAAGCGCGGCCGCTCGAAGACACCCCTGATTATCACGATCGCCGTTCTCGCGGTCGCTGCAATCGTTGCGGCGCTGGTCTTCTGGCTGAGCCGCGACCAGGGCGCAACCGCTCCGGGCGAGGCAGGCGGGGCGAGCAAGGAGCTCGTCGTTGGCCTGCAGCTCGAACCGAGCAACCTCGATATTCGCAGCACCGGCGGCGTCGCACTCGATCAGATTCTGATCGACAACGTCTACCAGGGCCTCATCGGCCTGAAGTCGGGCACTGTCGACGAGTTTGTACCTGTGCTCGCCGAGGCCCTGCCTGAGCAGAGCGAAGATGGACTTACCCTCACCTTCACCCTGCGTGAGGGCGTGACATTTGCCTCGGGCAACAAGCTGACCGCCGAAGATGTCGTTGACTCGCTCAGCGCCGCCGAGGGCCCCGCTTCGCTCAGCACCGCGCTTGGCGCTCCAGTCACCGTGACCTCGCCAGACGCGCGCACGGTAGTGCTCGAGCTCTCGGCCCCGAACAGCCAGGTGCTGTGGCAGCTGGCAAACCGCCCCGGCCTGGTGTTTGAGACTGCGTACGATGGCGATCTGGCGAGCACCAGCAACGGCACCGGCCCCTACACGCTGAAGCAGTGGAAGCAGGGCGACAGCATCACCTTCGCCGCAAACCCCGATTACTGGGATGAGAAGGCCGCGGTCGATACCGTCGTGTGGCGTTACATTCCCGACCCCAACGCGGCAACGAACGCGGCGCTCGAGGGCGACGTTGACGTGCTGGCTCCCGTGGTGTCGAATATGGTCTCGCAGTTTGAGGGCACCGACTTCACGATCGAGCACGCGGCAAGCACCGACGTCTTCACCCTCGCGTTCAACTCGCAGAAGGCCCCGCTTAACGATGTGCGCGTGCGCACCGCGCTGTCGATGGCAATCGATGGCAACTCGATCGTCGAAGCGTTTTATGGCGACGGTAAGACCCTGGGCGGCCCCATCACCGACCTCGAGCCTGCCTACGAAGACCTCACCTCGGTGAACGCCTACGACCCGGAGGCGGCAAAGGCAATGCTTGCTGAGGCAGGCTACGCCGACGGCCTCGAATTGACCGTCACCATTCCGAGCTTCTACGCAAACGACGCCATCAACCAGGTGGTCACGCAGTTCGATGCGATTGGCGTCAAGCTGAACGTGAACCCGGTCGAGTTCGGCACCTGGCTCAGCGACGTCTACTCGGCTCCCGAAGACGGCAGCCCCAGGCAGTTCGACCTGAGCTACGTCAACCACGCCGAGGCCAACGACTTCGTCAACTACACGAACCCTGACTACTACTTCGGCTACAACAATGCCGAGGTGCAAGATCTGTACGCGAAGTCGATTGCAACCACCGACCCCGCAGAGGCGGTCGACCTGGTGCAGCAGGCAGCGCGCATCGTCGCGGCTGAGGCCCCAGCGAAGTGGCTCATCAACTACACCCCGGCAAACGCAATCGCGAAGCACGTGCAGGGCTTCCCGAACAGCAACACCAACTCACGAATCAACCTCGCGGGTGTGAGCATCGGTTAGCAGTCACTGTGTGAACGAAAGAGTCGCCCGGGTGCCAGTGTGTGCCCGGGCGACTCTTTCGTTGCCACGGCCGATAGAATCATGGGATGAGCCGCTTTCTCGTCGTCAGGGCGCTGACGCTTCTCGCGGGTCTTTTTTTGGCGAGCCTGATCATCTTCGTCTCGCTGCGGCTGCTGCCCGGTGACGTGGCACAGGTAATCGGCGGCACAAGCGCCTCACCCTCCCAGGTTGAGGCAATTCGCGAGCGACTCGGCCTCAATGTGCCGCTGCCGCTGCAGTACCTCGATTGGCTCGGCGGCGTGTTCACCGGGCAACTTGGCAACTCGGTCGTCTCGGGCACCCCGATCGCCGCAGAGATCGCGCAAAAGGCGCAGGTCACGGTGCCGCTCACGATCTACTCGCTCGCAATCGCGCTGATCGTCGCCCTACCACTCGGGGTGTTCGCCGCGTACCGCCGCAAGGCGCTACCCAGCCGGGTCATCTCGGTGCTCGGCGTGGTCGCGGCAGCGGTGCCGGCGGTCTGGGCCGGCCTGCTCGGCATCGTGCTGTTCTCGACTTGGCTCGGCTGGTTGCCCTCGCAGGGCTTTCCGCGCGACGGCTGGGCCGATCCTCTCGCCGCAATTCGATCGCTCACGCTGCCCGCGCTGACCATCGGACTGATCGAAGGCGCCGTACTGTTTCGTTTCGTCAAAAGCGCGACCCTGAGCGCCATCGGCGCCGAGCACGTGCGCACCGCGATGTCACGCGGCTACACGCGACTCGGCGCGCTCGTGCGCCACGGACTACCGGGGGTTGGTCTCTCGGTCATCTCGATGCTGGGCCTGCAGATTGCCGGCCTGCTCGTGGGTGCCGTGGTGATCGAGCAGCTCTTCAGCCTGCCGGGCCTCGGTCGCATGCTCGTGTTCGATGTTGGGCAGCGCGACCTGATCAAAGTGCAGAGCACCCTGTTTGTGCTCACCGCCGTGATTCTCGCGCTCGGCGCGCTCGTCGACGTCGTACACCGATTGATCGACCCCCGGCTCAGGGTGGAAGAACAGTGAGCGCGCGGCGCGGCGGCACGCTGCATCACCTCGTTCGTTCACCGCGAGGGGCATTTGCGCTCGCGGTGCTCGGGCTGCTCGCGCTCACGGCTCTCGTGTCGCTCTTCTGGCTGCCCGGCAACCCGAACCAATCGAACATCTCTGAGGCGTGGCAATCACCCTCGCCCACGCACTGGCTTGGCACAGACAGCAGCGGCCGCGATATTGCGTCGAGACTCATGGCTGGCGCGAGGGTGACGGTGCTCGTGGTGCTCGGTGCGGCAATAGTGTCGGGCGTGATTGGCCTCGCGCTTGCGGTTGTTTCAGCTCTTGGCCCGCGGCGGCTGCGCGAACCGCTCATCATTCTGATCGACGTGCTCATCGCGTTTCCGACGCTGCTGCTCGCGATTATGCTCGCGGCGGTGTTTGGCAGCGGCCTGCCCGTAGTTGTCGCGTCGGTCGGCATCGGCTTCGGCGTGCAGATCGCCCGCGTGGTGCGGGCCGAGCTGAGGCAGATCAACGCCGAAGACTTCATTCTTGCCGCCAAGGCCGCGGGCCTCTCGCGCTGGGCAATCTTGCGCATGCACCTGCTACCAAACACGGCACCCGTGTTCACGGTGCAGCTTTCGCTCGCGATGGGCCTCGCGATTCTCGCTGAGGCCGGCCTCAGCTATCTCGGCTTTGGCGCACCGCCGAGCGTGCCCTCGTGGGGCCTCATGCTCGAAGAATCGCAGGCGTTCATCTCGATTCACCCGCTCGTGGTGCTGTGGCCCGGCATCACCATCACGCTCACGGTGCTCGCGTTTTATTTGCTCGGTGACGCACTTCGCGAGGCGATGGATCCGCGACTGCGGTTCGGTGGCAGGCGCGACGGCGGCGAGCGCAGCGATCTCGGCGACAGGAGCGAGGCATGACCGTGACAACTTCTGGTACCTCGCCCGCACATGCGCTCCCCCTCGAGGTCAACGATCTCACCGTCTCGATCGGTGACACCGAGCTACTGCACGGCATCTCGTTCTCGCTGGCGCCTGGCGAGCGGCTGGGCTTCATCGGCGGCTCGGGCTCGGGCAAAACCCTCACCGCACTCGCGGTGGCGGGCCTGCTGCCAGAAGAGGCCGAGGTGCGGGGCTCTATTCGGCTCGGCGACACCGAACTGGTTGGCAAGCCTGACCGAGAGCTGGCCGCGCTTCGCGGTGAGCGCATCGGCGTGGTGTTTCAAGAGCCGAAGACCGCGCTTAACCCGCTGCTCCGCCTCGGCCATCAGATGACCGAGGCGCTTGCCCTGCATTACTCGCTCAGCCGGGCCGAGCGCAAGGAGGCGGCACTGCGGCTCGCGGCGCGCGTCGGACTGAAAGACCCCGAGCGCATCGTGCGCGCGTACCCGCACGAAGTGAGCGGCGGGCAGCGCCAGCGCGCGGCCATCGCGGCGGCGATCTCGGCCCAGCCCGGGCTGCTGCTCGCCGATGAGCCGACCACCGCACTCGACGTCACCGTGCAGAAGGGCGTGCTGCAGCTGTTTCGTGAGCTCACCGAGGGCGACGACACCTCACTCGTCTTCATCACCCACGACCTCGCCGTGCTCGCCGAGGTCGCCGAGCGGGTGCTCGTGTTCGACGGCGGCAGGGTTATCGAAGAGGGCGAGATCGCTCAGATTCTTGAGGCTCCTGTGCACCCGATCACGCGGGCCCTCATCCATGCAGCGGGAGGCGAGCTGTGAGAGAACCACTGCTGCAAGAGGCACCCCTGCTCGAGGGCAGAGGTGTGTCGAAGCGCTACCGAACGCCTGCCACGAAGCTCTTCGCCCGAGAAGGCGGCATCTGGGGCCTCGGCAACGAGGCCGGCGAGACCGTTGATTTTGCGGTGCGCCGCGGCGAGAGCGTCGCAATCGTCGGCGAGTCTGGCTCTGGCAAGTCGACGCTGCTCGGCATGCTGCTCGGTCTCGGCACCCCCACTACCGGCGAGGTGCGTTTCGACGGCTCCCTCGTGTTTCCCCGGCAGCGCCGAGACCGCATGCTGTGGTTGCGCCGCCGCACGGGCATCGTGTTTCAAGACCCGTATTCGTCGTTCAACCCGCGCCGCACCATCGGCCAGACCGTGGCTGAGCCGCTCTTCGCAACGAACGCCCCGGGTAATCACCGAGAGATGGTCACGGCGATCCTCGACCGTATGGAGCTTCCAAAGGGATCAGCCGACCGCTACCCCCACGAGTTCTCCGGTGGGCAGCGCCAGCGCATTGCGCTCGCCCGCGCGCTCGTGCACGGGCCAGAGTTGCTCGTCGCAGACGAACCCGTGAGCGCACTCGACGTGCTCGTGCGCAGCCGCCTGCTCGACCTGCTCGGTGAGCTGCGCGACGAGATGGGGCTGACGCTCATCACGGTCACCCACGATCTCTCGGTGGTGCCCCGTCTCGCCGAGCGCGTGGCGGTGATGCGCGACGGCGTCATTGTCGAGCAGGGCAGCGTCGAGGCGATCTTCGAGCGCCCGCAAGAGACCTATACGCGCGAATTGATCGCGGCACTTCCGCGACTGCGCTAGTTCGGTTGCGACTAGGCGGGGCTTTAGACGCCCTCTACGATAGCGATGGTGAAGCTGCGGTGGCCGATTCGCACGCGAGAGCCCACTTCGAAACGCACGGGATGGCCCGTGCGTAGCTCCGTACCCTCGCCCATCTCGTCGAACACCTCGCTGCCATTTGTCGATCCCAGGTCGGCGAGCCAAAGGGTGTCCGACTGTACGTCGATGCGCAGGTGAGTTTTTGAGACGGTGCCGTCTGGGTCACGAACCGAGACGAGCTGCTCGTCGTGAGTCGAGGCATCTGGCTTTCGCCCAAGAAGAATAGAGCCCTCTGCAGCTACGAGTTGGCTCTGCCCGGTGTCGAAACTGAGCCGCAACAACACGCGCTGTGCGGCAGCTTCTGGAGCCGCCGGGGCCGCCGGAATCGCTGAAGCCGCTGCAACTACTGACGCAAAGGGAGCGGCAGGAGCCGAGGCCGAACCCTCATACATCGGCAGCCCAGGCTCGTTGTAGCGTGATTCCCACGGCACCTCGTACGACGTGAGGGGCGGCGGAGCGATCGGCGCGGGTAGCTGGGCAGATACACCCGCCTGCGGCACGAGCGCCGACTGGCCTGGCGTGCGCACTGCGTACTGCCTGGTGGGCACTTGCTGCATAGCGATCGGAGCCGCACCGGCGCGCGTAATGGACACCCGTGGGCCGTGCGCGGCGAGCGCAGCCGCCCGCTCAGCCTCTGCGGCGCGCTCCGCACGGGTCGGCACTTTCACGACCAGAGCCTGGCCGACCCTGTCGGCGATGCTGCGATTTGCTTTCTTTGGGTCGCTCGCAGCCGTAGCGACCACGATCCAGCCGCCGATGCCCGCGAGTAGGCTCCCGGCCGCCTGCACGAGGGCGCGACCGAGCGCTCGCGCAAAGCCGAGCGAAAACGGGGAGTCGTCACGTGTGGTGCGAATGCGCAGCATGAACTGAGCGGGGGTGGCGCCGGTTCTCGATTCGAGAATCATCACGATCACTGCGTACTCGAGCAGCACGATGAGCGCGAACAGCCAGTGCCCGAGTGCGACGCTAGCGACTGTCGCGAGCAACCCTGCGATGAGCAGGTCGATGGTGAAGCTGAGCAGGCGCAGCCCAATGCTCGCGGGCCTAGCCCAGGCGCGCGAGCGCGCCAGCGCTGCCGTAGCGCGCATCTCTCCCGACGATCGACCTGCGCTCTGCGTCGAGTAACGCAGCGGGGGTGCGCCCTGCTGTTCACTTGCCTGCGCCCCGCCGCCGACTCCGATGGCGCTGCCGTGCGGAGCTTGCTGCGGTTGCCCTTGCGCGCGGTACCCACCCTGGCCTGCCGTATACGTCGGGCGCACGGCCTGCGGGTACGCCCCTGGCTCAAGCGGCATCTGTGGCGGCTGTGTCATGCTACGATCACCCCTCGAAGCGTGTCGAAGGTTCCGGCGGCAAGCAGCGAGGCCGGAACAACGAGCGCGATTGCAATGCTCTCAACGATATCGCCCGTGCGCGACCAGCTGAGAGACCTGCTGCCACCGGCTAGGGGAACCGCGATTGCGGCGGCGACCACCCCAGCCGCGAGCATCAGGCCACCGAATAACAAGTGCCAAGGCACGTTCTGGAACACCCCAGCGGCGACAACAACGCTCAGCGAGAGCCCCACGACGACGGCGAGCCTTGGCGCGCGGCGAAGCCCGGGGTGTGCCGTACGTCGCGAGACAAGCAGCAGCCCCAGCACGCAGCACACAAACACGACTCCCGCGCAGACGCGTTCGAGCAGACTGTCAGACCCGAGAGTCTGCACCATTGCCGGCATACCCGCCACCGCGATGATCGAGAGCAGTGGGAGCGTGATGCCGAGGCGGGCCTCTGCGGCCTGCACGAGTCGCGCGGCATCGCTCGAGTCGATCTGCGACACGTATTCGGGCATTCGGCCTCGCACCGTCCAACGCAGCGCCATGAATCTCTGGTAGTCAACGTGATACCCGTCATCGACAATGAGCATGAGCGCGGGTAGCGCACGAATCGCGAGCACCGAAGCGGCACTCAACACGATTGCGAGCTCTGACAGGCTCCACTCGAGCAGCCGGCTCGAGAGCGCAATACCGCCCGCGCAGAGGAGCACCGCCGCCGCCGCCCATGCGCCGGCCCGCGGCCTCGCGTCTCGCGCGAGCACCCCGATAATCGATGCGAGCACGGCCGCGCTGAACGCGGCCGCCGCGACGGCAAGCGTCGCCGAATCAGGCAGACGCTGAGGTACAGCGAGCACTGCGGCAATGGCCCCGAAGCCGAGCGGCACAAGCAGCCCAACGACCGCAACCTTGGCATCTGCGCGAAGCGACCACACCAGAGCGAGCAGCAAACCGAAGACACCGAACGCGATCGCCGAACCGACACGCAGCCAGCCGTGTTCGAGCGTAAGTGCGCCAACACCTGCGACGAAGCCGAGCAGCGCAAGCCCCCAGAGCGACCCGGTTTGAATGTTGCGCGAGGATCGCCGCGAACCGCGGCCACCCTTTGCCGAAGTGGACGCAACACTCGCAACGGAGTACACAGAGCCCTCGCTGAGATCGCTCGCTCGCGTCGCTGGGTCTACCGCGGCGCCGTCTGGGCCAAGCAACTGCTCGTGAGCGCCGAGTTGCACGCCAATTGCGGCGAGCACTGTGCCGAGCGGGTTCTCTGCGGCCACCACAAGATCGTGATTCGCGCCGGACGCGCGCACCACGATTCGTTTGGACTCTGCAGACGATGTCGTCACCTGTTCAGCATACCGAGGGCGCGCACTTGCATTCACCCCGAAGAGGTTCGGCCCGAAGTAAGCAGATCCAGACAGGGGTCTACATCGCGATAGGATCGAGCCTGTATCGAACGCCACCTGAGATGAGAGGCAACGACGCTTGGCTGAACACGCTTCGACTCTTGACGTGCTCGTGCGCATTTCTGTAGTGCACGCCGAGCGGCGCATCGATCTTGCGATCCCTGGCCAGCTCGCACTCGTCGAGGTACTGCCCGGCATCGCGCGCGGGCTGGGTGTGCTTGATCCCACTCTGCTACACGGTGGGTACCGGCTAACGCGGGCCGACGGCACCGAGCTGCGACCCGATCTTGGGGCGCTCGCTCAGGGCATCGATCAGGGCGAGGTGCTTACCCTCACTCGGGGCAATCTCGTTGCGTCGCCGAAGCGCTACGATGACATCGTCGAGGCCGTGGTCGACAGCGCCTCGGCACACCACGGAAGTTGGAACGCAGACGATGCTGCCCGCACCTCGGTTGCTGTCAGCCTGACGCTGCTCGGCCTCAGTGCAATCACGCTCGCGCTGCAGGGCTCAGCGAATCTTGTCACCGCCATCATCGCGGGGGCAGGCTCGGTGGTGCTGCTGGCGCTCGCGGCCACGTTATCGCGTCTGCGTCGGCACGAGGCGGGCATCGCCTTTGGAATCGCGGCCGCCGCATTTGGCGCACTCTGCGGCTACCTGCTTGCGCCCACAGGCGAGATCTGGGGCTGGCCCCTCGCTGCAGCCGGGCTTGGTTCGGCTGTGGCAGGGGGCATAGCAATGCTCGTTTGCAAGCGCCCCGTCGAGATGCTTGCGCTCCCTGTCGCACTCGGCGTCACTCTCGGCGTACCGGCGACTATCGTCGCCGCCACCGGTATCGCCGCCATCGGGCCATACGCCGTCACCATCGCGCTCTGCGGCATGCTGGCTGGCGCGCTACCCTGGGTCACCTTCACGAGCACTCGCATTCGCGCAGTTTCGCCGCAGACCGAACTCGAAATGTTCGACCCGCCGCCCCACATTGACCCCGAAAAGATTGCGGCCCGAACTCGCGCCGGCCATCGACTGCTGGTGGCGCTGCGCGTGGCGTTCGCCCTCGTCGTATTGATCTCGGTGCCCGTGGTGGCTGGAGCTTCATGGCTCGGGGTCATTCTCTGCACACTCACCGGCGCAACGCTCATGTTTCAATCTCGCCAGTCTGCCGCGCGCGCGTCGGTGCTGGTACTCCTGAGCGGCGGCACGGCAATCATCGCGCTGGCCTGCTTCATCGCGATTACGGCGCACGCGAACCAGGCGCCGATCCTAGTCATCTCGCTACTCATCGCGACCGCGCTCATCACCGGCCTCACCCTGCTGAGCGACCGAGTTCGGCTTTCGCTCGCGACCCTCGGCGACACCATCGAGGTGCTCGTACTCGCCTCGCTTCTACCGATCGGTGCAATCACCGCGGGGCTCGCGTAGGCGTGGCAACGAAGAAAGACCTCATCGAGGCACAGAAGTTTAGCCGCAGCCGGCTGCTCTCGGCTTTCGTCGGCGGTGCCCCCGGCGGCAAGGAGCTCGAGCCCGCGAAACCGCTGCGCGCTGTCTTTGCCGGCATCGCGCTCACCGCCATGGTGCTGCTCGCCGGCGTGTTCGCCGGGCTACTCAAACCTGGTCTGCCGAGCGGTTGGCAAAACAATCACCTCGTGGTTGCCCGAGACACGGGTGCTCGCTACGTCAGTGTGCAGGGCGTGCTACACCCCGTCATTAATACCGTGAGCGCACGCATGATTATTCCGCCGGGCGAGTTTAAGGTGATCAGCGTCGACCAGTCATCGCTCAACGGTGTCGCGGTCGGCGGAACCGTTGGCATTCTTGGTGGGCCCGACTCGTTGCCAGACGAAACCCAGCTTGACGGCACGAACTGGCAAGCCTGCAGCTCCGACGACTACTCGGAGTTCTGGCTCGGTGGCGCTCCGAGGCGCGCTGCAACGAACGACGAGGGCACCGTCGTCAACCATGGCGGGCGCACGTTTGTGGTGAGCGGTGGCACAGCATTTGAGGTGGCTGCAGGCGCTGAAATTCCCGTGCTGCGCGCGGTCGGGCTCGACACCGCACAGCAGCACCCGGTGCAGGGCAACTGGATCGCGCTGTTTGTCGCCGGCGCCACCCTCGAACCGCTCACTGTACCGGGTGCGGGTGATCCAGCGCCCGGTATTGATCTCCCGGTTGGCGCCGTGCTTCACGAAACCGGCAGCCCCGATACCAACCTTTACCTGCTCACCGCACAAGGCGAGCTTGCGCCGCTCAGCCAGCTCGCCTACAAGCTGTACCTACTCGGCGATGGTGCCGGCGAACTGGGCGAGCCCGTCGAAATCGGCCCCGCAGAGATCGCCGAGTTGCCGACCGCTGCCCCCGCTGCTGGCAAGCTGTGGCCCGAGTCACAACTCACGCCGTTGCGAGGCGACGGACCACCGTGCGCAACCCTGACCGGCAAGGCGAGCGACCAACGCACGACGCTGTCGGCGCGTACAGAGGTCGTCGGCGGTGGCACCGCGAAGGCCGGCGTGCTCACGCACGTGCCTGACGGCGGCGGCGCGCTCGTACGGCCAGGGGTTAGCGGATCGCTCTCGATTATCGACCCGATCGGCATACGCTACGCGGTTCCCGGCTCGGTGAAGGTAGCAACGCAGCGCCTGGGCTACTCTGCCAAAGACGTGACCGTAGTGCCCGCTGCCTGGCTGCAATTGCTGCCGGCTGGGCCGGAGCTCACACCAGAGGCCGCCGGCGCAACGCCGACGCCCACGCTAGCGGAGCAGTGATGCGCCACCTACCAACGCGTGCCGACAGCGCCGCCCCGACCAGGAGCCGTCGACGCTGCAGCGTGTTCACGATAGCCGCACTGTCGTTCTCGATCGGCGCGGCGAGCTGTTTCGCGCCCGCCCTCGCAAGCCCGGCAAGCGCGGCAGAGACGTGCGCGCCGGGTACGTCTGCCAAGGTTGCTGGGCCCCCGCCCGCGCTGGCGCAGCTCGGGCTGAGCGCCGGCGATGCGATGCCAACCGGCGCGGGCGTGCTCGTCGCAATCATCGACTCCGGGGTCGACGCCTCTCGGCCGCAACTTAGCGACGCGTTCGGGCCGGGCAGCGTCTCGCTCATCGCCGACGATCAGCCGGCTTCTGGGCTCACAGACGTGTTTGGGCACGGAACCGCGATCGCGGGGATCATCGCGGCGAGACCGAGCAGCCAATCTGGCGTGGTAGGGGTTGCGCCAGAAGCGAAGATCATTTCGATTAGGGCATTTCGCGGCGATGATGACAACCTGCGCAGCCAGGGTCTAGGCCCAGATGCCGCACGCACCGCCGCCGGTATTCGGCTCGCGGCCGACGCCGGCGCGCAAATTATCGTCGTCGCAATGGCCGATGACACAGACGAGCCCGGTACACGGGCGGCAACCGAGTACGCAACGGCGCTCGGGTCACTCGTGGTCGCGAGTGCCGGCGACGCCGTACGAACCGAAGACGGAGCCCCTGCCCCTATCGAAGCACTCGAGGCGCCGCACTACCCCGCGGCCTACCCCGATGCGCTCGGAGTGACGGCGTTGGACATCGATGGCCTCACAGCGGTCGGCGGCATGCGGGGCGCACAGGTCGACGTCGCAGCACCAGGCCAGAACGTGCTCACGACGGCCACTGGTGCGGGTGACTGCGTGTACGCAGGCGATGCCCCCGACGCCAGCTTTGCGACGGCATACGCCGCGGGTGCTGCGGCACTCGTTGCCGAGGCGTTTCCGTTGGAGGGGCCAGCAGGCTGGGCATACAGGCTGAAGGCGACCGCCGATCGCCCCAACCCAGACTCGCATGACCCGCTCGTCGGCTGGGGGCGCCTGCAACCGCTGCTCGCCATAGGTCTTCGTCCCGACGCGAGCACGCGCGGCCCCGAGAGCCCCTTCGCCGATAATCTGTCGACCCAGATCGATCCACCGACCACACAGGTGAGCGCCGCGGCGGAGGCACCCGACAACACCCCCGTGATCATCGGCGTCTCAGCGGCCGCGCTTAGCCTGCTGGCAACGTTCGCGGTGCTGGGGCGGCTCAGACGTCGCTTCACTGCCTGAGACCTGGCTACTCTCGTTCATATGAATTCATTGTGAACAGGACTCGCGCCCGCCATCGCTTATCTCAGCAGCGAGGCACCTATCCGCGCGATCGCCTAGACCTCTCGCAGTGCTGATCTGGGGCGAGTGAGAATCAACAGAGTTGCCCCGCCGATCGCGGTGAGCAGCAGAGCAGTTTGACGATTCTCTCGGGCGACACCGCACCGATCGAACATGCCCAGGGTCGCAGTGAGATAGAGGTTGGCGTCACCGTCCCTGCCGTCTTCGACCCAGTCCTGCACTTCGTTCATGTAGGGCCAGAGGCCGACATTTCTTGGTTCGTCAGTGAACGAGGCACAGACGACCTCGACCCCGTCCCCGGTGTTGATTTCAATGGTTACCGGACTCGTCCATAGCGCGATCACCGCGGCAACTATCGCGATGGCCGCAGCCGACCAGATGCCCCACTGCTGCTTCATTTTCTTTTCCACGGTGTCCCTTAAAGCGAAAATAGGTTCAAGATCAAGCTAGCGACTTTCACGAGTCGCCATCGCCATTTCCTTGCATCATCATGAGCGAGGATCGGCGCGCTGTTTCGTGCGATCCAATCCCGTAGGCGCGGACGGCACGTTCAGACGACACAACATGCGCCAACTCCTGGCTACTCCGCAAATACTCAACGAGTCTTCCCAATGCGCGTCTCAGATACGAATCATCATTGCGCTCTGCATGCGCCGCGAGACTATCCAAAAACACCTCACGAGGGGCGTCTGGTGGGTGCCAGTCAATCAGCAGTCGCGAAGGATACTCGGAATTGCGCAGCTGTCGGACACGAGTTGCAGTGCGCGCCCTCTCTGTGCGCGGGAATACGGCCGTCGGTAGCCATCGTGCGTACCCTGCGCGGCGAGATGCCCAACTGGTCGGCAGCTTCCATGACCTTCATCACACAACTATCCCGAGAGGCGTGGAGACGATAACCCCGACATCTGGAGTCCATCAGAGCAACTGCAAAAGGCGCGGCTTCACTTTTGAACGTGACGGAAACTTCGGAGCTGCCGTCTCACCATCAACGCTCATGAGCCCGCGGCACGTATGCGATTTGAGCAACCTGCAGCCCGCGCCTTCGCGAAACGATCTGGGCCCGGCCCGGTACCGACGGAACGGCCTTCACCTTGCCGATCAGCTGGCCTTCTTCAGAGCTGCCACTGAGCAAAATGCCCGTCGCGCCGAGGTCGGTCATGCCCTGCAACAGCGGGTCGTACGCCGCACGTGATGCACCGCCGAGGCGCCTCGTCACGATTACGTGCAGGCCGACGTCGCTGGCCTGGGCAAGCAGTGCGGCGAGCGGCGCAGCGGGGTTTCCCTGCTGCGTTGCGACGAGATCGTAGTCATCGATAAGCACGAAGCCCTCGGCACCGCTCCACCAGCTGCGGTTACGAAGCTGATCAGCCGTGACATCTGGCCCGGGCAGGCGGCTGCGGAAGAACGAAACGAGTTCGTTCACGCCAGACGCCGCCTGTTCAGCGGTGGTCAAGTAGGCACCGAAGTAGGCCTCTGGTATCTCGCCGAGATGCGCGCGACGGTAGTCGATCATAAAAATTCGCGCGGCACCGGGCTGGTACCTGCGGGTGATCTCGTGCACGAGGGTGCGCAGCGTCGCAGACTTGCCCGAGCCGGAGTCGCCGAACAAATACATGTGCTGCTCTTCGACCGGATCAACACCGACCGGCGAGAGCGTAGCCTCGTCGAGGCCCAACAAGAGTTGCGTGGGGTCTGCCGCTTCGTGCTGCTGCAATTGCGTGAGTGGCAGCAAGCTTGGCAACAGGCGAAGCTTCGGGCCGGCGGCTCCCGACCAGGCAGACTTGAGTCGTAGCACCAGGTCTTCGACCCCAACAGCGAGTGTCTCTGAAGACGCATCTGCGTCGATTCGGGGCAGCGCGGTGAGCATCTGCAGGCCGTTCGGGTCGAGGCCGCGCCCCGGGAGCGAGTTAACGTTGCCTGCCGCCCTGCGGTCAATCTCAGAGTCGCTGGGATCGCCGAGGCGCAGCTCGATGCGTGCGCCGAGCAGATCTTTCATCGCCGGGCGCACCTCGAGCCAACGGTTCGCGGTGATCACGATGTGCACGCCGTAGCTTAGGCCACGGGCGACGAGCTGCTGAATTGCACCCTCAAGAGCCTCGTGCTCTTCGCGCATCATGCCCCAGCCGTCGACCACCA
Organism: Actinomycetota bacterium; assembly: GCA_020161315.1. Classification (GTDB taxonomy): domain Bacteria; phylum Actinomycetota; class Actinomycetes; order Actinomycetales; family Microbacteriaceae; genus Leucobacter. The sequence continues at coordinate 8,985 of JAIUOH010000031.1, read as the reverse complement.
AGAAGATATCGCCGTAACCGTCGTCAGCGGTGCCTTGGGAGCGTCGACTGCGGTAGGTCTCGATCGAGTCGATACCGTTCGCCCTGAAGTAGGCCTCTCGCGCGTTCACGAGCGCGGTGACCTCGGCGACGATGCGGCGCATGATCTCGGGCTCGTTACGCGACGCGAGACCCGCGAGGTGCGGCAGGTCGCGAAGGCTCGTGAAGCTGCCGCCAAAGTCGATGACGAAGAACTGCACCTCTTGCGGGGTGTGCGTGAGCGAGAGCGACGCCACGAGAGATCGGGCTGCAGTGCTCTTGCCCGAAAGCGGTGCGCCGACGATAGCGACGTGGCCAGCCGCACCCGCAAGGTCCAGTGTGAGCAGGTCGCGTCGCTGGTAGAGCGGCACATCGACGATACCGATCGGCACGGTGAGGCGACGATGAGCGCGCCAAAGCGGCGAGTGCAGCCCCAATTCGGCGCTTGTGGTCAGGTCGCCAAGCAGCTGATCAAGCGTTGCCGGTTCTTCGAGCGGCGGCAGCCAGACCTGGTGGGCTGCGGGGCCGATTCCTGACATGCGCGATACCGCGATATCGAATGTGCTGCGCTTCTCTTCTGGTTCAGCGGCCTGCAAGGCCGCCTCTTCGGCGGCAGCAGCGGCAGCCTCGATATCTTGTCTCGCCGGGTCGATGAGCCCCTGCGCAGCGGCAGTGAAGCGCTCAATGCGCACCGGGCCGCTTGCCGAGGCTTCATTTGCATTCTGCGCCGTGACTCGGCGACGCGGGGGCGGGCCCGATACGTAAGCCGCTCGAAACTGTGCCAGGTTCTCGTCGCTGCCGACTTTGAGCAGGCCACCACCCGGTTCCTGTGGCAGCTGATAGGCATCAGGCACCCCGATGACGGCGCGCGACTCTGCCGCCGAGAACGTACGCAGACCGATGCGATACGACAGGTGAGTGTCGAGCCCCTTTAACTTCGACTCTTCAAGGCGCTGCGACGCGAGCAGCAAATGCACGTGCAGCGAGCGGCCGAGGCGACCGATCGCGACGAACGACTCAATAAACTCGGGTTTTGCGCTCAGCAGCTCCGAAAACTCGTCGGCAACGATCAGCAGCGCGGGCAGCGGCGCCAGGTCGCTTCGACCCTCGCGCCTCGCTTTCTCGTACTCCCCCACGTTCACGAAGTTGCCCGCCGAGCGCAGCAGTTCTTGACGACGAACCATCTCGCCCTGCAGTGCGTCTTGCATGCGGTCGACCAAGCTAATTTCTTCGCCGAGGTTCGTGATGATCGCCGAGACGTGCGGCATGTCTGCCATGCCGGCAAACGTCGCGCCGCCCTTGAAATCGACGAGCACAAAGTTCAGCTGCTCTGGCGAGTGTGTCAGCGCGAGCGAGAGCACCAGCGTGCGCAAAACCTCAGATTTTCCGGAGCCCGTCGCGCCGATGATCAGGCCGTGCGGGCCCATGCCCTGTTGCGCCGATTCTTTCAGGTCAAGGATCAGCGGGGCCCCGCTCGTGTCTTGGCCGATAGGCACGCGCAGCCGATCCCGCTCGGGCAGGTAGCTCCAGACCGTTGCGAAATCAAGGTCACGCACGTCGGGCATATGCAGCAGCTCAACGAGTTCCTGCTGCTTGGTCGCGCCGACCCTGCCCGGTTGGTCATCACCTGAATCTACGTTGTAGAGGGGTGCAAGCCGTCGCGCCACAGCCTCTGCCTCGACTGTGGTCATGCGATCCACCGTGATCACCTGCTGTTGGTGCGGGCCGACAGCGAACTGCGCGCGATCTTCTGAAATCGAAAAACGTGCGACGCTCATGCTGTCATTGTCAGCCCAGCTCTGCGGCAGCTCGAGCACGGTGACGCCCTGCAGGCCACCCGCGAAGATCGGGTCGCTCGGCACCACGCGGGCACCGTCAACGACGACAAGTACGTGCGGCGAGGGACTCGGTGCGTCGAGCACAAACCGGGGTCGATCTCGCACCTCTTCGGGCAGCATCTGTGTCAGCACTGAGAGATCAGTGCCGATCATTCGCGCGGGGCCGAGCGCGTCGCGCATTCTGGTCGACTGGGCGTGCGGCAGCCACTTTGCCCACTCCCAGTGCACGAGCGAGTCGGAGCCAGCCGCGATCACAATCTGTAGCTCGTCTGGGCTCTGCAAAGACGCGAGGTGGGCCACCATTGCTCGCGCCATAGATCTCACGCTCTCGGCCTGCTCACCAACGAGCTGCACTTTCGCGTAGTGAGAAATACGCACGAACGTCGGCAGATCTTGCTGGGTCTCGTGCGTGAGAATGAAGCGGTGCGCAGCGGTAGTCGAAACAGGGTCGAGGTCGGCGACCGGCGGCAGCTCTGGCGCCTCGAGCTTGAGACACAGGGGCTGGTCCGAAGTACCGACGCGCACCGCCAGGTTGTCTTCTGCAGAGGGGTCGCGCTCCCAGACACGCGTGCCATCTTCTACTAGGTAGCTGAGGGTCTCTGGTGCCGGGTAGCGCCAGTTACGTTCGCGCCGCTGCGTCTTTGCTGCGTTGCGCACAGTGGTGCGCAGTTCCGTCAGGTATGCAAGGTATTCGCGCCGAGCGCTGAGCAGCTTTGCCTGACGCTGGGCGCGCTGTCGCCAGCCGTTCACGAAAACGAAGCCGAGCGCAGAGATCAAAAACATTCCGCCCGTGATCCAGCCGGTGGGGCCCGCATTATTGATCGAGACCATGATGATCGCACCGACGCTGCCGAGCATGGGCAGAGCCGAGGTGAGCAGGCTGCTCGCACCGTCAGAGGGTTCAATCTCGGGTGGCACCTGTAAAACGATCGAACCAGAAGGCACCCGTGGCGGGCTGAGGCGGTTGCTCATGTGCAGCTTGCTCCAGTTCTGTGGCCGAGGCGATGACAGTCTCTAGACTACTGCGTGCGATCGGTTGGTGTGGGTTGCACTGCAGTCACCGTTGGCCCTCGAATCGCAGGACTTGTCTAGGCTTCAGAAGAAGGTCTCAACACCTGTCGCAAGAACGGATCGGCGGTACGCAAACCCAACAGGGTCGCTGTGCTTGGAACATCAGCGATGTTCGTGCTGCTCGCCGTCACACTGAGGTCAAGAGCTGGTCGCTCACACCGGGCTGCTGAGTTTCGAGTTGACGGAACTAAGAATAGGATCATTCCCGATTCAAATTCGGAACACCTGCCCTTGATGCATCTTGTGTATCCGGGCGTGTATCGCGTCGCTGCAAACATTCCACAGGAGCTGCTTGCGCCCGGCACGTTGCCTGAGCAGCTGGTTCTCATCGGCAACAGCATGAACGACGTTACCGCAGCGTTCAATACGCTGCCGCTGCCGTCGAATTGATCTACACGAGAACGAAACGCAACAAGAACTTCAAGCTGCCGGGGTACCGTATTCGGCTAATTCCTGGCGCAAACGCCCAGGTCGCCCGCTTCAGCTAAGATTTGTGTCAAGTGTCAATCAGACATAGATCACTACCAGTCCCCTTTTTTCACCTACCCCGGGAGAAAAATGGTCAATCTCGATGTTGACGGAGCTGCCAAACGGATAGAACAAGCTGCAATCGATGCTTGGATGAGGACCGAGGCAGATCTGGGTCCTTGGATTAAGCAGGGCAGCGTATATTCAGCCGCCAGCTCCGCTCGAATGCTGATAGTAACTAGCAGCGGGGAATTTAAGCTTCCTCCGCATCAGCAAGACGGCGAGCCTCTCTTCGAGATTGGCGAGCCGCATGATTGGACAGACTATTTTCAGCAGAGCTTCGCTGAGATTCGCGCCACAGTATCTGAGATTCTCAACCCTTGGCGAAGCATACCTGACCCAGAAGAGCTTTCTTCTCCGCTCACAGCGATGATAAGCATGGCCAAGAATCTTCAGCTTGAGAGCACTCAATCGAAAGGCGCAATCCTCACGGCGAATGGCGAGTTGGTGACAACGATTGAGTCCATTCGAGCCAATGCCGACCGCATGTCTGGCGAGACGATGGAAGCGTTCCAAGAGAAGTTTCTAAGAAAGCTCGAAGTCGCGATTGGTAGTCTACGGTCTGCCGCGTTGGCACGAGGGAACCTTGCCGACGCGCACCGCGTAGTGTGGGAGAAATCTCGCAAAAAACTTCATGAGATTTTGCAGTGGGTCGAAGTTGGGCTGAGGGAAGTCGCTGAGGGCGGCGAGCATTCAGCGCAAGCCAAGCTTGGCACTCTGGACTTTGCTTTGAAGCTTGCGCAGCTGGCGCCGGTAGGCGGAGTGGCGGCGAAGATCGGAATGACGGCCGTGTCCATGGCCGCCAGGAATGTTCCAACCGAAAATAGCGCTTTCTGGAAGCCAGAGGATCTGAGGTCGTGCACAGGAGCACTCTCTCAGGTTAGTACGGCTCTGGCTGGATTAGATAAGCATTCAAGGTCCGCAGAAATTTCAATAAACGATTACACCGTCGAATGCATCCATGCAATTGAAGCCAATAGGGGCCTATTTGATCTAAGACCTTCAAAGATCGAGGCGAGAGGGTTGAACGACCCGCGTGAGTTTAGCTATCCCCCATTTGAGATAAATCAGCTGGTCACAAAATATATGCCCGGTTTTGCAAGCGAAATCCAACAGATTGCGGCGTCGACTTCCGGCAAAGAGATATCAACCGCGCTTAGTCGCGCTTCAATCGGGTTGCCGCCTTGCGGCGGGGGTGCGCGAATCGATCAGCTGGGTGAACTGATCAGCGATCTTCTTCTCGATCTTGCATTTGAAATGCAGAACGGTGCGATCGAGCTGGGCGCTGCCCTGAAAGAGTTTTTGGATCTTGAAGATTCGATTGTTGAAGACACAAGGAAGTTTCTCAGCGAGTTAGACGCCTCGCACGACGATGATCCGCTCTGGCCACAACACAAGACTTCGCAAGACTCGGGGCAAGTAAGTAAAGCCCTCAGCCAGATGATGTCTGAAAACGAGACCCCCCTTGCGAGCTAACCGACTCATATTCATCGCAGCTATGGCCCTGCTGATGAGTGGTGTTGCGTCACCGGCAACCGCGGCAGCCGTGCCGGTTGCGGGCGTCGAGATCCCTGACCCCGCATTGCGTGCTTGCTTGATGGTAAATTTTTCTGCCCAAGACAGCACCTTTGACATTGAGAATCCGGGCGCTGGCATCACCGAGACGATGGTTCCGAAAGCCAGGCTCGTCGAACTTGAAGGGCTGAGCTGCAAAGACGCTACCGTGTCAGACCTGACAGGGCTTGAGTATGCCCGAAAGCTCAAGGTGCTTGGCATTGAAGGACCAACCGAAATGGAGTCACGTGGCAAATTGAAAGATCTGTCCGCACTCCGACAGCTTGCCGAGTTGGAGTGGCTGGTGATTGTAAACAACAGCATCACCGACCTGACTTCGTTCGGTGAACATCCCAATCTTCGGGTGGTCAATCTGAGCGACAATCGCATTCGAGATCTGCACGGACTCGAGAAGCTGCCGAAACTTGAAATGCTCTATCTGTCGGGCAATCACATTGCAGATATCACGCCAACATATGACTACGAGGCCGTGCGCTACAAGAACTTGCAGATTCTTGCGCTCGACAGCCAATCGATTGAGATGAAGAATCTCCAACCTGGCGAAACGGTTGAGAGCCCGGTTCGTGATTACCTTGGCAAGACCATCCCGCTCACCGACCTTGACGTAGTGGGCACAGACTTCGACACGAAATTCGTTGTGGCTGACGAAGGCCCTCAACGGCTGGCGTGGGAGCGCGACATCACCTTTACAGCTGATGGCTTCCGATTCTCGGGCGTGCTCGAAGTGACCCCCGCCAAGGTTCCCCCTCCGTTCTTCTCGTTACCCTGGGTCCAATGGATCATCTGGATTGCCGCGGCCGCGGGCGCAACCGTCGGAGTAGCGGCTCTATTGCGTCGACGCAAGGAGCGACTGCGCGAAGAAAAGTGTCGCGTCGAAAACCCGCAGAGCCCACTGACTTCGCTGCCCGGCTATGACAAATAGTGCTGGCACAGTGGTCTGCGATGACTTGTGCATGACGCATTCAGAACCGCCATCGCAGATATGCTCTTCAACATCACCAACGAAAGTATCTAGACTGTGCCGATTCACCGCAGATTTTTCGCATTGACTACAACAGGAGTTGCGGCGTTGCTGACGCTTTCGCTCACCGCATGCGGCGCAGCACCGCATCGCCCCGCCCCAACCAAGGTCGTTTCAAAGTATCTCACCGCAATTTCCGAAGGCGACGCAACCACCGCCGCGCGACTCGACAGCGAAGCTGTGAACAACACGTACCGCACGAGCACGAGCGATCAAGACGAAAGCGACCTAGGCTCACTTCGCACTGACAGTGTTTTGCAGAGCGCAGATGAGCGCATCGAGAAGGTGCAGGTAAAGACCAATCCGAAGAGCGTGCAGGGCGAAGACGACACCCTAGAGATTGGCTTTACATACGAACTCAATGGCAAAGAACACAGTTCGGCTCTCACCGTCCATTGGAGCCCTGAATCATCAGAATGGGTGCTCGAAGACTCGCTGACAGTGCAACTGTTCGTCGACGCACAGAAAAGCACTGTGCAAACCCAGTCGGCACCTTTCAGGATCGTTGGCATCCAAGATTCGCTGCGACCAAGCGAAGAAGGTCTGCCATACATGTATCTCGTGTATCCCGGCGTCTACCGCGTGACCGCAGACATTCCAAAAGGCTTGCTCGCCCCAAACACTGAGACATCACAGACGGTAACTGCGGATACCTCAGGCGACGCGAGGGCAACCTTTGAGGTGCTCGAGCTGCCGACTTATTAACCGCGGCTCAACGAACGTTGCGCAGTTTCCAAGCGACATAATTGGCGCGCCCGAAGAGTTCAGCACACTGATCGAACGCCTTTGTTTGAAAGTCGATTCCGTCAGACAAGATCCAGAAATCGGTCGCCGAAGACCCAGATTGCTGACTCACTTCGTCGCACACCTCAGATCGGCCGTGAACGTGCCCCGAATGCCCTCTGCCCTCGAAGCGGCCTTAACATCTGATGAACTCGCCGGACCATCTGCTGCAGGAAGCACATACACAGTACCCGCCACTCCTTTCAAAATCATGCGATTGTCAACAATCTTGGCGCCTCGAGTCTTGAACTCAGTATCTGCACGTTCGCACGAGGAGCGAGCCCACCGAACTCGGTCCCTGGTTGACATTTCGGTCCTTTGGCCCAGCATTGCCAGCCGCCGCCCTCACGGCAGATTCAACCCTGAAATCGATGATTTAAGGGCACTGCGAAGAGCACACAAGTAGAGACAGCACAACCGCCTTAATCGCGTCTACGACCGGCACGCGAGGCATCTGCCGCAGGGCCGTTCTCGCCCCCGTCTTCGTATTTCGGGGCGATATAGCCCAGGCCGGGCTCGTTTCGCTTCTTCTTTTCGTCAGAGCCGCCAGCTCCTCCGCCCATCATGCCACCAGAGCGCCCGGCGCCAGAACCGGCGTTAGCGGTCGACGCGCCCGACCCACCCGCGGCACCGCCTGCGAGACCGGCACCGCCGCGCAAGCCACCCGATGCGCCGAGACCGGCACCGCGCCCAAATGCACCACCGAGCCCACCGCCGACCCCGCCAAACTTTGCGAGGCGAGCGCCAACGCCGAGCCCCGCGGCAGCGAGACCGCCACCAGCAAGCCCGACACCCAAGCCAGGCCCGCTGCCGGTTCCGTTCGGGCCGTTCGGACTATGTGGGTTGCGCGGATCGTGCGGATTACGCGGGTCGTTGGGGCCATGTGGATTGCGCGGATCGTTGGGATTGCGCGGATCTTCAGGGTTTCGCGGATCACGCGGGCCATCGGGGTGCTCGGAGCCGGGCGGCCCCCAAGGGCTGCCCGGGCCATCGACGCCCGGCCTGCGCCACCCCCCGCCGGGGTACTGTGGCAGTGTTGTGGTGTAGCTACCGGGTTCTGGCGCGGATGCAGGAAAGTTAGCGCTCGTACCGTCGGCGAGTTTCACAGGAAGATATTCGCTACGGGACTTGGAACGTACTGCTATTGACTGGGCTTTTATCAGCGCATCCATACGCTCAAGTTTTTCAACCGCCGCTTCAGAACGCTTGGCTCCGAAGAAGTCCGCTACCTTCTCAGCACCCTCGTTCAAACTGATCTTGCCGAACGGCGTCTGCACCGACACATCATTCCGGTTGAGCGCATCTTGAACGTAACCCGGAACGCCAGCAGTTGGCAGGTCATGAAGCAGTTCGGCAGCCTTCTTGCGTCGTGCATCATTGTGTTCCGCTATGAGTTCCCGTCGCTCATTCAATGATCCTGCGAGGGACAAAAGGTTGGCCTGCATGACGCCGAAGTTCTCGTTCGCGAGCGTCGCCGAGGCACCCTCCCATCGCGCTGCAGTAAAGAGAAACCTCTGTGCCTCACCGAGCCGGTCGGCGACGCCCTGCACGCTCCCGATGAGGCGCGAGAGATTTGAAAGCTGCGCATCCTCACCCGCAGCAAGCCGCTCAAGTATGCGTTCGGGGGTAAGCCCAACCTCACACTGCATGCCAGAATTCATTGTTGTGCTCCGTTTCTCTCATCAAACTGAGACGAAAACTCGTGTGTTGGCGCAGTCTGCTGCTGGCTCGGTGCATAGCCCGGCCAGTGTTGCCCGCGAGCAGCGACTTGTTCTTTCGCGCGCGCTTTCCGCGAGCTCGTAATCACGATAGGCACGATTATCGCCGCAGCGATCACGCCCAGCGCGAGCACACCTCCGAGCACCCAGAGCAACGTGTAGTCGGCTACGGCCACGGGCTTGGGCGCGGGTTTAGCCTTGGGCTCCACGGAGCTTTGCTGCTTTGAGGCATCCCACTGTGCCCAGATCCGCTCGAAGTCTTGCGTGGTGGGATGCGTGGCCCAGGCGCAAGTTTCCATGGTTTCAGCGCCCTGGCAGCGAGGGTCAGACACATCCTTCACGAACAGCGGGTTCTCGCCGGGAAACTGCGTCGGGTCGACAGCAAGCATCGCCTTCGGATTCAACACGCCGTAGCCGTAGAGGCGATCATTCCA
>JAIUOH010000030.1 GCA_020161315.1 Actinomycetota bacterium | reverse complement strand
GTTCGATCTCGATGCGGTCATCAAGGGTCAAGTGGCGGTAGTGTGCAGGCAAGGAAGCGCAACCCTCCGGGTCAAGGTGTGAACAACCACAACCTACGAGGTGTTGCGCTTCCGTTTAGAATCCGGGGCCGAGAAGCGCGCGGGTGTGCGCCACTAAGCTTGCCCTATGAGTTTCGCTACTTCACAGGTACGGGTGCGCCCCGCGCGCACCGGCGACGTCTCGGCCGTGGTCGAGCTCATGGCGCCCCTGGTTGAGCGACGAATTCTGCTCGGTAAAGACTTGGTTGAGCTCTATGGTGCGGTGCCCGAGTTTGTAGTTGCGGTTGACGGCGATGACCGGGTCATAGGCTACGGCGCGATCCACGCAATGTGGGAGCACCTCGGCGAGGTGCGCACGCTTGGTGTATCTGAACAGTGGCTCGGGCTGGGGGTGGGGCATCTGCTGCTCGAAGCGATCGAGCTGCGGGCGCGCGATCTCGGACTGAGTCAACTCTTCTGCCTGACCTTCGAAGTCGATTTCTTTGAGCGGCACGGGTTTGAGGCGGTGACTGAAGACACGCAGCTCGTTGCCGCAGATGTCTACGCTGAGCTGCTGCGCTCGCACGACGAAGGTGTGGCTGAGTTTCTCGATCTCGCGAGGGTGAAACCAAATACTCTCGGCAATACGCGCATGGTGAAACGGCTTTAGCCGATTCGCGGGATAGCCTGTAGGCATGAACACCCTGAGGGATCCGGTAGGGCCCGAGAGTAAAGGCGTGTACCTGCGTCGCAGGTTGCTTGTGCTCGGCGGGCTGCTTGCCATTGTTGCATTCGTTGTGCTGGTGATTGTGAAGCCCGGGTCGAGTGGAGGTGCCGCTTCTGCCCCTGAGGTGAAGCTGCCCGACGAGATCGTGGCCGCCGACAAAGTGCAGAATGACGTGCCGAAGGCGGGCGAGGTGGTGCCCTGCCCGTCCGGTGAGATCTCGGTGACCCCGGTCGTTGACCGCGATAGCTACGCGAGCGGTGAGCTGCCGCTTCTGAGTCTGCGAGTCGAAAACACCGGTGCCGCGAAGTGCGAAGCCCAGCTTGGCACCGCAGGCATGCGTTTCATCATCACGAGCGGTTCTGATGAGGTGTGGCGATCCAGCGACTGCCAGGTGAATGCAGATGCTCGAGCCGTGATTCTTGAACCAGGAAAACCCCTTGAGACCGAACCGATTCAGTGGGATCGCACGCGAAGCAGCCCCGAGACCTGCGAGATTGCGCGCGATCCGGTGACCGCTGATGGGGCGACATATCACCTGCAGGTCGTGGCGGCGGGTGTGCCCGGCACTGGCACCGCGCCTTTTTTGCTCTACTGAGCGAGCGGCCAGAATCGTTACTCTGGCCAGTGACCGAATCGTTCATTTCGGGGGTATCGTGAGATATGGACAAGAAACGAGCCGCTGATACCGGCATACGCATGGAGATCATCGAGGGTGACAACGAAGCCGTCGCGGTTGACGCGCTCGTTGACCACTTTCTGCACGGCAACATGAGTGGAGTGCTACACGATCTACACGAACCTCACGATGCCGCGCACGATGAGGGCGCGCCCGGCATCAAGTAGATTCAGTTTTTCGGGGGGCGCTGAAGCGTCACCCGTTGCTCCTCGATGCGCAGCGCCAGCCAGAGTTCTGCCCGCGCATCTGGGTCATCGAGCGAGCGCCCCGTCAACTGCTCAATGCGGGTGATTCGGTCGCGCAGCGTGTTGCGGTGTACGCCAAGCCTCACCGCTGTCGGGGTGCGCTGGCCGTTGTGCTCAAGCAGAGTGCGCAGGGTGTCGCGCAGGGCAAAGAACTCGTCTGCTTTGATGCGAGGATCGGCCCCATCTTCAGCTGCAATCTCTTCGGCGGCAAGCGGGCCGAGCACCGCGCTCGCAGCAGGCAGACCTCCGGTGCCGTGCGCAGACTCGATGCTGCGCGGTTCGCCGCCGAGCAGAGCCTCGAGCAGGGGAGTGGCGTGCTCGGCGAACAGCACCCGAGGCACGCGCGGCGAAGCGTAGAGGGTTGCGGTGCGAGACAGCGTAGAAACGAGTGTGGCGGCAGAGTTCTTGCTCAGCATAAGCTTGCCGAGTGGCGCAGCACGGCCCACTGCGACGTCGAGGCCGTGTGCGGCAGCGAGGTCGTGCGCCGCTCTGAGCGAGGTGTCGTCTGCTGGGCAGAGATGCCAGGCCAGTGAGACGCCGTCTTCGCGAGGCGTGCCCGCGCTGACGAGTCTCTGGGGCCCCTGCCTTGGCACTCGGCGCCAGGCGGCCACCTGCTCTGAAGCGCCCTGCACCGCGAGCGCGCGAAACTGGCCGCTGAGCGCTACTGACGGGTCAAGCACCTGGGCGGCGCCCGCTGCCACTTGGTCGTGCAGCAGCGCGACGGTGAGACGAGACCAGCGCTCGCGCTCCTCTTCGTGCTCTGCGAGGTCGCCGCGAAAGTTCATTCCGAGCACCATGGCACCGGCTGCAACCACCGCTTGTGCCTCGGGGCCGAGCTGTGGCCCGGGCGCCACCAATATGCGGGCCCGCTGCTCGTGGTCGAGGGGCACGCTTTCGACCGCTTCCGGGTCGCGATCCGCCGCGACCGCGTATCCTGCGGTGCTTGCGGTGATCACGCCCTCGCCTCCGCTGCGCACCTGCAGGGCGAGTTGTCGCCCGGTTGCCTGGGCGATGCTCGCGAGCACTGATGCCGAGTCTGAGCTGCTGCGTGCGCCCTCGATGAGTCGCTGGTGAGCTTGAAGAGCCTGCCTTGCGGCCCGCATCTCATCGGCTCGCAGCAGATTCGATGCGGCCTTGCTCACCGCGATAAAGGGGGTAGGGGGTGGCACCTCTACGAGCGCCATGCGGTAGTCACTTGCTGCGGCAACGAGAGGCGCGGGGATTCGCTCGTGCGCGACCCCAACCCCAAAACCGATCGCTGCGATGCGCGCCCGGCTGAGGCCGGCCACAAAATCGCGCCAGCGAGGGTCATCTGCACCGAGAGAGACCCCAGTAGTAAGCACGAGCTCACCACCCTCGAGGTAGTCGGCAAGCCTCAGCAGCTCGGTGGTTGAGACCCAACTGAGCTGGGGGTCTTCGGGTGCCGACTGCACAAGTCGAAGCCCGAGCGCCTGGTCTGCGAGCAATTGCGACAGAGTGGCCATAGTGACATTCTCGCACAGCTAACTAGTGACTGAGTGTGCAAAGATTCGCAAATGTGGCTATTGCAACGCTCCTAGAATTGCCACAACAGCACCGCCCAAATTGGTGGTGCTCTGGGCTGCCGCGCAAGGCCAGGCTCTTGAAGAATGAGACTTCCAGGTGAATGGAGATGCAAGTGACTGAAGCAGTTACGGGGCAGGCCACTGGCCCACTGGCCGGTATTCGAGTAGCTGACTTCTCGCGCGTGCTCGCCGGGCCGCACGCCACCATGATTCTTGCTGACCTCGGTGCCGACGTCATCAAGATCGAGAGCCTTGACGGCGACGGTACCCGCCAGTGGTCACCGCCGGTCAACGCGGTTGGGCAGAGCACCTATTTTGCCAGTGTGAACCGCGGCAAGCGCTCGGTTGCGCTCGACCTGCGTGCGCCAGAGGGCATCGCCCGCGCCCGTGAGCTCGCGGCCACCGCAGACGTAGTGATCGAGAACTTCAAGCCCGGCACCATGGAGAAGTTTGGGCTGGGCTACGAGGCGGTCTCGGCTGAGAACCCGGGCGTGGTCTACTGCTCGATCTCGGGCTTCGGCGACGCTGCCGGAAAAGACCTGCCAGGCTACGATCTGCTCGTGCAGGCGGTTGGCGGGCTCATGAGCATCACCGGCGCCGCAGACGAGGCCGGGGGAGAACCCACCAAAGTGGGCGTCGCGCTCGTCGATATTCTCACCGGGCTCAACTCGGTTATTGGCATTCAGGCCGCGCTGCGCGCCCGCGAGGTGGGCGAAGCAGGTCGAGGCCAACATGTGAAGGTCACTCTGCTCGGCTCGCTGCTCTCGGCGCTCGCCAATCAGGCGTCGTCGACGCTCGAGACAGGCAAGTCGCCAGGGCGCATGGGCAACGCCCACCCGTCAATCGCGCCCTACGAGACCTTTGTCGCGGCCGACCAGCAGGTTGCGCTCGCCGTCGGCACTGACGGGCAGTTTCGCCGCCTCTGCGAGGTGATCGGTGCGCCAGAGATGGCTGACGATGAGCGCTTCGCAAACAACCCCGCTCGCGTCGCGCACCGCGTCGAGCTGCGAGCGGCAATCGATGAGCGCCTGCGCGCAAAGCCCGCGGCCGAGTGGATCGACGAGCTCACCGCCGCGAATATTCCGGCAGGTCGCGTGAATAACATCGCCCAGGCGATCGACCTGGCCGAGTCGCTCGGGCTGGGCATGGTCGCAGAGACTCCGTCACTCGCGGCCGACGGCAGCACGCAGGTGCTGCGATCCATCGCCACCCCAATCTCGTTCTCTGAAACCCCGGCGCGCTACGGTGCCCCGCCACCTGAGCTTGACCAGCACCGCGGTGCCGCCTGGCTCTAAGCCACCCAAGTATTACCCACACGTCATTCTGCGCGTAGTCGCAGGATCCAAACAGAAGGAATCGCAATGACCAGCACGATTGATCAACTTTTTGACATCTCTGATTTCGTCACAGAAGAAGAGCGCGAGTGGCAGCTGAAGGCGCGCGAGTTTGCGCAGACGAAGATCAACCCGATCATCGACCAGGCGTTCGAGGAGCGTCGCTTGCCCGTCGAGCTGCTGCCCGAGGTTGGCGAGTTCGGTGCGTTCGGCATGTACATGAACGGTTATGGCCTGCGCGGCGCGTCGTCGGTCGCTTACGGCCTCGTCGCCATGGAGTTCGAGGCTGCTGACTCGGGCTTCCGCACCGCGCTCTCGGTGCAGGGCTCGCTCGCAATGGGCGCGATCTACAAGTTCGGTAGCGAAGAGCAGAAGCAGCGCTGGCTGCCCGCGATGGGCCGCGGCGAGGCGATCGGCTTCTTCGGTCTGACCGAGCCACAGGGCGGCTCCGACCCCAACACGATGCTCACCAACGCGCGCCGCGAGGGCGACGAGTGGGTGCTCAACGGCAAGAAGCGCTGGATCGGCCTCGCTACCATCGCCTCGGTCGGTGTGATCTGGGCGAAGGACGAAGAGGGCGTCGTGCGCGGCTTCGTCGTGCCGACCGACACCCCGGGCTTCAAGGCAACCGCTATCGATAACAAGCTGTCGATGCGCGCCTCGCTGCAGACCGAGATCGAGCTGACCGAGATGCGCCTGCCGCTCGACGCAATGCTGCCCGAGGCTCGCGGCCTCTCGGCCCCGTTCAAGTGCCTCAACGAGGCTCGCTACGGCATCGCCTGGGGCGTCATGGGCGCCGCGCGTTCGTGCCTCGAGGCAGCCGTGACCCGCTCGCAGACCCGCACCGTCTACGGCGAGCTCATCGGCGGCAAGCAGCTCATCCAGGGCCAGCTCGCCGACATGTTCGTTGAGTACGAGAAGGGCCTGTTGCTCGCGCTGCACCTCGGACGCCTGAAGGATGCGGGCAAGCTGTCGTACGGCCAGATCTCGGTCGGCAAGCTCAACAACGTGCGCGAGGCCATCGCGATTGCCTCAAAGTGCCGCGCAATGCTCGGCGGCGACGGCATCACCTCGGAGTTCCCAGTGATGCGCCACATGGCAAACCTTGAGTCGGTGCGTACCTACGAGGGCACCGACGAGGTGCACCAACTCGTGATCGGTCGCGAGCTGACCGGCATCGCCGCGTTCTAATACGCGCGTTTCGCTGAAAGGCGGGGAGAGGCTTCGGCCTTGCCCCGCCTTTTGGCTATCTGAGCGCCGTGTGTTGTGCGCCTTCCTGCCCACTTGCCCACCCGTTCATTGAGCGTCACCGAAGTGTGCGAGCGTCACACTTACTCACCGAATTTACGGGTGACGCTCGCGCACTTCTGTGACGCTCGATGAGCACGTCGAGTGGGGGTTGCGCCGCGGGCCAGGCTGCATGAGAATAGTTCTAGTTGGACTAGAACTATTCTGCAGGGAGGAGTCCGCCGGTGCTACTGTCGATCGACACCGCGAGCGAGCGCCCCATCTACGAGCAGATCGCCGACGCCGTGCGCCGCGCGGTTGCGCGCGGCGAGATCCTCGCGGGCGAAAAACTACCGCCGGCAAGCGACGTTGCAACCGGGCTTGATGTGAACAAACACACGGTGCTGCGCGCGTATCAAGAGCTGCGTGACGAGGGTCTCGTTGATCTGCGGCGCGGTCGTGGCGCGGTAGTGACGAGGATCGCGACAGAGATCGTCGGCCTGCACCGAGATGTCGAGGTGCTCGTGTCTCGTGCCGCAGCCCTCGGCATCGGCAGGCAGGCGCTCGCCTCGCTCGTCTCGAGCACCGCACCAGAACCCTCCCCAGGACCCCCGCACGCGAAGGAGCCCCAATCGTGAACGCTGCCATTTCGAAGCAACACCGAAGCCCGCACCCGGGTCTCACGAGCGCTCAGCAAGACGACCTGGCTCGTGCAAAGCGCGCCGGGCGCTGGGTCGGCCTGATCGTGCCGCTCGCGGTGCTGACCGCGGCCCTGGTGTTCGTGCTCGTGTGGATGCCGCGCATGCCGATCCCAGCGGCGACGCACTGGGGCGGCTCGGGCGGCCCCGACGGCTTCGGCTCGCCCTGGAGTTACGTCTGGATGCTGCTGCTTGCCGGCCACGGCATCGTGCTCATGATGTGGGCCTTTGTGGCGTACGCCAGCCGCATGCCAGCGCCCTCGCCAAAGCGGGCACTGCCCGTGTGGGCGGGCTTTCAGCGAGGGCTTGCCGCGTTCTCGCTTGGCTACGCCGTATTCATGGCGATAGTGACGCTCGCTTCGGTTGCCGTGCAGCTCGATGTGAGTGACGCGAAGCAGGCCGGGGGAGTTGGCCTCGCGATGGCGATCGGCTTCGCAGTGTGGGTGCTCGTGACCGTGCTCGGCTGGTTCTTGCAGCCGAAGGTTGAGGTGCGGGCTGCTGAGCAACCCATCGACCCGTTGCCGCTCACCGAGAGCGAACGAGCGGTCTGGTTCGGCGAGGTGCGACCCTCGAAGGCATTTCTTGCCATCATCGGTGTCACGATTGTAATCATGCTCGGCGCGGTCGCCCTGATCGTTTTCGTACCAGCTGACCCCGGCGAAGAGACGGTGAAGAACGTTGCCGCGATCGCAGTTGGGGTGCTTACCCTCGTGATCGTTGCGCTCTTTGCTGCGACCGCCTGGTTCAGGGTGCGTATCGACTCGCGCGGCCTCGAAGCGAGGTCAACAATCGGCTGGCCCGTGTTTCGGCTGCCGGCCGCAGACGTGCAGCGGGTCGAGACCGCGCAGATCAACCCGCTCGGTGAGTTCGGTGGCTGGGGCCTCAGGTGGGCGCCGGGGCGCTTCGGCATTGTGATGCGCTCTGGCGAGGGTCTCGTGGCGACGCGGCAAGACGGCCGCATCTTCGCGGTGACCGTCGACGGCGCAGAAGAGGCAGCTGCAGTGCTCGCGGCGGTCGCGAAGGGGGCAGAGAGATGAGCAAGCAGAACAGCATTCAGCACGCGGGATCACCCGAAGTCTCGGCGCCCGCTCGGGTGCCGTGGGCGGCGGTAGCCACCTTCATCGCCATCTCGTTCGGGCTCGCCTGGGTGATCGCGTTGCCAGTCTGGTTGATCGACAAGGATCGCCCGGGTTATCAGGTGCTCTTCACTGTGCTGGCGAGCGTGATGATGTTCACGCCGGCCATCGCCACGCTCGTGGTGATGCTTTTGCTGAAGGTGCCCATGAGGGGCAACCGGCTGAGGTTGCTGGGTGTGTGGCCGCTGAGACCAGCGAAGCGTGTGGTGTGGTTCACAGTTGCCGCAGTGGTTGCGCCGCTTTTGCTCACCCTCGCAAGCCTGGGCGTTGCTGCGGCGTTCGGCTGGCTTACCCTCGATCTCGTGCACTTCTCGGGCTTTCAGCAGACGCTCGACGGGCAGTTCGCCACGCTTGACCCAGCGACTGCCGAGGCCGCCAAGGCCTCGTTGCCACCGCTCGGGCTGCTGGTGGGGCTGCAGTTGCTTGCAATTCCGTTTGGGGCGGTCTTCAACTCGATCTTTGCATTCGGTGAAGAAATCGGCTGGCGTGGTTGGCTACTGCCTGCGCTGCGCCCGCTCGGCACCTGGCCGGCGCTGCTGCTCAGCGGTGTGATCTGGGGGCTGTGGCACGCGCCACTTATTTTGCTCGGCTACAACTTCAACCGCACAGACTTCAGCGGGGTCCTGCTCATGGTCGGCGGTTGTGTCGCCTGGGGCGTGCTATTTGGTTGGGCGCGCCTGCGCACCGGGTCTGTGTGGCCCGCGGTGGTTGGTCACGGCGCGTTGAACGCTTCGGCCGGCCTGTTCTTGGTGGTTGGCGCGGCAGAGGCGCCGTTTGACCCGGCGCTCGTGAGCCCGCTCGGAGTCGCCGGGTGGATCGTGCTGGCAGCGGTCACGCTGACGCTAGCCCTGACCGGCCAGTTCAAGCGTCAACCGCAACTCGCTGGGCCTGTGTTGCGGCCCGCGTCACCGAATTCGGGTCAAAATGGCACAGTGCAAGGCCCCGCACACTAGCCATTTCTGACCCGGATCTTGATCAGGTCTGGGATTGGGGCTTGGTGTTCGGTTTGGGGCTGGGAGTTCGGGCACCGAGTGACGAGCCCGCCAAAGACCAATGGTGCCTACGCGAGCACCGATCGGTCGAACGCGTCAACGCTGATTCCCTGCTCGAGTACCAGCCTGCACCACTCGCGTGCCGAATGTAGCGAGTGGTCGCGGTAGTTGCCGCACTCGACGGCAGAGACGCCGGGCACGTCGGCCCAGGTGACGCGCTCGGCGATGTCTTCGAGTGAGGCCTTGATCGCGGCGGCAACGTCTGCGGGTGCTGGCTCACCCCACACGATCAGGTGAAAACCGGTGCGGCACCCGAACGGTGAGATGTCGATGACACCGCCGAGGCGGGTACGCAACAGGCCCGCGATCGTATGCTCGATCGTGTGCAGGCCGGCGGTAGGAATCTCGCCCTCATTCGGCTGCACGAGCCGAATGTCGTAGTTCGTGATGGCGTCGCCCTTCGGCCCGTGCTCGACGGCGATCTTGCGCACATACGGCGCCCGCACCTTCGTGTGGTCGAGCTGAAAACTTTCAACCGCGGCAAGTTCGACGTCGCTCATGTGCGCACCCTCCGAGAGATGTTGGGGCGAGGATCAGGCCGCCAAGGCGGCCGGCTCGCACTGCAAGTACTGTTTGTACTTACGCTACGCGATCCTCGCCCCAAAAGCCGTGAAGGTTACGCGGCCTTGCGACTCAGCGAAATGTTTGCAGTCGGGTTGCTGCCAGCGCGCTCGATGCGCACATCCCAGCCGCGGTTCGACAGGGTGTCGAGGTCGCGGTGGGCGGTGGCCAGCGAGTCGGTCTCTACGAGGTAGAGAGTGCGGCCTGCCGAGCGGTAAACGCTGCGGTGCTGCGCCCACTCGGGCACGAGGGGCGAACCGTCGCCCAGCTCGTGGTAAGGGGTATGAATCTTGGTGATGTTGTTCGTCATGATGTCCTTTCGAGGCGCTCTGGGCGCCGGTGAGCACGACCCTGTGCACTATCGGTACGGGTCGATTCTGGATCGCGAATATTGCGGGCAAGTAAATGCCGGGTAGCGATCCGGCTCAGCCAGGTGAAATCTCTGGCGAGCGGGGCGGCCGTGTGGTCGGCCAGAGCAGCAAATCTGAAGTAGTGGCGCGGCGGCCGGCGGTGGCCTGCTCGCGCTGATTCGATGTTCAGTCTAAAAGAATACATGAGATTCTGTGAAATTGCTAGTATGGATTGGTTTGCGGGCAATCTTGTGACCGCATTCATTGATCTTTGCCGCTTCAGGAGGTGCCGGGTGACCGGAACAACGCTGCTCGTTTTCGCTCATGCAGACGAAGCCGAATGCTTTGCCGAGGCGGGGGTGCCGCACCTCGTAACCGGCGTCGGCAAGATCAATGCAACGCTCTCGCTCTCGCAGGCGCTGCTCTCGGCTGAACCAGGGGCGATCTCGCGCGTTGTCGTGCTTGGCACCGCCGGGGCGATCGGCGATGAGGCGCGCCTCGACACCGTCTACCAGGTGACAGGGGTAGTGCAGCACGACTACTCGCTGCCGTCGCCAAAGATTACGCCCGCCGGCCAGACTCTTGCCCCAAACACCGCGACCATCGCAACCGGCGACGTATTTGTGCAGGACGATGCCCAGCGCGCCTCGATCTCGGCCCTCGGTGCGACGCTCGTCGACATGGAGAGCTACGCCTATGCGGTGGTGTGTGAGCGCCTCGAAGTGCCGCTACAGCTGTTTAAGGTGCCGTCTGACTTTGCCGACAGTTCGACTACCCAAGACGAGTGGGATGGCGTCGTCGTGTCGAAGAGTCGCCAGCTGTTCGACTTTGTCTCAGCGCATTTGCCTGAACTTCTGGGCTAACTGTTCGTAGCCGGGTGTAGCGTGAGGCCATGCCTCAGATACACGCCACCGGAACCCATGAGACGTTTACCCGTGCCGAGCGCGCGACCGTGACCGCCCGCATCTCGATCGCGTCTGCCGATCGCGGCCGAAGCATCGCCGACGCTACTGCGCTGCACAACTGGATCGCCGCCAGGGCGCAGCAGCTCCGTGACAGCGGCGACGCCACCTGGTACTCGGCCGACGCCCCGAGTACCTGGGCGCGTAAAAGCTATCAAGAGGGCAAAGGGCAGAAAGTGCTCATCGAGCACGTAACCACGAGCAGCGTTCGCGTCAAGCTGTCGAATCTGGCACTGGTTGGTGCGTTTGTCGAGGAGCTCTCGAGCGCTGGAGCCGAGACGAGCGTGATCTGGGCACTTACCGACGCGACACGGCGAGTGCGTGAGCGAGAGGCCCGCAAGGCGGCGGTCGGTGCAGCGCGCGAGGTTGCCGATGATTACGCTGACGCGCTCGGCGAGAAGATTGTGCGTGTGGTGAGCATCTCAGACGGGGCACAGGGCCCCGGACACGGTGGGTCAATGATGCGAGCAATGGCCGCTGATTATGCGTCGGGCGGAGCCGAGGTCTCGGTGTCTGAGATCACAGTGAGTGCCTCAGTGTCGGGCGTATTCGAGAGTGAGTGACACGCCGTAGTTCTGTCTCGGAGTGGCTCGATTCGCATTTGAGTGGGGTTTCTCGTAAGCTTGTCGGCGGTGACGTGTCCGAGCGGCCGAAGGTGCAACACTCGAAATGTTGTGTAGGGTAACCCCCTACCGCGGGTTCAAATCCCGCCGTCACCGCGGCAGACCCCCTCCTTGCGGAGGGGGTCTTTGCGTTGCCGGGCGGGATTTCTCAAGAACCGGGGGTTACCGGCCAAAAAGAGTGGATGGCGTTGGGCGTGTCTAGCTCCTACCGCCCCACCCGGACCTTGTCCAGAGTCCTTCAGCGGCGCTGAGCCCGGTGTCGTAGAGCTGTGGTCCTGGGTCTGGTTCCGTGAACTGTGGACGCCGTTGCTGGGGTGGGGTGACCGCTGCTTCCGTGATCATCTCGTTGGCGGTATGTAGAAGCTGCGCACGTTCGATGAGTACCCACTCGGCGGCACGTTTCTGGTGCTCGATTGTCATGCCCCGGTGTAGGCGGAGCGCTTCTTTGATGACCGCGTTCACCCCACCCTCGAGTCGGCTCGTGGTCTTGGGCCCACCGACCTTCAAATACGTGAACAAGTGGTCCCGGCGTTGGAGTTCTATGAGGAGGTTGTACGCCTTCCTGAGCCGGTCGTGCGTGTACCACCACTTCTTCCCGGTGGGTGAGTCCCACAGCCCTCCCGGGAGGCGTCGTTTCGCGTAAGAGCGCTCCCGGGTGAGGTGCCCGTAGAGGGTGTGCCAGTCGTTGAGGTGCTGCAACCAGGCGACTGCTTCGTCGGTGGTCTGTACCTGTCGGAGTCGTCTCCCGATTTTAAGCAGGGACTGCCCGGCAGGGGTGCGCGGGTTGAGGGTGAGGTGGGTTCTGAGGTTCAGCCAGACGTGGAAGATGCAGCGTTGCGTGAGGGTATCGGGCCATTGCTCCCGGATGGCGGCCCGCACCCCGGTACCGCCGTCACAGATCACGACCAGCGGGGCGGGGACCTGTTTCAGGAGCGCCTCCCATGCGGCCTGTGACTCGGTCGCGCACCACTGCCAAGCGAGAGGGGTCTGCTGGTCGTCGGTCGCGACGAGTAGGCACCAGTCACCGATGTAGGTGCCGTCGATGATCACGTATTTCGGTGGGATCGTGACGGCGGGAAGGCGTGGGGTGACGCGCCAGCACCAGGCGGTATTGCGGCGGAACGTGCGGCCGGTGTGTGTGCGGGTGATCTCGGGTTGGGACGCCTTCCCGAGGACCCATTTCAGGAACGAATCGAGCTGGAAGTGTCTGGTCAGATCGGGCCGCTTCCGCACCGATGATGCGCCACAGTTTTGGCATTTCCAGCGTTGGTTCCCGGCGGTGTTTCGCCCGTTCTTTACCAGGGGGAGGTCGCATAGCACGCATCGGGAGGGGTGGGGGCTGTTTGGCACGGTTAATCGTGCCGGACATTAACGATCCCTGTTTTGCCGCGTGATCATGCGGCTAGATCGGGATTCCATCCACTCTTTTTGGCCTATAACCCCCGCCGCGCTACAGCCGCTCGCGGTGCAGCTCGCGCAGCTGCTCGACCGCGCGCTCAAGCGTCGGGTCGTCGCCGCGAGCGAGTGCCGCGTACTGCAGCAGCACGCCGTCGTCGGTCAGCACAGCTTTCACCCACATGCGGCGGCGCGGCACAAACAGCGATGACAGCAGGCCAAGCACCGCGGCGAGGGCCGAGATCAGAATCCACTGCTGCGCGGGGTTGCGCATCACATCGAACGATGCGTAGCGCGGTGCGGCCTCAAAACTGATGGTGCCCATGCCGTCGGGCAGGTCGAGCGTGTCGCCGATCCTCATCTCGAGTGATTTCTTGTCGACCGCGCGTCCGGTGAGCTGCTCCATGTTGGTTGTGTCGAGCTTGTACACCGACTGCGGAACGGCAACGCCGCTCTCATTAGCGTTAATGCCAAGATCACCCGCGAACACGTCGAGCGTGAGCACGGGGTTCTTCAGGTCGGGAAACACCGAGGTAAACGCGCCCGTGTCGAGTTCGGCCTTTGTCGGGTAGAAGAATCCGCGCAGGCCGAGCTGTGTCGGCTCGCCGTCACGAGTCAGACCAAACGGCACCTTGATCACGCCGAGCGAGGTGAGGTTGCGATCCTCTTGCGGAATAAACGGCATCGACTCGCTGTAGACGACGGTGCCCTCGGCGTTGCGCACGGTCACCGTGGGCGCGTAGCCGTTGGCGATCAGATACACGGGTGAACCGTGCACACGCAGCGGGTGGTTCACACGAATGATCTCTTCGCGGGTCTCGCCATCGGGGGTTTCGAGCGTCACGTGCGCGCGATACTCCTTGACCTGCCCGAGCGCCTGCTCGTTATTGTCTTTCTCGGTGACGTAGTCGACCTCGAACTTGTCGAGCGTCAGTGCAAACGGCTCGAGCGTCGCGGGGTTGAAGTAGGTGCCCGAGTTTGCCGAGTCGTAGTCGATGAGCTGGTTAAAGAACGACTCCCCCACAACCAGCACGCGCTGCCCATTGAAACTAAAAAGACCGCCAAGGGCAACGCTCAGCAGCACGCCGACGAGCGCAATGTGAAAGAGCAGGTTGCCGGTCTCGCGCAGGTAGCCGCGTTCGGCAGAAACCGACACCTCGGCACTGCGGCGCTTCGTCGCCTCAACTCGCTGAATCTCGGCTCGGTAGCGCTGGGTGCGCAGCAATTTGTGCGCCTCGAGGATCGCGCGCTCGGCGAACGCCTCGCGCTCTTCGGTGGTGGCGCTCGGGTTCGAAATGCGCTGCTCGGCATAACCCGCCATGCGCTGCAGACGCGCGGGCGTGCGCGGTGGCTTGCCCCGCAGCGCCTTCCAGTGGTGCGCGATGCGTGGCAGCACGCAGCCGATCAGTGAAACGAACAGCAGCAGGTAGATCGCCGAGAACCAGACCGACGAATAGACGTCGAAGGCCTGAATCGGAAACGCGTTGAGTACCTTATAGAGGTCGGGGTGGTCAAGCTCGTACTGGCGCACACCGTTGGGGTCGGCACCGTTCTGCGGCACGAGTGATCCCGGAATCGTTGCGACAGCAAGCAACAGCAAGAGGATCAGCGCCACGCGCATGCTGGTCAACTGGCGCCAGAACCAACGCAGATAGCCGACGAACCCGAGATCGGGCGAGTTCACTCTGCCGGTGCCGTCGACCGCGGCCGATGCGCCGAGCGTGCCGTCATCGTAGTCTTCGGGGCGGCCTGTCGCGGCCGTCCCGCTTGGCTTCTTGCCGCGCGAATTACCGTGTGAATTACCGTGTGAATCAGAGGATCGTGCCAAAGTTCGCCATCACCGCCTGCAGGGAAAACATGATCTGACCCCAGATTCCGGTCACCATGAGCAGGCCGATGAGAATCAGCAGGCCGCCGCCGATGAGATTGACGGCACGAATATGCCGTTTGAAGAATGTCATGGTTTGAGTCATCCAGCCGAAGCCGAATGCGGCGAGCACGAACGGCAGGCCGAGACCGAGGCAGTAGGCAAGCGCGAGCACCGAGGCTCGGCCCAGCGAGCCAGCCTGTAGCGAGAGCGACATCACTACGCCGAGCGTTGGCCCCATGCAAGGCGCCCAGCCGAGCGCGAAGACAACGCCGAGCAATGGCGCACCGATCAAACCGATGCGGGGCTTCAGCTTCAGACGCGTGGTGCCCTGCAGCTTCGAGAAGGCCCCCATGAAGACGAGACCCATCGCAATAAGCGCGCCGCCCATGACGCGAACGATCAGATCTTGCCAGTCCCAGAGCCACAGGCCGACCGAACCGATAAGAATATTCAGAAGCAGGAATACGACCGAGAAACCGAGCACAAACAGCACCGAGCCGAGCACCATGCGGCGGCGCTCGCCGCGTTTCGCGGTGGCAGGGTCTGCCGCTTTAGATGCGTTCACGTCGGCAATCCCAGAGACGTATGCGAGATAGCCGGGAATCAGGGGCAGCACGCAGGGCGACAAAAACGACACGAGGCCCGCCGCCATCGCGATGAGTGATGCCAGCAGCAGCCCGCCGCCGGCGACCGTTTCTTCAAGCCCCATCTGTGCGACCTATGCCTCGTCGAGGGTCTCTTGCACCAGGGTGCGCAGCTGCGAAGCTGCGGCGAGCTGGCCTACCACGCGGTGCGCCACGCGCCCCTCGCGGTCGAGCACGAGCGTCGTCGGCACCGCGTTCAGCGGCACCTGGCCAGCGAATGCGCGCTGCACCTCGCGCTTGCCCGCGCTGTCCATGATCGACGGGTACTCGACCCCAAACTCCTCGGCAAACTGCACTGCCTGCGCCTCTTGATCGCGAATGTTCACGCCAACAAACTGCACGCCCGCGGCCTGAAACTCATCAAACACCTCGACAAGCTGCGGCGCCTCGGCACGACACGGGGCGCAGCCCGCGTACCAAAAATTCACAACCGTCACCGAGCCGAGCGTCTGCTCCGAACTGAACTGGTCACCGTGCTCGGTAACGCCAGCGAAAGCAACAGCGCTGCCGCGATCCTTTTCTGCAAATGACGTGGTCGAACCGTCTCCAGCGACGTAGTCTTTGTCGCCGCCCTGCTTCCACTGTTCAGAGAGGCCGCTGCCCTCACCAGAACAACCGGCGAGCACAAGCGAGAGGGCCAGAGCCGCTACGAGCGCCGCGCGCTTTCGCATCACACCGCCCCCACGTCGATTGATCCCTGCATCAATTCTGCTGCGGGGGTGCGATAGTCGACCTCGAACCAACGGCCGCCGCGGCGCTCAAACGAGGTGATACTTGACAGCTCGCAGCGACGCTTTGCGGGGTTGTGAAACAGTGGTTCGCCGTTGACGTCGCGGTGCGCCGCCCAGACGACTGCCTGGTGGCTCACCATGACGATGTCGCCATCGCGCTCGGCATCCCACGCATCGTCCATGGCCTGACGCACGCGGGTTGCAATGCTGCGGTAGGGCTCACCCCAGCTGGGGCGGAACGGGTTCAAGTAGCGGTGCCAGTAGCGCGGATTCTTGAACGCGCTGCGGCCGACCGTGCCCTCAAATGCGTTGGTCGGTTCAATGATGCGCTCGTCGATTGAGATTGGCAGGTTGAACGCCTCGGCGATCGGCGCCGCCGACTGGCGTGCGCGCTCGAGGGGTGATGCAATGATCCTCGCCACCGCG
Organism: Actinomycetota bacterium; assembly: GCA_020161315.1. Taxonomy (GTDB): domain Bacteria; phylum Actinomycetota; class Actinomycetes; order Actinomycetales; family Microbacteriaceae; genus Leucobacter. The sequence continues at coordinate 24,359 of JAIUOH010000030.1, read as the reverse complement.
CGATCGCTCGCCGCGAGCTCCTGCGCTGCAGCCTCTGCCATCTGCTCACCGAGCGTCGAAAGACGGTATCCCGGCAACCGACCGTACAGCACCCCCTCGGGGTTATGTACCTCGCCATGGCGCACCAAATGCAGCTGTTTATCGCTCACGCTTAACATTCTAGGTTTGTGCGCCTGTGAACGCCCTGCCATGCCCAGCAGGGCGTCCGCAATACGCGCGCTCCCTCACATATACCCGACCTATTACCCGCAAACTCGGTGCCGTTTACCGAACTCGGCCCAGTTCATGACGGCAAAGGCGCCGAGTTCGGTAAACGGCACCGAGTTTGGTGAGAGCTGGCGGTGGCGCCAACACGCGTGCCAACGCCCCACCGTGCGCCAGTAGACTGGAGGGATGCTAGAGCGTGTGTTGATCAAAGATCTCGCGGCCCGCGAAGACGGCCCCGTCACCGTATCGGGGTGGGTCGAGAAGGTGCGCGACCAGAAGTTTGTCCAGTTTGTCGTGCTGCGCGACGAGAGCGGAGCGGTGCAGCTGGTCAACGGCGGCGTGCTGCGCGAGGCCGACCCAGAGAACCCGCGTAGCGACATTCTCGTGCCGCGCACCCTCACCATCTCAGAGCTGACCCACGGCAGCTTCGTGACTGTTACCGGCGAGCTGCAGCACAACGAGCGCGTGAAGCTCGGCGGCGTCGAGATTCAGATCGACGAGATCACCGTCGTCACCAAGGCGCTGCCCGAGAACCCGGTTGCCGACGATTCGAACATCGACGTGCGCCTCGACTGGCGCTTTCTCGATCTGCGCCGCCCCGAGCAGAACCTGGTCTTCCGCGTGCAGACCACGTTCTTGCACGCGCTGCGCCAGGTCTGGGTTGACCGCGGATTCATCGAGATTCAGACCCCGAAGCTGATGGCGTCGGCATCAGAGTCGCGCGCCGAGCTGTTTGAGGTTGAGTACTTCGAGGGCAAGGCGTTTCTCGCGCAGAGCCCCCAGTTCTTCAAGCAGATGGCGCAGGCTGCCGGCTTCGGCGGCATCTTCGAGGTCGGCCCGGCGTTTCGCGCCGACCCCTCGTTCACCTCGCGCCACGCGACCGAGTTCACCTCGATCGACGCCGAGATGAGCTGGGTCGAGTCGCACGAAGACGTCATGAACCTGCACGAGGAGCTCATGGTCGCGGGCCTCACCGCGGTCAAAGAGAAGCACGGCGAAGAGATCTCGAAGCTGTTCGGCGTCGAGATCGAGGTGCCCGCGCGCCCGTTCCCGCGCATTCCGCTCGCCGAGGCGAAAGAGATCGTCAAGGCTGAGGGTTACGAGGTGCCCCGCGCTGACGCTGACATGGACCCGGAGGGCGAGCGCCGCATCGCCGCGCACGTTAGAGAGAAGTACGGCCACGACTTCGTGTTCTTGACCGACTACGCGGCGTCGATTCGCCCGTTCTACCACATGCTGAACGCCGAAGACCCGTCGCTGACTAAGAGCTACGACCTGATTTACCGCGGCACCGAGATCTCAACTGGTGCGCAGCGCGAGCACCGCGTCGAGTTGCTCGAAGAGCAGGCGAAGGCCAAGGGCATGGACCCGGCAGAGCTGTCGTTCTACCTCGACTTCTTCCGCTACGGTGTGCCCACCCACGGTGGCTTCGGCATGGGCCTGAACCGCGTGCTGATGCTCATGCTGCACCAGCCCTCGATTCGCGAAACGACGTACCTGTTCCGCGGGCCGAACCGTTTGCTTCCTTAGGAAATTCCCGAAAAGGATCAGTGCCCCGCGGCTCTCACGAGCCGCGGGGCACGTTTCATTCGAGCGTCACTCGACGGCTGAGGCGACCTCAACGGTCAGCGCGTCCGCGATTGCGGCAATGTGCGGCGCGTCGGTGCCACAGCAGCCGCCAAAGACTTGGGCTCCGGGAGCGAGGCTTCGCAGCGCCAACGTCGCGTGCGCAAAGCGATCGGGCGCGTCGCCTGGGCCGTCTGCACCATGATGCGCGGCGTTCAGCCGAAAGCCGATGATCCTCTCATTGATCGCACGTTTCTCGGCTTCGCTTGCACGCGTTTGGTTCAGCCCGAGCGCAGCCTCATCGGGGTGAGCGCAGTTCACGAGGTACCCCAGGGCATACGCATCGGTGAGCTCGTCGGTTTCAAGGATGGCCCTGCCGAGCGAGGCCCCTCCGGGCAGCAGCCCGTCAGCCCCGACTGCGAACGATACGGCAACAGGAACACCCGCCGCACGGGCTGCGCGCACAATGCCCTGAGCTTCACCGGGATCGCTCATCGTGACGGCAGTCACCCGGTCGACGCCGGCTGCGGCGAGCGCCCGCACCTGGCCGTCGTGATAGCGCTCGGCCTCGCTCGGGGCCATCGTGTGTTCATCGCCATCGTCATCGTCATAACGAGGGCCGATGCATCCGCTCACCGTGAGCTCAAGATCGGGCGCAAGATGTTCGGCGGTCTCGCGCGCAAGCCGAGCGGCGCTCGCGTTCACCTGACTCAGCGCCTCGGCACTGTAGCCAAGCGCTGCGCCCCAGTCGGGATTCGCTCGCCAGGTCGGCGTATCGAGCACGAGCGGCATCCCGGCGCCGGCAGCAAGTTCGATAAACGGACGATAGTACTCGGTGAGTGCTGTGCGCCCCAATTCTGTGTCGAGCAGGGTGAATGCGGCAAACTCGGGCAGCTTCTGGCCGAGCCGTTCGTCGAGCGCGGTTTCGATGCCGCCATCGGCGAGCGCGACGATGCGTGCTTGTGAGGATCGAGAAGTCGCGCGGGCGTCGGTCATGCGGTTCAGTCTAGTAAGCGGAGCGTGACGGGCTGAACGCTGCTTCCCCTCGCACAGTTCTTCCCTTCGCAGCACCCCAGAGCATGTGCAGAAACCTTCACCTGAATGCGCCTGCAGTCTTAGGGGTAGCTGTTGAACGTGCGGCTGCCGCTCGTGCCGAGTGTCTTTGAGGTCGCTGTGCCGATCACCCAGGGAGAGGTCCACCCCGAAGGATGGGTGACACGAACCCCCAGGTTTCGAGGGCTGCCGAGCTACTTTTGCACTACGGCGGCGAAAGCGTGCAAGTAGCGCTACCCAGCGCAAGCGCGGGCCAGGTACCAGTCAGCTTCAACGAAGTGGAGGTCCATCCACTCGGGTGCTGCATACTCACCGAAAGCTCACGAGTCCCTCCGAGCACCGCGCCCAAGAGCGCCCCCGTGAGCTTGGTTGCGTAGACACCGTTCCCGAGGTCTGTTGTCTTTAGCTGAGAGCCCAAGAGCGTGTCGGTCACGGGCACAAGACCAGTCGCCCCGGTGTAGTTAATCCTTGCATTCGACAATGAATAACCCGACTGATTTGGAATCTTCCAGGTGAGCGTCATGCTGGAGCTCAAGAGGTTAAGCAGGGATCCTACAATCTCACATTCCGCTCCTTTCGTGGGAGCCGGCACCGTGATCGCCGTGAAGGTGCCGCCCGCGTACTCGGGGTCGGTCCACGCGGCTTCGGTCTGCTCGGGGGCGGGCAGCACCAGCGCAGCGACCACTCCCACCGCCGCCAGAGCTGCGGCGACGCGCCTCGGCCAGACCCGCGCGCTCAAGCCGACACCTCGCTTTGCCCGCGCTTCGCGATGCGGGCGACCCCCGCTACCAGCAGCCCGGCAGACACCGCCCCCGCCCCGAGCCATAGGGCGCCCGTACTCTGCGCGTCGCCGCCGACACTTGCACCGGTACGGGCCAGCACCCCACCAGTGCCGGGTGTCGCCACCGCAGCATCACTCGTGCCGTCGGCCCGCAGCGCGAGCGAGACAGAGCCTCTGCCCTCCGCTGGCACGGTCGCCGAGATAAGCACCCAACGTTCTTCGGTCGATCGCATCGTATTGAGTGGCCGCGCCACCGGACCAAGCTGCGCCGGCTGCCGTGATTGCAACAGCACTTCGCCGCTGCCGCACGTTCCTAAGACCCACCGCACGGCGCACTCGCGAATTTCAAGTTCAAGCCCCAGCCCGCTCGAACCCTCGGCAGAGAGCGAGAGCACTACGGTGCCCGGGTCAGGGGCGCTCACCTGCACGCCGACCTGCCAGAGCACAGGCACCCCCGGCTGCATGTCGGCCATCGCCTCGGCGTCACCGATCGAAGTCAGGGTAAGGTGGCTACCGCGCGTCACCACAGTGCTATCGGCACTCAGTGCGCGCTGGGGCATAGCCGCCTGCGACGCATCTGGAATCACAGGCATGGCCACTGCTGCACCGCCCAACAAGACTGCGGCGAGCGCGGCGGCGCTGATCCTCTTCGTGTCTTCTGCTGCCGGCCCCGGGCTCTGCCCACGATGTTTACCTCGCTCACGCACACCCGGCGCGTCCTTCGACGCCCGTGGCCAAAACGCCCACGTCACCAGCACCGAAGCCGCAAGCGTGATGCTGCCGAGCACGGTCGGGTTCGAAAACCAGACAACCACCTTCGCAAGCTCGGGCACCGAGAGCAGCACCCGTCGGGCTTCGGTCACAGTGTAGGGCGAGGGATCCTCGGCGTCGTTCGCATCGCCCTTCATCGTGATGGTGCGGGCATCCCCGCTACCTGAGATCGAGGTGACCCGGTGCGTGACCGGCAGCTTGCCTTCTCGGTTGACGGTGAGCACATCGCCAACCCTGATGTCGCTCGCCGGTATCTCGCGCACGACAGCGAGCGAGCCCGCCGGAATCGTTGGCGACATCGAGCCCGTCTTAAACATAATCAGGGTGATATTGAAAAAGAATGCGAGGATCACCAACACTATGCACACGAGCCCTCCGAGGGCAGCGACATTGAGCAGGGCCTGGCCAAGCGCCCTGCCTGCTCTGCCGCTTGTGGTCATTGGTGCTGCTTTCGTGTGTAAGCCTGAAGCCTTGCTATGCCCGCCTATAAGTCAGACACTGCAGTAAAGGTCCAGGTGGGGGTGACCGTTGTGCCCTGCGCCGTGTTCGGGGTGCCTGTCGGCAGCGTGACCTCGAAACAGTAGCTCACCGCGGCACTGCCGAGAGTAGCCAGCGCCTGTGGGTTGCTGCCCGCAGTTGAAAGCGGGCTGCCAGCAGCCACGATCACTGTGGAGCTAGCCCCGTAAGAGGTCGCATCGCATGTGCTGGTCGCGGGAATGACCTTCACCCCGTACTGAAGGCTAGGGCCCAACCCTGCTGCCGCATTTGCCGCGGCGCTCAGTGAGACCTTCCCGGTGACGTTTGTCGCGGCCGTAGTTTTTACTGCGAAACGCGCGTACACCGTAGTGCCCGGCGACATTGCTCCCGCCGCCAGCCCCAAGGTCAGAGTGGCCCCCGGTGCGGCGGCATGGTCTGCGAAGTCGGTCGGTGATGCCGCGTTGGTCGCTGTACCCACGATTCCGAACGTGCTGGTAGCGAAAGTACCCGTCGCGTGTTCCGTGTCGGTCCAGGCTGCGAGCGTCAGCGTCGCGCCGATGCCGAGCACGAGCCCACCAGTGAGCAGCGCCCGTGCCCGTGTGAACCACGGGCCGGGTCGCTGCCGCCGGTGTCGCCCTGCGGCCGTGCTGTTGCCGCGCTGCATCGCCTACGCCTACGCCTACGGGGTGAGCGTCGCGCCCGAGGTGGCGGTGAACGTCCAGCTAAACGAACCGGTGGCACCCTTTGAGAGCGTCGCCTGACTGCCTGCCGTCACCTGGATGCAAACGTATTGCACGTCAGCCTTCGCGTTCAGGTTGAAGCTTGCGATCGCGGCCCCATCATCGAACTCCTCAGCGTCACAATCGGTCGAAGTTGCAGAGTGGATCACCGCCGTGGTGCCCGCGATGGCGCTCGCGTTGCTCTGAGTGATGGCAACGCTAGCCGCCTTCGTTGAGTTCTGCTCAAGTCGAATCGCGTACCCTTCATACACGACATCACCTGGAGTGAGGTCGGTAGGAGTCGCGGCTGAGAACATAAGCGTGGCTCCAGGGCTGGTCGGGTTGCTTGCCCAGGTGCTGGCATCCAGCGAGCCCTCGATCCCGAACTGTCCCGTGCTGAAATTACCCGTCGCCCACTCGGTGTCAGTCCAGGCCGCGAGTGTGATCGCCGCCCCTACTCCGAGCACGAGACCGCCGGCAAGAATCGCTTTGGCCTTGGTACCCCATTGCGTCTTGGCCGGCACGTTTTCAGGTACGTCAATAGTGTCTTGTTGAGTCACCGCACTACCCCTTTGTTTGCGCAACTAACTGATGTAGCGCCACCAAAAACCCGACGCCACACAAAGCGATAGCCCCGATTTGGTAAAGATCCAGGGGTAGAGCTGTCGTGATTGCACGCGGGCAAAGCCCACTTCGGTTACGCGCAGGAGCATACGCCGACCCATAAGTAGGTAGCGATCTCAGCACTACTGAGAAAAGCTGCCGACCTTACACACTCCGGCAAGTACCAGCGAGAGCGCTCCGCAAACTAGCCCACGCCACCGACTTCAGACCGTGAAGTCGACCGCCACACGCGCGGCCGCGATCGTCGGCATGAACTGCAGCGCCGGCTGGTGCTCTGGGTGCTTGGCGTAGAACTCGAGGCCCGCTTCATCTTCAAAATCAACGATGAGGGTCAGATCGTAGTTCGCGCCGTCGAACAGTTCGTTGCGGTGCATGCTGAGCGCACGCACGGTTGAAACGCTGTCACGCAGTGGCTCGATCAGCGCGACGGCCTGAGCCGCCTGCGCGTCGCGCTGCTCACGGGTCTCGCCGTTGAGCTTCCAGGAAACAATGTGGCGCAGGGTCATTTCTTCATCCTTCTTCGCAGGGGTGCTCTGGCTATCGTGAAAACAGTTTCGGTCGCCGTGCGGCCTTCTCGATGGCGGCGGTCAGGCGATCCTCGTCAACCCGCCAGATCGCGTGGCGCCGACCGTCGAGCAGCACTACCGGAATCTCTTCGGCGTGCAGCCTCGCAAGCGTTACGTCTTGCAAGATATCGAGCTCGTTGAACGTGGTTTCGATGCCATTTTTTTCGAGCGAGGATCGCACCCGCTCGATCACGTCGCGAGCGTCATCGCAGAGGTGACACCCTGGCTTCGACAGCAGTGTGATCGCGACGGTTCTTGGCACCGCTCCAGTCTAGACGCGCGCCCCGTCTGGTCGATCCCGCTGCACGATCACAAGCGAGTCGTCGATCAGCGCGGGCGAGCCCTGCGGGTCCGTCACCTCACGCTGACGCACCTCGGCAATCAGCACCTTAAGTTCATCAGGCAACACGCCGAGCTCCGCAAGCTCATCTGCCGGCGTAATGAAGTGCGGGCCGCGCAGGCGGTGCTCATGCGCGTCTCCCGAGTGCGCCTCGCCCGCGGCATGCCCTGGCCCCGCCCACGGCGGCGGGGCCGCGTGCGACACCAGCACGAGCCGCCCACCCGGCGCAAGCCGAGCGAGCGCAGCCCGCAAGATGCGTTCGCGAGGCAGCTCGACGGGCGACTGCAGAAAGCTCGCCGTGATCAGGTCGTATGGCGCGTCGCCACCGTCGATCAGCTCACCCGGCTGGGCCCAGTCAGCAAGATCGGCGGCGACAAACTCCGCCGCAAGCCCGAGCTCGTCAGCGCATGTCCGCGCTCGGCCGATCGCAGTCTCCGAGAGATCGATACCCGTCGCGCGCCACCCGCGCTCGGCAAGCCACAGCACATCACCGCCCTCGCCGCAGCCGAGATCGAGTGAGCGGCCGGGCAGAAGATCGCGGGTCGCAGAGGCGAGCGTCGCGTTCACGCTCCCCGACCAGACGGCCGCCTGCCCCGCATAGCGCTGCTCCCAGAACGCCGCGGGATCCTCGTCGTAATTCATCTCAACTCTCCCCTCAACAAAACTGCAACCGAAAAACGCGCTACCCTCACGACCCCTGACCCCTGACCTCTGACCCCTGAAAATTCGGGTCAAAATCGCATAGTTGGCGGGCCAATACACCGTGCTTTTCTGACCCGAATTCTCTAGAGCGCACGCTACCGCACCGCCAGGTCGAAATCTTCCTCGACGAGGGCGAGGTTCAGCGCCGCACCGGCGATCGCCCCGGCCGCCATCGCCTGCGGCACCGCGGCGGCGGGCACCACGACGTTGCCCGCCGCCCACACCCGCGGATGGCTCGTGCTGCCCGTCGCGTCGACGGTGAGCACTTGAGCTTGCGGGCCAGCGCTGCGATCAAGCACGAGACCCGCGAGCATCTCGTCGCGCGGTCTCGGCGTGCTTGCCGTGAAGATCGCGTCGAGCATCACCTCTTGCCCCTTCGCCGTGCGCAGGCCTCTCAGGCTGCCGTCGTCGTCGCTGAGCACCTGCTCGACGCGATCAGAGATCAGCTCGATGTCGCGCGCACGCAGCTTGGCTTCGATCGCGGCATCGACCGGGCCAAGCTCGCTCGTGAACGCGACCACGTGCTCGCTGAGCTGGCGCACCAGTTTCAGCTGATGCAGACTCATCGGCGAGGTGGCAATCACGCCGAGCCGCTGACCGCGCACCTCCCAGCCGTGGCAGTAGGGGCAGTGCAGCACGCTGCTGCCCCAGTGCCCGGCGAGGCCCAGCACTGCAGGCAGTTCGTCGCTCACGCCCGTCGCGAGAATCAGCCCCCGCGCCCGCAGCGTCTCCCCGCCCTCAAGCTGCACCTCGAGCAGCGCGCCCGCGTCACGCACCGCCGCAACCACAGCCTCGCGAAACTCGACGCCATAGCGCGCCACCTCAGCCTTGCCCATCGCTACGAGCTCGGCCGGCAGCCTGCCGTCGTGGCCGAGCACATTGTGCATGTGGTCGGCAAAGCGGTTGCGAGGCAGCCCCGAGTCAATCACGAGGGTGCGCCGCAGCGAACGGCCCAGCGCCTGCGCAGCACTCAGGCCTGCAGCGCTCGCGCCGATGATGATTGCGTCCCAGTTTTCGTTGGTCATGCTTCCATGGTTCACGGCAACATGCGATACTGGCAAGTAGATTTGCAGTATTGGCAAGTTTCGAGCGATACACTTCAGAGGCGAGGATCCCGCACATGCAAGAACTTCAGCAGCTCGGGCCGCGCCTGCGCGCAGCGAGACAAGACCGTGGCTGGACGCTAGAAGGGCTCGCGAGCCGCGCGGGCATGTCGGTCAGCACGCTGTCGCGCCTCGAGTCGGGTAAGCGCCAGGCCAGCCTTGAGCTGCTGCTGCCACTGACCCGGCAGCTCGGCATTCGGGTCGATGATCTGCTGGCGCTGCCCGCTGAGGATCCAAGGGTGCGTCGCACGGCGATCCAACGCGATGGCATGACGATCGCGCCACTCACCCGTGAAGCCTCAGAGGTACGGGCCTTCAAGATCGTCTACCACCCCGACGCGCCGTCGCGCGAGCCGCAGAGCCACGATGGGCACGAGTGGCTCTACGTACTCTCGGGCAAACTCGCGCTGACCCTCGGCGAGCAAGAGCTCACGCTCGAGCGCGGCGAGGCCGCCGAGTTTGACACCTCGACACCGCATCGCATGCGCGCGGCGGGCTCGCGCCCCTGCGAAGTCATCAGCATCTTCAACTCGGTCGGCGAACGCCTGCACCTGCTCACGCCCACTTCCGAGTAACGAGGCCGCAGGCCCCACACCTCAAGCCCCGACCGGCAGCGCCCCGTTTCGGGCAAACAAAAAGCGCCGCACCCAACCGGGCACGACGCTCTCGTAATTTGCTGAAGCGAATTACTTCTTGTTACGGCGCTGGTGACGCGTCTTACGAAGCAGCTTGCGGTGCTTCTTCTTCGACATACGCTTACGGCGCTTCTTAATAACTGAACCCACGGTTACCTCACAAAATCTCAGGGCCGCGCGGTGTGTGGCCCACAAAACACCAATCTTACAACGTTATGCGCGCAAGCGAAAACGCGCGACGAGCTCCTTGACCCGGTGCTCGGCATTTGCCACCGCACGACCAAGGTTTTCGGCCGCCGTCGCGAGCTCTTCGGGCAGCACTTCGTCGTCGCCGAGCGGCGCCTCTGGGTCGGGCAGCAGCTCGCCCGACTCCGAGCGATACTCAACAGTCACCTCGGTATCAAAGCCAACCGAGAGAAAGGGAATCACGTAGTCTTCGACCATCTCGAGCGGCTCAGGGTCAAGCGCGTAGAAGCGATGCTGGCCCTCTTCACGCACGGTGACGAGCTCGGCCTCGCGCAACACTTTCAGGTGCTTCGATACCGTCGGCTGGCTCAACTCAAGCTGAGCAACGATCTCAGAGACGCTGATCTCGCCATCTTGCTTGTGCCGCTCGAGCAGCACCTGCAAAATGTCGCGTCGGGTGGCGTCTGAGATCACCCCGAAAATATCTGGCATAGCTTCAAGATTAGTCCAGCAAATCGCAGCGTGTGCGCGAAAGCTACACAAAGGCAGCACCTCACGCCGCATGCGGCTGACAGGCACTGCCGACGAGACTGCGATCGATCTGCAACACAAGGTCGCCGCGTGAGGAGTAGCATGACAGTTTATGAGCGGCGCACCACGGCTGCTCGTCGCTTCGATCGAACTCCCACCAGAGAGAAGAAACAGTGAGGGCACTGCCCGCGTCTCGGCGCTCTACGGCTTCTAAGTCGCAGAAGACCTGGCTGCACTCGCTCATTCAATCGTCGCCCGCACGCTTCGCGCTGCTCGTCTTCACCGGGCTGATCCTCGTCTGGACAGCGCTGCTTTCGCTGCCCATCGCAACCCGAAGCGGCGAGATGACCCCGCTCGCCGACTCACTCTTCACCGCGGTCTCGGCCATCTGTGTGACCGGCCTCAGCACCGTCAACATGGCAGCGCACTGGTCGCTGTTTGGTGATCTGGTGATTCTCACGGGCCTGCAGATCGGCGGCATCGGCGTGCTCACGCTCGCGAGCATTCTCGGGGCGACCGTCACGAGGCGGCTCGGGTTGCGCACCCGCCTACTCGCAGCGAGCGACACCAACCCGGCTCGCAATTCAAAGGGATCGAGCGAAAGCCAGGCGGTCGGCCTCGGCGAGATGGGCGGCCTGCTCGCTGCGGTCGCGATCAGCCTGCTGGTGATCGAGGCAGTGCTCACGCTGCTCCTCGCCCCACGCCTCTTCGCGTCGGGCTACAGCTTCGGCGAATCGCTCTGGTACGGCTTCTACCTCGCAGCGTCGGCGTTCACGAACACCGGCTTCGTGCCTATGCCCGAGGGCCTGCTGCCCTACGCGACCGACACCTACCTGCTCGTGGTGCTCGCACTCGGTGTGTTTCTCGGCAGCATCGGCTTTCCTGTCATCTTCGCCCTCTACCGCTTCGTGATCGGCCGCGGCTGGCACACGCATAAGCGCATCGGCCTGCACGCGAAGCTCACCCTCACCACGACAATCGCTTTCGTGATCCTCGGCTGGCTTGCGATCGGCGCACTCGAAGCCGACAACCCCGGCACCTTCGGGCACCAAAACTTCTGGCAAACCCTGATGCAGTCGGGCTACATGTCTGTCATGACGCGCTCGGGTGGCCTCGGCATCATCGACCCCAGCGAAATGAACGGCTCGACCATGCTCGTCATGGACATGCTCATGTTCGTTGGCGGTGGATCGGCGTCAACAGCTGGCGGCATCAAGGTCACCACGATCGCGGTGCTGTTTCTTGCCGCCTACGCCGAGGCTCGCGGTTACCAGAACGTGCAGGTCTTCGAGCGGAGCATTCCGAACGAGGTCATCAGGCTTGCCGTGTCGATTGTGATCTGGGGCGCGACGATCGTTGCGGTCTCGACCGTCACAATTCTGCACATCACGAAGCTGCCGCTCGACGTGGTGCTCTTCGAGGTGATCTCTGCGTTCGGCACCTGCGGCCTGTCTACCGGGCTCTCAGAGGCGCTGCCCGACTCCGGAAAATACGTGCTGTCTGCCACCATGTGGGCTGGCCGCGTCGGCACCGTCACCCTGGCCGCGGCGATCGCGGCCACCAGCCGCAGGCGCATGTTTAGCCTGCCAGAGGAAAGGCCGATCGTTGGTTAATACTCACGCCGACCGCAACGCCGCACCCCAGCCGGTGCTCTGGGAAGGGAAGATCAATGGTTGATATTCGCAGTGACGCGCCCGTCATCGTCATCGGGCTCGGGCGCTTCGGTGCCGCGACCGCCGGTCAACTCGACAGACAAGACCGCGAGGTGCTCGTGGTCGACACCGACATGCAGCTCGTGCAGAAGTGGGCCGACCGCGTCACCCACGCAGTGCAGGCAGATGCTCGCTCGATGGAGGCCCTGCGCCAGATCGGCGCCGAGCAGTTTCAGATCGCCGTCGTCGCGACCGGCGCCTCGATTGAGGCGAGCGTGCTGATCGCGGCCAACCTAGTCGACCTTGGCATTCCGCAGATATGGGCGAAGGCGATCTCGTTCTCGCACGGCAAGATTCTTGAGCGCATCGGCGTGAACCACGTGATCTACCCCGAGCGCGAGGCCGGCGAGCGCGTCGCTCACCTGCTCTCTGGTTCGATGCTCGACTTCATTCAGTTCGACGACAACTACGTGATCGCAAAGATGTACCCGCCGCGGTCGATTCGTGGCCAATCGCTCGAGACGAGCGGGGTGCGCACCCGCTACCGCGTGACCGTCGTCGGAGTGAAGACGCCGGGGCAGCCGTTCACGCACGCGACGCAAGAGACCGTGGTGTCGCCCCACGACCTCATCATCGTCTCGGGCACCGCTGAAGATGTGGAGCGCTTCGCCACAATCGGCTAGCTCGCGCGGGTTGCGTCGATCCTCGCCGCAACTCTGTGCCCGCGCACGGCACCCAGCTCAGCAACCCGACCACCCGACCACCCGACCACCCGACCACCCGACCACCCGACCATCCCCACTCGACCCGACCCGCCCCACGACCGCTGACTCCCGCGCAAGTCGTCGCAAATGGGGGTCTCGCGACGCCACTGGCCCCGATTTGCGACGACTTGCGGTATGGAGCAGCGGTCGGCAACGTGCGCCGACCGCCAAACTATCCAGGCCAGCCCGCTTTGCGCAGCTCTTGAGCAACGCGAGCGACGAGCCGCCAAGGCTGATTCACGAGCGCCTTGGTGACGATCACCACAGCCCACCCCTCAGCGCGCAGCCGCTCGATGCGCTCAACATCTTCTGCGTAACGCTCACCATGCTGCTCGCCGTTGTACTCGACAACCACTCGATACTTTCGGTACATCATGTCGACGCAGGCCAGGAAGCGGCCAGACCTATCAAAGAGATCGACATTCAGCTCAGGCTCGGGCAACCCACCCTGTACCAGCAACACGCGCGTCAGCGATTCCTTGGGTGACCACGAATCTTCACGGATCAGGGCCAGAGCCTCCCGCAACTTGGGCGCACCCCGCCACCGCCCGTCAGCAACCACCCGATGCAATTCTTCGAGGGTAGCCAACGGGGGCTTCCCCACGTTCTTACGATTCACCCCAGGGCGATACTTTCTGGCGAGGAAGTCTCCGATCGCAACAAGATCTAGAAATGGCAGCTGTCCCAGCGTCGCAAAGGTGTACGCGGGCGTGAGCACTGGCAACCCGTCGGTCTCACATAGAGCGACTCGGCCCGGAGCGAAAGCATGCCCGATTACGCCGTGCACCCGCGGTGAACGCAACGGCTTAAAGACCCCTAGATGCAGTTCGGGGGTGTTTCGATGCGGCATCGGGACTCCCCAGAGCAGTGCGGCACTGCGTCCGGCAATGAACTGCCCCTCGACCAGCCTCCTGCCAAGCGCCACGATAAGCGCGAGTTCATGTTTGAGCGCGGCGTCAAAGCGAGTGCTCGGCGCAGGAAACTCGGCACCCACAACACGAACCCCGTGAAACGGTCTCTGCAAGTCGAGAGCGCGCAACCGGTCTGGGGTCACGCCGAGTAACTTTGCCTCGGCGACAGAAAACCCTCGGCCGAGCTGAGGAGGGAGCGGTGATGCCTTCATCTGGCAATCGTCGCCGACGAGATGCCATCAAACTCAGTTACTCACAATTTTGATGCGCAATGGAGTTTGAGCGCTGCTGTGGAAAGCGAATCGACAGCACTCCGCTCCCCCGCCCCCCCCCGCCCTTACCCGCGCAAGTCGTCGCAAAGTGGTGTGTCGAGCGCACAGAGGCCCCAGAATGCGACGACTTGCGGCGGGGAGGGTGGCGCAGGCGGGGCGCAGGGGGCGGGGTTCAGGGCACGTTGGCAGGCCGGGTGCGTTTAGCCCTCTGCGGCGAGCTCTTCTGAGCGGCGCACGTTGGCGGCAAGCGCGCGGTCGTAAATGTCGCCAAGATTTGCATCTTGCATCACGAGGATTGCCTGCTCCGTGGTGCCCTTCGGGCTGGTCACCTTGCGACGCAACTCAGCCGGGTCTTCGCCGCTCTGACGCAGAAGCTCAGCGGCGCCGATCACGGTCTGCTGCGCAAGCAGTCGGGCCTGATCCTCGTCGAAACCGAGTCTGCGAGCCGCCGCGGTCATCTCTTCGACGTACAAGAACAGGTAGGCGGGGCCCGAGCCCGAGACCGCAGCAACGGCATTGATCTGATCCTCGCGCACGGTGATCGCCTCACCCACGGTCTCAAAGAGGCGGCGCACCAGCTCAACCGTCTCATCGCCCGCAGACGCACCACCGGCGACGCCGGTCACACCGAGGCCCACGTGCGAGGGAGTGTTTGGCATCGCGCGCACAACCGCGACATCGGCGGGCACCAGCCGCTCCATGCTTTCGGTAGTGACGCCGGCGGCAACGCTGACGAGCACGGTGCCGGGGGCAAGATCGGCCGAGACCTCGGCGAGCACGTCGGCAATCATCCACGGCTTCACCGCGAGAATCACCACGCGCGCCCCGCGCACAGCCTTGCGGTTTGCCTCGGGGTCAGTCTCGTTCGCGTAGGCAACGACGTCGGTCGCGCCCGCGTAGGCTTCGGCGCTCGCCGCCGAGCGAGTGGTCACAGCGATTGTGCCCTCAATGGCGACACCCGGCGCGCGCAGGCCGGCAAGAATCGCGCCGCCCATTGATCCCACGCCCAGCATTGCAACACTTGGAAGTGGCTGTGATTCATACGCTTCGCTCATAGGCACCAAGTCTAGGATGGAGGCAAGACCGACTGCCAGAACTTCATGGGGGCGCAATGACCGCGAACAGCGAAGACGTAGCGAAGATCGAAGAGAGCCTGCTCGAAGGAGCAAGCATTCGCCGGGTGATCAACCTGCAGGTCGCCTCCGCTGGCGACGATCTCGTGGTCGGCGCCAAGGTCGATATCGATGCCGAGCTCACCATGAAAGAGGTCTCGGTGATTCTCGCGCAGGCGAAGCGCCGCGTGCTCGCAGCTGTGCCAGAGGCAAAGGTCATCTACATCGAGCCCGACGTCTGGATCGACCCCGACGTCACCCCGCCCACCACGAGCGCTATCGTAATGCTTGGCTTAGATTGATTAGGTTTTTCTAGGGCGCGTCTCCCAAATCGGTTCGTGGCGAGGATGCGGCCGAAAAACGTGATCGTAAGGCGGAGAAAGAAGGCTTTGCTGGCGCCGACCGCACCACGCAGAACGCATCGCGTTCTGCCACGGGAAGCGGTGACGCTACTACGTCAGAAGCCAACGACGACAACGCAGCGAGCGCGGCCTTCGGCTGCACCGCAGCACGAATTGATTTGGGAGACGCACCCTAGCTCGCCGCGAGCATCACGGGCCGAATCGCTTACACGATCTCGGCGGCAACGGCGCGAAACGCGACTCGTTTCTCGAGCGCCTGGCCGGGATTGGACTAAGTAGGGTCTTCTGTTCTCCCGCTGATCGAGCCCTTCGACAGGCTCAGGGACCCCTGTCGTGATCATGGGAAGCGCTCATCTCGACCAGGCCGCTTCGTCTCGACAAGCTCGATGAGCGCGAGCGAGTTCGACGACCGCCGCCTATCGCCGCGCTCTGAAGAATGCTTCGAGCAGCGCCGCGCACTCGTCGGCGCGCACTCCCCCGATCACCTCGGGCACCGCGTGCGGAAGCCGACCGTCGCGCAGCAGGTCGTACACGCTGCCCACGGCGCCGGCTTTCTCATCCCACGCACCGAACACCACGCGCGGCACCCGCGCCGCAAGAATCACCCCGGCGCACATGACGCATGGTTCGAGCGTCACGACGAGCGTGCAGCCATCGAGCACGCGATCGCCGAGCACCCGGGCGGCCTCGCGAATCGCGTTCACCTCGGCATGCGCTGTCGGATCCTTTTCGTGTACCCGGGAGTTGCGCCCGGTCGCAATCACCTTGCCATCGGGTGCGAGGATCAGCGCCCCGACCGGAATCTCACCCTCGCCTGCCGCGGCCTCGGCTTCGAGCAGAGCGGCGCCCACTGCCGCGAGATCACCCTCGCTCGGGGGAATGCCGCCCATCTGCCCGCCTTCTTTGCTGTCTCTGCCTTTGCCGCCGCGCACACGAGAGGGCGAACCCTCTAAACTTGAACCATGCGCGTTGTTATAGCGGATCACCCGCTGATCACCCACAAGCTTACGGTTCTGCGCGACAAGCGCACCCCGCCGCCTATCTTCAGGCAGCTCGTCGAAGAGCTGATGACCCTGCTTGCTTACGAGGCGACCCGCGAGGTGCGCGTCGAGAGCGTCGAGATCGAGACCCCGGTCACAAAGACCACGGGCGTGCGCATCAGCCAGCCGTCGCCGCTTATCGTGCCGATTCTGCGCGCGGGCCTCGGCATGCTTGAGGGCATGGTTAAGCTCGTGCCGACCGCCGAGGTCGGCTTTCTCGGCATGAAGCGCAACGAAGAGACGCTCGTGCCCGAGAGCTACGCCGAGCGCCTGCCCGAGAAGCTGCACGGCCGCCAGTGCTTCGTGCTCGACCCGATGCTTGCGACCGGCGGATCGCTCGCCGCGGCGATCCAGTTTCTCTTTGAGCGCGGCGCTGACGAGGTCACCGCGATCTGCGTGCTCGGCACCCCCGAGGGCATCGCCGCGGTGCGCGAGCAGGTCGGCGATCGCAACGTCACACTCGTGCTCGGTGCGCTCGATGACGGGCTCAACGAGCACGCCTACATCGTGCCCGGCCTCGGCGACGCGGGCGATCGCCTCTACGGCACCGCCGACTAACTTCGCGAGGCTCAGGCCCCGCAGATTGTGCCCCGCTCATCTCGACAAGCTCGATGAACGGGGCACTTCTGTATTTGCGCGTCGAGCCTGTCGAGACGAGCGAATGCCGCACAAGCACCCCACCAAGCCCCGTCACATAGCGAAATAATTTGACACACTCGGGAATACTTTGTTTTACTAGGCAACATGACTGACACGAATCGTCCCCAGGCCACCCGCGAGGTGAACTTTGGGCAGGCTGGCATGATGATGTGCCGCCGTAGTGTCATGTGCTGTCGAATGCACCTCAGCTAGGCGAGAGAACAGGCAAAGCTTCAGCTTTGCACGCCTAGCGCTCGGCCTCTGACCGAGCACCAGCCTGCATCTTCGTTTCGAATGACGAGGATCGTGCACAGCGGGTCACCCGCTCCTCCTCTGGCGCAGCACGCGCCACGCGAACCGCACACTCACGTTTCACGTAGAACATCTCGCGAGATCGCACCGCACACGCGGCCCACGGCGCCGCACGCCGCACCTCTTGCCCATGGCAGGGCGGCACACGCAGAAAGACAGCACAGCATCATGACCACCATCACCGCAAACCGCACTATCGCTTCGACCACCGCAGCACCCCGCACCATTGCAGAGGCCCGCCCCGATCTCGCGGCAGCCCAGCCGACCGAGCGCCGCGTCCCAGAGGGCACCGAGGTGCGCGGCTTCGCACTCTACGTTGGCCTCGCAGACGACAAGATTGCAGCTGGCGACCCCAAGCTCGGCGAGATCGTGACCCAGATCAAGGCGCTCGTCGCGCAGCTCGCACCCGCAGCGGGCACCTATGCAGCCGTCGCACTCGCACCCGAGGGCACCGGTGGCCGCGACGTCGACGTGGTGCGCCTCGCACTCGGCGACCCCGCAGCGATCGCCCGTCAGAAGCAGCAGAACGAACCCGAAGCAGACGACCGCGCCGCGAGCGGCGTCACAATCGACCTCTCACGCAAGCGCGTGCTGCTCGACAACATTGCTGCCCCCCTGACGTTCCGCGAGTTTGAGCTGCTGCAGTACTTCGTGCTGCGCGAGGGCCGCACTGTGAGCCGCGAAGAGCTGATCGAGCAGCTGTGGTCAGATGCCCCCGAGCACGAGGCGCCCAACGAGCGCACCATCGACGTGCACGTGCGCCGCCTGCGCGTGAAGCTTGCGCACTACCAGGACATCGTGCGCACCGTGCGCGGCACCGGCTACCGCTTCGACCGCCACGCCGACGTGTCGATCCTGCACGCGGCAACCCCAAGCCCCGACATCTTCTAGTTCCTGGCTCACACCCTGAGCCGGACCGTCGGGTGAGCTTGTCGAAGCCAGGGCCGTCCCATCGGCTGAGTCTGTCGCCCACCTCGTCATGTTCGGCGGGCGAGCACACGCATATGGGGGTTTCGGCGCAATCTGCTTCTCAATTGTGGCTTGTGCACGATATATCTCCCCTCAGATTGTGCACCTTGAACACCTGGGGCTACCCATTGTTCACTCGCCTACGGTACTTTTTGAGTAACCCAATTGACCGCAAACTAGAGAAATGGGTCGTCATGTCGACTTTGCCCCCTGAGGCGAACGGCGAGCAGCCGGTTCAGCCTGAACCGCCAATCGCTCCCCAGCAGCCAGAGCAAGCCGCACCTGCTGCTCCGCAGTACACCGCTCCCGCTGCCCCCGCAGCGCCGAGCTACGAGGCACCGCCTGCCGGCGCGTACCAGCAGCCTCCCGCTGGCGCATATCAGGCACCCCCTGCCGGCGGCTACCAGCAGCCCGGCGGTTACGCACAACCCGCAGCGAACCCCGCTGGCAACCTGCAGCTGAACTTCTGGCTCTCGGTGTTCTTCGCCTGGGTACCCGCGCTGATCTTCTTCTTGGTCAACAAAGACAAGGGCGATGCTCGCCTGCGTCAGCTCGACGCCGCCAACCTGAACTTCTCGCTGGTGCGCACCTTCGCGATGATCGCCGCGCAGATTCTGTCGTTCATCCTGATGTTCATTCCGTACATCGGGTTCATCGGCGGTCTGCTCACCTTCGTGGCATGGGCCGGCGGCCTCGTGCTGCACATTCTCGCCGCGGTGAAGGTCGAAGAGGCCTACCGCACCGGCCAGCCTGCTGACCCGTTCATGTTCAACCTGCAAATGGTGAAGTAACCGAACAATCTCACGAAAGAGCCCGTCTGCTTCGGCAGGCGGGCTCTTTCATTCGGCACGCTCAGCCGAGGCCGAGGCTGAGGCTGAAGCCGCAACCGCAGCGGCCACCACCCGCAACGCCGCGCCTGCTACTCCGACTGTGCTGCCCGCTCGGCCCGCTCGGCCCGCGCCGCCCGCCATGCTCGCCACCGCTCCCAGAACCTCGCGAGTTGCATGCGCAGCCAACCGGTCAGCCGACGCGCCCAGTGATACTCGCTGCCGAGAATCGTCATGCCGAGAAACACAATGAGCCAGCCGGGGCCGGGCAGCGGAATCAGTATGACGCCGATTACCGTGACGAGCACGCCGAGCACTGTCACGATCACCTTGTAAAGCACATTGAGCCACGGCCGGCGCTCAATGATCGCCCGCCACTTCTTCATGAAGCGCGCAAAAGGCTTGGCGATCCTCTGCGCGCGCGACAGATCGTCTTCGCTCGCTGCCGCAGGATCGCTCATGTCGAGAATGTTAGAGCCCTTAGGCAGGCTCTAAGCTGAGAACGTGACTGAACGATGGCGTGATGTGGCTGCGGCTTGCGGGCTGCTTGATGGTGCCGGCAACCCGAAACCGACGATTTTTACCGAGATGAGCGCACTCGCGGCGCAGACGAACTCGGCAAACCTCGGCCAGGGGTTTCCCGACGAAGACGGCCCCGAGTGGATCCGCGAGGCTGCCATCGAGGCGATCCGCGCCGGCGTCAATCAGTACGCCCCCGGCCGCGGATCACTCGATCTGCGGCAAGCAATCGCGGCTCATCAGGCTCGGCACTACGGCCTCACGCTCGACCCTGAGAGCGAGGTACTCGTCACCACGGGCGCAACCGAGGCAATCGCCGCTGCTCTGCTCGCACTCGCGGGCCCCGGCGACGAGGTCGTGACGCTCGAACCCTTCTACGACTCGCACGCAGCCTGCATTGCGATGGCCGGGGCGACGCACGTCACGGTGCCGCTCGTGCCCCACGGCGGCGGGTTTCGCCTCGATGCCGACGCCCTTCGCCAGGCGGTCGGGCCGCGCACACGGGTGATCCTCGTCAATACCCCGCACAACCCAACCGGCACGGTGCTCAATCTTGCCGAGCTCGAGGCAGTCGCCGCTGCCGCGCGCGCCGTCGATGCGATCGTGGTGACCGACGAGGTCTACGAGCATCTCGTGTTCGACGGAGCCCGCCACGTGCCCATCGCGAGCCTGCCGGGCATGCGCGAGCGCACCCTGACTATCTCGTCGTCGGGCAAGACGTTCTCGCTCACAGGTTGGAAGATCGGCTGGGTCGCCGGCCCCGCACCGCTCATCGACGCGCTGCTCGCGGTGAAGCAGTTTCTCACCTTCACGAGCGGGGCGCCGTTTCAGCGGGCGATCGCGCGAGCACTCGGCACGGGAAAGGCTGGCGGCGACGCCGACATCAACGCGCTGCGCGACACCCTCTCGTACCGGCGTGGCCTGCTGATGGACGGACTCGCCGCGGCGGGCTTCAAGACCGTGCGCCCAGACGGCACCTACTTCGTGTGCGCCGATGCGTCGCCGTTTCTCTCTGCCGAGGTCGCTGACGGGGCCGCGTTTGCGCGCTGGCTGCCGGGCGCGATCGGGGTCGCCTGCGTGCCGCTCAGCGCGTTTTGTCGCGCGGGATCGCCCACCGCCCATGCGCTCGCAAACTGGGTGCGGTTCACCTTCGTGAAGCGCGAAGACACGCTGCGCACCGCAATCGACCGCCTCGCAGGCTTGAACGGCGCCTAAGCCCGCTCCGCCCCGCGAGCCCAGCGGAGTACCCGCCGGGGCTAGACCGCCTTCAGCACCACCGCGCTGCCCTGGCCACCGCCGCCGCAGATCCCGACCGCACCGAGCGAACCGCTACCGGCCTCGGCGAGCTGGCGCGCGAGCGTACCCACGATGCGCGCACCTGAGGCGCCGATCGGATGGCCGAGCGCAATTGCGCCACCATGCACGTTTACGCGCGCGGGATCAACGCCCAGCTCTTTCGTCGACTGCAGACCGACGGCGGCAAACGCCTCATTGATCTCGACCGCGGCGAGGTCACTCGCGACCACCCCGTCGAGCTTCGCGAGTGCCGCAGCGATCGCGTTCGAGGGCTGCGAGTGCAGCTGTGTGTCGGGGCCGGCAACGAACGCCGTGGCCTCGATGCTCGCGATGGGCGTGAGGCCGAGCTTCTCAACTGCGGCGGCACTCACGATCACGAGTGCGGCGGCGCCGTCGGTGATCTGCGATGCGTTGCCCGCGGTGATCGTGCCGTCTTTCGCGAAGGCTGGGCGCAACGCGGAAAGTCCCTCGGCGGTCGTATCTGCGCGCACGCCATCATCTACTGACACCACAGTGTCGCCGCGACGCGAGGTCACAGTGAACGGTGCGATCTCGCCCGCCAAGAACTCAGCCGACGCTGCGGCGCGCTGGTGTGACTCCGCCGCGAAGGCGTCTTGCGCCTCGCGCGTCAGCGCGAGCGGGGTGTTGCCGCTTTCGGTGAGCGAACCCATCGCGATGCGATCGAACGCGTCGGTGAGCCCGTCGTGGTCAACGGTGTCGATGAACGTCGCGGGCCCGTATTTAGTACCGGCACGCATCGACATCACGTGCGGCGCAAGCGACATCGACTCCTGGCCGACTGCGACAACCACATCGGCCTCGCCCGAGTTCACGAGGCGAGCCGCCTGCGACACAGCCTCGGTGCCCGAAAGGCACACCACGTTAATTGTCTGCGCGGGCACGTTCATGGGAATCCCGGCACCAACCGCGGTCTGGCGCGCGGGGTTTTGCCCAGCGCCGCCCTGCAGCACCTGGCCCGCAACCACCTGGTCGACCTGATCGGGCGAAACGCCAGCGCGACCGAGCGCCGCCTGCACCGCGTGCGCACCGAGCACTGTGGCCGGCTGCGCAGCAAACTGACCAGTGAACTTCACGAACGGGGTGCGGGCGTATCCCGCGATGTATGCGGTCATGAGCGATCCTCCTCAAGATCTGCGGTAAATGTTGCGCCAGTCGCGGCACGGATCTCCTCGAGATCGTGGCCGGGCGCGATCCTCTTCAAAATTAGTGCGCCATCGACCACGTCGAAGACCGCGCGATCACTGATGATGCGGTTCACAACACCCGCGCCGGTGAGCGGCAGGGAGCACTCGGCGACGATCTTCGGGCTTCCGTCTTTTGCGACGTGATCGGTCAGCACGATGACACGCGGGGTGCCCGCGACGAGGTCCATCGCGCCGCCCATGCCTTTGACGAGCTTGCCCGGAATCGTCCAGTTGGCGAGGTCGCCGTTGCCTGCAACCTCCATTGCACCGAGAATCGCGGTCTGCACGTGGCCGCCACGAATCATGCCGAACGACGTCGCCGAGTCGAAGATCGAAGCGCCCGGCACGAGCGTCACCGTCTGCTTGCCAGCGTTGATAAGGTCGGCGTCTTCTTCGCCCTCGAACGGAAACTGACCCATGCCGAGAATGCCGTTCTCGCTCTGCAGCTTCACCGTGATGCCCGCTGGCAGGTGGTTCGCCACGAGCGTCGGAATACCGATGCCGAGATTCACGTACTGGCCGTCTTCGAGCTCTGAGGCTGCGATCGCCGCCATCTCGTCTCTGCTCCACATGGCTATGCCTGCCTCACCCGGGTAGTCCGTTGCTCAATCTCTTTGGTCACGTCTTCGCACTGCACGATGCGCTGCACAAACACACCTGGCGTATCGATGCGCTCGGGGTCGAGGTAGTCGTCGCTGAGGTGCTCGACCTCGGCCAGGGTCACTCGACCGCACATGGCGGCGAGCGGGTTGAAGTTGCGCGAGGTGAGCCGGTAGCGCAGGTTGCCCTCGCGGTCACCCGTGTGCGCGCGCACGAGGGCGAGGTCAGCCACGATGCCACGCTCGAGAATGGCCCGCTTACCGTCGAACACAGCCTCTTCTTTGCCCTCGGCGATCGGCGTGCCAACCCCGGTCGGGGTGAAGAACGCGGGAATACCGGCGCCACCTGCGCGCATGCGCTCGGCGAGCGTGCCCTGTGGCACGAACTCGACATCGAGCGTGCCGTCGAGGTACTGCTCGGCAAACAGCTTGTTCTCGCCGACATACGAGGCGAGCACTTTCGACACCTGCTGGTTCTCGAGCAGCAGGCCTAGCCCCTTGCCGTCGACGCCCATGTTGTTTGACACGATCGTCAGGTTTTTCGCGCCGCTGTCGCGCAAGGCCCGAATCAGGTTGGTCGGGTTGCCGCTGAGCCCGAAGCCGCCAACCGCGATCGTCATGCCGTCTTGCACGACCCCGGCGAGCGCGTCTGCAGCACTGTCATAAAGTTTTGATGCCACCACCGCCTCCTTAAATATTGACCCGCATCGTCCATGATGCGAGCAACACTCTCGTTCAGGTTCGAGCGTATTGCTGACTAATGATTGCAAGCAATTTTTACGGGGATTATGCCGAGCATTGCTCGCTTCATGATCGCCAAGCGAGGTATTGTTCATATTATGAACGCAAAGGATCCCACCTCGGGCGCCCAGGTCGTTGGGCGAATCGCGTCGCTCTTACGCGCACTTAGCGGGTGCATGCCAGAGGGCGCTGGTACGAGCGAGCTCGCGAGGCAGGCGGGCATCACGCGACCCACCGCGCATCGCCTGCTCAGCTCGCTCACCACTCAGGGTTTTGTCGACCGTGATCAGGCGAGCGGCGCGTGGCTGCTTGGCCCCGAGCTCTACCTCATGGGTGCGGTCGCGGCAGAACGCTACGACATCTCAGAGCTCGCGCGCGAGCACGTCGCAGCCCTCGCAGACGCCACGGGCGAGAGCGCCTTTCTCTCGGCAAAACGTGGCACCGAGACCGTATGTCTGCTGCGACGCGACGGCAGCTTTCCGATTCGTTCGTTTGTGCTCTATGAGGGCAAGCGGTTTCCGCTGGGGGTGGCGTCGGCAGGCATTGCGATCCTTTCATTTATGCCTGGCGACCAGGTCGACGCGTACCTGCGCGACCACCCGCTCGACCACGAGCACGGGGCGGCGCACGCTGAGTTGGCGGTGCGAGAGCGCATCGCCGAGACCCGAGCGCGCGGGTACGCGGTCAACCCCGGCCTCGTCGTCGAGGGCAGCTGGGGCATGGGAGCCGCGGTGTTCGACCGGTCTGGCGCCCCGGCGTGGGCGCTCAGCCTTACCGGCATCGAGCCGCGGTTCTCGCCCGAGCGCCAGCCCGAACTTGGCCGCCTGCTGCTCGAGCACGCGCACAGGTTGACGCAGGCGCTCGCAGGGGTGCGGTGA
>JAIUOH010000029.1 GCA_020161315.1 Actinomycetota bacterium | reverse complement strand
ACGTAGGTCACCACGCCGCGGTACGGGTCGTAGACCGAGTCGAAGATCATCGCGCGAGCGGGCGCACTTGCGTCACCGACCGGTGCGGGCACCCGTTCAACCACGCGATTGAGCAGCTCTTCGACGCCCATGCCGGTCTTGCCTGAGACCTTCAGAATGTCGTCGGGGTCGCCGCCGATGAGGTCAGCAATCTCTTGTGCCACACGCTCGGGGTCTGCCGCAGGCAGGTCGATCTTGTTGAGCACGGGAATGATCTCAAGGTCGTTCTCCATCGCAAGATAGAGGTTCGCGAGCGTTTGGGCCTCGATGCCCTGCGCCGCGTCAACGAGCAAAATCGCGCCCTCGCACGCGGCGAGCGAACGCGACACCTCGTACGAGAAGTCAACGTGACCGGGCGTGTCGATCATGTTCAGTGCAAAGCTGCGGGGCTTGCCGGTCTCTGGGTCTGCCAGATCCCAATGCATGCGCACTGCCTGCGACTTGATGGTGATGCCGCGCTCGCGCTCGATATCCATGTTGTCGAGGTACTGCGCGCGCATGTCGCGGTCAGAGACCGTGCCGGTAATCTGCAGCATGCGGTCGGCCAGGGTCGATTTGCCGTGGTCGATGTGCGCGATGATGCAGAAATTACGAATCTGCCCTGGGTCGGTTGCGGCCGGGGCTGGTGGGTTCACGCTGCGAGGAGACATATGAAAGCCATTCTCTCAGACAAAAGCCCCCGCTCCGAATGGAGCGAGGGCTTTTGCGAAACTGATCGCGATTAGAGCGCGGCAACCTTCACTGCAAGCTTCGACTTGCGGTTAGCTGCCTGGTTCTTGTGAATGACGCCCTTCGAGACAGCCTTGTCAAGCTTCTTCGATGCGAGCTGCACCTTCTGCTCTGCAACAGCCTTGTCGCCAGCCGCGATGGCCGCGCGTGCTGCACGCACGACGGTGCGCAGCTCGCTCTTGTACGCACGGTTGCGCTCGGTAGCCTTCTGGTTGGTCTTGATGCGCTTAAGCTGCGACTTAATGTTTGCCACTTGGGTGGTGTCCTTCGTGTTGAAGCTATTTCGGATGATCTTGGGCAGTGAGAGAGGGCACCGCTCAAGGGGTGTGGATCGCTCCACACGCAAGCCAAGAGTCAACTCTAGCAGATTCTTCGCCCCCACGGGGCCTCGCTCCCCTGCTAGCATCGGCCACATGTCAGCGTTGACCACCATTGCACTGCCCGTGGCCCTCGGCATCATCATGCTCGGCCTCGGCCTCAGCCTTACCGTCGGTGATTTCGCGCGCGTGCTTCGGCACCCCCGCGCGGTCTTCATCGCACTGCTCTGCCAGCTTCTCATCTTGCCAGCGCTCTGCTTCGGGCTCGTGCTGCTGTTCAATCTACCGCCGGTACTCGCGGTCGGCATGATGATGCTCGCGGCGTCGCCAGGCGGCACCACGGCAAATCTCTACAGCCACCTGTTTCGCGGAGACGTTGCACTCAATATTTCGCTCACCGCAGTGAACTCGGTGATCGCGGTCATCACGCTACCGGTCATCACCAACCTCTCAATCGCCTACTTTGATCCGTTCGAGGATCGCCTCGGACTGCAGTGGTCAAAAGCTCTCGAGGTGTTCGCAATTGTGCTGCTGCCGGTGATCATCGGCATGATCATCAGAAGGGTGAGCGCTGGCTTTGCGACCAAAATGGATAAGCCGGTGCGCATCGCTTCGGTGCTGATCCTCGTCATCGTCATCGCCGGTGCCGTGGCACAGAACTGGAAGCTGCTCATCGATAACTTTGGCACGCTGGCGCTCATCACCGTGCTCTTCTGCGTGCTCAGCCTCACGGTCGGCTACGTCGTACCCCGGCTCGCAAAGGTTGACCGCAAGCAGTCGGTCGCCGCCTCGTTTGAGATCGGCATTCACAATGCGACGCTCGCGATCGTTATTGCACAGAGCGTGCTCGGGTCGGTTGAACTCAGCCTGCCCGCTGCGGTCTACGGAGTGCTGATGTTCTTCATCGCCTTCGGCTTTGGCTTTGGCTTTCTCATCAGAGACCGCGAAGGCACCGGCAGCACCAGCGTCGCAGTCTAGCCGGCTCGCAGATCGCGTCGGCGCAACTGCAGGCAGCCAAGCGAGATCAGCGCGATCGCAACGGCGCTCAGCCCCACGAGCGACCCAGCGTTCGGCTCGATGAACGGCGGCTGCCCCGCATGATGAAACACCGAGAACCACTGTGCGGCGTCTGGCAGCTTCAACATACCGCCCAGCATGCTCGCGAAGAGACCGTAGCCGAGCACCGCCCAACTGACTCCGACCAGCCCCGGGCGCAGCGCGTAACCGAGAAACGCGATGCCCGCCACAACAGCAACCGCCGGCACATAGGCAAAGCCGGCAAGCGTGAGGCGCAGGGTCTGGCTGGCGTCGTTCACTGCCACCGCAGTCGCGGCGCCAGTTGCGGCACCGGTAGTTACGAGGATCAACGCTCCCCCGCCAAGCGCGACCACGAGGGTCGACAACCCCCAGCGCACCCGCCCGAGAGGTAGCGCAAGCACTGCCTCAGCACGCCCCGAGGCCTCGTCTGCCGCAAGCCGCTGCACCGAAAGAATCACGAAACACCCCGCGAGCACCACCCCGAAGAGCAGGCAAACCGCAAGATAGCCGTCAACGAGCCGCGACGGATCGCCCCCAAGTGCGGCAACGATGAGCGGATCGTTCGCTTTGCCGAGTGAGTCGCCCACCTCTTTCGCGAGGGCACCAAACGAGACTCCGGTGAGCAAAGCTGCGACCACCCAACCGATCACGCTGCCGCGCTGCACTCGCAACGCGAGGCCGAATGGCCCGGCAAGCAACGCACCCGCAGACGCCCGACTCTCGCGCGGCGGGATGATCCCCGCGCCGAGATCACGACGCGATTGCAGAGCTGACGCAACGGCAACGAGTATGGCTGCTGTGACGAGGCCAAGGGCGAGCGGCCACCAGCGGTCGGCAACAAACACCCGGGTCTGCTGCGCCCAGGCGAGGGGCGAGAACCACGATAGCCAGCTACCCTTCGCTTCAGCGGTTTGATGCGCGAAGCCGAGCACATCGCCGACGCCGCGCACCGCGAACGCGGCCCCGAGCGCAAGAAACGCCCCGCCACCCGCGGTTCGACCGTGCGCCGAAAGCTGGGCGGTCACGAGCGCAGCGGTTCCAAACACGAACCCCACCATCGCAACACCGCACGCGAACAGCAACGACGACCACGGGTCAAAAGTCGTCACGAGGATCGCCCAGCTCAGCAGGGCCACAGTGACATTGGTGATGAGCAGCAGCAACAGCGCGACCGCTTGTGGCGTTGACCTCGCGAGAGGAAGCGCACGCAGCAGCTCAAGGCGCTCGCTCTCTTCTTCGGCCCGGGTGTGGCGCAGCACCAGCAGTATGCTCATGCACGCGGCAAGCAGAGCAACGTACAGGCCGTAACCCCCGGCAAACACGGCCGCGTGCGACGGCTGCTCGAAGCCATAGCCCGGGCCAACAAGCACAACTCCGGCGGGGCCAGACATCAGGCTGGCCATCGCCGCAAGGTCACTCTCTTTCGGCACTGCGAGCCGCAGCGCCTGCGAACAGTAGGCGGTAAACGCAGCGACGCCGAGCGCCCAAAGCGGTAGCCGCGCCCGATCACGCCGCAGCGCCAGGCGAAGCGAACCCCCAAAACCGCTCAGCGCACCGTTCATTTCGAGGCCGCATATTCACTCATGAATAGGTCTTCAAGCGACGGAGGTGCGGCGGAGATCTCGCTCACGCCAAGATCGGCGAGCGCCCGCAGCACTTCGGCAGTGTGTTCGCGGTCAAGCGAAAACGACACCCCCGCCTCCCCCACGCTCAGATCATGCACGCCCGGCACACCGGCAAGACTTTTGGGGGTGCGCCCATCCACGTCCGCGTGCCTTGCGTGCGCGCCGATCCTCGCCGTCATTCGAACTCGGTGCAGGTGACGCAGCTCGTCGAGCCTGCCGCTCTGCACAACGCGACCGTCGCGAATAATCGTCACCGAGTCACTCAGTTTGTCGACCTGACCGAGAATGTGGCTCGAGAGCAGCACCGTGCGACCCGCCGCGTGTAGTTCAGCCACGCACTCCTGAAACTCGCGCTCCATGAGCGGGTCAAGCCCGCTCGTCGGCTCGTCAAAGATGTAGAGCTCGACGTCGAGAGCGAGGGCCGCGATCAGCGCAACCTTCTGCCGGTTACCTTTCGAGTAGCTGCGCGACTTCTTGCGCGGGTCGAGATCGAAACGTTCCACCAACTCGTCGCGCTTCTCACGACGCGCACCGCCGTGCATGCGATGCAGCAGGTCGATGGTCTCGCCACCGCTCAGGTTCGGCCACAGATTGACGTCGCCCGGCACATAGGCGAGGCGTCGGTGCAGAGCCACCGAGTCGCGCCACGGATCGCTGCCGAGCAAATAAGCCCGACCGGAATCGGCGCGCAGCAGCCCGAGCAACACGCGAATGGTGGTCGACTTACCCGAACCGTTCGGGCCAAGAAACGCGTGCACCTCGCCCGTTTCTACCCGCAGGTCGAGGCCATCGAGCGCGCGCTGCCGCCCGAATTTCTTGACCAGGCCAGAAATCTCGATCGCCGCGTCCATTGCTGCCTCCTCGAACACACCTTGGCACTGTCGCCATTATGCTCCTGAAATCAGCCTGCGAGGTGATCCGCACAGCAGTGTCTCAGCGGTGTCGCAGCTTTACGGGTTCGTCACGCCACGGTTCGATTGACGCACGCGCCGCCTCGCTCAGTCGCTGCGGGCGCAGCGTCTCGCCGTCGACCACCACCATGGTGGTCACCGCGCGCACCACCACCCTGCGCTCGGCAGAAGCACCGTCGACGATCTCGTAGTGCACCTCCATGCTCGAACCGCCGAGCTTTCCGACCCACAGTTCAATCGTGATCGAGTTCTCGGAGTACTCGAGCACCTGCAGGTACTCGATCCGGTGGTCGACCACCAGCGTCTTCAGGCCGCCAGGGGTATCACCGCGAAAATGCCCCTCCATGCCGGTTTTCTCGTGGCCGCTGCCGCTCCAAAGGATACGCACGCGCGCCTCTTCAAGGTAGCGAAGAAACGCCACGTTGTTGATGTGCCCGTAGGCGTCTTCGTCTCCCCAGCGGAGCTGAATGTCTACCTTGGCGCGAGCCATCGTGTTACCGTCCGTTCATTGAGCTTGGAATGCAAAACGACGCCCCCGTCGTGAGATTCAGGGGCGCCGTTCGCGCGTTAGTCGCGGGTGAGCTTACGGTAGGTCACTCTCGAGGGCTTTGCTGCCTCGGGGCCGAGGCGCTCGACCTTGTTGGCCTCGTACGCCTCGAAGTTACCCTCGAACCAGTACCACTGGGCCGGGTTCTCATCGGTGCCCTCGTACGCGAGAATGTGCGTGGCAATGCGATCCAGGAACCACCGGTCGTGGGTAATGACTACCGCGCAGCCGGGAAACTCGAGCAGCGCGTTCTCAAGCGACTGCAGGGTCTCAACGTCAAGGTCGTTCGTCGGCTCGTCGAGCAGCAGCAGGTTGCCGCCCTGCTTCAGAGTGAGCGCGAGGTTCAGGCGGTTGCGCTCGCCACCCGAGAGCACCCCGGCCTTCTTCTGCTGATCTGGGCCCTTGAAACCGAACTTCGAAACGTATGCACGCGACGGAATCTCGGTCTTGCCGACCGTGATGATGTCGAGACCGTCGCTCACGACCTCCCAGAGGTTCTTCTCTGGGTCGATGTTGGCACGGCTCTGGTCAACGTAGCTGATCTTGACGGTCTCGCCGATCTTCAGATCGCCACTGTCGAGCGACTCAAGGCCAACGATGGTCTTGAACAGGGTTGTCTTACCCACACCGTTGGGGCCAATCACACCGACGATACCGTTCGGTGGCAGGCTGAACGAGAGGTTATCGATGAGGGTGCGGCCGTCGAAGCCCTTCATGAGCCCCTTCGCCTCGATCACCACGTTGCCGAGACGCGGGCCCGCAGGAATCTGAATCTCTTCGAAGTCGAGCTTGCGTGTGCGCTCTGCCTCGGTAGCCATCTCTTCGTATCGCGCAAGACGCGCCTTCGACTTCGCCTGGCGTCCCTTGGTGTTCGAACGCACCCAGTCGAGCTCTTCTTTCAGGCGCTTCGCGAGCTTCGCGTCCTTCTTGCCCTGCACGTCAAGGCGCTCGGCCTTCTTCTCCAGATAGGTCGAGTAGTTGCCCTCATAGGGGTACAGGCGGCCGCGGTCGACCTCGGCAATCCACTGAGCGACGTTGTCGAGAAAGTACCGGTCGTGCGTAATCGCGATGACTGCGCCGGGGTACTTCTGCAGGTGCTGCTCAAGCCAGAGCACGCTCTCTGCGTCGAGGTGGTTCGTGGGCTCATCGAGCAGCAGCAGATCTGGCTTCTGCAGCAGCAGGCGGGCGAGCGCGACACGACGCTTCTCACCACCCGAGAGCGGGCCAACCATCGCGTCGGCTGGCGGGGTGCGCAGCGCATCCATTGCTTGCTCGAGCTGATTGTCGAGATCCCAGCCATCGACGGCGTCGATCTCTTCTTGCAGCGTGCCCATCTCGGCAAGCAGCGTGTCAAAGTCGGCATCGGGCTCGGCCATGAGCGCAGAGATCTCGTTGAAGCGATCGAGCTTCGCCTTGATCGCGACGCCCTCTTCGATGTTCTGCAGCACCGTCTTCGACTCGTCGAGTTCGGGCTCCTGCATCAGGATGCCGACGGTGAATCCCGGCGCGAGCGCTGCTTCACCGTTTGACGGGGTGTCAAGCCCCGCCATGATCTTGAGAATCGTCGACTTACCGGCGCCGTTGGGGCCGACCATGCCGATCTTCGCCCCGGGCAGAAACGCCATAGTGACGTCGTCAAGAATGAGTTTTTCGCCAACCGCCTTGCGGGCGCGAACCATCTGGTAAATGTATTCAGCCATATCGGGTACAAGCTTAGCCGAGCGATGCCCGCTTCTGCAGCGCCCCGTGCACCTTGCCCGGCGCTACCAGTCGATAGGGCGTGTAGCGCCGATCAGGCAGAGGTTCTTATCGGGGCCAACCGCAGGGGCAACCTCGGTCACGAAACTACGATCGGCAACAATCACCTGCCCAATCAGGCAGTCTTGCCCCAGGAGCACCGAGGCAAAGATGTTGTCTGCAACCAGGTCGGTCTTGCTCTCGTCAAAGCTGACCTGCATCTTGGTCTTGTCGAAACCAGCAGCCGCGAGCGCGTTCACCACAGGCACTCCCTGCACGGGCTCAGCGCCCGCACCGAACTGGCGCAGCGTTTCGTGAAAGTAGGGCAGGTTGTCTTCTGCCGTGCCCTCGGGAAAGAACTCCGGTGGCTTCTCGGGCTTCTGAAAGTTCTCTTCTTTCGAGGGCCGCTCGATCGGTTCGGGCGCCGCTACACAACCACTGAGCCCGACGGTCGCTGCGACAAGCAGTGCGGTGAGCTGCGGAAGCATTCGCGAACGGGGCATGCCAAACAGTGTATCTAGCGAAGGCTGGGTGCCAGGTTGAAACGTGGGATCGGCACAGCCTCAAGGCAGACCCCCACTTGTTATGCACAGCGCACTCGTTTCGGGGTTCTCCACAGATTTTGCGATTTGGTCAGTTGCGCTTCTGGCTCACCCGCATGCTTGAGGGAAGACGGGCTTCGCGCCCCAACATTCAACGAAGAATAGGACCCATCATGACTACCACCATCCACGTCGTCGGCACGATCGCTACCGACCCACGGCTCATCAACCCGGCCTCTGGCACTCAGCTCTGCTCGTTTCGGCTTGCGAGCGACGAGCGTAGATACGACCGCGAGAAGCAGGAGTGGGTTGATGGTGGCACGAACTGGTTCGGAATCGTCGCGTTCAGGGGGCTCGCCAGCCACTCTCACGAGTCGTTTCGCAAGGGCGATCGCGTAATGGTGACCGGTCGCCTCAGAATGCGCAGTTGGGAAAAGGACGACCGCAGAGGCGTCTCGGTTGAAATCGAGGCCGAGGCGCTCGGGCACGACGTTCGCTGGGGTGTCTCTTCTTTCGACAAACGAGTCGGGCAGAAGCCTGACAGCGCGGCCGTAACCGAGCCTACGGCCGCGGCCGCATCGGTCGACTCAGGCGTTTCCTCATCTCAGGCCGACGCAGAAACCTCCGGACATGAGCCCATGGCGTTCGCAGGCGACGTGACGCCCGAAGAAGCGGTCGAGTGGCAGGCAGCGGCTTAGGGCGCCTCGACCCGCCGGGTGCGCAGACCGGGCATCGATCTTGTCGAGATGCCCGGTCTGCGCACCAATCCGCCCGATCACTCGATGCGCTCAGCTCACGCGATGTACTTCGCGAAGCTGGCGCGCACCTTGTTCACCTTTGGCACCGCAACAGCCATGCAGTAGCCCTGGGTGGGGTTCTTCGCAAAGAAGTCCTGGTGCTCCTCGGGTGCCGGGAACACCTCGCCCAGAGGCTCGATGACAGTGACAACCTCGCCCGGCCAGTACTCACCGGCGCGTGCGCGGGCGGTCTCGAAGAGTTCGCGCTGCGCCTCGTCTGCGTAGAACATCGCTGAGCGGTACTGGGTGCCGATGTCGTTACCCTGGCGGTTGAGCTGGGTGGGGTCGTGCATGGTGAAATAGGCATCGAGCACGACCTCGACAGGCAAGACCGTCTCATCGAACGTTACCTTGACGGCCTCTGCGTGGCCTGTTGCGCCGGTGCACACCTGCTCGTAGCTGGGGTTCGGTGTGCTGCCTCCGGTGAAACACGAGTGCACGTCAACGATGCCTTGAAGAGCTCGATATGCGGCATCAAGGCACCAGTAGCATCCGCCTGCGAGTACGAAGGTGGTGGTCATGCGGTGTCTGCTCCCTCATCTGAACCGTTGCTGTCTGGTTGCGCTGTAGCGTGCGTTGCAGTGTTCGGCGCAATGCTGCCCGCAGCGTACCAGGTGTCTGTGGGCGTCACCGGCAGGTGACGCTTGTGTTCTGAGACGCGATAGCGCCGCTCGAGATTCTCTGCCGCGGCCTCATCGACTTCCTTGCCCGACAGGTAGTCGTCAATCTGGGTGTAGCTCACACCGAGGCTGTCTTCGTCGCTTTGCCCCGGCACACCGTCGAGCAGATCAGCGGTCGGTACTTTCTGCCAGAGACGATCTGGCGCCCCCAGGTGCTGCAACATCTGGGCGCCCTGCCGCTTGGTGAGCCCGGCGAGTGGCATCACGTCGGCCGCACCGTCGCCGAACTTGGTGAAGAACCCCGTGATCGCCTCGGCCGCATGATCGGTACCGAGCACGAGCATCGAGCGATCGCCTGCGATGGCGTACTGCGCAATCATGCGCATTCTCGCCTTTACGTTGCCCTTGTTGAAGTCGGTGGTCGGCTGCCCTGTGCCACGATCAACCTCTGCTACGAGACAATCGACGGCTGCCGCGATGTTGACCGTCACCTCACGGTCTGCGCAAATAAAGTCGAGTGCGATCTGGGCGTCGTCTTCGTCGTTCTGCACCGAGTACGGCAAGCGCACAGCGATGAACTCGGCCTCCAGACCCTCGGCCCGCAGGCGCTCAACGGCGAGCTGCGCGAGGCGGCCCCCCAGCGACGAGTCCTGGCCACCTGAAATGCCGAGCACGAAGCCGCGCACGCCCGGAATGCTGCGAGCATAGTCAGTAAGAAAGTTGACCCTGCGCTCGACTTCTGCCGGCACATCGATCTCAGGCACAGCGGCGAGCGCCGCGATGATCTTTTGCTGAATCTCGCGCATGGTCTCTAGTGTCCCACACCGGAAATCCGTTGGCAGAATCGCATGCAGAGATAGTGCATCTCAAGGCAAGCGAGCGAAGGCTTACCGGTGGCAAGTCGAGCGAGTTTGCCACCGCGAGGCGCTGTCTCGGCGCGCGGGACTGGCAATGGATTTCGGGTGTGGGACACTAGCCTACTTCCACCAGACAGCGAGGCCCGAGCAGCCCCTTCAGCTCGCCGTACAGATCGGCGTTCACTCGTACCGTGATCGGAAGCTCAAATACCCTGACCCCCGTCGCGGTCAGCAGGTGCAACCGCA
This sequence comes from Actinomycetota bacterium, assembly GCA_020161315.1. Taxonomy (GTDB): domain Bacteria; phylum Actinomycetota; class Actinomycetes; order Actinomycetales; family Microbacteriaceae; genus Leucobacter. The sequence continues at coordinate 31,391 of JAIUOH010000029.1, read as the reverse complement.
CCTCGCTGGTACCGGGGTGCCGCTGGAACACGCGCTTCAGCTCTTCCATGAGGTCTTCGGTCGCCCGGTTTTCCGAGATCGTGAGTGGCAGCGTTGTCGCCTCGTCTTGCACCCCGGTATCGATGGGCTTTACTCCGTAGGCATGCATCGAAACGCCGTCGTCGCGCACGTTAATCTTGCCACGCAACGCGACGATCGTGTCTGCTTGCAAGAGCGAGCCGAACTCCTGGTACGACTTGCCCATGAAGAGCGCCGAGATCTCTCCCGTGAAGTCCTCGATCGTGACTTGCCCATAGAGGTTGCCTGACTTCGCGGTGCGGTGCTGCACACCGGTAAGCAGGCCCGCAACGACCACGGTTTCCCCGTCAACCTTGTTGTCGGGGTTGGTCAGGTGTTCGACCGAGAACGACGACTCTTTTGCGAGCGCATTCTCGAGCCCGCGCAGCGGGTGATCAGACACGTAGAGGCCGAGCATCTCGCGCTCAAATGCGAGCTTGTCTTTCTTCGTCCACTCGGGGCGATCGGGCACCATCGAGACACTATCGGCGCTCTCGCCGGCGTCTTCTGCGGCCTCAGCGAAGAGGCTGTCAAAGTCGAAGCCGACGTCGCCGTTCTCTTCGGCCCGCTTCTCTTTCACCGAGCTTTCAACCGAGGCCTCATGAATCTCGACGAGCGCGCGGCGAGTTCCGCCGAGCCCGTCGAAGGCTCCTGCCTTGATGAGTGATTCGATCGTGCGCTTGTTGAGCACGGTGAGCGGCACTTTCTTGAGAAAGTCGCTGAAGCTCTCGAATGATCCCTTGGCCTCTCGGGCCTCACGAATACCGGCGACCACGTGGGTGCCCACGTTGCGCACCGCGCCCAGGCCGAAGCGAATATCGCTGCCGACGGCAGAGAAGTCGGCGAACGAGTCGTTCACCGCGGGCGGCAACACCTTGATGCCCATGCGGCGGCACTCGTTGAGGTACACCGCGAGCTTGTCTTTCGAGTCGCCGACGCTTGTGAGCAGCGCCGCCATGTATTCGGCCGGGTAGTGAGCCTTCAGGTATGCGGTCCAGTAGCTCACGAGGCCGTAGGCGGCCGAGTGCGCTTTGTTGAAGGCGTAGTCAGAGAACGGCAGCAGGATGTCCCAGAGCGACTTGATCGCCGCCTCAGAAAAGCCACGCTCTTTCATGCCGCCGGCAAAGCCCTCGTACTGCTTGTCGAGTTCTTCTTTCTTCTTCTTGCCCATCGCTCGGCGCAGAATGTCTGCCTGGCCAAGCGAGAAGCCAGCCACCTTCTGCGCGATCGACATCACCTGCTCCTGGTAGATGATGAGGCCGTAGGTGGTGTCAAGGATCTCGCGCAGCGGCTCTTCGAGCTGCGGGTGAATCGGGGTGATCGGCTGCAGGCCGTTCTTGCGCAACGCGTAGTTCGTGTGCGAGTCTGCGCCCATGGGGCCCGGGCGGTACAGCGCGAGCACGGCCGAGATGTCTTCGAAGTTGTCGGGCTTCATGAGGCGCAGCAGGCCTCGCATGGGGCCACCGTCGAGCTGAAAGACACCGAGCGTGTCGCCACGAGCGAGCAACTCGTACGAGCCGACGTCGTCAAGCTCGAGGTGCTCAAGATCGAGCTCGACGCCCTTGTTCTGCCTGATGTTTTCGAGCGCGTCAGAGATGATCGTGAGGTTTCGAAGCCCCAAGAAGTCCATCTTGATGAGGCCGAGGCCCTCACAGGTCGGGTAGTCGAACTGCGTGACGATCTGCCCGTCTTGCTCGCGCTTCATGATCGGGATGATGTCGATGAGCGGGTCGCTCGACATGATCACACCCGCGGCGTGCACGCCCCACTGACGCTTCAGCCCCTCGAGGCCGAGCGCGGTCTCGTAGACGGTCTTCGCATCCGGGTCCTCTTGCAGCACGGCCCGAAATTCTGCGGCCTCTTTGTAGCGCGCGTGGCTCGGGTCGGTGATGCCCGAGAGCGGAATATCTTTCGCCATAACGGCTGGCGGCATCGCCTTCGTGAGCTTCTCACCCATACCGAACGGAAACCCAAGCACGCGCGACGCGTCTTTCAGCGCCTGCTTCGACTTAATGGTGCCGTAGGTCACAATCTGTGCCACGCGCTCGTCGCCGTACTTCTCGGTCACATACTTGATGACCTCGCCACGGCGGCGATCATCGAAGTCGACATCGAAGTCGGGCATCGAAACACGATCGGGGTTCAGAAAGCGCTCGAAGATCAGGCCGTGCTGTAGCGGGTCGAGGTCGGTGATGCGCATTGCATAGGCGACCATTGAGCCTGCGCCCGATCCTCGCCCTGGGCCAACACGAATGCCGTTGTTCTTCGACCAGTTGATGAAGTCGGCGACCACCAGAAAGTAGCCGGGAAAGCCCATCTGCACGATGACGCCGATCTCGTACTCCGCTTGCTTCCGCACGGCATCGGGGATGCCCTGCGGGTAGCGATAGTGCAGGCCCGCTTCGACCTCTTTCACGAACCAGCTGTCTTCGCTCTCGCCCTCGGGAACCGGATAGCGCGGCATGTAGTTCGCCGAGGTGTTGAACGAGACGTTGCAGCGCTCGGCGATCTCGAGCGTGTTGTCGCAGGCCTCCGGCAGTTCGCGGAACAGGTGCCGCATCTCGGCGGCGCTCTTCAGGTAGTAGCCGTCACCGTCGAACTTGAAGCGGTTGGGGTCGTCGAGGCGCGAGCCCGATTGCACGCACAGCAGCGCCTCGTGCGACTTCGCGTCGTGCTGGTGCGTGTAGTGCAGGTCGTTTGTGGCAAGCAGCGGAATGTTCAGCTCGCGGGCGAGGTGCAGCAGCTCCTTCTGCACCCGACGCTCAATCTCGAGGCCGTGATCCATGATCTCGCAGAAGAAGTTCTCTTTGCCGAAGATGCTCTGAAACTCGGCCGCCGCCTCGCGCGCCTCTTTGTACTGGCCGAGACGCAGGCGAGTGTGAATCTCGCCAGAGGGGCAGCCCGTCGTGGCAATGATCCCTTTCGAGTACTGGTGCAGCAACTCGCGGTCGGCGCGAGGCTTGAAGTACTGCCCCTCGATGCTCGAACGCGACGAGAGCCGAAACAGGTTGTGCATGCCCTCGGTAGTCTCAGAGAGCATCGTCATGTGCGTGTACGCGCCGCCGCCCGAGACATCGTCGCCTCCGCCATCGCCCCAGCGCACGCGCGAGCGATCACCACGGAAGGTGCCCGGGGTGAGATACGCCTCAATACCAATAATCGGATTGATGCCGCGGTCTTTCGCCTGCTTCCAGAAGTCGAAGGCGCCAAAGGTGTTGCCGTGGTCGGTGACCGCGATCGCTGGCATGCCCTGGTCGCGCACCGCATCCATCAACTGGCTCACTCGCGCAGCCCCGTCGAGCATCGAATACTCGCTGTGTACGTGCAGATGAACGAAACCGTCTTTTTCTGACACTCATGCACCTCTCACCGCGTTCAAACCAACCCATCAAGGGTACCGCGCCAAGCTGCGTCGCCGCGCCGAAGACAGTCGCGCGGGAGTTCGAAGTTACTCAGCCGCGCAGCACGTCGAGCGCGTGTTCGAGGTCTGCAGCATAGGTCGACTCAAACTCGACCGGCTCACCCGTGCGGGGGTGTGCAAAACCGAGACGCATCGCGTGCAGCCACTGCCGGTCGAGGCCGAGTCTTTCGCTCAGCGTGGGATCGGCACCATACATCGAGTCGCCGACACACGGGTGGCGCTGCGCCGACATATGCACGCGGATCTGGTGAGTGCGGCCGGTTTCGAGCTCTACCTCAAGCAGCGAGGCATACGGGAACGCTTCGAGCGTGCGGTAATGCGTGATCGAGTGCTTGCCGTCGCGGGTGACCGCAAATTTCCATTCGCTACCGGGGTGGCGCCCGATAGGGCCGTCGATTGTGCCGGCGAGCGGGTCTGGGTGCCCCTGCACGACAGTGTGGTAAATCTTGCTGACCTCGCGCCGTTTGAACGCCCATTTCAACGCACTGTAGGCCATCTCGCTCTTCGCGACGGCCATGAGCCCGCTCGTGCCAACATCGAGGCGGTGCACGATTCCCTGCCGCTCGGGCGGGCCCGAGGTCGCGATACGGTAGCCCGCACCTGCGAGCGCACCGAGCACCGTCGGGCCCTCCCAACCGAGCGACGGGTGCGCCGCAACGCCAGCTGGCTTATCGATAACTACGAAGTCGTCATCGTCGTAGACGATGCCGAGTTCGGGCAGATCGATGGGCACTACCTGCGGGCCTGTTTTCGGGATCCAGCTGACCTCAAGCCAACCGTCTGCGTGCAGCCGGTCAGACTTACCGAGCACCTGGCTGTCGAGGGCGACTCCCCCGCCCTGAATGACGTCGGCGGCGAAGCTGCGCGAAAAGCCGAGCAGCGATGCGAGCGCCGCGTCGACGCGCTTGCCCACGAGACCGTCAGGAACCGGTAGCGAGCGATACTCCATTAAGACTCAACCTCTTCTGTGGTCGCTTCTTCCAAAGTCGCCTCTTTGCCCGCGCGCGGCGAACCGTCAATGGGTAGGCCCAGGATCGTGATGAGCACGAACAGGCACATTGCCGAGACGATACCAATATCTGCGACGTTATAGATCGCGGGGCTCAGCGGCCACGGAAACATCCACGGAGTCGAAATGAAGTCGATCACGTGCCCCACAGGAAACCCGGGGTCGCGGGTCAGGCGGTCCGTGAGGTTACCGAGCACGCCGCCAAGCAGCAGCGCGAAGAAGATCGCCCACGTGCGCGAACCGAGCCGCCGCACCTGCCAGATGATTGCACCTACCACGCCGAGCGCGAGCAGGGTGAACACCCACGTCGCACCGCTTGCCATCGAAAACGCAGCGCCGGGGTTGCGCACGAAGTGCCACTGCAAAAACTCGCCCAGCACGGGCACGCTGCGCCCCTCGGGCAGGTTTGCCACCACCCAGTTCTTCGTGAGCTGGTCGGTCGCGTATACAACAATTGCGAGGCTCAGCAGCGCCAACGCCGAAACGCGGTGCCTCGAGGGCGCCGCGTTCTCGGCTGACTCAGGAGCAGTTTGCTCTTGCACGCTCCGAATTAGTTGAGGCCAGAGGGCGCACCGTCAGGCTCGGGCGAGCCGTCGAGGTTGCGCAGCTGCGACTGGATGTACGAACGCAGCGTCGAGCGGTACTCGCCCTCGAAGTCACGCAGCTCCTTGATCACGTCGCGCAAATCGTTGCTTTCGCCCTCGAGCTTGCGCAGCACGTCGGCGCGCTTGTCTTCGGCCTCAGAGACAAGCTCGTCGGCTTTCGTCTCGGCAGCTGCGATGAGCTGGTCGCGAGTCGTCTCGCCCTCGTGCACATGCTTGTCGTGCAGTTCGAGTGCGAGCTGCAGCATTGCGCTCGACTTCACTGCGTCTGCATCGTGCGAACGGGGCGCCTCTGCGACAGCCACCGGCTGCGGCGCGGGAGCGTTGACCACGATGGTGCGCTCCGAAGCTGGGGTGACGTCGCCATCAGCAAGCTGTGCCTTGAGCGACTCGATCTCGGCGTTTGCCGCCTCGATCTGCTCGCGGAGCGCAGCCTCGTTCTGCTCGCGCTCTTTGAGCTCTTCGACGATTGTGTCGAGGAACTCATCGACCTGGTCGAGGTCGTAACCGTCACGGAACTTGGTGATCGTGAACTTCTGGTTCAACACGTCTTCAGGAGTCAGTGCCATCGTAAAGTCTCTTTCGCTTGGATGACCGCCTACGCGGCCGTCTAGGTAACGCTAGCAAATAATCGTATGCGGGTCACACAGGAATCAATATCAAAAGGATCAAACAGCAGAACATCGTCACCATCCAGCCGAGGTCAAGCGACACCTGACCCAGGCGAATTGGCGGCAAAATTCGCCGAAACATCTTGATTGGCGGGTCAGTGAGCGTGAACACAAACTCAAAGATGACGAGCAACACGCCACGCGGCCTGAATCTCGGGTTAAACACCCTCACCCAGTCGAGAATGAATCTCGCCCACAGCAGGTAGATGTAAATCTGAATTGCCAGCCTCAGCACGAGGAGGGCAATGAATAGCGCGGTAGCCACCTACTACGCGGTAGCGCTGACGAAGAACGAACCGCTCTCGCCCTGCTTTGGCGCTTCGCCGTTGGTCGTCGCAACGTGCTCTGGCGACAGCAGAAACACCTTGCTTGTGACGCGCTCGATACGGCCCGAGAGCCCCATCGTTAAACCGCTCGCAAAGTCGATGAGGCGCTTCGCCTCTGCCTCGTTCATGCGCGAAAGGTTCAGAATCACCGGCACGCCCTCACGGAAGCTCTCAGCAACAGTCGCAGCATCGCGGTACTGCGTCGGGTGCACCGTGAGAATCTCGTTCATCGCCTGCGGCACTACCTGGCGTACTGGCGCAACCTTGCGCAGCGGGGTCACGGGTGCGCGCTGCACGGTCTTTGCCGCAGCTGGAGCCTGAGCTGCGGGAGCAGGTTCGCTCTCAGCACGAGCCGGCTCGACGGGGTTTCCCTGCTCGTCGAGCTCTTCCTCGGCAAGACCCAGGAACACCATGGTCTTCTTCAACGGATTACCCATGTTCGCTCTCTCCTTCACGAGTGCAGCTTGGTTACGCCTTACGTATTTCGAGACTAACCGGCGATCGGCCGATTGCCCGTGATTGCGCTACCGATTCGTAGGTGTGTCGCGCCCGCGTCGATCGCCTCAACGTAGTCGTGGGTCATACCCGCAGAAATGTCGCTTGCGCCTGGCGCGAGCGCGCGAAGGCGCTCGGAATATTCGCGCAACCGAGCAAACGCACTGGCAGCTTCTTCTTCCTCTGGCAACGGAGCTACCGCCATCACGCCACGCAAGCGAAGCGTCGGCGTCTCAAGCACGCGCTCGGCGATCCGTTCGAGCTCTGCCGGGGCGGCTCCCCCTCTGCCCGGGTCGTCAGTGAGGTTGAGCTGCACGAAGGCCTCAATCGGGGTTGCTACGTCTGCCGTCGCGAGTGCGTCGACAAGCCGTTCACGATCGATCGAGTGAATCGCGTGAGCGTACTGTGCGGCCTGCCGCGCCTTCTTGGTTTGCAGCTGGCCGATAAAGTGCCAGCGCAGATCGAGTTCGGCAAGTTCGGCGCTCTTGAGCTGCGCCTCCTGATGCCGGTTCTCACCGACATCTCGCACTCCGAGCTCGGCTAGGTCGCTCACAAGGCTTGCCGGGTGAAACTTCGTCACGACGATCAGGGTGAGATCATCAGGTGAGCGGCCCGCCCGCTTCGCCGCATCGGCAAGCCCCAACTTCACCGATTCGAGACGAGCAGCGAGCGAGGCCTGAGCCCCTGACTGCGAGTTCACTGCCACGATTACTTCAGAAAGTCAGGAATATCGAGATCGAGGTCTTCGCCATCAAACGCGGGATCAACGAGCTGCTCCTCAACCGGAGGGCTCACAATCACCTCGCCGAACTCAGCAGCATTCTCTGACGACTCACTCGACTTTGCGCGCGCGGGAGCCGCAGGGAGGTCATCGATGGTCTCAACGCGGCTCGCGAAGCGGCCACGCTCGGCACTACGGCCGGTATTCGCTTCGAGCTGTTCGGGATCGAAGCCCGCCGCGATCACCGTGACACGCACCTCGTCGCCGAGCGTGTCGTCAATAACGGTACCGAAGATAATGTTCGCCTCGGAGTGGACCACATCGTGCACGAGCTGCGAAGCCTCGGTGATCTCACTCAGTGCGAGGTTCGAAGAACCCTGAATCGACAGCAGCACGCCGTGTGCGCCCTCGATCGATGCCTCGAGCAACGGCGACGCCACGGCAAGCTCAGCGGCCTTGATCGCGCGATCTGCGCCCCGTGCCGAACCGATGCCCATGAGGGCCGAGCCGGCCCCCTGCATGACCGACTTCACGTCAGCGAAGTCGACGTTGATGAGGCCAGGAGTCGTGATGAGGTCGGTGATGCCCTGCACGCCGGCGAGCAGCACCTGGTCTGCCGCGGCGAACGCCTCGATCATGCTGATACCGGGCTCGCTGATCTCGAGCAGGCGATCGTTCGGTACAACAATCAGTGTGTCAACCGACTCGCGCAGCGTGTGAATGCCGGTGTCTGCCTGAGCCGCGCGACGTTTACCCTCAAACCCGAAGGGGCGAGTCACCACACCAATGGTCAGGGCGCCGACCGAGCGGGCGATCCTCGCCACAACCGGTGCTGCACCGGTGCCGGTGCCACCGCCCTCGCCAGCCGTCACGAAGACCATATCTGCGCCGGTCAGCACCTCTTCGATCTCGTCGGCGTGATCTTCGGCCGCACGGCGACCCACCTCGGGGTCTGCGCCCGCGCCGAGGCCACGGGTGATCTCACGCCCGATGTCGAGCTTGACGTCTGCATCACTCAAGAGCAGTGCTTGCGCATCGGTGTTCACCGCGATGAACTCGACGCCGCGCAGGCCGAGCTCGATCATGCGGTTCACCGCGTTGACACCACCCCCGCCGACGCCAACGACCTTGATGACTGCGAGGTAGTTCTGGTTCGACACGGTGGGGTCCTCCCTCAACTTTCAACCTCTACCTGAAGGTGAAAGTTAGTATTGGCGTATACGCTTGACGGTTTTTACCGTACGGTGCGCGCCAATCTCTGAGAGACGGACACGCCGCGCAAGTGCGAAGAATAGTTCTGATTTTCTTAAATGCGGCGTGCGTGACTGCGCTACTTGAAAACAGGAGCCTCGGGAGCCGAGACATCGATCAGGCTTGGCGCGCCGATCGAGGCGAGGAGCGACCTGAGCACAACCGACTTTCGCTGCGTCTCGTTCGCCTCACCCCAGAGCACTTCTGTGCCCCCGGCGAGCACAAAACTGACATCTTGGGCGTTGCTCGCGCGCACACTGACCAGCTGCTCGCGCAGATCTCCTGGCATATCGCGAATCACGCGAGAGGCCGAGAGAAATGCTGGCGACGCGGTATCCGTGAGTTCGGGGCTGCCGAGCGGCACACCAGCGGGGCGTTCAGTAACCCTGCCGAGTAGCACGCCGGCGGGGTCAAGTAGGGCAAAACCGCCCTCTCGCTCCATAGCAATCACCGCTGTGCGCTCCTGCACTCGCACGACCAGGGTGTGCGGCGGAATTCGTTCGATCGCGTAGCGCTGAATCAGCGGAAACGGCTCCACCGCACGGTGCACGTCTTGGTCGCTCACCAGCGCAAGTGGCACCCCCTCGAATCGCGAGAGTGAGTGCTGCAGCTCTTCGATGTTGACGGTCTGTGCGCCCTGTATCTGAATGTCGCGCACCGCCATGATTGGTGTAAACACACCCACCACGACAAACAGTGCCAGCCCGACGACCGCACCACCCGCAACGAGCCAGCGCCTGCGCCGAATTCTCAAGTGCTCGGTGAATCTGCGCTGTTCGCGACGCTCGCGCCCGCGACGCTCCCGTTTTGCGCGTTTCAGACTGTCTTCTGCGAGCTGCACACTGTCCACGGAAGGCTCAGCGATCTGCGGTTCAGCGGCCCGCGGCTCGACGGCCTGATACCCGACAGCCCTGGCTAGGTGCTTTGAGCGAACCTCAGATAGGTCGATTGTCTCAGCGAGGGCGGGGGCAACGATCGGGGTCGGGGTTAGCTGCGACGGGGTCTGCTCCCCCGCTACCTCGCCCTGCTCACCGTCGAAGCCACCGGGCCGTTTCATGGTCGCTCGAAACGACCGCGTAGCGCCTCGACCACCTGCGGAATAATGCGGTACACGGTGCCGCAGCTCATGGTAATCATGACGTCACCCGGTTTCGCAATCTCGGCAAGATAGTCAGCCGCTCGCTGCCAGTCGTCAACGTACGCAACCTTTGAAGCGTCACCAAAGTCGTTCGACACGAGCGCACCGGTGACGCCTTCAACCGGGTCTTCGCGCGCGCCATCGACCTCGAGCACCACGGTGTGGTCTGCACCGCGCTCAAGCACCTCGGCGAATTCACGATGAAACAGCGAGGTGCGGCTGTAGAGGTGCGGCTGATGAATCGCGATGAGACGCCCCCCACCGACTACAGCGCGGGCAGAGTCGAGCAGCGCTGCCACCTCGGTCGGGTGGTGAGCATAGTCATCGTAGACACGAACGCCGCCGACCTCTGCGTGAAACTCGAACCGGCGCTTCGTGCCACCGAACTGAGAAACGGCGGCAAGCGAAGCCTCTGGCTCGAAACCGAGCCCGGTCAGCACCGCGACCACACCAACCGCGTTGACCGCGTTGTGCCGCCCATACACCTCAAGCCGTGAAGCAAACTGCGCTCCGTCGATCTCGATGGTGAACCTCACGGGGCCCGAGTCATCGATTGCGACGATGCGCACGTCGGCGTCTGAGTGCTCCCCGAAGGTGCGAATCGCTGGCATCTTGCGATCCTCGCCGCCCAACGATGCGAGCGCTGCGAGCACCTCACGAGTACCCGGGTCGTCGGCGGAAATCACGAGCAATTCGCGCGAGCCGAGCGAGAAGTCGACAAAGGCCTGCATGAATGCCTCGCGCGAGCCGTAGAAGTCGAGATGCTCTGGATCAACGTTGGTGACGAGTGCCACCGCGGTGTCGTACAGCAAGAAGGACTTGTCGCTTTCGTCTGCCTCGATCACAAAGAGTTCACCGGCACCCGAACCCGAGCTCACACCGAGCGATTCGATCACGCCACCGTTCACGAACGAGGGGTCTGCGCCGACGCCCATGAGCCCGGTCACGAGCATGCCCGTCGAAGTTGTCTTACCGTGTGCGCCAGCCACCGCGACGAGACGGCCCCTGCGCGCGAGCCAAGCGAGCGCGTGCGAGCGGTGCAGCACCGGCAGTCCGTGCGCAAGCGCGTATTGGTATTCGGGGTTGTCTTGCCAGAGGGCCCCAGTCACCACGAGAGTATCTGCCTCGCCGACGTTTGCCGCGTCATGCCCAATTGAGACTCGCACACCCAGCTTTTCGAGCGCCTCGGTGGTGTAGCTCGCACTGCGGTCTGAGCCGGTCACTGTTACCCCGGCCTCGTGCATCATGCGAGCAATGCCGCTCATGCCCGAGCCGCCAATACCCACAAAGTGCACGCGTCCCAGTGCCTCTGGGATCTCCAACTCGAGGTCGGGGTAAATCATGAGTTCTCCTTCGTTCCGAGCGCGGCCTGCACAAGATCGTACAACCGCTCGGTGCCGTCGAGTGTTCCCGCGGTCTTCGCGCGCGCCGACATCTCGGCAAGCCTGGTGTCGCTCGACAGTAGCGGCAAGAGCGTCGCGCGCACCCATTCTGGGTTCAGTTCATTATCTTCGACGAGGATCGCCCCGCCTGCACGCACCACGCCTGCCGCGTTGAAACGCTGCTCACCGTTGCCCACAGCGTAGGGCACAAGCACTGCTGGCACGCCAAGGCCCGACAGCTCACTCACTGTGGTCGAACCTGCGCGCGACACCGCAAGATCGCACGCGGCGAACGCAAGATCCATGCGGTCGCAGTATGGGATGACGTGGTAGCCGTTAACCCCGGGGTCTTCGAGCTCGGTCAGGCCGCCCCACACGTGCAACACCTGAGCCCCCGTCGCAACAATCTCGGCAGCCGAGCCGCCGATGCCGCGGTTGATCGCGCGGGCGCCCTGCGAACCGCCGGTAACCAGCAGCGTGCGCAGCTTCGGGTCGAGCCCAAAATGCGCGCGCGCATCGGCCCGCAGCGCTACGCGGTCGAGACCCGTGATCTCCGGGCGCAACGGCATACCCGTTACGATGGCGCCCGCAATTGGGGTGCCCGCAAAAGTCACCCCAACGAACTTCGCGCGCTTCGCACCCTGCCTGTTCGCGAGGCCTGGCTTCGCGTTTGCCTCGTGAATCACGTAGGGCACCCGCTCGAGAAACGCCGCCCGGTACGCGGGAGCCGAGGCGTACCCGCCAAAGCCGACAACTACTTCAATGCCGCGCTCGCTGATAAGTGCGCGAACACGCTTTACCGCCCGGGCATACTTCGCCGGAAACTTCAGCGCATACCCATTCGGGCGGCGCGGAAACGGCAACCGCTCGATGGTTTGCAACTCGTAGCCCCGCTCGGGCACCAGACGGGCTTCAAGCCCCTCCTTGGTGCCGAGCACCACGATCTCAGCATCTGCCTCTAAGCGAGTAATGAGATCGGCGAGGGCGAGCAGCGGGTTGACGTGGCCTGCGGTGCCACCGCCTGCCAGCAAGTACTTCGTCACGATTGTGCTGATCCTCTCATCACTGCATTCTCCGAGCTCGCGCCCGCTCTTCCTGATACTCATCGCCGTCTCGCGCGATCGAAATCACGACACCGATCGCGAGCAGACAGGCGATCAAAGCGGTGCCACCGGCGCTAATCAGCGGCAGCGGCACACCGAGCGACGGGAGCAGGTTCATCACCACGGCAATGTTCACGAAAGCCTGACCGATGATCCACACCATGATGCCGCCAATTACGGCCTTGCCGAAGCGATCTCGCGCGCGCCCGATGGCGCGCAGCATCACGAAAGCAAGAGCAACATAGAGCACGATCACCAGCAGCGCGCCGATCATTCCGAGCTCTTCACCGATAATCGCAAAAATATAGTCGTTGTCAGCGGCGGGCAGCCACGACCACTTCGCCTTTGAACCGCCGAGCCCCACGCCGAAAAGCCCCCCGCTCGCGAAGGCCCACAGCGCGTGGGTCGGTTGCCACCCCGAGCCGCTGTAGTCAGAGTGCCCGTCTGCAAAGCTGAAGAGTCGCATCATACGGTTGGGGCTCGTGATCACAAGCAGCAGCACACCCGCGAGACCGCCCGCAATGGTGAGCCAGATGGTGCGCCAGTTGAGCCCACCAAAAATCATCGCACCCAGCACGGCGGCGCCCATGATCATGGCCGTACCAAGATCGCGCCCCGCGAGCACCAGGCCAATCGCGATCACGGCTCCGGGAATCACGACCGGGATCAGCTCGTGCTTGATCTGCCCAAGCATTCGCTCCTTCGCCGCAAGAATGGCACCGATCCACACGATAAGCGCGAGCTTGAGCATCTCAGACGGCTGACCGCCAAAGCTGCCGATCTGAATCCAGTTTCGGTTGCCCCACACCTCGACGCCAAGCGGTGTGAACACCAGCAACTGCAGAAATACGCCAAAGGCAAGCAGCCACCAGGCCCACTTCTTCCAGAACCAAATAGGAAACCTCGACACCAGCAGCATGAGCGGGATACCGATCACCGCGTAGGTCGCCTGGCGCCAAAAACCGCCAAAGAACCCCTCGTCGTCAAGATATGAAGTGATCGAAGAAGACGAAAGCACCATGATGAGCCCGATGCCCACCAGCAGAAAAGTGATGGCGTAAAGCGCAACAACCGTGAGGTTCGATGAGAGCTTCAGCTCGGAGCCAAGCAGGATACGGGCGAACCCACTCCCCCCGCTAGCGTCGTCAGACGCCGTCGACTCCGGCCGCTGTGTCGTCGCCATGCGCGTCACCTCCACTGCCTTGGTCACCGCCAAGCGCGGCTACTGCAGCCTGAAAACGGCGACCGCGATCCGCATAGTCCGTAAATTGATCCATCGAGGCCGCGGCGGGTGAGAGCAACACCGTGTCGCCAGCCTGAGCGAGCGAGAGCGCAGCTGCCACTGCCTCGGTCATCGTGTCTTCAGTCTGCACCGGCGATACCTCGATTACCGGCACCTCGGGTGCGTGTCGCTGAAGCGCCTCCAACACTGCATCGCGCTCGGCACCGATCACCACAGCCCCGCGCAGGCGAGAAGCGTGAGCCGCCACGAGAGACCCGATATCAACACCCTTCAATAGCCCACCGACAAGCCACACCACGTCACCGAATGCGCGCAGTGACGCGTCTGCCGCGTGGGCATTCGTCGCCTTTGAGTCGTCGACCCACTGCACCCCGCGCACCGCGCCAAGACGCTGAACGCGGTGCGGGTCTGGCTCGAAACTCAAGATCGCTTGAGCAATCTGCACGGGTTCGACGCCCCTGGCCCTCGCGAGCGCGGCCGCCGCGAGAATGTTCTGCACCATGTGAGGTGCGTGCAGCCCCCGCTCGATCAACTCTTCAACCGAGACCAGCTCGAAGGCTTCGTTGCGACGCTCGGCGTGGTAGGCGCGGTCGAGCAGCAAGCCCTCGACCACACCGAGTCCGCTCGAGGGCGGGCTGTCAAGACCGAAGCTGATGGCCCTGGCCCCCTCAACAACGTCTGCCTCTTCGACCATGCGCATGGTGCGCTCGTCTGCACGGTTATAGACACAGGCGACCTGGGTACGCTCGTACACGTTTGCCTTCGCCGCAGCATACGCGTCAAAGGAGCCGTGCCAATCAAGGTGATCGTCAGCGATGTTCAAGCACACGCTCGCGTAGGGTGACACGCCGTTCTCGGCGTCTGGACCGAGACGGTGCAGTTGAAAGCTTGAGAGCTCCACGACGAGCGCATCGTAGCCTTGCGGGTCGCGCAGCGCGTCAAGAATCGGCACGCCAATGTTACCGACGGGCGCGGCACGCAGCCCCCCAGCAACGAGCATGTGTGCGGTGAGCTGCGACGTGGTGGTCTTGCCATTGGTACCCGTCACGCAGATCCAGTCGGCGATGCGGCCGGTCTTGTCGCGCAGACGCCACCCAAGTTCGATGTCGCCCCAGACAGTGACCCCGTGTGACGTTGCCCAGGTCGTCAGCGGATGATCCGGCCGATAGCCCGGCGACACTATGACGAGCTCGGGGTCAAAGCCCACGAGATCAGCGAGCTGCGCGTCGTCACCCCGCAGGAGTGCGCGCTCTGCTCCGATGACGTCGAGCAGACGTTCGCGGTCAGCGTCTTCGCTCCCGTAAATGACGCGCACCCTCGAGCCAAGCTCAACCAGCGTATCTGCGACCGAGAACCCGGTCATACCGAGCCCCAACACCGCCACGCGCAGACCAGACCAGTCATCGTGCCAGCTGCGCAGTGCGGCAACCCTGTTACGCACCGTCATGTTCTGTTCGTATGTCATTGCCGCAACAACCATTCAGTGTAGAAAGCGCCGATACCCACGATCACGAAGAGACCAGCGACCAGCCAGAATCGCACGACCACGGTGTTCTCAACCCAGCCTTTGAGTTCGAAGTGGTGGTGAATCGGGCTCATGCGGAAGATGCGCTTGCCCTTGGTGAGCTTGAAATATACGCGCTGCAGAATCACCGAACCGGTTTCAACGATAAACAGGCCGCCGATGAGCAGCAGAAGCAGCTCAGTTCGGGTGAGCATTGCGAGCGCGGCGATTGCCCCGCCGATGCCCATCGAGCCGGTGTCGCCCATGAACACCTGAGCTGGGTTTGTGTTCCACCAGAGAAACCCTGCCAGGCCGCCGAGAAACGCCACCGAAATGACCGCGAGATCCATCGGGTCGCGCACAATGTAGCAGCCAAGCTCACCGGCTGTTGTCGCACAGTTCTGCGCCGACTTCCAGAATCCGATGATGAAGTATGCGCCGAACGCAAAGATCGCGGCGCCCGCGGCAAGACCGTCGAGGCCGTCCGTCACGTTGACCGCGTTGGTGGTTGCAGTGGTGATGAGCATGACCCAGATCACAAACACGACAAGACCGAGCACCGTCCCGAGCGACATGAAATCGATGGGCAGATCGCGAAAGAGTGATATCTGCGTCGACGCCGGGGTAACCCCGTTCTCGTTCGCAAATCGCAGGCCAAGCAGCGCAAAGGTCACCGCGATCACTACCTGACCGCCGATCTTCGCCCACCCACCAAGGCCTGCAGAGTTCTGTTTGCGGGTCTTCATGTAGTCGTCTATGAACCCGACAAGGCCCGCGCCGAGCGCCATGAACACGACGAGTAGCGCCGAAGGCGAGGGCGTCTCGCCCATGAGCAGCTTGCCCACAAAATAGGCAAGCACCGAGCCCGACAGAAAGATGATGCCGCCCATAGTCGGGGTGCCCCGCTTGACCTCGTGGTCTTTCGGGCCGTCGACGCGAATGGGCTGCCCCCAGCGCAGGCGGTTGAAGATGCGAATGAACACCGGTGTGAGCAGCAGCGAGTAAAGCATTGAGAATGCTCCCGCGATCAGCAACGCAATCATACGAGCGCCTCCCCTAGCCTGTCACCAAGCCGTTGCAAGCCCGCTGCGTTCGACGACTTCACCAACACGGTGTCGCCCGGCTGCACTGTGTCAGCGAGGTATCGCAATGCCTCATCGTGGTCTTCAAAGAACACACTTTCACCGTCCCACGAGCCTTCATTAACTGCACTGATATGCAGTCTGCGCGCCTCTTTGCCGACGACAACGAGCTCACTGATACCCAGCCGCACCACCTGCAGACCGATGCGATCGTGTTCCTCACCCGCGAGGCCGCCCAGTTCGCTCATCGCACCGAGCACCGCCACGGTGCGCGCACCCGGTTTGCCGATCTGGGCGAGGGTCTTCAGCGCAGCACTCATGCTGTCGGGGCTCGCGTTGTAGGCGTCGTTGATCACGGTGATTCCGTCTCGACCGGGCAACACCTGCATGCGGCCAGGCGCTGCCAGGGTTGCCGCTTCGAGCGTCTCTACGATCTGCGCGGGCGCGAGACCGAGCTCGAGACCGATCGCTGCTGCCGCCATCGCGTTTGCCACGTGGTGCTCGCCGAGCACCCGAAACCGTACCGGCAACGATTCGCCGCCCAGGTGCAGTGTGAACGTCGTACCCTCGGCTGATCCCTCGATGTCGCTTGCCCGTACCTCGGCCTCGCTGTGCTGGCCAAACCAGACGATGCGTGCCTGTGTAAGCTCGGCCATTCTCGACACCCAGGGGTCGTCACGGTTCAGCACCGCGACGGCGGTTTCGGGCAGGTCTCGCACCATCTCGCTCTTGGTGCGGAACGTGGTTTCGATGCCACCGAATTCGCCGGCGTGGGCCAACCCGACCGAGAGCACCACGCCGATATGAGGCGGCGCCATGTCGGTGAGCCGCGCAATCTCGCCCTCACCGCTCGCCCCCATCTCGGCCACAAGAGTTTCGGTATCGGTCTCGACACGCAGCATGGTGAGCGGGCCACCAACTTCGTTGTTGAACGACCTGGCGCTGGCCACGGTAGGCCCAAGGCGCTCTGCCATCGCAGCGACGAGGTTCTTTGTGGTGGTCTTGCCGTTCGAACCCGTAATGCCGACGATGCGCAGCTTGCCTGCATCGAGTGCAAGGCGCACCACCGCCTTCGCAAGACGCCCGAGCGCGAGCGTAGCGTCATCGACCACGATCTGCGGCACGCGGTCATCGATCTCGCGCTCTACAACCAGCAGCGCGGCGCCTCGATCGACCGCCTGCGCCACGAACAGGTGCCCGTCGGTTTCTTCGCCGCGACGCGCAACAAATATTTCGCCGGGTGCAACCTCACGCGAATCGGTCTGCGACTGCGAGGCAATCGGCGTCTCATCGGTGCCGCCCCGCGCGTGCACAAGGCGCCCGCCTATCGCGACCGCGATCTCAGATGGTGTCAGTGCAATCACTCGAGCATTCCCGCCTCGCGGAGCGCCCCGCGTACCTCGTCTCGAGCCGAGTACGCGAGCTGCGCACCGGCGACTTCTTGAAAATCTTCGTGGCCTGGGCCGGCATACAGGATAACGTCGCCGGGGGCAGCGAGCGAAATGGCGCGCCTAATCGCTTCTCGCGCGTCGGGCACCTCAAGCACCTCGGCGTGGTTTGCGCTGAGCGCCCCCTCGATCAGCTGCGCCCTGATCGCCTCGGGTGGCTCGCTTCTGGGGTGATAGTCGCAGATAATCACGATGTCGCTGCCCTTCGCCGCGATTCGCCCCATCTCACCGCGCTTATCGGCATCGCGATCGCCGTCTGCGCCAAACATGAAAAGGACGCGGCCTGGTGCTACCTCGCCGAGCGCGGCGAGAGTCGCTTCGAAGCTACCCGGTGTGTGGCCGTAGTCGACGTAAAAGCGTGCGGAGCGATCAAGGGGCGCAGTGGGGTTCATCGCCTCGAGCCTGCCGGGAATATAGACCGGAATACGCCCCGCGTTCAGGCCCGCAGCCACTCGATCAAGCGAGATTCCTGCCTGGTGCAGCATGATGAGCGCGAGCGCAGCGTTCTCTGCCATGAACCTGCCAAACACCGGCACGCTGCCCCGAAAGTGCGCACCGCCGGGCCCCTGCAGCGCAAAGCTCACCCCGTCAAGGTTTTGGTGCGTGATCGCAAGGTGCCAGTCGGCGTTCACGCCGTATTCGGTTGCAAGCGTCGTCACGGGCACCTTCGATTCGCGCGCGATGCGCTGCCCAAAGGGGCCGTCGACCACGACGACCGCCTGCTTCGCATGCTCGGGCGCAAATAGCGCAAGCTTCGCAGCGAAGTAAGTCTCCATATCGCCAAAATCATCGAGATGGTCTCGCGAGAAGTTATTGAACGCCACGACGTCGAAGTTCACGCCGTCAATGCGGTGACGCGCGGTCGCATGAGCTGAGACTTCAAGCGCAATACCCTCGACTTGCTGCTCGATCATGCGAGCGAGCAGCCCATGCAATTCGGGTGCCTCGGGGCTCGTGAGCGAGCTCGTGATCACCGTATCGCCGACGCGACGCTCAGCGGTCGAGCTCAGCCCAGTCTTGAGTCCAGCTGCGCGCATCAGCTCAGCGAGCAGATAGACAATGCTCGTCTTGCCGTTGGTGCCGGTGATGCCGAATACTTTGGCGTCGAGATTCGCGGTCGCATACACGGCCGCCGAGACAACACCGGCAATGGCACGAGGATCGCCGGGCGCGACGAGCACGGGCACCTGCACGCCGGCTGCTCGCGTGAGCTCCGCACCTGCCTGGTCGGTGAGGATCGCTGCCGCGCCCTTCTCTTCGACTTGGGCAGCAAACTCTGCTCCGTGTCGTCTCGCACCGGCAAGCGCGAGATAGAGATCGCCCGGGCGTACATCGCGCGAATCGAGGGTCGTGCCAGTCGCACGAGTGTGCAGCTCAGCTTTGGAAGCGTCGCTCGACAGCCCAAACCGCAGAACCAAGTTCTCAAGCGTCTCCCCTATGGGGCGGGAGGGGCGAATGCTGCGGGCGTCCTGTCCGGACTCTGGGTCGTTGCTGGTCACCAATTGATCCTACCCATCTCTTGCGATGCTCGTCTGCCGGTCGCCCACATCAGTAGGTGAGCTGCAGTGGCTCGTACGCGCCGCTCGATGGCGGCACGTGAAACGTGCGGATCGTGGCCTCAACGGATGCGTGCCAGGCCCGCACTGCGACGATGGTGCTGGCTGGAGATTTCGGGTACGCAACTGTCGACACCACTACGTACTGGGGGTCGTCCATCGGAAACATCCCGGCGAAGGTGTAGACGTAGTCGGGGCGATAGCCGCCCTCGCCGTCGCTCTGCTCGGCGGTGCCCGTCTTGCCTCCAAGGCGATACCCCGCAATCGCGGCGTCTTCGGCGACCCAGCCTTCGGTAGCCATTGCCTCGAGCATCTTTCGTGTCTCAGCCGCGGCCTCGGCAGAAATCACCTGAACGGGTGCCTCAGGCTTCGTTTCGGTCACCTTCCCATCGGCCGCCGTGCAGCTTTTCACGAGCACGGGAGGAAGCCGCACACCACCGTTCGCAATCGCCTGGTACGCACTTGCGGTCTGAATAATCGTGCTTGACAGACCCTGACCGAACATCGTGTTGTAGTTGGTCTGGCGATCCCACTCAGAGGCGTCGGTGAACATGCCCGCGCTCTCGAGCGGCATGCCAGCGTGCGTCTCCTCACCGATGCCGAACTTCTTGAGATAGTCGTACCTGGTCTGCTCATCGAGCCGGGAGCCGAGCATCGAAATGCCCACGTTCGAAGACTCCACGATGATGCCGGCAAGAGTCCACGGCATGTCGGCGTGCGGAGTCGAGTCTGCGAACGTGACGCCTGGCTCCGGATCCCAGCGGAACGGAGTGTAGTTCTGCGTCGCGATTGTGGCCGCCCCCTGATCGATCAGCGCCGCCGCCGTGAGCGTTTTGAAGGTCGAGCCGGGCTCGTAGGGGTAGGTGAACGACCGAGCTTCTCGGTAGTCCGAGCTCACCCCGTCGACGTTGTTTGGGTCTACCGAGTGATCCTCGGCTACGGCAAGGAGCTCACCCGTCTTAACGTCGAGCACGGTCGTGAGCCCCCACTCCGCGTTGCTCGACTCGACCTGCTTGTTGATCGCCTGCTGCACCTCGTATTGCAGGTCGCGGTCAATCGTCAGCTGCACGGTGCCGCCGTTCTGCGCGGCCTTTGTCACAACGACGCTGCCGGGCAGCCGCACTCCGTCGGCGCCCTTCTCATAGGTTTCTTCGCCGTCGACGCCGACGAGGCACTCGTCTTGCGAGAGTTCGATGCCTGCCTGCGGCTGCCCCTCTGAACCGATGAACCCGACCATGCTTCCCGCCACGGCCCCGTTCGGGTAGACGCGTTCGTGATTCACGTCAAAGGTGATCCAGGGAATGAGTAGCTTCTTGAGAGCGTTCAGCGCAGTCAGATCAACGCCGCGTTTGACATAGGCAAAGTCAGACTTCGGATTCTCAGCGAGTGCATCATCGACAATCTTGGCGATCTCTTCGGGCGCCTGCCCGGTGATCGCACCGATCTGGGCGAATGCTTCTTCGGCAGAGACCTCTTTGTCTGGTGTCGGCCAGAATTTACCGCCGTTGAGCCGCACGTTCTTCGGCGAGAGCTGCACGTCGTAGCGCTCATCAGTCGCGGCGAGCACCACTCCGTTGCGGTCAACAATGTCGCCGCGCAGGCTCGGAACGGTGACGGGTACGCCACGCTTGTCGAGAGCTTCGGCGTTGAGTTTGGGGGCCTGCACCACTTGCAGATCAACGAGTCTGACGCTGAAGACCACCGCGCCGATCAGCACGACCGCCATTGCGATGAGCCGTCGTACGGCGAGCGGTCGCAGTTTCGGCATTTTCAGGCTCCTGATCAGTGTGTTTGCGGTGCGGGCAGTGGCCCCTCCCAAGGTATCGCCGCTGCAGCGGCCACAGCCGCAGCTGCTGCGGCCTGTTCTGGATTGCGCTCAGTCAGCAGCCCGTCGGCGTCGACAACCGGCAGGCCCTCGAGTGTGGCGTTGGGCACCAAACTGCTCGCGATTGCCGCGGTTGGGCCGCCCAGCGTGCCGAGTACTGCCCCATCGCTCAGACGCAGCGTGGCTGGCGTGGTGTTTTGCACCATGCCGAGCTTTGCGGCGTTGTCAGCAAGGTTTTGCGGCGAAGCGAGCTTGTCGGTGTTCTGCGAGAGCACGCGCTCAACGCGGGTCAGGTCGCGCAGCTCAGATTGCAGTGCACGGGCTTCGTATGCGCCCTGTGATACTGCGATGCTCAGGCCGAGCTGGGCAAAGAGTGTGGCGAGGATCACGCCGACTCCGGTGAGCGCCGCCACCAGCGGGCTGAGCCGGCGCGAGCGCGAGCGAGCCTCTGGGACAATACGAAGATCTGGCCCCGGCTGCGGGGCGCGAACAGGCGCGGTACCGGGCTGCGAGAGCAGCCAGTCGGCCTCGTCAGTTGCGAGCTGCAGCTCGTCGCGATCGAGCGGCACGGTGTTTGCACTCACAGCGCGGCCTCCCTCACTCGTTCGGCGGCGCGCAATCGCACGGGGATAGCCCGGCTATTGCGTGCGCGTTCGTCTTCGTCTGCAAGCTCTGCGCCGCGGGTCAGCAGCTTGAACTCGGGTTTGTGCTCGGGCAGTTCGATAGGCAGGCCCTGTGGCGCGGTTGACTTGCTGCGCTCGGCGAACAAGCGCTTTACAAAGCGGTCTTCGAGCGATTGGTAAGCCATCACGACTGTGCGCCCGCCCAGGTTCAACAGTTCGAGCGCGGCCGGCAGCGCACCCTCCAGCGCAACGAGCTCGGCGTTCACCTCGACGCGCAGCGCCTGAAACACGCGCTTGGCTGGGTGGCGCTGGTCTTTGATCTTCGCCGGGGTTGCCTGTTGCAACACGTCGACGAGTTGCAGGCTGCGCTCGATCGGCGCTTCTTGCCTGGCCGCGACAATAGCGCGGGCATAGCGACCAGCAAGCGGCTCCTCACCGTAGCGCTCAAAGATTGCGCGCAGACGCCCTTCGCTGGCAGTCGCAAGTACCTCGGCCGCTGTGGTGCCCGTGCTCTGATCCATGCGCATGTCAAGCGGCGCATCCTGGGCGTAAGCGAAGCCGCGCTCAGCTTCGTCGAGTTGCAGCGACGAAACACCGAGGTCGAAGAGCACACCGTCGATGCGATCGAAACCAGCACCTCGCACTGCATCGGCGATGCCGTCATAGACCGTGTGCACCGGCACGAAGCGACCCTCGAACCGCGCCAGGCGACCACTCGCCAGCGCGAGGGCATCGGTGTCGCGGTCCAGACCAATGAGGGTGAGACCGGGGTGCGCTTCAAGCAATGCCTCGCTATGTCCACCCATGCCAAGCGTGGCGTCAACAACGACCGCCCCGGGGCGCGAAGCCGCGGGTGCAAGCAATTCGAGGCAGCGCTCGAGCAACACAGGTGTGTGCAGCGAGCCCGGGTCTTGTGTGAGTTCGGTCATAAGCGTTTCGGGTGAGGATCGGTAATCCTGGTTCCCCGTCAGCCCACCTGGCGCCGGGGAAGTGCGTCAGGGCGGTAGACGAGAAACCACGAGAACCGGATCAGAACATGCCCGGAATCACCTCCTCTTCGATGTCTGCGAACGCTGATTCTTGCTCGGACAGGTAGCGCTGCCACGCCTCGGCATCCCAGATCTCAGCGCGGCTGCCCGCACCGATCACTGCGAGGTCTCGGTCGAGGCTCGCGTACTGACGCAGGGCTGCTGGCACGGTGACCCTGCCCTGCTTGTCTGGGGTTTCTGCGTGAGCACCAGAGAGAAACACACGCAAGTAGTCGCGCCCCTGCTTCGACGTGATTGGAGCTTCGCGAATGCGTTCGTGCATCTGCGAGAACTCGCTCTCACTAAAGACGTAGAGGCAGCGCTCTTGCCCGCGGGTAATCACGAGGCCCCCGGAGAGGTCGTCGCGAAACTTCGCCGGAAGAATGAGCCGCCCCTTGTCATCAAGCTTCGGAGTGAACGTGCCGAGAAACATGGCCGCTCCCTCCCGCTCTGGTGATCAGTTGGCGCGGGATCCGTTACTCACGAACCCCGCAACACCACTTTACCCCACTTCACCCCACTTCACTCATAATTCCTCCACTATTTGCTCCACTTCGCGCCACAACCCCCATTTCGCTCCCCCTCCCGGGCACACAAAAAAGAGGGGCGGTGGAAACATCCACCGCCCCTCAAGCGTTGTTTGCGCTTGGGTTACGCCTTAGCGTTCGCCGTCCATGCGTTCTTCCCAACGCCGGTTCATGCGATCGTTCAGCGACTCACGAGCCTTGGCAGCCTTTGGCGTACCGCCCTGCGCCGGCGACTCAAGGTCGTTCTCGCGCTTCGAAAAGGCGAGCAGCGTACCGCCAAGCATGATCGCAAAGCCGACAAGGCCAAGCCAAAACAACTGCAACCCGGCACCAGCAATCAGCGCACCAATACCGGCGATCACCACGAGAATGCCAAGCACCAGCGACCGCAGGTTCAGACGAGAACTCGCGTGCGCGGTCTGCATCACGTCGGCTTCGCTCTGGTAGAGCCGCCGCTCCATGTCATCGAGCAGCTGCTGCTCGCGCTCTGACAGCGCCATCATGGCCTCCCGATACTCAAATAAGACTTCCCTCCAGTCTACGCCGCGCAATCACAGCTAGGCTAGCCACGTGCAAGAAACCACTCGACTCGCAGGCCTTATTCAGGAGCGCCTCGACGACACCATCTCGCAACATGTTTCTGAGCTAGAACAGCTTGGCCCCGACCCCGAGCCCTTCCTTGCTGAAGCGCGCGCATACCTCGCCGGCGGCAAACGCATGCGCGCCCAGTTTGCGGTGCTCGGATACCAGGCGGTGCAACCGCTGAGCCTCGACGACGCTCCCGAGGGAGAGCTGGGAGCTGTGCTCGATGCCGCCTGCGCGCTCGAGCTCTTTCACGCCGCGGCACTCATTCACGACGACGTCATCGACCGCTCAGATACCAGGCGCGGTCGCCCGGCCGCGCACCGCTTCTTCGAGACCCTGCACCAAGAGCGAAGCTGGCGGGGCAATACCTCTCATTTTGGCGTTGCCGCCGCGATTCTGCTCGGTGACCTGCTGCAGTCTTGGGCTGACGAGTTGTTGCAGCGGGCCTGCGACTCAACACCCAACCGAGCTGCTGCCAGTGCGGCACGCGCCCACTTCAACCGAATGCGCAGCGAGGTCGCGGTAGGTCAGTACCTCGACGTGGTCGAAGAGCAGCGGGCAGAGTTTGCCGAGAAGCGCGAACAGCTCGAGCGCTCGACCAGGGTGCTGGTGTACAAGTCAGCGAAGTACAGCGTCGAGGCTCCCCTGCTCATCGGCGGCGCACTCGCCGGCGCGACCGCAGCGCAAGAACAGGCGCTCAGCGAATTTGGCCTGCCGGTCGGCGTCGCCTTTCAGCTGCGCGACGATCTGCTCGGCGTGTTTGGTGACGCAGAACTTACCGGCAAGCCCGCAGGCGATGACCTGCTCGAGGGCAAGCGCACCGTGCTGGTCACGCTTGCTCGCGAGTCGCTCCCGGCAACGCAGCGCCTCATTTTCGATGAACTGCTCGGCGACCCCTCGCTCGACGACGAGCAACTCGGCATGCTGCAACTCACCATACGCAGCAGCAACGCGGTCACACAGGTCGAGCAAATGATCTCGCGCAACGTTGAACGCGCAGAGGCCGCTCTCGATTTTGCGCCGCTCGACGCTGGCGTGCGCGAACGGCTGGTGCAGCTGGCGCACAAAGCGGCACGCAGGATCGCCTAACCAACCCCACACGACACTCCGTGTGGGCACCGGTCGCTGCGACCGTCAGAAGGCGAGAGATTGCGTCGCTCGACGCACCGCGCTCTTGCGGCCCGCGTTCAGGGCCGCAACTGGGCGCTCCCCCAGTTCGTCATTTTCGTTCAGCATCCAGGCGACGGCCTCGTCGTCGCTAAACCCAGCGTCGTGCAGCGCGAGCAGGGTGCCTCGAAGCGAGCCAAGGGGCTCACCACCCGCAACAAACTCAGCGGGAATACGCAGCACACCGTCAATGCGCACGGCAGCAAGGTGACGCTCCTCGATCATGCGGCGCAAGCGGCTGGGCGTGGTCTGCCAGCGCTCAACGAGCTCGGGAACGGTCAGGTAGGCGGTGTCAGCGGGCAGAAGTTCAGGCACGTGTTACAGCCTAACGGCATCGGGCGGCGCGCCGCCACGTATGCCCCTCGCAACCTGAATAGAATCGGCGCGTGAGCTCCGCCCCCGTCGATCCGCTCATCGGGCAAACGCTCGATGGCCGATACGTGGTGCGCTCAAAAATTGCACGCGGCGGCATGGCAATGGTGTATCTCGGCGATGACCTGCGCCTCGGGCGAAACGTCGCGGTCAAGATCATGCACGCGCACCTCGCCGACGACGAGAACTTTACGCGCCGCTTTGAGCAGGAAGCGCGCAGCGCGGCCGGGCTCGGGCACCCGAACGTCGTCAACGTCTTTGACCAGGGCGAGTCACACGGCGTGCCCTACCTGGTCATGGAGTACCTGCCCGGGATCACGCTGCGCGACCTGTTGAAGCAGCAGCGCCAACTCACCACTGATCAGGTTGCCGAAATCGCAGAGGCAGTGCTCGCCGGGCTCGCAGCGGCGCACGAGTCTGGCATTGTGCACCGCGATGTGAAGCCCGAAAATGTGCTTCTCGCCGACGACGGCCGCATCAAAATCGGCGACTTTGGACTCGCCCGCGCGGTGAGCGCGAATACCACCACCGGCCAGGCCCTGCTCGGCACGATCGCCTACCTATCCCCCGAACTCGTGACCCGAGGCATCGCCGATGCGCGGAGCGATCTGTACGCATTCGGCATCATGCTCTTCGAAATGCTGACCG
Source organism: Actinomycetota bacterium (assembly GCA_020161315.1). Taxonomy (GTDB): domain Bacteria; phylum Actinomycetota; class Actinomycetes; order Actinomycetales; family Microbacteriaceae; genus Leucobacter. Next base: position 5,607 of record JAIUOH010000029.1, on the reverse strand, counting down.
GTCGCCAACCATATACCGGCGAACAACCGATGCAGATTGCGTACCAACACGCGCATTCCGACGTGCCGGCACCGTCTTCGATCGCACCAGAGGTGCCCGAAGAGTTGGATCGTCTGGTGCAGTGGACCACAGGGCGAGACGCAGACTCCCGCCCTGATACCGCCGCCGAGGCGCTCGAGTACCTTCGCGCCGTGCGCGCGGGCGATTCGGCCGCCGCTACCGCGGTGCTGCCAGCCACGACGAGTTTTGCAACCATTACCCCGTCGACCGCGGTGCTCAGCGACTTTGATCAGCAACAGTTGGCTGGCCACCTGGCAGCGACAGAACCACCCTCCGGCCCACCGGTCGCCCCGCTCCAGGGCGCGTCTGTCGCGCGCGCGGGCAAAGCCGCAAACGCGCGGGCAAAGCGGGGGCGCGTCATCGCTGCGGTTGTTGTGATGCTCATCGTGCTCGCCGGCGGAGTCGGCTGGTGGTTTGGGCAGGGCCCAGGTTCAACCGTGGCGGTTCCAGATGTCGCTGGCCTCGACCCAGCCGCGGCGCAGCAGACACTCGAGCAAGCCACATTCACGGTCGAACCGTTCGAGTGCGCGAGCCTCGAGGTTGACGCGGGGCTTGCTGCACGCACCGAGCCAGCGGCCGGCGCACGCGTAGACCGCGGCAGCGCTGTTCGCTTGTGCACATCGACAGGCCCCGAGCTGCTGCCCGTGCCCGCGCTCGTCGGCCTCACACTTGAAGAGGCTGAGCAGGCAATCAAAGAGGCACGATTCTCGTTCGGCAAGGTCGTAGAGGAGCGCTTCGATGACGGCGAAGCCGGCAGCGTCATTCTCGCGATCGATACGAACGGCGAGGGCCTTGGTGACACCTACCCTGAACAGGGTGTGATCGACCTCATCGTTTCAGCGGGATCGGTGCCAGATGTCTCTGGCCGCACCCCCGAAGACGCAACCCGTTCACTTACCGATTCGGGCCTCCTTGTCGATTCGACGCTCAACACCGAGGAGCACAACGACGAGATTGAGCAGGGGCGTGTAATCGCGGTCACTCTGCCAGAGGGCACCGTAAGCGTCGGCTCGACGGTTAGCCTCAAGATTTCGCTCGGCCCCGAACTTGTGGAGATCCCCACTGTAGACGGCATGCCGCTGCAAGAAGCAATGGATCTGTTGGCCTCGCTCGGGTTCGACGCGACCACCAACGTGCCCGATTCGCTTCGCGGTTTTGCCGTGGCAAGCGGCACGAACCCGAAGGCCGGCGAAAAGGTCAAGAAGGGTTCGACCGTCCAGGTCAAAGCAAAGATCGACCTGTAAGAGAACTTCTTACAGGCCGATCTGAGATCGTTGCTCCTGGCTAGGCGCGCTTCTTCAGCTCTTCAGCGACCAAGAACGCCAACTCAAGCGACTGCATGTGGTTGAGACGCGGGTCACAGAGCGACTCGTAGCGGGTCTCGAGTGTCGCCTCGTCGATGTTCTCGCTACCACCGAGGCACTCGGTGACATCATCGCCGGTGAGCTCGATGTGCACACCACCGGGGAACGTACCTGCCTCGCGGTGCGCCTCGAAAAAGCCGAGCAGCTCGTTCATTACGTCGTCGAATCGGCGCGTCTTGTAGCCGTTCGCGGTGGTGATGCCGTTGCCGTGCATCGGGTCGGTTACCCACAGCGGCGTCGCTCCAGCGTCGCGCACACCCGCGAGCAGCGGGGGCAGCACGTCGCGAATCTTCTCGGCGCCCATACGAGTAATAAACGTGAGGCGACCGGGCTCGCGCTCGGGGTCAAGCTTGTCGATGAGGCGCATCGCGTCGTCAACCGATGCGGTTGGCCCGAGCTTCACTCCGATGGGATTGCGCAGCTTCGAGAGGAACTCGACGTGTGCGCCGTCGATCTCGCGCGTGCGCTCGCCAATCCAGAGCATGTGACCCGAGGTGCCGTAGGGTGCCCCCGTGCGCGAGTCGATACGCGCGAGCGGGCGCTCGTAATCGAGCAGCAACGCCTCGTGGCTGACATAGAACTCGGTCTGGTTAAGTGCAGCGCTCTCGACACCGCAGGCCTCCATGAAGCGAAGGGCGCGGTCGATCTCGGCCGCAAGTGCCTCGTATCGCTGATTTGCGGTGCTCGATACGAAACCCTGGTTCCACGCATGCACCTGGCGCAGGTCGGCAAAGCCACCCTGTGTGAACGCGCGAATCAGGTTCAGTGTCGAAGATGAGACGTGGTAGCCGCGCAGCATACGGCGCGGGTCTGCGGCACGGGTCTCGGGCGTAAAATCGTAGCCGTTCACAATGTCGCCGCGGTAAGCGGGCAGCGTGATGCCGTCGCGGGTCTCGGTCTCGCTCGACCGTGGCTTTGCGAACTGACCAGCCATGCGGCCAACCTTGATCACTGGCATCGATGCGCCGTAGGTGAGCACAACTGCCATCTGCAGCAGCGTCTTCACGCGGTCACGAATCTTGTCAGCGGTGGCCGCCTCAAAAGTCTCGGCGCAGTCGCCGCCCTGCAGCAGGAAGGCCTCACCGCGAGCGGCCGAAGCGAGTCGCTCACGCAAACGATCTACCTCGCCCGCAAACACGAGCGGCGGCTGCGACGCTAGCTCTGCCGACACCGTCTGCACGGCGGCCTTGTCAGACCATGGCGGCTGCTGCTTTGCCGGGCGCTCGCGATAGCTGTCGAGCTCCAGCGCGCTCGTTGATACGCTCTGGGCCGTCTGCTGACTCACGTTCGCCTGCTCTCATGAGGGGAATAGAAATGGGTGCTGCGACGCTCACCGCAACCCGCCCAGTCTATCGGCGATCAGCGGGCAGCTGGCACCCGCGAACGTACGCTTGAGGCGTACACGTCGACGTACTCCTGCTGGCTCAGGCGCTGAATCTCAACCATGATCTCGTCCGTCACGCTGCGCAACACAAAGCGATCTGCGCTCATACCGGCGAAGCGGCTGAAATCGAGCGGCTTGCCGATGATCGTGCCGATCCTACGCACTCTTGGAATCTTCGCGCCGATAGGCATGCATTTTTCGGTATCGATCATGACCGCGGGCACCACTGCCGCGCCCGATTCGAGCACGAGGCGTGCCACGCCCGTGCGGCCCCGGTAGAGCCGCGCGTCAGGGCTGCGCGTTCCCTCGGGGTAGAGCGCGAGCACGTCGCCGTGTTCGAGCACTGCGAGACCCGTGTTCAGCGACGCCTCAGACGCCTTACCGCCGGATCTGTCGATGGGAATCTGGCCCACGGCGAGCATGAAGGTCTTCACAAACCAGCCTTTGAGGCCCTTGCCGGTGAAGTAATCGCTCTTCGCCAAAAAGTGCACGCGGCGGTCGATCATGAGCGGCATGAAGAACGAATCAATCACCGAGAGGTGGTTGCCCACGATGATGACGGGGCCGGTGCCGGGCAGGTTCTCAGCACCCACGACCCAGGGACGATAGATGGTCTTCAGCAGGGGGCCGATGACGAGGTGCTTGAGGATCCAGTAGATCATGCAGTCAGGATATCCGATTTGTAGATACCCCACGGCGAATAGGCCGGTCGTTGATGCGAGTGCAATAGGCTTGACCCACAAGCCCGAACACCGCCGTCGGCGAATCTTTCCAATATTCATTCGGGTACCGAAGGAGCTACCGTGAATCTCACTGAAACACCGATCCTCATTCCGCCAGTTCCGGGCGACAACGTGACCGATCTGCTCGAACAGCGTGTCGCCGCAACGCCCGATCGCGTGCTGTTCGCGACTCCGAACGGTGACGGCTGGAATGACCTGAGCGCAGCAGAGTTCCGCAGCCGGGTCGTGGGTGTCGCGAAGGGACTCGCCGCTGCTGGCGTGCAGCCCGGCGACCGCATCGGGTTCATGTGCAAGACCTCGTTCGAGTGGACGCTGGTCGATTTCGCGCTGTTCTACGCAGGCGCGGTCATGGTTCCCATCTACGAAACCTCGTCGGCGCTGCAGATTCAGTGGATTCTCGAGGATTCGGGGGCACGCGGACTCATCACCGAGACTCCCGAGCACGCGGCACGCTTCGACGAGATTCGTTCAGATGTCACCGGCATCGACCATGTGTGGCGACTTGACGAGGGGGCACTGAACTCGCTCACCGCATCGGGCGCTGAGGTTGCCGATGAAGAGATCGAGCGCCGCCGCACCATCGCAAACGGCGACGACACTGCAACCCTCATTTACACCTCGGGTTCAACCGGGCGCCCCAAAGGCTGCGTGCTGACCCACTCGAACTTCGTTGACCTGTCGCGCAACTCTGCTGCGGCCCTCGGCAACGTCGTGAACGAACCGGGCGCGTCGACGTTGCTTTTTGTGACCCTCGCTCACGTGTTCGCTCGCTTCATCTCGGTGCTCGCAGTGCATGCGGGTGTTCGCGTTGGCCACCAGCCCGACACCACGAAGTTGCTCCCCTCGCTCGGTTCATTCCAGCCCTCGTTCCTGCTCGCCGTGCCGCGCGTGTTTGAGAAGGTCTACAACTCGGCAGAGCAGACAGCTGAGGCCGGCGGCAAGGGCAAGATCTTCCGCGCTGCGGCTCAGGTTGCGGTGCAGCACAGCCAGAAGGTCATGGCCGGCGAGAAACCGGGCTTCGGTCTCTCGCTCAAGTTCAAGCTCTTCGACAAGCTCGTTTATTCGACGCTGCGCGAGAAGATGGGCGGCCGCGTGAAGTACGCGGTCTCGGGTTCAGCTCCGCTCAGCCACTACCTCGGCCACTTCTACCACAGCCTCGGCATCAAAATTCTCGAGGGCTACGGCCTCACCGAGACCACCGCACCAGTCACGGTAAACTTGCCGGACAAGTTCAAGATCGGCACCGTTGGCCCCGCGCTTCCCGGTCACACCGTGCGCATCGCCGAAGACGGTGAGATCGAGGTAAAGGGCATCGACGTCTTCAAGGAGTACTGGAACAACCCTGAAGCCACGAAGTCGGTCTTCACTGAAGATGGCTTCTTCCGCACCGGTGATCTGGGCTCGCTCGATAGCGACGGTTACCTCACCATCACGGGCCGCAAGAAAGAGATCATCGTGACGGCCGGCGGCAAGAATGTCGCACCGGCCGGCCTCGAAGATCCCATTCGCTCATTCACCGTGATCGGCCAGGTTGTGGTCGTTGGCGACCAGAAGCCGTTCATCTCGGCGCTCGTGACCCTCGACCAAGAGATGCTGCCGACCTGGCTCAAGAACAACGGTCTTGACCCGAACATGTCGGTCGAAGATGCCGCGAAGAACCCGGCGGTGCTCGCCGAGGTGCAGCGCGCAATCGACCACGGCAACAAGTACGTGTCACGCGCCGAGAGCATTCGCAAGTGGGTGATTCTGCCGACCGAGTTCACCGAGGCGAGCGGCCACCTGACACCAAAGATGAGCATCAAGCGCGCCAACATTCTGCATGACTTCTCGGCAGAGATCACTGCGATGTACGGTGAGAACCCAGCCACCGAAGCAGTAGACACCAAGTAACCACCACAAAAGCGGCCCCGCCCCCTTCGACAAGCTCAGGGCGGGTTCTAGCGGTCGTCGCAACACCTCGAGTTTTGAGGAGTTGCGACGACCGTGTCGTTTTCACGAGAAGAAATCGCTCGGCTGAAGGCCGAGTTCCTGGTCGCGTTTCATCAGTGTGGCAATG
>JAIUOH010000028.1 GCA_020161315.1 Actinomycetota bacterium | reverse complement strand
CACCACAACAAAAACTGTGATGATCTAATAATTTGGCATTTGACAATCAAGTGCACACTATTGAGTTCTCAAGGACCAGACACCACCCGTACACAACCCAACCAAGGATTCTCCGAGAAGCCGATCTTTTTCTCATAAGCCCGAGCGCATTACCGAATAATGTTTCTCAAGAGCTAGTGAGGATTCCCTATCATAATACAAGCGACGAGTTGAAGCAACCCGCCGCCTTTGGGGAATTTCTGTGACTTTCTCGCTTTCGCGTTCCTGCCAACGAGGTATAACTATAGGACGGTTTTGGGGCATCGTGCAAACGGGCCTCTAAGCCGGGCGTGTCGCGCTCTAGAACTTCGAGCGAGGGCGCTCGAAGCACATACGCCGCGCAACGCGATGCGTTGCCCTAAGCGGCTTGGTGCGTGTCGTGCCTTAATCCACGACAAGAGGCGGCCACCACCCGAGCAGTGGTTGAATAGTTGGATGTCATCGAACGCAGCGCCCACCGGGGCGGCTCCCTCCCCCGCCGACTTCGGCTTCGACCTCACGCATCGCCTCGACACGGGCGGCGCCCAGGCCCCCGACGGCCGCCCGCTCGGGCGCGCCGGCGTCATCCACACCCCACACGGTGACATTCAAACACCGGCCTTTATTCCGGTTGGCACGAAAGCCACGGTGAAGGCGATGCTGCCAGAAACCGTCAGCCAGCTCGGCGGTCAGGCAGTGCTCGCAAACGCGTACCACCTGTTCTTGCAGCCCGGCAGCGACATCGTCGATGAGGCTGGCGGTTTCGGCAAGTTCATGAACTGGCATGGCCCTACCTTCACCGACTCGGGCGGGTTTCAGGTGATGTCTCTCGGCGTCGGTTTTAAAAAGGTCATCTCAATGACCGAGACCGCTCACTCCGAGGGCGAGGTCATCGCGAAGAACAAAGAGCGCCTCGCCCACGTCGACGAAGACGGCGTCACGTTCAAGTCGTTCATCAACGGCGATAAGCACCGGTTCACTCCCGAGGTCTCGATGGGCATTCAGCATCAGCTCGGTGCCGACATCATTTTTGCCTTCGACGAGTGCACCACGCTTCTGAACACTCGCGAGTACCAAGAAGACTCCGTTGCTCGCACCGAACGCTGGGCAGTTCGCTGCCTCGATGAGCATGCCCGTCAAACCGCAGCGCGCCAGCATCGCCCCTACCAAGCTCTCTTTGGTGTGGTGCAGGGTGCGCAATACGAGGATCTGCGCCGCCAAGCGGCGCGCGGTCTCGCGGGTCTCACTGGCGCCGAGGCCGAAGCACAAACCTTTGACGGTTTCGGCATTGGCGGTGCACTTGAGAAGAGCATGCTCGGCACGATCGTCGGCTGGGTCAACGAGGAGCTGCCAGAGACCAAACCCCGCCATCTGCTCGGCATCTCAGAGCCAGACGACCTGTTCGCCGCGATCGCCGCCGGCGCTGACACATTTGATTGCGTGGCCCCGTCACGTCAGGCACGCGGTGGCACGATGTACTCATCAAGCGGCCGCATCAACGCGAAGTCAGCCGGGCAGCGCCGCAAGTTTGAGCCGCTTGACGCTGAGTGCGACTGCTACACGTGCGAGAACTACACCGCCGCCTATCTGCATCATCTCTTTAAGGCGAACGAAATGCTCGGATCGACGCTCGCGACAATTCACAACGAACGCTTCATCGTGCGCCTGGTCGAGCAGATTCGCCAGAGCATCATCGATGACACTTTCGTTGAGCTGCGCGAAGAAGTGCTTGGCAGGCAGGGCAAGCGCAGCTAGCGTTGCACTCGCAAGCCGCGCTACGCGATTCCGAGTAGCACGCAGCCAAGCAGGGCGATGGCGATGCCAATAATGAGGGGCTTTGTGAGCCGTTCCTTCAGTATCGCCCAAGCCAGCAAGGCCGCGCTCACCGGGTAGAGTGCGCTGATTGCTCCGACCACCGCAAGCTGCCCGCTCCAAAGCGCAAGCATCAAGACGATATTGGCGACCCCCTGCAACACTCCCGCCAGCAGACCAAACCCAAGGCCCGCTCGGGGGCTACCGGCGCCCGGAACAAACATGGCGAGGGGTTCGAGCGAACGTTTCAGGCCTGGCGTAGCGCCTGCAGCTAGCAGCATCAGAGCAACAAGCACCAACCCGCCGAGCATCTCAACTCCTGGCGCTAAGAAGCCAGACTCCGCCGGTGCGAAATCGAGTGAGACCACCGACAGCCCGAAGCCAACGCCGCCGACAACGGCAAGTATCACAGCGCGCACACCAGCACCCCCAAGGCCACCCTCCGAGGCCCCGACGATCACAGCGCCGGCACCGGCGGCGACAACACCGACCCACCCCAGCACGGGTAGGTGTTCACCCTTCCAGATCACCGCAACGATCACGGGAACCACAACTTCGAGCGCGGCTACGATTGCGGTCACCACTCCGATCGGGGCAAGCGCCAACCCCGCATAGAACGCGACGAATCCAACCGTGGCGCAGAGGGCAGCGGCAAGCCCCGCAGAGATCGCCGCACCCGACCAGTCCGTACCAAACACCGGCACCGCGATGACGAGCAGCGCCGTCGCCCCGAGAAAAGTGAACAGCGACGTATACAGCGCACCGGATTTACGCGAGGCGATTCCCGCGGAAAAGTCGGAGCCTCCCCAGATCGTCGCAGCGACGAGCGATAGAACTACGCTCAGCACGGTTAGCTAGCCGAGATTTCGAGGGCTTCGGCTGCGCGCACCCTTTTGATCACACGAGTCGTGATCGGCAGCAGCACCACCTCTGCGAGCACCTTCACCACGTAGCCGAGCACGATGTACATCACGAAATCGATGCCCGTGATCACACCGGCAAATGCGATGGTGCAGAAGATCAGCGTGTCAAAGAATTGCCCAACAAGGGTCGACGCGATGAGGCGAGTGCGCAGCAGGCGCCCTGAGGTGCGGCGGCGCAAGCGGTCAAGCACCCACGCATTCATGAGCTGGCCTACAAGAAACGCGATGAGGCTGGCCGCCACGATCCTCGGCACAAAACCCAGCACCGCCGCGAATGCTTCTTGGTTTTCCCAACCGGCCGCGGGCGGCGAAATCTGCACCACGAAAATTGTGAGCGAGGCGACAAGCGCAAGCCCGAACGCCGTGAAGATTGCGCGGCGCGAAGCCTTCAGTCCGTAAACTTCAGCGAGCAAGTCGCCCAGCACGTACGCAAGCGGAAAGAGAAACACTCCCCCGTCGAACACCATTGGAAGCGAAAAATCACCAAGACTGACCGCACCGAACGCAATCGGCTTGACCGCCACCACATTCGAGATCAGCAGAATGCCGACAAACATCGCCGAAATGGTCGCGTAGCGCGCGCCGGTAGCGGCCGCGCGGGATCCGGGGGTCGCGTACCGTGCCGCCCCGTCTGCGACAGCTCGTTCGCTCAACTGTGACTCCATGAATGGTGAGTTATGCCGCGAGGTGCGCGGCGAGCCTGCGCAGTCGCGCAAGCGTCTCATCGCGGCCGAGCAGCTCAAACGATTCGAAGAGCGGGGGTGACACACGACGGCCCGAGGCCGCTACGCGCAGCGCACCGAAGGCGACGCGGGGCTTGAGGCCAAGGCCATCAATGAGCGCGCCCTGCAGCGCAGCCTGGATCGGCTCGGTCTGCCAGTCACCCTCGCCGAGAGCTTCGAGCGCCGCGATGCTTGCCTCGAGCACCTGGGTCGAGTCTGCCCCGAGCGACTTCAGCGCATCGTCTTGGTACTCGAGCGCATCGGCACTGGTGAACAGGAAGCCCATCATGCCGACAACCTCGCTCAGCACGGTGACGCGGCTCTGCACGAGCGGCACCGCGGCCTGCACGGTCGCGAGCTGCGCCTCGTTCGGCTCGACGGGCAGCGCGCCACCTGCGATGAGGTACGGCAAAATACGCTGACCGAAGTCTTCTTCGCTCAGCAAGCGAATGTGGTCGGCGTTGATCGAGTCGGCCTTCTTCTGGTCGAAGCGGGCCGGATTCGGGTTCACATCAGTGACGTCAAACGCGGCGATCATTTCGTCGCGGGTAAACACGTCACGGTCGGCAGCAAGCGACCAGCCAAGCAGCGACAGGTAGTTGAGCAGGCCCTCTGGAATGAAGCCGCGGTCTCGGTGGTGCAGCAGGTTCGACTCGGGGTCGCGCTTCGAAAGCTTCTTGTTGCCCTCACCCATGACGTACGGCAAGTGGCCGAAGCGCGGGATCGCCTGCTCAATGCCGAGCTCAACGAGCGCGCGGTGCAGCGCGATCTGGCGCGGGGTCGACGAGAGCAGGTCTTCACCGCGGAGCACGTGCGTCACGCCCATGAGCGCGTCGTCGACGGGGTTGGTCAGGGTGTAGAGCGGTGCACCGTTCGGGCGCACCACGACGAAGTCGATCGTGTTGCCCGCAGGGAAGTTGATGTCGCCGCGCACGAGGTCATCGAAGCCGAGGTCGATCTCGGGCACGCGGAAGCGCAGTGCGGGCTCTCGGCCCTCGGCACGGAACGCGGCCTTCTGCTCGTCGCTCAGCTCGCGGTCGAAGTTGTCGTAGCCGAGCTGCTTAGGGCGGCCGGCCGCCTCGTTGCGAGCATCGATCTCTTCTGCGGTCGAGTAGCTCTCATAGAGGTAGCCCGCAGCGAGCAGGCGATCCGCGACATCGCGGTAAATCTCGCCGCGCTGTGACTGCCGGTACGGCTCATGGGGGCCGCCCACGTCGATGCCCTCATCCCAGTCGAGACCGAGCCAACGCAGCGAATCGAGAATCTGGCCGTAGCTCTCTTCGCTATCGCGCGCAGCGTCGGTGTCTTCGATGCGAAACACGAAGGTGCCGCCGGTGTGACGCGCGTAGGCCCAGTTAAACAGGGCGGTGCGCACCATGCCGACGTGCGGGGTGCCGGTGGGTGACGGGCAGAAGCGCACGCGCACATCGCTGCCGGTCGCGGTCGAGAACTGGGGATCTGTGGCTGTAGACATCGCCATCTAGTTTAGCGCCGTCGGCTAGTGGGTTTCAGCACGCTGGATCGCCCGGCGCTTCGTCGCACTGATTTGCAATGAGGCGATCGCACCGAGGGCGAGCAGACCGCCCGATGCGATGGCGAGGTACGTGAAGTCACCCAGCGCAAAGATGATGCCAGAGAGCACACCAGCAACCGCGCCGGCCGCGCTCATAAACGTGTCAGAGCGCCCCTGCCAGATTGGGCGCTCAGCGCTCGGGGTGATTGCGGTCAGCAGCGCCGCCCCGGCAACGGTCACAAAGCCCCAGCCGATGCCGACAAGTGTCAGCGCAACCTGCACGAGCGTGTGCGACGAGCCCGAGAGCGCGGCAAGCACCACAGCGACAACCAGCACCGCCCACCCGATGCTGATCGTCGGCAAACTGCCAATGCGACCGGCCAGGTAGCCGAACAGCGGCGACAGCGCATACATTCCTGCGATGTGTAGCGAAAGGGTGAACCCAACGATCTCGGGGGTGCCCTCGTGATGCATGAGGTGCAGTGGGGTCATCGCCATGAGCGCAACCATGATCGCCTGCGCCATTGCGATCGAAAAGATCGTGAGCACCTGTGCGCGCCGCATACTCGCGCGGGGCTGCACTATGGTGCCGGTGTCGGTGCGCTCCCCCACCTTCAGGTCTGGCTGAGCGGTGCCCTGCCGCGCAGCTGACGCCGACTCGTCGCCCCGTTCGGCCGCGATCGCCCGCGCCGCAAGCAGAGGGTCTGGTCGAAGCCCAAACCAGTTCACGCAGACCGCGAGCGCCTGCGCGATGATCGGAAACACGAATACGCCGGCGAGCGGTGTGAGCCCGAGCAGCTCACCCATCGCCGCACCGGGCGCGAGCAGGTTTGGCCCCACTACCGCGCCGACCGTGATCGACCACACCACGAGCGAAAGGTCGCGAGCACGATTTGACGGTGCCGCCAGGTCGGTCGCCGCAAATCTCGAAAGCAACTGCACGGTGCTCGCTACGCCGAGCAGCGCGATGCCGAGCGCCAGCACAAACCACTGGCCGATCACCGTGCCAAAGATGGCGACGAACGCGCCGACCATGGCCACAAAGCTGCCGCCAACGAGCGCAACCCGACGGCCGCGCTTCGCTGCCAGCTTTGCGAGCGGAATGCCCGCAACCGCGGCGCCAGCGTTAAACATCGCGGAGGCGAGGCCCGAGATCGCGTCGCTGCCGCTGACCTCTGCGAGCAACAGGGCACCCACCGAGAGCGAGGCACCCACGCCGAGCCCGCCAAGAATCGTTGCGCTCGCCAGCACAAGCAGCGTGCGTCGCTGCGCCAGCTTCTGCTCGGTTGCCGTGAGTACTGCCGCGCTCACGCGGCGGCCTCGAGATTCCAGCATGTTCCATCGATGTGCGAGAGCAGGCGCTTGCACAGGCGCACCTGGGGGCTCTCGTTTGCGGTACTCATCGAGACGAGACCGATGGTGCGGTAGCGAGGCGGGTCGAGCGGCAGTGCGACCGCGTCATCGGGCAAAGTGCGCGCCGCAGCAAGCGCGAGGCCTGGCACCATAGAGACGGCTCCACCAGCGGCAGCCATAGCGAGCATTGCCGGCACGTTATCGGTCTCTTGGATAATCTCTGGTTCAAATCCGTACTCTGCGGCGGCGGCCATCAGATGCCCGCGGCACTTCTCGCAGCCGGCGATCCAGTGCTCGCCCGCGTAGTCGCCTAGCTGGGCCGAGGTGAGACCGGCCGCGCGATCCTCGCTCACTACAAGACTTACCGTTTCGCGCCAGAGCGGGGTGAAGGTGCTGCCTGCCGGCAGCTCGGCCGCGCCCTCGTAGTCAAAAATCAGTGCGCAATCGACTTCGCCGTCGCGCAACATGCCGATTGCGGCCGGGGGCTCGGCCTCCCGGTACTGCAGCGACACATCTGGCGCCTCACTCGCAAGCAGGCGCATGATCGCGGGCACAATGGTCGCGCTCGCGCTCGGAAACGCCACGAGTCGAAGCGCACCGCCCCGCTCGCCGCGCAGGTCATCGATCGCGGCCAGCGCCGCCTCGATCTCGGCGACGACGGTGCGAGCGTGATCGGCAAGAATGTTGCCGGCTGTGGTCAGCCTGATGCCGCGGCCCTGACGCTCGATCAGGGGCACCGCGAGCCGAGTCTCGACGCGCTTAATGCGCTGGCTCACCGCGGGCTGACTCAGCCCGAGGGTCGCCGCGGCCTGTGTCAGCGAGCCCGTAGTCGCGAGCGCATGCAAGATGCGCATCTCGGTCGAATCGATCGCGCCGAGAGGGTCGGCCGTGCGGGTGGTGCTCATTCCCCCACTATAAGTGATGGGAATGAAACACGCACCTTCTATTGCTAGGGCTTATTCATTGAGTGCTGCCGCAAACGCCGCTGCATCTGCCTTGTCTTGCTCAGACGCCACCAGCTGCCCGCAGGCACCATCGATCTCTTTGCCTCGCGTGTCGCGCAGCGTGGTCGGAATGCCGGCCGCGTTGAGGCGATCAACGAACTCGCGCGTGACCTCGCGGGTCGAACTCGTCCACACAGAGCCCGGCGTCGGGTTCAGCGGAATCGGGTTTACGTGCACCCAGCCACGACCGCGAGCGTTGAGTTTCTCTGCGAGCAGTTCGGCACGCCAGCCGTGGTCGTTCATGTCTTTGATAAGTGCATACTCGATCGAGACGCGACGACCGGTGCGGTCGAAGTAGGCGCGAGCCGCGTCGAGCACCTCGTCGACCTTCCACCTGCTGTTCACCGGGATCAACTCGTCGCGCAGCTGATCGTCTGGCGCGTGCAGCGACAGCGCGAAGGTGACTGGTATATTCTCGTCGGCAAGCTTTTGAATCGCGGGCGCAAGCCCCACCGTCGAGACGGTAATGCCGCGGGCGCTCATGCCAAGCCCCTCGGGCGCGTCTGTCACCATGCGGTGCACCGCATTCATGACGCGCTTGTAGTTGGCAAGCGGCTCACCCATACCCATGAAGACGATGTTGTTCACGCGCTCGGCCTCTGCACCGTTGCCCACTTCGCGGGCACGGCCGAGCCCTCCCTCGGCAATGACTCGGTTTGCCTGCACCACCTGGTCAAGAATCTCGGCGGTCGACATGTTTCTGGTGAGGCCCGCTTGGCCGGTCGCGCAGAAGGGGCAGTTCATGCCGCAGCCGCACTGGCTCGAGACACAGAGTGTAATTCGCCCCGGGTAGCGCATGAGCACCGACTCTACGAGGGCGCCGTCGAAGAGTCGCCACAAGAACTTGACGGTCGCCCCATCGTCGGTGACCAGGCGCTTCACCTCGGTCAGCAGCGGAGGAAAGAATGCCTCGACAAGATCGTCGCGGCGATCTTTTGGCAAGTCGGTCATCTTCGCCGGGTCGCTCGTGTAGTGCTCGAAGTAGTGCTTCGAAAGCTGCTTTGCACGAAACTTCGGCAGTCCCAGCTCAACAACCTTCGCCTCGCGCTCCTCGAGCGTCATGTCGGCGAGGTGCTGCGGCGGCTGCTTCACTCGCGGCGAGGCGAACTGCAGGGTCGGGCGACCGTCGGGGCCGGTGAGCTGCGTCCACCCCTCGGTACGGGGGCGAGTCTGCGGCCTGGCATCTGCGCTTCGTGGGCGCGTGCGAATCAGCTTACCCTGTTCGGGCTGGTTCGCGTGATTGAGCTTATTGGGATCCACCAACCCATTCTCGCAGATCTTGCTCGGCTGCCAACGCAAAACCAACTCGCACCGCACCACGAGCCAGAGGCACTACGGTGACTTACCGTCACAGTAGTCGCGAACGAATCAGAAAACGCTTTCCTACTGGCGCTTCAAGAGAAAAACCACTACCACGGCCAGCCACCACATCTACGGTGAGATGGGTGTGCTGCCACACACCAAACTGCTCACGCGACATCCAGAACCCAATCTCGCGATGCTGATCCTCGTGAGAACCTGAAGCGACCGCCGGCAACTCAAGGGTGCCGAGCAGCACGTCTTGACCACCGATTTTAAACTCCCCTGCCTGGTAGCACATCGGCGCACTGCCATCGCAACACCCCCCTGACTGGTGAAACATCAGCGGACCGTGCATTGCCCACAATTGCTCAATCAGTTCGATCGCCGCAGGAGTGAAAGCGAGTCGGCTCTCGGTTTCCCCATCAACCTCGGCTCTCGCTGCAACCGCACCAGCGATTACCTCGGTGACTGAACTCGCCGTAATATCGCAGGCCTCGGGCTTGATCTCTTGCATGGATGCCACCTCTCTGTGAAGCACTTACCACCAGGGTACGCCTGATGAGCCTGTCGAGGCCAAGGCAAAGCCCAGACCTCGACAGGCTCGATGACTTTTTAGAAGAAGCCCGCTGGGCTCTCGGTGTAGCTCACCAGCAGGTTCTTCGTCTGCTGGTAGTGATCGAGCATCATCAGGTGGTTCTCACGGCCAATGCCGCTCGACTTGTAGCCACCGAACGCTGCGTGGGCCGGGTAGTTGTGATAGTTGTTCACCCACACGCGGCCCGCCTCGATAGCGCGACCGGCCCGGTAGGCTGTGTTGCCATTTCGACTCCAGACACCCGCACCGAGGCCGTACAGCGTGTCGTTTGCAATACGAATCGCATCGTCGAAATCGGTGAACGTCGTTGCCGAGACGACCGGCCCAAAGATCTCTTCTTGGAAGATGCGCATCGAGTTATCGCCACGGAAGATCGTTGGCTGAATGTAGAAGCCGCCAGAAAACTCACCACCGAGGTCGAGCACGTCGCCGCCAGTGAGCACCTGCGCGCCCTCTTGCTTGCCGATTTCGAGGTACGACCTGATCTTCTCGTACTGGTCATTCGAAGCCTGCGCGCCCACCATCGTGTCGGTATCTAGCGGGTTACCACGCTTAATCAGCTCGGTACGCTCTACAACCGCGTCGAGAAAATCGCCAGCAATGGATTCTTGAATGAGCGCACGCGATGGGCAGGTGCACACTTCACCCTGGTTGAGGGCAAACATGGTGAAGCCCTCTTTTGCCTTCTCCCAGTAGCTGTCTTCTTTCGCCATCACATCGTCGAAGAAGATGTTCGGGCTCTTACCGCCGAGTTCGAGGGTGACTGGAATGATGTTTTCGCTTGCATACTGCATGATGAGGCGCCCGGTAGTGGTCTCACCTGTGAACGCGATCTTGCGAATCCGCTTGTTCGACGCGAGCGGCTTACCTGCTTCAGCGCCGAAGCCGTTCACCACGTTCACGACGCCCGCGGGAATAATGTCGCTCAAGAGCTCCATGAGCACCAGAATCGAGGTGGGTGTCTGCTCTGCAGGCTTCAGCACCACACAGTTACCCGCGGCGAGCGCCGGCGCGAGCTTCCACATCGCCATGAGAATCGGGAAGTTCCAGGGGATGATCTGGCCGACTACCCCGAGTGGCTCGTGGAAGTGGTATGCAACAAGATCTTCTGAGATCTGAGAGACGCCGCCCTCCTGTGCCCGGATGGCCCCTGCGAAGTAACGGAAGTGATCGATCGCAAGGGGAATATCGGCGTTCAGGGTCTCGCGTACTGCCTTACCGTTGTCCCAGGTTTCTGCGACTGCGAGCATCTCAAGGTTCTGCTCCATCCGGTCAGCGATCTTGTTGAGCATGATTGCGCGCTCTGCAGGGGTGGTCTTGTTCCAGGCGGGTGCGGCCGCGTGCGCAGCATCAAGTGCTGCCTCGATGTCTTCGGCGGTACCGCGACCTACTTCGCAAAACGCCTTACCTGTGACGGGTGTGATGTTCTCGAAGTACTGACCCTTGACTGGGGCGACCCATTCACCCCCAATAAAGTGCTCATAACGGCTGCGAAATTTCACGAGTGAATCGGGCTGACCTGGTGATGCGTATACGACCATGGCGGTACTCCTCTGACAACGTTGTCGGTTACGAGACACCCGATTGTGTCTCGGTCTTCAGAGGCTAACCCGCAGAAGGTTGCATTCACGTTGCATCAGGCTTGCAACTGTTCGAGGCGTGCGACTACTCGTGCACGTTTCGGCGAAAGTTGTGGCAACACCTGAAGAAGGGTTTGCCAAACAAACACATCTGCTTCGGCCCACTGCTGCGCATATTCGAAGAGTACGTCTGGGGCTGCCGATTGCAGCATCGACTCTCGCAGGGTCGCTTCGACTTCATCTCGCAGCTCTTCTGCGGCAGGCGCAACCGAGCCAGGCAGCACAGCTCCGCCATAACTGGCGAGGGCGAGCCGATGCGCACCCCTTTCAAGCGCAGCGAGCGCGTCGAAGGCATCTACCTGAATCACTTTATTCACCCGGTACGGCCGTGACTCAATAGCTATGTCAATCTGTCGCGACTTGAGAAATTTTCGCAGCCTCACAAGCTCTGCACGAAGCGTCTCTTCGCTTTCGCGCTCACCATACACTTGATACGCGAGAGCGCCAGCGCTCAGCCCCTGAGGCGCCTTCGCAAGCGCAAGCAAAATCTCAGCGTGCCTTCGGCCGAGTTCTACAACGTCGTGTGCGGTCGTCAGTACCGCCTGCTCGCGCCCGAGCACCATGAGCCGGGGCGCACGGTGGGTCTCAGCACTTGATCGCCCAGATCGAGAGACAGTCTTCGCCCGCCTGGCTTCGCGCAGGTCGCGTTCGGCCCTACGTCTCATTGCATCGAGTTTGAGTTCGGCTTCGACCGCAACTCTCGTGGCCTCGACCAGGGGCAGCACATGCGGCTCTGCGATTTGCTCGCCACCGGTGATGTCGATGACACCGAGGATCGCGCCAGTTTCTGGATCGTACACAGGACTTGCCGCGCAGCTCCATTGATGCACGGCCCGATTGTAGTGTTCTGCCCCAAAAACTTGTATCGGATGCCCAAGCACCAGTGCGCTGCCGGGCGCACTCGTTCCGACAGCCCGTTCTGACCAATCCATACCTGCCGCAAAACCAATGTCTTCTGCCTTGCCCCGAAGCTGGTGGTCGCCGTCGACCCAAAGCAGGCGACCCTGCGCATCACCGACGGCAACGATGAATCCAGATTCTGCGGCGTCGTCAATCAGTAAACGCTCGAGCACTGGCAGCACAGAGGCAAGAGGGTGTGTACGTCGGAGCTCGTGTAGCGCTTCAAGGTCAAGTCCATTCGCATGAGTCGCCTGTGTGTGCAGCGTGGCCAGAGGGTTGACCTCTCGCCGCATCGCGCGACGCCAAGACTCAAGCACGACGTTTCGCACCGCCGAAAGCTGGGCCCCCTGTGATGCGGTGGTCGCCGAAGAGCTATCGAGAAAGAGTTCGTAGGCTCGTTCAATCTCTCGTCTGCGTGTCACCGCAGATTCGCCGTGGTCTAATGCGCGCCACTCTCGAAACAACAGCGTCTCCCCTCGCGGGCGTTGGTATAGCTGAGTGTAGGCTCCCTGGCTCAGTTCGTCTAGCGAAAGCAGCCCTGCTCAATAGTATTTACCGAAACGACTAGAACCCGTCTCAGGCGTACTGGCCATGAAACACTCAGACCACTGTGTTTCGAAGAATGCCGATGCCAGAAACCTCAACCTCTACCGCATCGCCCGCCTCAAGCATGCCAACGCCAGCTGGTGTGCCCGTCAAGATCACGTCGCCTGGCAGCAGCGTGAATGCTTCTGAGGTGTGTGCCACGATCTTTGCGATCGAGTGGATCAGATGCGCGGTCGTGCTCGACTGTCGCACCTCACCGTTCACACGCGTCTCGATTCGCGCGTCTGCAAGGTCTAGGTCCGTCTCAATCACGGGACCGAGCGGGCAGAACGTATCAAAGCCCTTCGCTCGTGCCCACTGGCCGTCTTTCACCTGCAGGTCGCGAGCAGTGACATCGTTTGCGCAAGTGAAACCGAACACCACCTGCATCGCACGCTCGACCGGCACCGCTTTCGCGACCGCGCCGATCACTACGGCGAGCTCGCCCTCGTGCTCGACCCTGTCAGAGATCGTGGGTCGCACGATCGTCTCGCCTGGGCCAATCACCGAGGTGTTGGGTTTCAAGAACAGCAGCGGTTCTGCAGGCGGTTCGGCACTACCGATGCCCGTCACATCTTTCATCTCTTCGACGTGATCGAGGTAATTTTTGCCGACGCACACGATTTTTGAACGCGGGATCACCGGGGCGAGCAGGCGCACCTCGTCAAAGGGTATGCGGCGGCCGGTGGTATCAAAGCCGCTGGCGATCGGGTCACCGACGAGCTCGACAATCTCGACACCATCACCCAGCTCTGCCTGATCGAGAATGCCAAAGCCGATCTCGCCCTCGTGGCTGAAACGCGCTACCTTCATGGTCTTCTTTCTTCGGTATTGCTCGTACCCTTCGACAGGCTCAGGGGGCGGGCAAGCTGCGTTTCAGACTGAAACGATCTGGTGCACCCAGCCGTGGGTGTCTGCGACCGAGCCAAACTGAATGCCGGTGAGTTCTTCTCGCAACGACATGGTGAGTGGGCCGGGCGCGCGGTCGCCGAAGTCGACGATGGTACCGCTCGCCGATTTCAGCGCCCCAATCGGGGTGATCACCGCGGCGGTGCCGCAGGCGAATGCCTCAACGATCGAGCCGTCGGCAGCGCCCTCGCGCCACTCGCTCACGGTGACGGCGCGCTCATCGACCGTGAGCCCACGATCTTTCGCAAGCTGAATCAGGCTGCGGCGAGTGATGCCGTCGAGAATGTTGCCATTCAGCGCCGGGGTCACCAGGTTTCCGTCGGCCTTCACCAGGAACAGGTTCATGCCGCCGAGCTCGTCGATCTGATCGACGGTTGCGGCGTCGGTGAAGAGCACCTGCGCGCAGCCGTTCTCTTGTGCGATGCGGGTCGGCAGCAGCGAGGCCGCGTAGTTTCCGCCGCACTTCGCCGCACCGGTGCCACCACGACCGGCTCGGGCGTGATCCTCGGAGAGCCAAATCGAAACGGGCTTGACGCCACCGGTAAAGTATGGGCCGGCCGGGCTGGCGATGACGAGAAAGCGCGCCTTCTCTGCCGCGCGCACGCCCAAGAAGCTCTCGTCAGAGATCATGAAGGGGCGCAGGTAGAGGCTCTGGTCTTCGCGGGTGGGCACCCAGTCGATGTCGACGCGAACGAGCTCTTCGAGCGCGCGCACGAACAGCTCTTCTGGCAGTTCTGGCAGGGCGAGGCGCTTTGCGCTCGCATTCATGCGCTGCGCGTTTGCCTCGGGGCGAAAGGTCACCACGTCGCCGTTCGGGTGGCGGTAGGCCTTAATACCCTCGAAAATCTCTTGACCGTAGTGCAGCACCGAAGCCGCGGGGTCCATCTCAATAGGGCCGTAGGGCATCACCTTTGCATCGTGCCAGCCCGCGTCGCGGGTCCATGAGATAGAGACCATATGATCGGTGAACACCTTGCCGAAGCCAGGGTCGACGAGCGCGGCCTCGCGCTCTGCATCGATGCGCCTGGTTGCCGGTTGGTAGCTGAACTCAGTCATGGTCTTCGCTTTCTGCCGCGGTAGCCGCGACGGTGAGTAGTAAAAGTCTAGATTCTTGCGGGCAATTGCGCGATGATCGCGTCGCCAACACTCGCCGTGGGCCGGGCACCCTCTGCGCGAGTGGCGAGATCGGCCTGCACCGCGGCGCGCACGCGATCTGCCTCTGTCTCAAGCCCGAGGTGATCGAGCATGATCGCCGCCGAGAGAATCGCCGCAGTCGGGTCTGCCATCTGCTTGCCCGCGATATCGGGGGCTGAGCCGTGCACCGGTTCGAACATGCTCGGAAACTCGCCCGTGGGGTTGATGTTGCCACTCGCGGCAAGCCCAATGCCGCCACCGATAGCGCCGGCCAGATCGGTCAGAATGTCACCGAAGAGGTTGTCGGTCACGATCACGTCGAAACGAGCAGGGTCTTGCACCATGAAGATCGTGGCGGCGTCGACGTGCATGTAATCGACTGCGACATCGGGATGCTCTGCCGACACGGCCTCGACCACACGCTGCCAGATCGCGCCCGCGTGCACGAGCACGTTGGTCTTGTGTACCCAGGTCAGCTTCTTGCGGGGGCGCTTCTCGGCCATCTCGAATGCATAGCGCACCACTCGCTCGACGCCGTAGGCGGTATTCACCGATACCTCGGTTGCGACCTCAGCAGGGGTGCCAGCGCGCAGTCGGCCGCCGTTGCCCGCGTAAGGGCCCTCGGTGCCCTCGCGCACGACCACAAAGTCAACCTCGCCCGGGTGCGCAAGCGTGCTCGTGACGCCAGGGTAGAGCTTGCAGGGGCGCACATTTGCGTAGTGGTCAAAGTCAAAGCGCAGCTTGAGCAACAGCCCGCGCTCGATGTTGGCGTGCTTCAGGCGCGCGTCGCCGGGCACTCCCCCAACCGCGCCAAACAGAATCGCGTCGTGTTTGGCGAGCGCCGCATGTTCAGCCTCGGGCAGGGTGTCGCCAGTCTCAAGAAAACGTTCTGCACCCAGCTTGAACTCGGTGCGCTCAAGTGCCACGTCGCCGCCCTCGAGCACCGCGTCAAGCACTCGGTTCGCCTCTCGAATCACCTCTGGCCCGATCCCGTCGCCGGGAAGAACTGCGAGCTTGATGGTTCGTGACACGGATGCTCCTTTAGCGTCTTTGGGTTACCTGTCTTAGCTTAGCGGGCGGCAGCACGCAGGGTGGCGCTGCACAAAATTTGCTCTTGCGCCATCGGTGCGCCTGGGGATAGTGTGTTCTCTTGCAATCCCCACGACCCGGAAAGGAGCAGGCCATGATCGATAACCGAGAATTCTCAGCCGCTGCTCTTCCGGGCACCCCGCTGACCCGGCGTTAGACCGCGCGGCCACGCCGCCTCTTCGTTCTCACTCTTCAGCTTCTGCGCCGCAACGCATCACCGCGAGCCTGGCACCTTTTCTCTCAGGGATCATGACTTCTTCGTCTTCACTTTCACTCGCACGTTCGCTCGCGAGGCTCTACCCCTTCGCAAAACCCGCGATGCCAAGGGTGATCGGTGGCGTTATTGCCGCACTGATCGCCTCGCTCGCGAGCCTCGCGATTCCCATCGTGCTGCAGTGGGTCGTTGACGGCCCGCTGCTCACCGGCGACCGCGCCCTCATCATATGGTCAACGCTTGCCGTGCTCGGCCTTGGTGTCACCGAGGCACTCTTCATCTTCTTGCGGCGCGCATTCGTGCTGCGCCCCATGACCGAGGTCGAGTTCTCGATTCGCCAGGCGTTCTACGAGCGCCTGCAGCGCTTGCAGGTCTCCTTTCACGACCGCTGGCAATCGGGTCAGCTGCTCAGCCGCATGATGCAAGACATCGGGTTGATTCGCCGCTGGCTCACTTTCGGCGCGATCATGCTGCTCGTAAATGTGCTCACGATGCTCGTCGGCACCGGTCTCCTGTTTCGCTGGCACTGGGCGCTCGGCACGGTGTTCTTTATCGCCTCACTTCCCATATGGGTGGTCGGTTACCGCTTCGAGCAGGTCTACGGCGCACTCTCACGCAAGAGCCAGGATCAATCGGGCGACCTCGCAACCTCGGTGGAAGAGAGCGTGCACGGCATTCGCGTACTCAAAGCCTTCGGTCGCGGCGGCCACGCGCTCGGCCAGTTTCGCAGGCAGGCCGAGTCGCTGCGCGGCACCGAGCTGCGCAAGGCCCGCGAGGTCGGGTTGATCTGGTTCTGGTACGACATGGTGCCGGTGCTCGCGATCGGGCTGTGCCTGATGACCGGTGTGGTGTTGGTCAGCCTGGGCCAGCTCAGCGTCGGCGAGCTCTTCGCGTTCTTTGCACTCGCGGCCGCCCTCAGGTGGCCCATGAACTCATTAGGTTTTCTCTTCTCGTTCATGATTGATGCTCGCACTGCGACAGACCGTATCTTCGAGGTGTTCGACGCCGAGATCGTGATTACCGACCCGGCCGAGCCCCGGGCTATCGCGCACCCCCGCGGCGAGCTCGTGTTTCGCGATGTGCACTTTCGGTTCTCCGATGCCCCGAGTGGCGAACTCGACCTGCTGAACGGATTGAACCTGGCCCTCGTGCCCGGCGAAACGCTTGCGCTCGTCGGCGCAACGGGCAGCGGTAAGACAACGCTCACGACGCTGCCGACGAGGCTCTACGATGTGAGCTCAGGTTCCGTCGAACTCGACGGCGTCGACGTGCGCGAGCTGCCGCTCGAAGAGCTGCGCCGCCGCATCGGCGTGGCATTCGAAGAGCCGATCCTCTTCTCTGCGAGCGTGCGCGAGAATGTGCTGCTCGGCCGGGGCGATCTTGACCTCGAAAGCCCCGAGGCCGATCAGGTACTGCGCGAAGCGCTTGAGGTAGCTCAGGCGGGCTTCGCGTATGAGCTGCCCGACGGCCTCGACACCGAGGTCGGCGAAGAAGGTCTAAGCCTGTCGGGTGGCCAGAGACAGCGGCTCGCGCTCGCGCGCGTGGTCGCTGCGGCACCCGACGTGCTGGTGCTCGACGACCCGCTATCGGCGCTCGACGTCGACACTGAGGCGCTCGTAGAGGCAGCATTGCGTCGCGTGCTCTCGGACACGACCGCGCTCATCGTCGCGCACCGACCGTCGACCGTGGCAATGGCCGATCGGGTTGCGGTGATGCGCGGCGGCGTGGTGACCGAGATCGGCACCCACAGTGATTTGCTGCGCACGAGCGAGCACTACCGCTACCTGATTTCGTCGCTCGAGACCGAGCGACCCGAACGAACCACGGTCTCAGACGAGCCCAATCGATCTACGAGCACCCGAGAGGAGGTGTCACGATGAGCCCCGAAAGCGTGCTGGGCACCCGCGGTGAAGACCGCGAGAGCTACACCCGTGAAGAGAGCCGCGCCATCAGGCGGCGTTCGCTGCGCCTACTGTGGTCGATCCTGCGCCCCTTCAAAAAACTGATCGTGCTCACCGTCGCCGTGGTCGTTGTTTCTGCGGTGCTGCGAGCGATCGGGCCGAGCCTCATCGCCTGGGGCATCGACGACGCACTGCCCCTCGCCATCGAACGCGGCGAGTGGCTGCCCGCCGTAGGCATCACCCTCGCATACCTCGTGGTCGGTGGCGGCGGCGCCGCGCTCGCCGGTTGGTACGTGGTGCTGATTGCGCGCCTCACGCAAGCCGTGATGATTGAGCTGCGCACGCGCATCTTCAGGCACACGCAGCGGCTCAGCCTCGAGTTTCACGAGGGCTACACTTCTGGCCGCATCATCTCGCGCCAGACGAGTGATCTCGAGTCAATCCAAGAGCTGCTCGACGGCAGCCTGAGCGAACTGATCGACGCCGTGCTGCTCGGCGCCTTCACACTGATCGCGCTGTTCTTGATCGACTGGCGCAGCGGCCTGGTGCTCGTGGGCATGGGTGTGCCGCTCGGCCTGCTCATGTGGTGGTTTGTGATCGAATCGCAGAAGGGCTTTCGCGCGACCCGCGTGGTCAGCGCACGCCTCATCGTGCAGTTCGTCGAGACGATGACGGGCATTCGTGCGGTGCAGGCGTTTCGTCGCGAGAAGCGCAACGACCGCGTGTTTGCCGAGGTGTCTGACGATTATCGCCGCGCAAACCTTCGCGTCGTGAACCTCTTCGGCGTGCTCGACCCCGGCCTCGTGCTGCTCGGCAACGTCACCGTCGCGGTGGTGCTGCTCTGGGGCGCGCTTCGCGTGACCGATGGTGGGCTCGCGATCGGCGTGCTGCTCGCGGCCGTGCTCTACGTGCGCAACTTCTTCGGCCCGCTCGAAGACGTCGCGATGTTCTTGAACTCGTATCAGTCGGCGGTTGCGGCACTCGAGAAGGTATCTGGGGTGCTCGAAGAGTCGCCCACGGTCAAGGATCCCGAGCACCCCGTCGCGCTTCGAGAGGCGAGGGGCGAGCTTCGTTTCGACGGGGTCAGCTTTGGCTACGGGGGTTCTGGCGATGGCCGCACCGTGCTTTCAGAGTGCGATCTTGTGATTCCCGCCGGGCAAACGATCGCGCTCGTCGGTACGACCGGTGCGGGCAAATCGACCCTCGCGAAACTCGTCGCGCGCTTTTACGACCCGACGACCGGCGCGCTTTCGCTCGACGGCGTCGATCTGCGCGATCTCTCGCCAGAAGATTTACGCAGAGCCATCGTAATGGTGACGCAAGAGGCATATCTCTTCAGCGGTACGGTCGCCGAGAACATTGCGCTCGGAAAGCCCGATGCGACGCCCGAAGAGATCCGCGCGGCCGCCCGTGCGGTGGGTGCAGACGACTTCATTCGGAGACTGCCAGACGGCTACGACACCGACGTGAACAAGCGCGGAGGGCGCGTGTCTGCGGGCCAGCGCCAGCTGATCTCGTTTGCGCGCGCGTTTCTCGCGAACCCCGCCGTGCTCATTCTCGACGAGGCAACCGCCTCGCTCGATCTGCCAAGCGAGCGTCTCGTGCAAGACGCGCTGCAGACGCTGCTTGCCGACCGCACAGCGATCATCATTGCGCATCGCCTCTCGACGGTGGCAATTGCTGATCGCGTGCTGGTGATGCAGCACGGCAAGGTCGTCGAAGACGGCACCCCTGCGGCACTGATCGCCACCGACGGCAAGTTTGCCGCGCTGCACCGCGCGTGGCAGGAGTCGCTGGTGTAGTGGGCCTGCTAGATCCTTCTATTTCTCGTTTAGATGACCTAACCGAGAAATAGAAGGCTTCTGGCCTCACTTAGTCACAGCGGGTAAGCACCGTTCACTGAACTTGTCGAAGTGATCGGTGCTTCTCGCTGCGATCACTTCGTAACGAGCGCCACCACTCTGCGGTTCACCAGCGTGACCGCGCCGATGGTGATGAGCGCACCGAGCAGCAGCGCAGCCGCTTCGCTCGAGCCAAGCACCCCCATCGTGTTGCCGAGCGCGGCGGCGCCCACTGGCACACCGAGTTGCGCAGCGGTCGAGATTGCAATCGGGAGCGGCTGCTTGGTCAGCGCGCCGAGCCCGTGCGCGAGCAGGGCTGCAAGCCCGAGCGCCACTCCGAGCCAGATCGCGGCCGGGTCGGCGATAAGCTGGCGCAAGTCGAGCGAGGCACCCAACCAGACAAAGAAGATCGGGCCGAGAAAACCCTCTGTGAGCGCGAAGGTCTGGTTCGCGACGCGGCGCGGCTCCCCCACCGCGGCGACGGCCAAGCCCATCGCGAACCCGGCAAGCATCACCGAAACATGCATCGCTGTCGCAAGCGCTGCGAGCGTGAACAGCAGGGCGAGGTTGATACGCAGCTCCATCGCGAGGCTGCGCTCCTTGCTCACCTCGCGTATGCGCGCCTGCCGCCCGCTGCGTTCGGCCCAGTTGAGCCCGAGAAAGAACACCCCAGCGACCGCGAGCACCGCAACCGCGCCCAACGCTGACCGGGCAACATGTGCCGGGTCGAGCACGAGCGGCACCGCGATAATGCAGAGCGCATCGGCGATCGCGATCTGGGCAAGCATTTGCAAACCCGCTTGGCTTCGCACCTCGGCTCCCCCGAGAGCTGGCATCACGATAGTCGCCGACGAGGAGGCAATGAGTACCGCATACAGGGCAGCGTGATCAGTACCAAAGAACGAAGCGATTCCGATACCCAGCGGCACCGAAACCACAGCAATACCGATCGCCCGGAGTGCGCCCCGGCCGAGGCCACCCACCATCGCAGGCTGCCGGATCGGCACGTGACTACCGGCAACGAACATGACCAGGGCAAACCCGATCTGCGCGAGAAACTCAAGCGTCGGGTCTTTCGCATCGAGCAAGCCAAATCCGGTCGAGCCGAACACCACGCCCACCGCAAGCTCGCCGATCACCACGGGCACTCGGAGCATTTTGCCGAGGCTGAGCAGCGGGCCAAGAATCGCCACGGCACAGATAAGCGCAAGCAGGGCAAAGCTCATACGCGCCTCCTGGGTTCACGCGGTTTGGCAGATGCGCCGATCCTGGCACGAGCATACGCCCTGCCACAATGCGAGCCTTGCATTGCCAGAAACTGTGGTTGAGTGGAACCATGATTGGGTCGAGAAGCTTCACGTTCACGGTCGGCGCACACGAGGTGCACAAAGTGGCAGTCGAGGTCGCTGGGCTTCGCAACCGTGTCACGATTCACGTTGACGGCATGCTCGCGATCGACAGCGGCGGCAACCTCGGCAATCTCATGCCAAACGTGTTCGATCTCGAAGTCGGCGCGAACGAGAAGCACACGGTGTCGGTGCGTTTTATCGCGCAGCAGGTCATCGACGGCGGTGCCAGCTACATCGACGTCTTCATCGACGGCAGGTACGCGTTTCGCCAACCGTGGGTGTAGCTGTGTGACCGCGCCGCTGAACCCACAGGGTGAAAGTCACCACGATGCGCGCGAACGCAAGAGGCGATGAGATCTTTGATCTCATCGCCTCTGTTCGTGCGCGAGGGGGGACTTGAACCCCCACGTCCGAAGACACTGGAACCTAAATCCAGCGCGTCTGCCAATTCCGCCACTCGCGCGAACCTCTCTAGCTTAGTACGCCCTGAGTCACCCTCGTACCAGCAGGCTCGCTGAGGATCACCACCCCTCGGTCAGCACCCGATCAAGCTGGGTGACAACGAAGTCTGCGCTCTCGGCCGTGAGGCAGAGCGGCGGCTTCACCTTGAGCACGTTCGAGCGTTCAGAGGTCGTCAACACGATTACGCCGAGCTCGCGCAGTCGCTCGCAGATCGCGGCAGCCTCGGCGGTCGCGGGCTCCATCGTCTCGCGGTCGCGCACCAGTTCGACGCCGAGGTAGAGCCCCTCGCCGTGAATCGGCCCCACGATCGAGTGTCGCTCGGCGAGAGACGCGAAGCCCGCCGCAAGGCGCGCACCGACGACCCGCGCGTTCTCTTGCAGCCCCTCGTCGCGCATCGCGTCGAGCACGGCGATGCCGACCCGGCACGACAGCGGATTGCCGCCCGCTGACGAGAAGAACTGCCCCTGCGACGCGAGGGCATCGGCAATGCGCTTTGAAGTGATGACCCCGCCGATCGGAAACCCGTTGCCCATCGGCTTCGCAATCGAGATGATGTCTGGTGTCACGCCCGACTGTTCGAAGCCCCAGAACGACGAGCCCATGCGCCCGAATCCCACCTGCACCTCGTCGGCAATGCACAGGCCACCGGCCGCGCGCACCGCGTCATACGCAGCAGAGAGATACCCCGAGGGCAGCACCACTCCCCCTGCGTTACCGAGCACGGACTCGCAAATGAAGCCACCAACAGGGCGACCGCTGGCCTCGAGCGCGCGCAGATCCTCCCTCAAATCTGCGGCGTATGAAGCGCCAACTGAAGCATCGTCAGCAGCGCCGCGGTGTGTGCCCCTGAATCGGTTCGGTACGTCGGCCACGTGCACCCAGTCGGGTCGGTTCTCAAGCGCGTACGGGTTATCGTATGCACTCGTGGTGACGCCATCAGACGCCATGGTCCAGCCATGGTAGGCCTCGCGCAGCGCGATAATCGTCTTGCGTCCCGACGCGGCCTGCGCGAGTCTGAGCGCCAAGTCGACTGCTTCAGAGCCACTGTTTACGAGCAGCACGGTATCGAGCGCGTCGCGGCCCTCGCTGGCAGTGCGCGCCGACTCCGGCAGCAGCGCAAGCAGTCGCTCGCTGTATTCGGCGAGCTCCCGATACAAGAAGCGCGAGTTGGTGTTGAGCACGCGAATCTGCCGGTTCATCGCATCGGCGACGCCGGGATGGCCGTGACCAAGCCCGGTCACGTTGTTCACCATGTCGATGTACGCGCGCCCCGTCGTGTCAACGAGGTGGTGTCGCCAGCCGCGCTCGATCTGCATCGGCTCTTCGTAGTAGCGCTCTTGCGCACTCGCGAAGATTTGCTCGCGTCGCAGCTGCTCGTCGCCAGATTCGTCGCGTTGAGCAAAAGATTTTAGGCCGAGGATCTCGGCAGGGTCGTGTGTAAAACGACGCCACGCCGGCACACGCTCTGGGGCGAGCATGAGCGGCTTGGCAGCCTCTCCTGCCGCAAGGAACGGAACCGCACGGGGCACGTCGCGGCGACGCAGCCCGACGACGAGGCGCTGGGGCACATCGCTTTCGGCGAGATCGTTGAGTGTGCCGATTGACGCGCCGACCTCGATTTCTGAGCCAAGCTCGACTTCCGCGCGCAAACCGCTGATCTGCAGGCGCCAGCCATCTGCGGTATCGATCTCGACGAAGCCGTCCGAGAAGCCGGCGACCGTACCCGCGAGCGGAGCGTGCACCTCGCCGTTCAGCCCGCCACGCACCCAGATTTCGGTATCAGCCGACCACGTTGCCGCGGCATCGACCGAATCGACGGCGGTGCCGGTGAGCCGGTACACACCATACGGCAGCACGGCCGCGGTTGCACCAGCCGCCAACGCGCCCTCGACGAGTGCAGCATCGGCGTCACCGTCAAGCCATTTGCCGCTTTCGAGGGCCTCGCTCTCAACCCCAAGGTCGAGCACGGTTACGGCGCCAACAAGCCACGGCAGCAGCGAGCGCAGCGGGCCGACCTGACTCGTCGTTGAAACTGCAACGGGGGCCATCACGAGCTTGAGCTCGCCGCCCACGGCGATGCCCTGGTAGCCAAGTGTCGCGAGCACCTGCTCGGTCATCTCGGCAAGCGGAAACAGGGTGGCCGCGTCGAAGATCGCATGCTCACCGGCAATACGATCCCGCGCGTAGTCATTGTCACCGTCAATCTGTAGCTGTCGCCAGCCGCTCGCAACCAGCAGTGCGGCCCGAAGCGAAACCAGCGGCCACACCGCGCGCGCCTCGGCAGCAGACAGCGGGGCGTCGGCGTGAAACGCGCGCACGGTGCGCAGCGTGGTGAGCGGGCGCTCCGGCTCGTGATGCAGCAGCGAACTGATGGTCACCGCGAGCTCGGCCACGCGCCAGCCGTAGCTCAGGTCACCGAGGTCGAGCACGGTGTGCGGGTGCAGCCTGGTGTCGTCACCGCGCACGCCCATGACGTTGTCGTCGGTGAGGTCGCCGTGAATCGCCTGCACCGGCAGTTTGTCGGCGACGAGGGCGATGGCTTCATTGGCCTCGTTTGCAGTTTTGAGCACGCGGGATCGCAACGCCTCATCTTCAATCGAGGCCGCGAGGCGCAACGTCTCGCTGTGGGCTACGCGCATGTCCCAGATGCTCTGAATTTCGAGCCCCGCATGCGTGAGCGTAGCGAGCGCGTTCACAGACGCGGCCGCGAGTGCGCCGAACTCTGCGAGCACAACGGGGGCGAAGTAGCCGCAGTCGAGCATAGGCTCGCCCGCGGCAAATTCGCTGCGCCTGGCGGCGAAACCGCCCCAGCGCTGCGTGATCTCGCCGCCGAGGCCCGGCAGCATGCTCGCGACGGTCACCCCGGCTGCACGGTACGCGTCGAGCGCGGCGTGCTGTGCCTCGCGCGCCTGATCGCTAAAGGCCGGGTTGTCAATGCGCAGCACACTCTTCGCGCCATCTGGCTCGGTGAGTAGAAAGTTGCGGTCCTGGTTGCTACCAAGCTCGCTTGCGACGGCCTCGATGCCGTAGTTTTCGAACGCGATGCGCGCGGCATCGGCCTCGGTCACATCGGGGCGAATGAGCCCACCCGCTTCGTTCATGGCAGCCTCCTCAGCAGCTCCGTCGAAAGCGCGGTAAACGCGCGGCGGCGATGCGAGACCGCGTCTTTCTCTTCGGCCGTCAGCTGCGCGGCCGAACGTGTCTCGCCCTCTGGCAAGAAGATCGGGTCGTAGCCGAAGCCACCCTCACCCGCCGGGGCGCGTAGCACCGATCCGCGCCAGGCCTCGAGCACGGCGACCTCGTGAGATTCTGTACCTTCGTTCCCTTCGACAGGCGCAGGGAGCGAAGGCAGCGCGAGCGCGGCGGCGCACATGAACGCCGCCCCTCGGTGTTCATCGACGAGGTCAGAGAGCTGCCACAGCAGCAGATCGACATTCGCCTGATCGTTGCGCGCGGGGCCACCCCATCGCGCCGAGAAGATGCCCGGGCAGCCACCCAACACGTCGACCGAGATGCCCGAGTCGTCGGCAATCGCGGGTAGCCCGGTGTGCTCAGCCGCGGCGCGAGCCTTCAGCAGCGCGTTTTGTTCAAAGGTCACACCGTTCTCGACGGGCTCGGGCCCGTCGTAGCCGATGAGCTCGATGCCGGGCACGAGCGGGGCGAGAATGCGACGCAGCTCTTCGAGCTTGTGAGCGTTGTGCGAGGCGAGCACTACCTGGGTCACGGTGAGACTCAGTTCTGCTCGGTGACAGATTCGAGCTGCGCGAGCTGCAGCTCGCGCAGCTCGCTCGTCGAGGCGATCGCGAGGTCGAGCAGACTGCCTAGCTCATCGCGCGAGAATGGCGCGCCCTCGGCAGTGCCCTGCACTTCAACGAAGCCACCGCTGCCCGTCATCACAACGTTCATGTCGGTCTCGGCCTTCGAGTCTTCGACGTAGGCGAGATCGCTCATCGGCACGCCCCCGACGATGCCGACCGAAACCGCAGCCACGCTATCGGTGAGCGGCTTTGCCTTCTTTGCCACGTGACCCTGCGCACGAGCCCATTCGATGGCCTCGGCAAGCGCCACGTAGGCGCCCGTGATCGACGCGGTGCGGGTGCCACCGTCTGCCTGCAGCACGTCGCAGTCAATCACGATGGTGTTTTCGCCGAGCGCCTTCATATCAACGACGGCGCGAAGGCTGCGGCCAATCAGGCGTGAAATCTCGTGCGTGCGCCCGCCGATCTTGCCCTTCACTGACTCTCGAGCCATGCGCTCGTTCGTCGAACGCGGCAGCATTGAGTATTCAGCGGTGACCCAGCCCTTGCCCTGGCCACGCAACCACGGCGGCACACCCGGAGTAAACGAGGCGGTGCAGAGCACCTTGGTCGCGCCGAAGCTGATGAGCGCACTACCCTCGGCCTGCGCGCTCCAGCCGCGCTCGATAGTGACCTCTCGCATCTGCTGCGGGGTGCGCCCGTCGACGCGTTGCTCGTTAGCCATGTGTGTTCTCCTTGTGGTTAGTCAAGTTTGGCAACCGAATTGCGCCGGTCTGCAAGTGATCGACAGCATCAATACCGATGCCGAGCATGCGTCTTGCAAGCTCTACGAAGCCTGCAGTATCTTCGCCTGTCGCCTCGTAGCGCACGCTGGGTTCGCCCGCAACCGGGTCACGCAGCAGGCCGCGGTCGGTCAGCACGCGGTACACCTCGCCCGCGGTTTCGACGTCGCTCGAGACGAGGGCAACCTGGCGCCCCACCACCTGGCTGATAGCACCGCGCAAGAATGGGTAGTGCGTACAGCCGAGCACGAGCGTATCGATGCCCTGTTCGATCAGCGGGGCCAGATACTCGTGAGCAACGCCGAGCACCTCGGCACCGCTCGTCTGCCCCGCCTCTACGAGCTCCACAAACCGCGGGCAGGCCTGCGATGTCAGCTCGATGTCTGGGCGCATGCTGAACAAGTCGTCGTACACCCGCGACTGAATGGTGCCCTGCGTGCCAATCAGGCCGACCCGCTGGTTGCGGGTGATTGAAATCGCGCTGCGCACGGTCGGGCCAATCACCTCGACCACTGGCACGTCGTAGCGCTCGTGCGCGTCTCGCAGCATCGCGGCACTCGCGGTGTTGCAGGCAATCACGAGCATTTTCACGCCCTGCTCAACGAGCCCGTCAAGAATCTCAAGCGCGTAGCGCCGCACCTCAGCGATGGGCCGCGGTCCGTAGGGAGTGTGCGCCGTGTCACCGACGTAGATCATCGATTCGTTCGGCAGTATGTCGCGAATCGCACGGGCAACTGTGAGCCCGCCGACACCCGAATCGAAGACACCGATCGGCCGGTCGTTCATGTGCTGCTCACTCACCCGATCAGCCTACCGTGCGGGGGCAGCCTCGCGCTCGTCTCGAAAAGCCCAACGAACGGTCCTGCTACCTAATCCAGCTCGCCCGATGCTGCTCGCTGAGCCCGTGCTCCGCGATCGCCTCGTAGTGCACCTTCGCACCGTAGCCTTTGTTCGATGCCCACGCGTAGTGCGGTTCGGCTTCGTGAGCCTCACGCATCACGCGGTCGCGATCAACCTTCGCACGCACCGAGGCCGCCGCGACGGTGGCGACGGCGCGGTCGCCACCTACCATGGTGCGCACGTTCAGGGGTGAGCGAAGCACCGGCGACAGCCAGTCGTGTTTTCCATCTACGAGGATCACGGCCCGCGCCACCGGCACACCGGACCCGTGCAAGCGAAGCAACGCCCGGCGACCGGCCTCGCCGAGCGCCCAGGTGATCCCACGCGCATCAATCTCGGCCGCGCTGACGTAACCGACCTCGCCCTGCCCCCACTCGGCCACGAGCGGGGCGAGCATCTCGCGTTTCTTCTCGCTCAGCAGCTTCGAGTCGCGAAGGCCAGCGGGAAACGGCGATATCGACCCGGGTACTGCTGGCGCGAACGTCGCGTGCACCCCGACTGCAACGGGGCCGGCGATCGCGCCGCGACCTACTTCGTCGATGCCGATGACGAGCTCGTGCCCCTCAGCGAAACACGACGCTTCGAACTCGAGCGTGGGGTCTTTCGACTCGCCCGCGCTACTCACCATCGGTGGCCTTCTGCTCGCCCTCGGCCCCCTCGCTGCCCGCGGCTTCTGCGACTCCCGTGAAGGTTGTCGGATAGTTGTCGAGCCAGGTGAAGCGTGAGAACGGCCAGTTCAGCACAAATGCGCGACCCACGATCTCGTCTTCAGAGACGAAACCGCGCCCCGGTTCGTCTTGGTGGTAACGCGAATCCATGCTCGAGTAGCGGTTGTCGCCCATCACCCAAACCGAACCCTCGGGCACAAGCACGTCAAAGTCGATCTCAGAGACTTTGCTCTTGCCCTCGGGCACGACAGCGTAAGGCTCATCGAGCGGCACGCCGTTCACGGTCACGCGACCGTTGGCGTCGCAGCAGGCCACTCGGTCGCCGCCGATGCCTATCACGCGTTTCACTACATAGTCTGCGCTCGTGTCGGCTGCAAGGCCAAGCACCTGCATCACCTTCTCGACCGGTGTGGGCGAGGGCATTTGCGCGCTCGGCGGCAGGCTGAGCCACCCGCCCGGGTCGAGAAACACCACTACGTCGCCGCGCTGCACATCGACCAGGTTCGGCACGAGCTGGTTCACCAGGATGCGGTCGTTGACCTCGAGCGTGTGCTCCATCGAGCCCGAGGGAATGTAGAAGCTTCGCACCAGGAAGGTCTTCAAAAAGAACGAGACGGTGAATGCGACCACCAAAATAATGAGCAGGTCACGCAGAAACCGCAACACGCTCCCCGCCGGCCCCGCGTGTCGATCTGCGGTGTGGTCGCTCATCTGGCTCCGATACTTCGTGTCGTTTGCGGTGGGTCGCGGTACTTCAATTATGGCGTGGAAAACACTTCAGGCTCTCACCCTGAACCGGGGAGAGCCTGAAAGCGCTGTCAGAAAACGACGACTTACCAGTCGCGCTTCTCCTTGACCTTAGCCTTCTTGCCGGTGAGGCCACGCAGGTAGTACAGCTTCGCACGGCGAACGTCACCGCGGCTGACGACCTCGATCTTGTCGATGGCCGGCGAGTGGACAGGGAACTTACGCTCAACACCGACCTGGAAGCTGATCTTACGAACGGTGAACGTCTCGCGAACGCCGTCGCCGTGGCGCGCGATGACGATGCCCTGGAACACCTGCACACGCGAGCGGTTGCCCTCGATGATGTTCACGTGCACCTTGACAGTGTCGCCTGCGCGGAACTCGGGAATGTCGCTCTTGAGCGACGCGGCATCGACGTGGTCGAGCTTCTGCATGATTGTCTCTCTCTGCGCCCGCCGCAAGTCGGTTCGCAAATCTCACTGTGTGAAAAGAAATTGGTGTTCACGGTCTGTGCGGACCCTCGCGGCAGTACCGCACCGTGGCACAAAGATCTATTATGCCACAGAACTGCGACATCTGCGCGCGGTGAAGGCTTCAGCCTCAGTCACACGAAAACGACCACATGACACCGTAGCGGTCAAAGACCTGCCCGTACCAGCCACCCCACGGCGCCTGCGCAAACGGCATGCCCTCTTCGCCTCCGCCGTCGACAAGTTTCGCAATGAGCGTCTTGGCGTCGTCGGGTGTCTCTGAGGTGTAAAGCAGCGAATATGCGCTCCCGCGCACGTTGTAGTCATTGCCATCTGGCATTGCATCGCCGCCAGAAAGAATGCCCGCACCGCCGGGCAGGGTGAGCGTGGCATGGGCCACCGCGTTTGAGTCTGGTGTAAACGGCGAACCGGGCATCGGGGGTACGTCGCTGTAGCGCATGATCATCAATTCGCCGCCGAAGACGTCGTGCCAGTGCTCCATCGCCTCCCCTACCGTGCCGGGCAAGGCGATGTACGCTGCGAGTGATGCGGCCATGATCGAACTCCTTTGAACGAGTGCCGCAACTAGGCGGCGACCTCTGCGCGAAACTTACTCCGCGCTAACGAGGCGATTCTACTCGCCGAGCAGGTCTGGGCGCACCCTTCTTGTGCGTTCAATCGACTGCTCGCGGCGCCACTTTGCGATCGCCGCGTGATTGCCGCTCAGCAGCACGGGCGGCACCTCGCGGCCACGCCAGACCGCGGGTTTTGTGTAGCTCGGATATTCGAGCAGGCCGTCTTCGTGCGACTCTTCGACAAGGCTCTCAGGGTTGCCCACCATTCCGGGCAAAAGCCGCGCGATCGCTTCGATCATGGCGAGGCTCGCCACCTCGCCCCCGTTGAGCACGTAGTCGCCGAGGCTCACCAGCTTCAGACGACCTCTTTCGGCATACTCGTCGAAGATTCGCTGATCCGGCCCCTCATAGCGACCGCAACCGAAAATCAGTTGCTGCTCGCTCGAAAGCTCGCGGGCCATCTTCTGGTTGAACACCTCGCCCGCGGGCGACGGGAAGATGATCAGCGGGTCATCGCTCGAGTCGGGTGCTTCGAGAATGCCGTCGAGCATCACACCCCACGGTTCGGGTTTCATGACCATGCCGGCACCGCCACCGGCCGGGGTGTCATCTACCGTGCGATGTTTGTCGTGCGCGGCATCGCGCAGATCGTGCACCCGCAGATCGAGCAGGCCACGATCCTTTGCTTTGCCGAGCAGCGAAATTTCGAGGGTCTCGAAGTACGCCGGAAAAATGCTGACGATGTCGATGCGCACAGGCGCTACTCGCTTTCGGGCGCCGCGTCGCCTGCCGTGGCAGCCGAGTCTTCCGCCTCGGGCAGCGCCTCGAAAAGCCCTGCCGGCGGGGTTACAGACACGACGCCCGCTTCGAGGTCAACACTCGGCACGATCGCTTCAACAAAGGGAACGAGCACAATGCCGCTTGGGGTCTTCACCGAGAGCAGATCTTGCGCAGGAAAATGCTGCACTTCACTCACGGTGCCGAGCAGCTCTTCACCGCGACGCACCTCAAGCCCAACGAGCTGGTGGTTATACCAAGCGTTATCTTCAACGCTCTCTTCGACGGTTGCCGCATCGATCCAGAGGATCGCGCGCACGATGCTCTCGGCGGCGGTGCGATCGGCGACTTCCGCGAAGAACGCGACGGGCATGCTGTTAAAAAAGCGCAGTTCGCGCACCGTGAGGGTACGCCCAAACCACTCAGACCCTTCTGGCACCTGCAGGTGCAGCACCGAGCCCGGAGCAAATCGCTCCTCGGGGCTGTCGGTGAAGAGTTCGACCTTCAAGCCACCCTTCAGACCGTGCGGTTTGGTAAGTCGCCCAACGCGCAAGCTCCCCTCGCCCAGAACGGGAAGGGGAGCCTTGACGCGAGCCGGCTTCTCAGCCATTAGCCCTCGCCCTCTGCGTCAGTGTCGACGACGTCGATGCGCACGCGGCGCCCATCGCTGAGCGCACCGATTACGGTGCGAAGCGACTGCGCGGTGCGACCGCCTCGGCCAATTACTCGGCCGAGGTCGGTCGGATCGACGCGCACCTCGAGAAGTTCGCCCCTCGAGGTCTCGCGGCCTGCGACGCGCACCTCATCTGGCAGGGTCGCAATGCCCTTCACCAGGTGCTCGAGCACCTCCGCGAGCGAGACAGCCATGCTTAGGCCTCGGTCTCGGTTGCTGCCTCTTCAGCAGCCTCTGCCGGAGCTTCTTCAGCTGCAGCTTCTGCTGGAGCCTCAGCGGGCTTCTCAGCCTTGGGGCGCAGCACTGGCTTCTTCTTGGTGTCTGCCTCGAAGACAGCCTTTGCCTCAGGGGTCTGCACGCGCGACTCGGTCTCGCCCTCGCCCTTGAACTTGCCCCAGTCACCGGTCAGCTTGAGCAGTGCAGCAACCTGCTCGGTGGGCTGTGCGCCCACGCTGAGCCAGTACTGTGCGCGGTCGCTGTCGACCTCGATGAGCGAAG
The DNA here is from genome assembly GCA_020161315.1 of Actinomycetota bacterium. Lineage (GTDB taxonomy): Bacteria > Actinomycetota > Actinomycetes > Actinomycetales > Microbacteriaceae > Leucobacter. The sequence continues at coordinate 10,886 of JAIUOH010000028.1, read as the reverse complement.
GGTTCGTCATCGGGTTGTACTTGCCGATCTCCTCGATCACGCGGCCGTCACGCTTGGTGCGCGAGTCAGCAACGACGATGCGGTAGAAGGGTGCGCGGATCTTGCCAAAGCGCTTGAGGCGAATCTTGACTGCCATGATGCTCCTATGTGTGGTGAGCACAGCGAAAACCACTGTGCACGAATGTGACGCTGTGCCGGTGGGCACAGAAGCCTGACGCGCGAAAACGCGAACCGATCTATCCTCGCACGCTCGCCGGTGATTTGCAAACTTTGTTGCGATCAGGGGTTTTGCTTTGCAACTCCGCGCGGTTCCCGATGAATCTCGCGTTTTCTAGCCGCGAATCTGCTCCGCCATCCAGTGCTCGAGGCCCGCGGCGTCAATCGGCAGCGCATCAGAGATAACCTCGTGACCGGTGTCGGTAACCACCAGATCGTCTTCGATGCGCACTCCAATGCCGCGCAGCTCGGGCGGCACGGTCTCGTCCCACGCGTGAAAGTAGAGCCCGGGTTCGACCGTCAGCGCCATGCCCGTCTGCACAGTGCCGCCGAGGTAGGTTTCGTAGCGCGACGAGTCGCAGTCGTGCACATCGAGCCCGAGGTGGTGCCCCACTCCGCACACGATGTAGCGGCGGTGGTGCTGACCGTGCTCCGAGAGCGCCTCATCGACCGACACCGGCAAGACGCCCCAATCGTGCAGCCCCTCGGCAAGCACCTCCATGCACGCGGCGTGAAAGTCGGCCCAGACCCGACCGGGCTGCACCGCGGCAAGACCCGCACGGTGCGACTTCTCGACCAGATCGTGCACCTGGCGCTGTGCGTCGGTGAACCTGCCGCTCGCGGGGATCGTGCGGGTGACATCGGCCGTGTAGCCGCTTCGCATCTCAATGCCCATGTCGAGCAGCAGCAGCTCGTCGGGGTGGATATCTCCGTCGGCGCGCACCCAGTGCAAAATCGGCGCGTGCGCACCCGAACCGACAATAGTCGCGTAACCGGGGGCCTGACCCACCGTCCGCGCGTGGCGGTCGAAGGTTCCCTGCAGCCAGCGTTCGCCACCCCTTTCGATAGCGCGCGGGATCTCGCGGCGCACCTCGGCGAAGCCATCGATCGTGGCGAGGTTCGCTGCGCGCAGCTGCTCGATCTCCCACGCGTCTTTGATCTGACGCAGCTCTGAGAGCACGCGCGCGAGTTTCGGTGAGCGGCGCTCGCCGTCGAGCGCAGCCCCAGCTCCCTTTGCGACAACCGCGGCGCCCGCGATGAGCGAACCCTCTGGCACCTGCAGCTCACCGATCACCCGGGTACGAATTCCGAGCGCCTCTTCGATCTCCTCGGGGCCGGCGAGCGGGCCAACCCAAAGCTCACCGTGGTTCGCATCAGCATGAAACGCGGGATCACCGGGCCTTGCAGGCGGCGTCACGTAGAGGGTAGCGTCGTGCGCGCCGTCACTCCCCTGCCCTGCGCCCACGGGCCGCAGCACCAGCACAGCGTCTTCGATGCCGTGACCCACGAGCCAGAGAAAATCACTGTCGGCACGAAACTCAAAGAAATTGTCGTTCACGCGCAGCTGTGAACGACCGGCGGTCACGACGAGCGCGTCGCCCGCAAACTCGGCCGAAAGCCTTGCTCGGTGCGCTGCTGCAGCGCCCGCGGCACCTGGTTCGACCCGCAGCTCGCGCGAGGCATCGCCCCAGCCATGCTTCATGTATTCATTGAAGCCGGGCGAAGCGCTGAGCAGAGGCATGCGCGGGTCGCGACGAATGCCGCGCGACTTTGCGATGCCCGACTCCCAGTCGAGCACGCTGATCTGCCGGGCAAGGCCGGTCAGCTCGTGGCCGTGATCGCTGAACGTATTGCTACCGTGTGCGTTCTCGTGCGCGTGCATTACTGCTGTACCCCTTGTATCTCTCTGGCGTGCTTGGTGCCGCCGATCCTCGCCTCGAGCGCCGCAAATAGGCGCTCGGCCACGTCGCCCATGCGCAGGCCGTCGTGTTCAAACTCGTTCGTTACCCAGGCATGCACCCCGGCGACCCGCGATGCGGTGTCGAGCGAGAGCTGCGCGTCTACGTACATGTCGTCGTAGTAGACAGCAGCCTCGACCGGCACCTGATTTGCCGCAAGCTTCGCATGATCGTAGGTTTCGATCGGCTGCTCGTGCGAGGCGAGATGTTTTACCCCCGCTTCGTACCCCCGCAGCGACGAGATCTCTTCGAACATCCACGGAAACACCGTCTCGCCCGTGAAGTTCAACGGCCGCGAGGTCTCTGCAAACTCAGGTCGGCGGTCTCGCTCAGCCTGCGCAGCCCACGCACTCGGACCGGGGCCATAAATTGCCTCTTGCAGCGCGATGAACAGTGGGTTTGTCGCAAACGAGGTCTCGGCCTCGACCGCGGCAAGAAATACATCGCTCAGCACGGTCTCGTCGGGGTCAGCAAAGGCCTCGTCAAACAACCAGTGCACGCGATCGAAGCCCGGCTTCATGCCAAAATCAATGCCGAGCGTTTGCAGACGACGCACTGTCAGGCGATCGCCGCCCGGCAGTCGCACATTGCTCGTCTGCAGCAGGTCGGCCACCCGGTCTATGCGTGCAACGAGGTGCGGGTGACGCTCACGGAACAATCGGTTCTTCTCGGCGATACGCGGAAATGTGCGTGCGTAGACCTCTGCGGGGTCGGGCTCGATGCCGGGCAGACCACCCGTAATCGCCGAGGCGACAACAGATTCCGGGTAGTGCGACAAGTACTGCAGCGTCAAGAATCCGCCGTAGCTCTGCCCCAAGGTCCACCACTGGCGGCCCGCGAAGTGCCGCTCGCGCAGCGCCTCGAAGTCGCGCACAATCGAGTCGGCGCGGTGCAACGCAAGATGCTTTGCCGCCGCTTCGGCAGTCATCTGCTCAAAGTGCGCAGCGCGCACTGGCGTAGAGCGCCCGGTGCCTCGCTGATCGGGCAAGATCACGCGGAAGCGCTTCACCGCGCTCGCGATCCACCCCTCGCGTTCAAGCGGCCTCGGCGATTTGCCGCCGGGGCCGCCCTGCAAAAACACCAGCAGCGGCAGATCCTCGCCCTGTTTTGAAGCGTCAACGACCTCTCGAGCGAACACGCGAATCGTTTCGCCCGTGTAGCTCTCAAAGGGCTCAGCCCCGGCGTCATTCCAGTCGAGCGGCACCTCGACCCACAGGTCGCGTGCAACTAGATGCGTACCAATCGGGTACCAATCGCTCATCGGCGGGCAGTCCTCACTCTCGAATCCAATACTGCGTACAGCAAGTCAACGATCAGGTTCGACACGACGACAAAGAGGCCGCCGAGCAACACAATCGCGATCACCACTGGGCGATCCTGCATCGCAACGCTCGTCACCGCGAGCGAGCCGATGCCGGGCAGTCCGAAGACCTGCTCGATCACAATCACCCCGCCGAGCAGCATACCGATGTCGATGCCAAGCTGGGTGACAAGTGGCGGCATGGCACTCCTGAAGGCATGCACGTAGGTGACGCGACGTTCGGTAATACCCTTGGCTCGCGCCGTACGAATGTAGTCCTGCCCGAGCACCTCGAGCATCTGTCCGCGTGTGAGGCGCGCGTACACAGCGGCGATCACGAGCGCGAGCGTGAACCACGGCAGCACAAGGTGCCATGCCCACTGCAGCGGGCCCTGCGACATCGGCACGTACCCCGAGGCAGGAAACAGATTCAGACCCATCTTCGTCGGCAAGAAGTAGAGCGTGTAGAGCGCGATCATACCGAGCACGAAAGTTGGAAAGCTAATGCCAACAATCGCGAAGCTCTGCCCGATGCGGTCGCGCAGACTGCCCGGGTGCTTCGCCGATGAGATGCCGATGGGTATGCCAATCGCGAGCCAGATGACCATGGCCCCAAACACGAGCGACATGGTAATCGGAATGCGGTTTACCAGCAGATCGCCGACCGGCATGTTGGTGCGGTACGAGAAGCCGAGGTCACCCTGCAGCAAATTACTGAGGAACATGAAGTACTGCTGAATCATGGGCTTATCAAGGCCGAGGTTAACCCTGATCTGCGCCATGAGCGCCTCGGTCGCCTTGTCGCCCGCGAGAATGCGCGCCGGATCAGACGGCGAGACGTAGAACAGCACGAACACGAAGATGCTGAGCATCAACAGCACGAGCACGCCAAACGCGAGCCGTGACAGGAAGAAGCGGATCATGCTTTCGCTCCCTTCGTAGAGGTCGGATCGAGCGCGTCGCGCAGTCCGTCACCGAGCAGATTGAATGCGAGTGTGAGCGCGAGAAGGGCAAGGCCAGGCACGAGCACCATCCACGGCGCGACGAGGTACATCGAACCATTCGCGGCGTCGGCGAGCATGTTGCCCCAGCTCGGTGTTGGCGGCACGATACCGAGCCCGAGAAACGACAGCGTCGCCTCAAAGACGATCGCGGCCGGAATCATGAGCGTCGTGTAGACGATGATCGGCACCACCAGGTTGGGCAGCACGTCGCGAAACATCATTGCCCACCGAGACTCGCCGAGCGAGCGCGCCGCCTCGATGAACTCTCGCTCGCGAATGGCGAGCACCTGGCCGCGAATCACCCTAGCGAGGCTGGCCCAGCTGAAAAACACGATCACCGCGATCGAGAGCCCGAGGCTCGAACCGAGCACTGAAACGAGGGCGATCGCAACGAGCAAGAATGGCACGCTCATAACCAGGTCGATGAGCCGGCTAAGCACTGTGTCGACGATGCCGCCAAAGAAGCCAGCAATGGTGCCGACGATCACGCCGATCGCCGAGGCAATCAGCGAGGCCAGCACACCAACGAGCAGTGAGACTCGGGCACCGTAGGCGAGACGCACAAGTACATCACGCCCCAGCTGATCGGTGCCGAGCAGAAACTCGGCATTTGGGCCGACCGGAATACCCGCGGAAGAAAGCCCGGTCTCGCGAAACTGCTCGGTTGGGCCGTGGCCAGTCCAGGCAGCAACAAGCGGGGCACCGACCGCGAAGAGCACAGCCAGCACAATCACCACCGCGGAGATAACGCTTGCCGGATCGCGCACAAGACGACGCAGCGTGAGCTGCCACGAGGTTCTTGCCTTGAACTGTGTCGCCTGCTTTGCGGCCTGCCCCGGCGTGAGGATGCGCGTGGTCTTGAGTGGAAGCTTGACGTTCATCGCGCGACCTCCTCGTTCGTGTGCTGCGCCGGTTTCGGCAGGTCAAGATATGCGGCAGCGAGCAGCTTCTTGGTAAACGGTTGCTGCGGGTTCGAGTACATCGACTCAGGGTCACTGAGCTCGATGATGCGACCGCCCTCCATCACCGCAATGCGGTCGCACATATGACGCACCACTGCGAGGTCATGCGAAATAAAGAGATAGGTCAGACCGAGATCGCGCTGCAGGTCGTCGAGCAGACTCAACACCTGCGCCTGCACCGTGACGTCGAGCGCAGACACCGGCTCGTCAAGGATCACAAGTTCTGGGTTCAGCGCGATCGCCCTGGCGATGCCAATGCGCTGCCTCTGACCGCCCGAGAACTGCGAAGGAAACCTGTTGTAGTGTTCGGGGTTGAGGCCCACCTGCTCGAGCAGCTGCTGCACACGGCGCTGGCGATCCTGGCCACTCGCGACCCCGTGAATACGAAACGGGTCACCAACAATCGAACCAACTCGCCGCTTCGGATTGAGCGAGCCGAAGGGGTCTTGAAAGACCACCTGCACCTTCTTGCGTTGCTCGCGCCAGGCTCTACCCCTCACCTCTGAAATATCGCGGCCATCGAAGATGACCTCACCGCTCGACGGCAGAATCAGGCCCGCGATTGTGCGGGCGAGAGTGGTTTTGCCACAGCCACTCTCACCAACGAGGCCAAGGGTTTCGCCCCTCTTTACCTCGAGAGAGATGTGATCAAGCACCGTGCGCTCTTGACCGCGTTTTTGCTTGAACGAGAGCGAAATATCTCGCACCTCGACAATGTGGTCTGGCACGGGGCCGGCAATCTCGATTGACTCGACACCGGCTTCGGCTCGCGCGGCCTGCGCACCGCGTGTGCCCTTGCTGAACGATGACGACTCGATGAGGCTCATCGTGTACGGGTCTTGCGGGTTCGAAAATACCTCGGCGCTTTCGCCGAGCTCCATCTTGTTGCCCTGATACATGACCATCACGCGATCGGCAACACTCGCCATGACGCCGAGGTCGTGGCTAATCATGAGCACGGTCGAGCCTGTGTCGCGCTGCATCTCGGCGAGCAGGTCAAGAATCTGTGCCTGCACCGTTGAGTCGAGGGCAGTCGTCGGCTCGTCGGCAATGATGAGCGAGGGGCCGAGCGACAGGCTCATGGCAATCATTACGCGCTGACGCATGCCGCCCGAGAACTGGTGCGGGTACGCATCAAAACGAGATGCCGCTTCGGGAATATGCACCTTCTCGAGCAGTTCGATAGCACGGGCCTTCGCCGCCTGCTTCGAGACCTTCTCATGGGCCTGGATCTGCTCTACGATCTGCCAGCCGATCGTGTACTGGGGGTGCAGGCTCGACAGCGGGTCTTGAAACACCATGCTGATCTCTTTGCCGCGCTTGCGACGCAGCTGCTCGGCGCCAAGCGTCAGCAGGTTTTCACCTCGAAACAGTACCTCGCCCGAAGTTTTGGCAGAGGGAATCAGCCCCATCGCCGACTGCACCAGCACCGACTTGCCAGAGCCTGACTCGCCGACGACGCCGAAAAATTCGCCTTCTTTAACGTCGAATGAGACGTTCTTTACGGCGTGTACGGGGCCATCTTCGGTGGGAATATCGACCACCAGATCGCGCACCTCAAGAATGGGCATCACTCACTCCTCACGAGTTCTTCTCACGAACGTGGGTGTGGCGGCGGCACAGTGTCACTGACCGCCGCCACACGTTTGGGGGGCGCCTAGCTACTGCTTCAGCCAGACGTTCGCCCAGTCACCGTTTTGAGCCAGCGCATAGATCTCGAAGTTCTGCACGCGCTCGGAGTGGTAGTTTGCCTTCTTTCGGGCAACGATGCTGACGATCGGCGAATCCTTCATCACCGTCTGATCAACCTGGTGCCAGAGGTCAGCAGCCTCTTCGGGGCTTGCGGCCGCAAGCGCCTGCGCCGCGAGTTCGTTCGCCTCGTCGTTGTTGTAGTCAACGTAGTTGTACGACTGCGGGTTGCCGTCGAAGGTGAACTGCGGCTGGAACACGCTGCGCGCAGCACCGCCCACCCAGTCAGGTGACCAGCCGACGAGGGCAACATCCCACTCACCGTTCGATGCGTTCTCGCGGTTCGTCATGAAGTTCGCGTAGTAGTCGGTCGGAGGAACAGGGAAGAGTTCGACGGTGATGCCTGCCGCCTCGAGGCTTGCCTGCACGGTCTGCGCGATGTCGGGCTGGGTGCCGAGGTTGCGGTACGGGAACTTCAGAGTGAGGTTCGTGACGCCAGCCTTTGCTAGCAGTTCCTTTGCCTTCTCGGGGTCAGCCTTGCCGCTCTCGTCACCGAAGGGCGCGAACGGCTTGTAGCCGTTGATGCCCGGGCCGAAAATGCCGTTGGTTACAGTGGCGATCTGCTCGCCACCCATGACCTGCTGTACTGCTGGCTTATCGATCGCGTACTGCAGAGCCTGTCGCACCTCAAGCTTCTGCAGCGCCCCACCGTTGTTCGAGGTCTTGGTGTTGATCCACATGAACTGGTCGATGCCACCGTTCTCCATGGTGGTGAACTTTTCGTCGTTTGCGGCAACAAGCTGCTGAATGTTCGCCGGGCTTGGCTGGATATCGAAGAGCACGTCTGCCGAGCCCGCCTGCAGCTGCTGCATAGCGGCGTCGCCCTCAACGCCCATGGTCATCTCGATCTCGTCGACATAGGCCTTGCGCAGCGGGTCGCTGTCAGACTTCCACGACTCATTGCGCACCATGTGCAGCTTGACGTCAGGCGTGTGCTCAGCAATCTTGTAGGGGCCAGAAGCAACGAAATTCTCGCGGTACTCAGGCGAATCTGGCAGGTAGTCGAGCGACTCGATCGCTGCTGGGTTCGCGGTAGGCAGGCTCAGCATTGAGGTGAAGTCAGAAGCGGGCTCAACCAGCTTGAAGATGACGGTCTTGTCGTCGGGAGTCTCAATACCCGAGATATCGGTGCCTTCGATGTATTCCTTCATCGCAGCAGCTTCGGGGGCCACTGTGGCAAAGCCATCGCAGAACTCGGGCATACCCTCGATGAGGTTGATGAAGTAACTGCCGAGCGGCGAACCGATGTGAGGATTGCAGATGCGCTTGATGCCGCGCTCGAAGTCTGCCGCAACGATATCGCGAGCGCCGTCAGGGGCATCCCAGGTAATACCGTCACGCAGCTTTACCTCGTAGGTCAGGCCATCGTCGGTCGGAGTCGGCACCTCTTCCGCGAGGTCACCGGTGAGCTGAATTCGCTCGGACTCTTCATTCGAAGATACGTAGCTCAGCACCGAACGAGAGATAGTGCGCACCACGTTGTTCACCGGCACGTATGCGGTGAGCTGCGGGTCGATGCGATCGACATCACCGTTCGCGAGCACCTTCAGCGTGCCGCCCTTCTGAGGTTCGCCGGCAGCGCCGCCGCCCGTTGTGTCACCGCCACCGGCACAGCCGCTGAGCAGCAACGCCGCGGCAGCCGCAGCCGCCGTGGTCGTGATGAGCAGTTTTCGAGTCATTGAGTCACCTTTGATTCTTTGAGCTTCCCGCTGCTATGTGCGTAGCGGCATCGCGTTGATCGGAGCACCACACGCGACATGTGAAATGGTACATGGCATTGAGTGCTTATGCCACTTCCGCCCGAAACATTACGGTCACAATTCGATCAAGGTTGCCGGAGCCAATATGATGCTGCATATCGCACCCGCGATCTGGGAGGAGACCCCACCATGTCGATCGCTTTTGCACCTTCCCCGCGCTCAACACTTGGCCTCGAATGGGAGCTTGCGCTGGTCGATCAGCACACGCGCGAGCTGAAGAACATCGCCCCCACCCTGCTCCCCCAGTTACAGCAGAGCCACCCGAGCTCAGGGTTTCCGCATTTCACAGGAGAACTGCTGCAAAACACCATCGAGCTGGTGACCGCACCGCACAGCCACGTGGCCGATGCAACGGCAGATCTACGCGAGTTGGCGATCCTCGCCGAAACTGCAGCCGCGACCGAGGGAGCTGAACTTATCGGCTCGGGCAGCCACCCCTTCAGCCGGTGGGATAAGCAGCTCGTCACCGACCATGAGCGCTACCACCGCGTCATTGAGAAGTATCGGTGGTGGGGTCGCAACATGCTGATCTGGGGCGTGCACATTCACATCGGTATTGATCGCGAGGATCGCGTGGTGCCGATCATGCACGCGCTTCTGACGCATCTGCCACACCTGCTCGCGCTCTCGGCATCGAGCCCGTTTTGGGCGGGCGACTCGACCGGCTACGCGTCGAACCGCACGCTGCGCTTTCAGCAGCTGCCAACAGCCGGGCTGCCGTGGGAGGTAGACGACTGGGCAGATGTGGAGCGCGTGCTGGACGATCTTTCGAAGACGGGCATCATCGCAGAGCCCACCGAGGCGCGGTGGGATATTCGCCCCGCACCGAAGTGGGGCACCCTCGAGGTGCGCTTCTGCGACGGAGCATCGACGCTCGCGAGCATCGGCGCGCTTGCCGCGCTCACGCAGTGCCTTGCTGAGCACTACCAGCGACAGGCCGACCTGGGGCTGCCGCTCCCCCGCCTGCAGCCCTGGTTTGTGCGCGAGAACAAGTGGCGGGCTGCCCGCTATGGGCTTGACGCCGAGGTTATCACCAGCGCAGCCGGGAGGCAGGCACCGCTGCGCGATGAGATCGCTGCGCTGCTTGTGACGCTGGCACCGGTTGCAGCATCGCTCGGTTGCGAGGCAGAGCTCGCTCATGTGGCCGTCATGCTCGACGGCGGGCCGCATGGGCACGGCGGTGGCACCAGCGCCGAGCGACAGTTGCGACTGTTCGAAGAACTCGGTGGTGCAGATGCAGGGCAGCCCGCGCTCGTCGGTGTGGTTGACGCGCTCACACGCGAGTTCAGGGCGGGGCTCGAGTAATCGAACCATGGTTGCTTTATCAGGTGCCTGTTTCAGTAACTGATTTCGTTACGCCACGATGAGTTACGCCGCGATGAGTTCCGCCACGACCAATCCCTGAGCTTCAGCAAGCCAGATTCGGCACCTTTGCTTCACCGTCGTGTTCGGCACGATCGCGATTAGTAGGGTGTCTCTTTGCTAGGCTCGCCGCTCCCCTCTCGTGCGGCTTCGGGTTTTTCGTTCTGCGGTTTGGCCTACCCATCACCCTGTCCAGAAGGGCCAGACGTCGTCTTTATCGACCTAAATCTGATGGTGGTTGGTGGGGTGTCGGTGTGACTCCGTCCGGTCGGTGATTTCCAGTGCAACACGCCGTCACCGGTTTGGGTGACGTTCCAGCCGCCGTGGTGTTTCATCGTGTGATGCCCACGACACAGGTGTGCGAGGTTCGTGGTCACGGTCGCCCCGCCTTTAGCGGCATCAAAGGTGTGGTCGATATCGCACCGGTGTGCGGGTGCCCGACATCCGGGGAATCTGCAGTGCTCGTCCCGCACCGCAAGCAACCTGCGTATCTGTTCGGACGGCCGGTACCGGTCGATACTGATCACCGCCCCGGTTATGGGGTGGAGCCTCGCGAGATCCCAGTGCGTCGCTGTCGCGGCGAGAGCTTGTGCGGTGTGGGTGCTGATGGGTCCGTGCCCGGTGAGGTCGTGATTCGCCCTGGGTTTAGTTCCGATCTTTCATCTAAGAAGATAGGGAGCATCATGCCCAAACCATACGATCAAGACTTCAAAGACCGAGCACTGCGTATGCTCGCCGAAGCGCTGCCCGAGCGTGGCAGCGTCCACGCGGCCAGTAAACACGTTGGCGGGCTG
>JAIUOH010000027.1 GCA_020161315.1 Actinomycetota bacterium | reverse complement strand
AGATCAAGCCGTTCAGCGACTACCCGCTGGGCAACCGCTGGCTCTCTGAGGGCGAGGTCGAAGCGAACTACTTCCAGCACCGCCCCTACCTTGACGCTCAGGTCGAAGAGTTCGGCTACGACATTGTGCCGCTCAGCGACGTGCATGTCGAGCCGTATGCCGCGTTCTCGGAGAAGCACAAGAGCCTTGCCGATCTGCCCGATGGCGCAACCATCAGCGTCACCAACGATGCTTCGAACCAGGAGCGCGCGCTCAACCTGCTCGCGCAAGAAGGCCTTGTGACGCTGCCGGGGGAGGGCGAGGTCAGCGAACTCAGCGTGCTCGCCATCGAGGGCGACAAGAAGTACAACCCGCGCGGCTTCGACTTCATCGAAGCAGACCCCGCCTCGCAGGCTCGTGCGCTCGCAGACGTCGACCTCGGCATTCTCAACGGCAACTACTTTCTTGACGCAGGTTTCACGCTGAAGGACGCCCTGATCGTTGAGCCGCTCGAGGGCAACATCTACGCGAACTTCTTGACCGTGCGCGCTGCAGACAAGAACGACCCGCGCCTGCTGAAGCTCGACGAACTGCTGACCTCGCCCGAGACGAAGGCATTCATCGAGAAGACCTGGCCGGGTGGCGACGTTTCGCCCGCGTTCTAAGGTTTCGATGCGCTGATTCGCGGCGCACCCAATCACAGTGAGGCCGTCTCAGGGAATACCTGGGGCGGCCTTGCTGCTGCGTAGAGGCGGCGCAGCAGGCACGGTCGGCTCAGTCGATGCGGCCGATGCAGTAGACGCGGTCGATGCGGACGCCGCCGCTACAAGATATGCACCTCACTCGCGCGCCAACGGCCTCGCACCCACTCGAGACGCAGTGCAACCACGTGTGCCTTGCGTTCGGTGTGCAGCACGACCGCCGCCTCGGCAACACTGGGAAGCAGCCTGCAGAGGCGCATTCTGCCCGGGCTGGCGACGCACACTCTCGTGTCGTGGTTGATGAAGTTGCGCTCGCGCAACGCGTTTCTCTGTACAGCAAGTTGGCGGGCGGCACCAACCGACAGCGCGGCACCCAACTGGGTGATGCTGCGCAACCCCTCCACTGCTTCAAACGCGTGGGCTGCGAGCAGCCGAACAAATTTCGCGTCCGGGTCGGGTATGAGCTCAGCGGGATCACTGCCAAGAGTGTGGTCGGCACTGATTGCGTACATGGGGCCTCCTTGAAGGATATTGACTCACTCGAGGCCCCCAGGGAGAGTCGTTTTATTTTGCTGTGAAGGACACAATAAGACGCAACGACTATGGCGCGTCAAGAGGTGATTTTCACCAGCGCGTTTGCACCCAGGTGATGCTGTTCGGCGAGATCGTTTGCCTGCAATCCCTCTAAGCTGAGATCGTGTCTACCCTTCGTAACCTCGCAAGCAAATATTCCGGCCTGAGCGATGAGCAGCTCGACTGGCTTGAGCTGCTCACCCTTGACTGGCCGCTGCTCGCCGACCTCGCGCTCGGCGATGTTGTGCTTTGGGTGCCCACGAAAGACTCGACCTATATTGCCGTTGCCCACAGCCGCCCGGCGGGGTCGGTCACACTGTTCTATCGCGACATCATCGGCGACTTTATTCGCGATGACTGGCGTGAGGTGGTCGACGAGACCATGATGACCCGCGAGCCAGCATCGTCTCGTGCCCCCGTCTGGTACGAAGAGACCGCCATGAAGCTCACGGCCTACTCGGTGAGTATGCGAGACGAGGGGGGCGCGGGATCGACAGAGACCGCGCGCAACACCGACACTGGTGTGATCTCGACTATTGGCGGGCCGACCGAACCGTTCGCCGTTGTCACCGTTCACACGAGCCCCTCCGACCCGCAGTACGCCACGCACATCGGCAAGGCGTTTCGCGAGGTCGCCGACGATGTGTTCTCGATGATTCAGCAGGGTCTTTTCCCGTCGCCCGGCAGCACGCGCGGGCGTGAGCGCGGAGCCCCGCGCGCATCTGACGGACTAGTGCGCATCAACACCGACGGCGATGTGACCTTCGCCAGCCCGAACACTCAGTCGGCGTTTACGCTGCTCGGGTATCGCGATGAGCTTGAGGGTGAGAAGTTCTCTGACGTCATCGCAGAGCTTGTGAAGGGGCAGTTCGATACGAACGAGTCGCTGCCGCTGATCGCTCAGGGGCGCGTGGCGAAGCGGGCCGACGTTGAGATCAACGGCCGCGTGGTCACGCTGCGCGCGATTCCCGTGATTCGAGATGAGGAGCGTGTGGGCGGCATCGTGCTCACCCGCGATGTGACTGGGCTGCGCCAGCAGGAGCAAGAGCTCATCACGAAAGACGCGACGATTCGAGAGATTCACCACCGGGTGAAGAACAACCTGCAGACTGTGGCGTCACTGTTGCGCGTGCAGGCGCGTCGTGCCCGCAGCGAAGAGGCGAAAGAGGTGCTCGGTCAGGCCATGCGTCGGGTCGCCGCCATCGCTGTGGTGCACGACACCCTCTCGACAGGCCTCTCGCAGATCGTTGACTTTGACGTGGTGTTTGCGCGGGTGCTTGGCCTTGCAGCCGAGGTTGCGAGCCTGCACGGCACCACGGTGCACCCGCACAAGCAGGGGCGTTTCGGTGAGCTGCCGAGTGAGTACGCGACCCCGCTTGCGCTCGCGCTCACTGAGATCGTGACGAATGCGGTCGAGCACGGTCTCGCGGGCCGCGAGGGCGAGGTCAATATCACCGCTGAGCGCAGCGACACACGGCTCGCCGTCGAGGTGGTCGATACCGGAACCGGTTTGCCTGGCGGCACGGTCGGTGATGGGCTCGGCACGCAGATTGTGCGCACGCTCGTCGAGGGTGAACTCGGCGGTTCGATCACCTGGGGCCCCGACGCGCGGGGCGGCACGCGAGTGTTCATCGACGTGCCGCTGCGCTGGATTCGCTCAGCTTAGCCAGAACCCTGCCGTTTCAACGCGGCAAACTCGGTGCCGTTTACCGAACTCGTTGCGTTTATCCCGCGGAAAGACGTCGAGTTCGGTAAACGGCACCGAGTTCGCTGAAATGAGGGTGGGCGCTATGGGCGCTATGGGCGCTGTGGGCGACCAGCCGGTCGAACGTATTAGCGCTTCTGCTGGCGGGTCGAGCGCACGACCACCGCGGCCCCGACCGCGAGCAGCAGCAGGCCGAGCCCGATGATTGCCGCGATCGCGAACGTGGTGCCATCGATGCTGCCCGGCGCGACCGCCTGAAACCCGGTGTAGAGGCAGAACGCAAGCACCAGCACGCCCCAGACGATTGTGCCCGTGCGCGGGCGCAGACGGTCGTCTAGGCGCTGGTGTGAGGCGATTCCGCTCCCTTCGACAGGCTCGGGGACCGGCTCAGCTGGCTCAGCGGGGAAGGGCGCCGCAGGCTCAGCGGGGAGCGGAGCTGCTGGGAAAGGTGCCCCGGCCCCCGTGCTTGTCGAGGGGTCCGAAGCGAAGTTCTCGTGCTCGTTCGTGCTCATCGTGCCTGCTCCAACTCTTCGATGCGCTCCTTGAGCAGCTCGATCTGGTTCGTGCGATCCCTGTCGGCCTGTGAAAATGTGCCGCTGCTGTTCTTGATCTTGATGCTGCCACCGAGTAGTCGCACGTTGACGGTCACGCTTCCTGTGCTGCTCGAGCTGCCGCTGAGGTCTGTGACCGTGCGTGAGATGAGAACGCCGCTCTGTCGCCGTTCGTCGCCCGCGATGCGCTGGTCTCGGAACGTGCCTGCGAAGATGTTCGCCTTCACCTCTGCCGGCACGCTGTCGGGCATGATCACGGTGGCGTTGCCCGCGAGCAACCACACATCGACCGTGCGCTCCTGCGCGCTGATACCTGAGAGATCGACCGTCGCGTTACCCGCGATGGTGATCGTGGCGCTGTCGCCCTGCGTGCCACGCGGCTGCACGTTGACGTCGCCGAAGGGCACGAACTCGGTCTGCGCGGGCAGAGACACTCCCAGCGGGGCAAAAAAGAGCGCGACTACGCCGCAGAACGAGAGAAACCCGATCCATCCGCTGTCACGGCCGCGAATGCCAGCGATGATGAGCGAGACAGCGAGCACCGAGACTCCCGCGACAAGACCGGCGGTTAGCGCGAGCTCGTTGCCTGTGTTGCTCGTGAGCGCCAAGCCTGCGGCTCCGCCCGCCGCCAGCAGCGCGAGCGCGAGGCTAAGCACCACGTAGCCGGCGCTTAGCCGGTGAGCGACGTGGTACTCGCGCCCACGGCGCTCCCACTCCTTTGACTTCTCTTCGGCCCGCTGGCCCCAGGCTTCAGCTTTCTGCTCGAAGTTCGATGCCCATTCTGAGGCGCGGTCTTTGGCCTGGCCTGCAAACTCGTTGGCCTGTTCGCTGGCCTGGGCCGCATAACTGTGCGCGTCGCCCGCAGCGGCCCCGGCCGCGCCGGCACCCTGCGATCCTCGCCCCGACCTGCCGACCAGCCACACGATCAGCCAGATGATCAGTGCGGGCACCACGATCGCCCACCAGATGACGATGAGCGTCACCTGCATCCACTCTGGCACGATGCCCCAAGAGTCCCAGCCCCATGGGCCGAAGAAGAGGGTGCGAAATACCCAGACGATGGCGGGAATGACGAGAATCGCGCCGAGTACGACAGCGGAAACTATCGCCCCGGCTGAGCCTCGCCCCCGGACGAGCTCCTCCAAGTGGATGCGCCCGGTGTGGTCTGGCAGCAGCAACCAGCCGGCGAGATAGAGCAAGATGCCGGGGCCGCCGAGGATCGCCAGCACCACGAAGATGCCGCGCACAATGAGCGGGTCAATGTGTGCCTTCGCTGCGATGCCGCCAGCGACGCCGGCGAACCAGCGGTCGCTGCTGCGTTCGATGCCGAGGCCGCGAAGCCACGAGAAGAATTTGTTCGAGGTGCGCTCGAATGATGAGGGGGGCTGGGTGTGGGGACCCTGTGCGCTGTGAGGGGGCACCTGCTCTGATGTGCCCGAGGCACCCGGAGTGCCTTGAGGAGGAGTCGTATCGTTCATGACTTCGAGTTTGCCGTTCGGGGAGAGCTCGCGCTATCGGGGTTCACCCTGACTCGACCCTGAACGTGACCCCTGAAGCGCGAGATTGTCGGCAGCAAATGGTTTGATGGATGCATGACCACCACACCGCCCACACTTGCGCCCGCATATGTGCGCAGCCGTGACGAGCGCGTGATCGCTGGCGTTTGCGCCGGGCTTGCTGCGCACCTGGGGTTGCCGATCAAAGCCGTACGCATCGGCATGGTGATGTTTGCGCTGCTTGGCGGTGCGGGTGTGCTGCTGTATGCCTGGCTCTGGGTGTTGGCGCCGGTGCAGGGAGAGGGGCAGGTCGCCCCGATGCGCCAGGTGCTCACTCGCCCGTCAACCGGGGTGCCGCCTAGTTCTCTTCCTCACGCGGGCAGCGAGGCTTCGGCAACACCGCTATCAACGGGTTCAGGTACTGCGGCGCGGGATCACACGACCGAGCCAGGGGCTGGTGCCGAGGGGTTGCTCGGCTCTGCCGCCGGCGTAGCCGCCGCGCAGATCGTAGACCGCGCGAAGCGCTGGCCGATTGCAGAGTTTTTGCTCGGTGCGTGCCTGCTCGTTGCGGGCTTTGGCCTTGTGCTGGTGCAGTTCGGCGTGCAGATTCGGCTTGATGTGTTGTTGCCCGGCATGGCAGTGCTCGTGGGCGTCGGCCTGACCTGGTGGCAGATAGCCGATCGCAACCGACCCGAGCGCAATCTGTTGCCCCGAGTGCTGGGGGCGCTTGCCCTCGTTGCGGTCGGAGTGCTGATGTTTTTTGTGACCGCACAGCAGCCGAGCGCGCTGACAGTGGTGGCCGCAGCGGTTGCGGTGCTTGCGGGTGTGGCGCTTGCGCTCGCGCCGTGGGCGCTGCGCCTGAACCGTGAACTCATTGCCGAGCGCTCAGCGCGTGCGCGCGAGACCGAGCGCGCAGAGATCGCGGCGCACCTGCACGATTCGGTGCTGCAGACGCTTGCGGCGATTCAACAGCGCTCCGAACCCGGCAGTGAGGTGGCGAGGCTCGCCCGCGGGCAAGAACGAGACCTGCGCGAGTGGCTGTTTCGTAACGCAGACGGGGCTGCCCCTGTTGACCGTGAGGCGCTCGAAGAAGAGCTGCGTCAGCATGCAGCTGCCCTAGAAGCCGAGCATGCGGTGCGCTTCGAGGTGGTCTCGGTGGGCGCGCATAGGGCTGTGCCAGAGGCGATCGTTGCGGCGGCGCGCGAGGCGATGCTGAATGCCGCGAGGCACGCGGGTGGCGAGGTAACCGTGTACGTCGAGACCCAGCCGACGCTCGTCTCGATTGACATCACCGATCGAGGAGTCGGGCTCGACCTCGAGCATTTGCCCGAGGGGCGTATGGGCGTGCGTGAGTCGATTATTGGTCGTATGCAGCGGGCGGGCGGCACCGCGAAGATCATGCCAGGGCCGGGCGGCGCCGGCACCGCGGTGAGGCTATCGTTGCCGCTGCAGAATCAAGAGAAGGGCACACCCGATGAGTGACACCGGGCAGATCGATGCGCAGGGCGGGCTGAGCGAAGCCCCGAGTGTCATTCGCGTCGTGATCGTCGATGATCACCAGATCTTTCGCACGGGTCTTCGTGCCGAACTCGGCGCACAGCTTGAGGTGGTCGACGAGGCCGCAACCGTAGACGAGGCACTTGATGTGATCGCACGGGCCGTGCCCGACGTGGTGCTGCTCGACGTGCACCTGCCAGGTGGCACGGGCGGCGGTGGCGCCGAGGTGCTGCAGCGGGTTGCTGCGCTTGCGAGGTCGGGGTCGGCACCCGCGGGGCTTGGCGCGGTGCGCTTTCTCGCGCTCAGCGTCTCTGACGCAGCAGATGATGTGGTGAGCGTGATTCGCGCGGGTGCGAGGGGCTACCTCACGAAGGCCTCCTCAGGCGCCGAGGTGACAGCGGCCGCGCAGCGGGTGCAGGGAGGCGACGCGGTGTTCTCACCGAGGCTTGCGGGCTTTGTGCTCGACGCGTTCGGTGCGGGTCTCGGTGAGACCGCCGAGGCAGACGATGAGCTCGACCGCCTTTCGGCGCGCGAGCAAGAAGTCATGCGCATGATCGCGCGCGGCTACGCCTACAAAGAGGTTGCGGCCGAACTGTTTCTCTCGGTCAAGACCGTCGAGACCCACGTGTCGAACGTGCTGCGCAAGCTGCAGCTCTCAAATCGGCACGAGCTCACCGCGTGGGCGCTGAGCCGACGGCTGCTGTAGGTCACCAGCCGGGCAGCCAGCGGTGTAGACCGTAGAACCAGTCCTTGATCGGCATGCCGATCCAGAGCGGCCAGAACAGCAACGTAAGCAGTAGCGCGGTCGCAAGCACCAACGCGACCGAGATCCCGCGCCCCTGTCGCGCCTCGAACGAGCCGCTGAGTCGAACGCCCGCACCCTGAAGCACAAACTCGCTGCGGGGCAGCGAGGCAAACGAAGCCAGAACCAGTGCGAGTGCGGTTGCCGCGAACGGAGTCAGCACGACCGCGTAGAACTGAAATACCGCGGGGCGTGAGCTCAACATCAGCCAGGGAACCCAGCCCGAGAGATACCCGGTGAGCACAAACGCACTGACGGTGACGGCTCGGCCGCGCAGCGGAGCGAGCCGGCGCGTGCGCGCCGCGAGCGCCGCAGCGCGCCCCACCACCCAAACGAGCAACAGTAGTGCGCCGACCCCGAGCCAGGTCACGATCGGATTGGGGATGGGCGAGATCGTCGAAATGTAGTCGCCCGAACGAGCCGAGTACATAGCGGTGGGGTGCAGACCGAGGGGCCAGCTCCATGGGTTTGACTGGTAGGGGTGCGGGGCGGAAAGCGTCGAATGCCATGCGAGCGAGTCGGCATGCCAGCGCCACAGCGACACCCACCACGCCTCGCCTTCGACGCGCCCTGAGCCCGCGGGGGTAACGATCCAGCCGATCCAACTCGCGAGATACGCGGCGAATGCTGCGGGCAGTGCGATCGCGGCGGTGACGAGCGCCTGCAGCACCCCATCGCCGAGTGCGCGCCAGCCGGGTCGGCGGGCAGGCGCGGGGCGATCCGCGTGACGAACCAGACGTGCACTGCCGAGGCGACGCAGCAAATCACCCATCGTGAGCAGCACGAGAAACGCGGCGAGCGGGTACAGGCCCGACCACTTCACCGCTGCGGCCGCGCCGAACGCGAGCCCCGCGGCGAGCAGCCACGGGCGGCACCAGAGAATGCCCGGCTCTGCGCGTGTGCCCCAGCGTGCCCCGCTCGCCAGCCAGTCGCGCACCACAAACAGCGCGCCGAGCGCCACGAACAGCGTAAGAAACCCGTCGAGCAGCGATACCCGGCTGAGCACGATGTGCACGCCGTCGAGCGCAAGCAAAAGGCCCGCGAAGCATGCCACCCAAATGCTGCGGCCGACGAGGTAGCCGATGCGCATCGTCACGGCAACCGTCGCGACGCCTGCGAGAGCGACCGCGAGGCGCCAGCCCCAGCCGCTGTCGGGGCCGAGTGCCAGAATGCCGAGCCCGATCAGCCACTTGCCGAGCGGCGGGTGTGCGATGGTGCTTGCCTGGTCAAGAAAGGCGCGGGCGCGCTCGCCGCCGAACGCCGGGTCATCGTCGGGCCACCCGGTCGGGTAGCCGTGCACCAGCTGGGTCACTGCGTCGCGCACGTAGTACAGCTCGTCGAAGACCAGTGAGTCGGGCCTGCCGAGTGCCCATAGGCGAAGCACCGCGGCGAGGGCGAGGATCGCTCCGGGCGCGATCCAGCGCAATCGCTGCAGGAGCTGCGCGTTGGGCGGGGCTGGCTTCACCCCTCAAGCCTATGGTTCTCGCCGGTTTGGTGATCCTCGCCCCGCCAACTGGCGACTACGATAGAAATCGTGCTGACTCGACTCTCGAACTACTTTCTGAAGACCCTGCGCGAAGACCCCGCTGACGCCGAGGTCGCGAGCCACAAGCTGCTTGTGCGTGCCGGATACATCAGGCGCCAGGCGCCGGGCGTGTTCGCGTGGCTGCCGCTGGGCCTGAAGGTCAAGGCGAAGATTGAGCAGATCGTGCGCGAAGAGATGCACGCCGCTGGCGCGCACGAGGTGCATTTTCCGGGCCTACTGCCCCGCGAACCCTACGAGGTGACGAACCGGTGGGAGGAGTACGGCGACGACCTCTTTAGGCTGCAAGATCGCCACGGTGCCGACTACCTGCTTGCGCCGACACACGAAGAGGTCTTCACCCTGATGGTGAAAGACATCGTCTCGTCGTACAAAGACCTGCCGCTGAGCCTGTACCAGATTCAAGACAAGTACCGCGACGAGGCGCGCCCCCGCGCTGGGCTGCTGCGAGGCCGCGAGTTCACGATGAAAGACGCGTATTCGTTCGATGTGTCTGACGAGGGGCTCGAGGCGAGCTACCAGGCGCAGCGCGACGCGTATGAGCGCATCTTCGCGCGCCTCGGCCTTGAGTACGTGATCGTGAAGGCCGACGCTGGCGCGATGGGCGGTTCGAAGAGCGAGGAGTTCTTGCTGCCAATCGCGATCGGTGAAGATACCTTCGTGCGCTCTGCCGGTGGATTCGTGGCGAACGTTGAGGCGTTCGCGACGCCCGTGCCCGCTGCGCTTTCTGCAGCTGAGATTGCCGAGCTGCCCGCGGCGCTCGTGTTCGATTCGCCGAACACGCCCACCATCGAGACGCTCGTCGCGCACACGAACGCCGTGCTGCCGCGCGAGGACGGCCGCGAGTGGGCCGCCGCCGACACACTGAAGAACGTGGTGCTCGCCGTGACCCCGATCTCGGGTGAGCACGAGGGCGAGCGCTCGCTCGTTGTCGTGGGTATTCCGGGCGATCGCGATGCCGACATGAAGCGCGCAGAAGTTGCGTTTGCTGGCTGCGAGGTCGAGCCCGGCACCCCCGAAGATTTCGCGAAGCACCCGGGCCTCGTGAAGGGCTACATCGGGCCTGGCGCTGCTGGTGCATTGGTGCTTGGCGAGCAGGGATCGACCGGCATCCGCTACCTGCTCGACCCGCGCGTGGTCGACGGCACCGCTTGGGTGACCGGCGCGAACGAAGACGAAAAGCACGTGGCGCACCTCGTTGCTGGCCGCGACTTCACCGCTGACGGTGTGGCTGACATTGCAAACGTGCGTAGCGGCGACCCCGCCCCTGACGGCTCGGGCCCGGTCGAGCTGGCGCGCGGCATGGAGATCGGCCATGTCTTCCAGCTCGGTCGCAAGTATGCCGAGGCGCTCGGTCTGCGCGTGCTCGACGAGAACGGCAAGCTCGTCACCGTCACGATGGGCTCGTACGGCATCGGCATCACCCGCATTCTTGCGGTGCTCGCCGAGCTCAACCACGACGATCGTGGCCTCGTATGGCCGACCGCCGTGGCACCGTTTGACGTGCACCTGGTCGCGACTGGCAAGGACGCGGCGGTGTTCGAGATCGCTGAGTCGCTTGCTTCGACGCTCGACTCGGCAGGCGTTGAGGTGCTGTTTGATGACCGGCCCAAGGTCTCGCCCGGCGTGAAGTTCGGCGACGCCGAGCTGCTCGGTGTGCCCCGCGTGGTGGTCGTTGGTCGAGATGCTGCCGAAGGCTTTGCCGAGGTGTGGGATCGCGCGGCCGGTACCAAGGATCGCGTGGCGCTCTCCGACGTGCCTGCGCTGTTCGGAGCCTAGTTATGCTCTCGGCTTCGTAGCCGGTTTTCGCCTTATTTCGCTGATTTTTAGGGCGAGGACAAAGCCCCTGTGGAACGCAATGATTTGCTTTCCACAGGGGCTTTGTTTTTGAGTTTTCCACAGATTTTAACCAAGTGCGAGCAAACTCTCTTGGCGGCGTGTAGGCTGGCTCTTGGGGACGCTGCGGGATTCGCAGTAGAAATAATTTCATATTCAGCGTATGTGGGGCTCTGCGCAACTTACCGAAAGAAACAGGTCCGTACGATGTCGAATATTAAAGTCTCCTATGCTGAAATCGAGCAGTCAGCCGCACAGCTGGGCCAGGGTCGTGAAGAGATCACTGCAAAACTGTAGTCGCTGCAGCAGCAGATTCAGAACCTTGTGTCTTCAGGTTTTGTGACCGACCAGGCTTCGGTGAAATTCAACGCCGCTTACAACGAGTACACGACGAGCGCCAACACTGTTGTTGCCAAGCTCAATGAGATTCAGAGCTTTCTCACGGGCACTGCCAACGCGATGCGCGACATGGACGCGCAGATCGCTGCTCGCATCAACTAATTGGTGCCGAGCAAATGAGTGACGGGCTGAGGCTCGAAGATTCAGAGCTCTCGGCGGCAGGGGCCTCGCTGGTGTCTGCTTCGTACGTGATGGTAAACGACAATAGGTCGCGACCCAAGGCGCAGATTGGCTCGCTGACTGGAATTGGCGGCCAGGTTGAGCACTATCTGAAGGGGCTGTCTGTCGCGCGTGCAGCACTCGCAGACGCGGCAAAGACGGGCAGCGAGAGCATTTCTTCGGTGATGCGCGACAGCGCAGAACTTGATGCCTTCATCAGCGCGAACCTGGCTTCTGGGTTCGCAGTGCGAAAGGGCAAGTCTTGAGCCCGAGCGTGCCAGCCGCCTCAGCGGTGCTCGTCGGCACTCC
Source organism: Actinomycetota bacterium (assembly GCA_020161315.1). Lineage (GTDB taxonomy): Bacteria > Actinomycetota > Actinomycetes > Actinomycetales > Microbacteriaceae > Leucobacter. Next base: position 30,688 of record JAIUOH010000027.1, on the reverse strand, counting down.
CAAAGCGGGCAGTGTCGACGAGATCGACGCCATCGCGACCTTCTTGGGTGATGTCGTAGACGACTGCTATCAATACAATGTTTCGGTGCTGGGCTCAGTTCGTAGCCTGCAGGGGCTCAAGAGCGTTGGTGTCAGTCGTATTCGTGACAAAATGCTAGACAGGCTCGTGCCCGGCTCAGATGTGCTCAGCGAATCTGCGGGCCAGGCAAGAACGGCGTTTCATGCCTATGCCGCTGAGGTCGAGCGGATTCATAGACGCGCCGACCAGATCAAAGGTGATGCCGGTAGTTATCTGCAGTCGATCTCTTCGGCAATGTCAGAGATTGAACGGATAGCACGCGAGATTCGTATTGCAGTCTCGTATTCTTGGCAGACCGTGCCGCCCGGCAGGCTGCCAGATCCAGTGTTGAGTCGCGCCGCTGATGATCTTTCTTCGGCAGAGCGATCTGCAGCCAAGCAGAACCTGAGAATGCTGTATGAGAGCCAGTGGCTCGATGCTGCGGTTCGTTGGAACAAGGCGCTTGAACGCCTTAACAGGCTGAAATCAGAGTGGGCACTGCTGATTGAGGAACGCAGAGAAGCCGAAGACAGGGTTGCCACCGCGCTTCAAGACACGCCCATCGGTCAGCTGATTTCTTTGGGGTCGGGCGGCGGTTTCTCGGCAAGAAGAGCTATTGCGCTCGGAATCGCTGGCGAGTTGTGGGGCGAGACGAATGAGGCAACGCCTTACAGCACGAGCCATCCACTGCTCAAAAAACTCATCGACGCCGAAGACGGGTCTGATGTTCAAAACTCGAGTGTGAGCCCTGAAGAGATCGCTGCACGCTGGTCGAGGCTCACAGCAGAAGAGCAGCAGGCTCTTATTGATGCCGTGCCCGGAGTCATCGGGAATCTTCCGGGCCTGAGCGGCGAGGTGCGCGATGAGGCCAACCGTGCGCAGATGACTTTCTTCCGAGCACACCCTGACCTGCTCACTCCCGAGCAGTTGAGACTCGCGGCAGGAGTGCAAAGAATTCTCTCGCGTGAAGCGGAGCAGATCGCCACAGGGCGCGCAATGCCACCGGTGCAGGTTCTCGCACTGAACATGGCAGATGCCGTGCCAAAAGCCGCCGTTGCGTATGGCAATGTCGATGCAGCAGGCAATGTTACCTGGCTGGTTCCGGGCATGCTCAACGATGCGACTGAGGGCATTCGCGGCATGGACACCGCGAGTCGCAATCTCTATTCCAGGCAGGGCAGGGTTCCCGGCTCTGGCGGTGCAAACGCGGTGATCGCTTGGCTGGGCTACGACACGCCGGGCTCTCCGGCAGAGCTTGATTTCGGGGTGCTGAACTCGAAATCTGCGCTCGCGGGCGCTGCACAGCTCGCTCGAGAAATCAACGGGCTCGACGCGTCTCGTTTACAAATAGATGGAGCTTTGCCGAGCCGCGATGTTGCGGCCCATTCCTACGGCACCACAACCGCATCGATCGCGCTGAAAGACGTCAAGCACCCAGTAGACACCTTCGTCATGGTGGGCTCTGCGGGCCTCGACACCAGCAAAGTCCCGTCGTTAGACGGGCTCAACGTGAAAGACGTTTCACCGGGCCAAAAGGCGATCTACACGACGCACGCTGCAGGCGACCACCTGGCTCCCGGTGGTGCTGGGCTCAGCGGGCGGGGGCAGCCAAACCCGAATGCTGACGCCTACGGTCTTCAGAATCTCAGCCCGGTGTACGAGGGAGCCCTTTCCTTCTCTGCAGAGGGAGACCCGTCTCGCAACTTGAAGGGCACCGATGGCCACTCGCTTATCGGTGAGGGCAGCGAACCGGGGGCCATCGGCACCTCGGCGTCTCGGGGTCGGGGCTACCTTGACCCGCGTACGGAGTCGCTCAACTCGATTGCGAAGATCACCACGGGCCGCATCGATCCATCACTTGAGCAGTCGTTTGTGCGCACTGAGTCGGAGCAGGTTGAATTGCATTACAATTCCAACTTCTGGAGCCGTGCGCCCATATCGAGTAAGGGGCAATGAATGAGGTTTTCAACGCAGAAGGTCTTTCAAGCATTGTCGGTTGCGCTGACCGCCATGACCATCATGTTTGGGTTGAGCGCGTGTGTTCAGGAGGTTCCCTTGGTGTCAGAGTCGGCAATAACGAGTGTCGAGACGCTTGATGAACAGCGGGCTTGGCTGGAAGAACAGGCGGACGCGGCGATCGCGGCTTCGGAGATTCCCGAGGGTTGGCACCAGCGGGGGCACCTTCCAGAGGAGAACGTTCCCTGGTCGGCGCTGCCAGAAGATCGTGCTCGCGTTATCGGTCGTCTCTCACCCATTGAGTGTGGGGGGCGGGGGACTGGCAGTCTGGATTTGGGGCTAAACAACGACATTGCAGTGCCTGACATTACGGTGGTTGCTGATCGGATGCGGGCAGCGTGGATCGCTGAGGGGTGGACGGTTTCTGATGTTACTGACCCTAGCCCTGAACGGATCTATCTTGGGGGCGATCGCGCCGATGGGGCGATGCTGGGCTTTAAAGCCACACCAGAAGGCCTACTAATTGCGATCTATGGTACGTGTTCGGCGCATGCGTCGATGGGGAGCGATTTTGGTGCGCCTCTCGAAGCGAACGAGTTTGAGAAAGAACTCGCTGCTCGTGAGCAGGCTGGAGACTAGGGCGCTATTTTCGGTGAGTTCAGCACCTGGCGTTCAGCAGATTTATCAGGCACGAGCAGAGACGGAATCTCATGAAGCTAAAACTCGGTGTCAGCGCTGCTGGTGGCGTGAACCACGACATCACCGTCTCTTGCGACGTCACCACAACAATCGGCGAGCTCGCGCACTCGCTGATGCGCACAGACCTCTTCGCTGGCTCAAACCTTGAAGAGTTTGCCTCGCTGCGCCGCGGGCATATCACCCTGCTCGGCAACGCAGGTGACAGCCGCGGCGAGCAACTGCTTGACCCAACAACATTTGTTGCCGCCTCTGGCCTGCAATCGGGGTGGCAGGTCACAGTGGTACCCGAGTTTGGCCCGAGCGCAAACAGGCCGATTCCGATGCTCGGCACCGTCGAGATTTTGAATGGACCGCAAGAGGGCGCAACCTACAGCCTCGTTGCAGGCAGCAACACGATTGGGCGCGACCCGCTCAGCCGAGTGTTGATCGATGATCGAAGTGTGTCGAGGCGGCACGCGGTTATCGAGATCGGCGAAAAAATAGTGCTGCGAGATCTCGGCTCAGCGAACGGCATCGAAGTATATGGCCAGTCAGCCGAGCAAATCGTGATCACTCGAACCTCCGAGGTTCAGCTCGGCTCAGTTCAGATTCGAATCACGCCGCTACGTGCGGCTCGACACGACAGCGCGCCGCTCGACCACCGCTACCCGCACACCCGCGCGCCGCGGGTCGATCCTCGATTCCCCCTCACGAAACGAGAACTGCCAAAGCCGCCACAGCCCACCCAAGCAAACCGAATCCCGCTTCTGGCGATGCTCGCTCCCATGATGATGGGTGGCGCCATGTTTGCGATCACCCGCTCCCCGATGAGCCTCATGATGGTTGCGTTCACTCCGCTCATGATGATTGGCTCGTGGGTAGACAGCCTCACCTCGGGTAGGCGCAAGCTGAAGCGCGAATTGCGTCAGTTTCTTGAAACCCTGTCTGCCGAGCGGGCAGAGCTCACCGATCTCCGTGCCGAAGAGATTGCGGTTCGCCACAGCGAAACCCCTGATCTTGCAAGCATCGCTGCAGCCGTACACTCGCGCAGTCGCTTGCTTTGGGCGAGGCGACCAGAACATCGCGGGTTTCTTGAATTGAGATTTGGTGATGGCACGCTGCCGAGTCGCACGGTTGTCGATCTGCCGCACCGTGGTGACGCGGCGACAGAGCAATGGAACGCGCTGCGCGAGATCAGAGACGAGTTTGCTTCGATTACGCCCGTGCCGGTGCTCGAACGACTTGATCGTTGCGGTTCAATAGGTATTGCGGGGGACCAGCGGATCGCCGAGGGTCTCGCACGCGGGCTTGTGCTGCAGCTTGCGGGGCTGCACTCGCCCGCCGAGGTCGTGATTGCTGCGTTTGCCGGCTCTGATCGCGCCGGCGGCGAGTGGGAATGGCTGAAATGGTTGCCACATATTGAGCCAGTGGGTAGCCCCTTGGCTGCTTGGCCACTCGCTGACAGCCCGAACGCCACAACAAGGCTAATGATCGCGCTCGAATCGCTGATTGCGCAGCGCAGTGGGCCGCAATCTGCGTCGGTACGCTCGCACCTCACGGCAGACGAAGTGCCCGACAGCTCTGACGAAGCAGTGAGCAAATTGCCGGTAACCCCTGCAGTCATAGTGCTCGTGCTCGAACGTGAAATTGAAGAGACGAACCGAAGCCGATTAATTGCGCTTGCCGAAGACGGCCCCGATCTTGGTATTCACGTGATCTGGGTGGCCGACGATATTGCCAGAGTGCCAGCCGCTTGCCGCAGCTTCGTAGAAGCCACCTCCGACTCTGCTATTGGACAAGCAACGTCGACAGCGGCAACGCCGACCGCTTCTGCGCAGCAGGTGGGCACGGCAAACTTTGTTCGTTTCGGCCAGACCGTTGCTCTCAGCCGCATTGAGTACGTCGGCATCACCGAGGCTGCTGCCTTTGCGCGCGCGCTCGCGCCGGTCGATGACACCGCAGCGAGAGCACTCGATGAGAGTGACCTGCCACGAAGCGTAAACCTTCGCGAGCTGCATCGAGTTGACTTGCTCGGCGGTGCCGGCCCAATTCTGCAGAGTTGGCAAAGCGCCGGCAGCCTGGTCAGCACGTGGCAGCAGGGTGAAGAGCGAGACGCGGTGAAGCTTGCTGCCGTGGTCGGCCAGGGGCCAGAAGGGCCAGCCGAAATCGATCTTCGCGTGCACGGGCCACACGCTCTCGTCGGTGGTACAACGGGCGCAGGCAAATCAGAGTTCTTGCAGAGCTGGATAATGAGCCTCGCGGCAAACGTGAGCCCGGATCGCCTGACTTTCTTGCTGGTTGACTACAAGGGCGGTGCTGCCTTTGCAGAGTGTGTCGACCTGCCACACACCGTTGGCCTGGTGACAGACCTCAGCCCGCATCTGGTACGCCGTGCTCTCACCTCGTTGCGAGCCGAACTGCGCTACCGCGAAGAGTTGTTGGCCGAACACGGCGCGAAAGATCTGATCACCATGGAAAAGCGCGGTGATGCAGCTGCGCCGCCCGCCCTCGTCATCGTGATTGATGAGTTCGCCGCACTCGCGAGCGAGGTGCCTGAGTTTGTTGACGGTGTGATCGACGTTGCGCAGCGAGGCCGCTCGCTTGGCCTGCATCTCATCATGGCAACCCAGCGCCCTGCAGGTGTGATCAAAGACAATCTGCGCGCAAACACGAATCTGCGCGTCGCCCTGCGCATGGCAGATGAAGCCGACAGTGCCGATGTGATCGGTGTGAAAGACGCGGCGTTCTTTGACGCAGAAACTCCCGGTCGAGGGGCCGTGAAATCTGGTGCTGGCCGCATCTCGCACTTTCAGACCGGATACCTCGGTGGGCGGTCGGCCGACGAGGCGGCAGCCGCTCGTCTTGAAATTCGAGACCTCGGCTTTGTCGAGGGTGATGTCTGGGACATTCCCGACAAAACCTCGACCGGCTCACGGGGGCGTGTGCGACGCAGTCAGACTGCGCGCGATATTGAGCGGTTGCGCGATGGCGTCATTGAGGCAGCAGAAGCGGCTGCGCTCGCGCGCCCGCGCAAACCCTGGCTTGACATGCTGCCAACGTTGCTTTCTCTCGAAAGCTTGCGCGGTGTCGGTATTGACGCCGACGACAGACGCGGCAGAACAAGCACCGAATATGATGACTCAGTTGTGCTGATCGGTATGCGCGATCAGCCCGACGCGCAGCGCCAAGATCCCGTGCTGCTTGACTTGAACGAAGCAGGTAACGTCGCAATCTACGGCGCAAGCGGCACAGGCAAAACCAGTGCACTTCTGACCATCGCCGCCTCGCTCAGCGAGGCGGCAGCTACGGCGCCGGCACACATCTATGCGATTGACGCAGCTGGTGGTGGGCTTGACCCGCTACTTGCTCTGCCAACTGTCGGCGCCGTCGCACCGCTTACCGACGATGAGCTTTCGCGTCGTGTGCTGCGCCACCTGCAAGATGTGGTTCGTGAGCGTGGCACCAGATTTGCGGCGGCTCGAGCGAACTCCCTGAGCGCATATAACCGGGTGAGCGGTGCAAATGAGCCACGAATGCTGTTACTGATTGATGGATTCTCGGCGTTCCGGCAAGCCACCGAAATGCTCGGCGCGAAAGACGCGCCAATGCAGGTGCTCACCGAGGTCATGCAGGCCGGCCGCGCTGTCGGTGTGCATGTGGTGCTCACCGCCGATCGAGCCGGCGTGCTACCGAGCACACTTGCCGCAAGCGTGCAGCAGCAATTCGTGCTGCGCCTGGCCTCGGCCAATGACTACTCATACATCGACGTGCCTGCCGACACCCTCGAAGCTGCGCCGCCAGGTCGAGGGGTGTTTGCCGGGCAGAGCGATGAAGTGCAACTTGCCCTGGTGAGCGAAGCATCAGAGCTGCTTGCCCAGGCGCAGGCCCTCGAAGAGCTCGCACTGCGGCTTCGGGCGCAACAGGTATCTGCGGCTCCGACGATTCAGAATGCGCCGACCTTCATCGCTTTGCAAGAGTTGCCGGCTCAGGCCGCTGACCAGCCCGTGTACGGCATTGAGATTGACGGGTTCACGCCGGTGCCGATGCCGGTCTCTGGGCTCGGTGTGGTCGCAGGCCCGGCCGGCGCCGGCCTCTCGACGGCTGCGCTTGCCTGCGCGACAGGCTTTGCGCGCTGGGCTGAAGCTGGCGGCGTCGCGGTCGAGCGAGTGCTCCTGAGCTTCGTGCCCGATCGGGCAGGTGGGCTCGGCTCAAAAGCTACGTGGGATCAGGTTGCGCGCGGGCCAGAAGAGGTCGCTGAACTGGCAAAAGATCTGGTTGAGGCACTCGGTGGCTCGTTACCGAACAAGCCTGGGCTGCTGGCGCCTGGACTGATCGGAGGGCCAATCGGTGGGCTCATTGGTGGCGCGGCTGAAGTCGAAACCTCTGAGACCCCACCCGCAAAAGCTCGCTTTCCGCGTCGAGCCGTGCGCGGCGTGATCGTAGTTGAAAGGCCGACTGAGGCTGAGGGCACCGAGGCTTTGCCGATCCTCGTTGCCCTCGCGAAAGCGGCAAGGCGGGCTGACGTGCTGGTGCTCTTCGAATTTGAGCAAGGCGCTGCTGCTGGGGTGTGGGATCTGTATTCTGCGCTCAAACAACCGCGCTGGGGGCTTGCGTTGCAACCCGATGAGGGTGACGGCGGATCGCCGTTCCGTGAGAACTTCGGTCGTGTGAAGCGAGCCGATTTTCCGGTGGGGCGTGGCTTTGCAATCGAGTCCGGTCGAGTGCTGCCGATCCATGTCGCTGTTCCTGAGGACTCATCTGGTGTGCTCGTCTAGTTGCAAGTGCGAGATCAGCGCCTGTGCCGCGAGGTGAGGTATTCTGGATAGCTGACCCGCGGGCGCGGGTCTGACATCTGAATAAGGAGGCCCACCGTGAAGATTGACCTCGCTATGCTGCGCGGACTCGAGCGCGAGCGCGAGATTCCGTTTGAAGAACTCGCAAGCATCATTGAGCAGGCCATCCACACTGCGTACATTAAGCACGAGGTGAACATTGGTCACCCCGAGCCCTCCGACGACCAGGTTCGCGTGGTCCTCGATCGCAAAAATGGTGCCATCAGCGTGCTCGTTCCCGAGCTCAACGAAGCCGGCGAAGTGATCGGTGAGGCGCTCGCCGACACTGAAGAGTTCGGCCGCATTGGCGCTAATGCCGCGAAGCAGGTAATCAACCAGCGCCTGCGCGACCTCGGCGATGACCAGGTGCTCGGTCAGTTCAAAGACAAAGAGGGCCAGATTGTTTCTGGCATCGTGCAGCAGGGTCAAAACCCGCGCATGGTGCACGTGAGTCTCGGTGACCTGGAAGCTATCATGCCTCCCGAGGAGCAGGTTCCAGGTGAGGACTACAAGCACGGTACGCGCCTGCGCGTCTACGTGACCAGCGTGTCGAAGGGCCTGAAGGGGCCGCAGATCGTTGTGTCGCGCACGCACCCGGGGCTCGTGCGCCGCCTCTTTGAGCTTGAGGTGCCCGAGCTGGCGGCTGGCATCGTTGAGATCGTATCGCTCGCTCGTGAGGCGGGTCACCGCACTAAGGTCGCTGTGCGTGCAACCCAGTCAGGTATTAACGCGAAGGGCACTTGCATCGGCGAGATGGGCCGTCGTGTGCGAGCGGTCATGAGCGAGCTGGGCGAAGAGAAGATCGACATCGTCGACTACTCGCCAGTGTTGCCCACTTTTGTGGCAAACGCGCTCTCGCCTTCGAAGGTGACTGACGTGTTCATGATCAACGAGCAGCTCAAGCAGGTTCGAGCACTTGTGCCTGATTTTCAGCTCTCGCTCGCGATCGGCAAGGAGGGCCAGAACGCTCGCCTCGCCGCTAAGCTGACGGGCGCAAAAATTGATATCCAGCCCGACTCAATCATGAATGATTGAGTCGGATATCAATTTTTGCGCATTCGATGGAGCGCCTACCGGCGCGACAGCGAATGTCTCGAAATAGGGCATTCAGCTACCGCGGCAGATCATGAATGATTGAATCTGAATGTCGGTCTTTGCGCATCCGGCGGAGCGCTTACAAGCGCGACGTGGCTCGTTTCGCAACTGAAAGGAGCGGTCTCCTCCCATGGAGGGGCCGCTCCTTTCGTCTATCCACCACGCACACACCCTCAAGACTTGCTCAAGCGCGTTGCGCAGCGGCCGCCGTGCCGGTTGATTGAGATCGGATCAGCGTACGAAGAGGTATGAGAGCGAAGGAGGCGGCCGCATGTGTCGTGGCAAAGTTGAGCCCGAAGCTCTATCTGATACCGTGAGGCCACTGCCGCACCGCAAGTTAGACCTGGCCCCCCGAGCGGGCGCGCGGAGGTTCCGATGAAGATTCTGATTGTCGAAGACGACGACCGCGTCTCAGCCGCGCTGAGCGTTTTTCTTCGCAAGCACGGATACGCCACTCAGGTTGCCGCAAACGGCGAGGCCGCTCTCGCGTCACTCGGCTCGGATACCGAGGTGGTGTTACTTGATCTGGGGCTGCCCGATATTGACGGGATCGATCTGTGCCGCAGGATACGCGCACACACCGGGGTTCCGATCATCATTGCGACCGCAAGAAGTCACGTGCAAGACCGAATCAAGGGTCTTCGCGCGGGCGCCGACGATTTTGTGGTGAAGCCCTACGACGTGCGCGAGCTGCTCGCCCGCATCGAAGCGGTGACGAGGCGTACAAGAGCGCTTCCAGCTGAACAACAACCCGAGTTTGAGACGCAGGGTGTGCAGATTGATCTCGTCGCGAGGCAGGTTACTGTCGAGGGTGCCCCTATTGACCTGACGCGCAAGGAGTTCGACATTGTCGCGGTGCTTGCCCGCTACCCGGGGGTCGTGGTGCCGAGAGAACGCCTGATTCAAGAAGTATGGAACACCGAGTGGCACGCGTTTAGCCGCTCGCTTGAGGTGCACGTTGGATCGATCAGGCGCAAGACTGGTCGCGCCGAGCTGATTGAAACGGTGCGCGGCGTCGGCTATCGAATAGCGGTATCTTGAGGCCATGCGTACGCGCCTGGTCGTCGTCTTTCTCGTGCCCCTCGTGGGGGTGCTGCTCGCGCTCGGCGGCGCCTACGCGTGGAGCGCCGCACGCAGCGTGCAGCAAGAATTCTTTGCCGAGCGGCTCGGCGACCTCAGCTACTTTGTTACGAGTGCGCGTCAGGCGCTCAGGTCTGGCAACGCCACTGTCATCGAGGGCGAGGTAGCCCGATACCACGATCTGTACGGCGCGAGGGTAGCGATCGTTGACAGGTCGGGCACACCCTGGGTCTCGCGCGGCCTCGAGTCGAATGTGCTCGATGAGGCCGCAACTGACAAAGTGTTGCTTGCGCTTTCGGGGCGCCGGGGCGAGACACCACAGGCCATGCTGCCCTGGTCATTCACAGAGGCCGTGATGGTTGAACCCGTGTTCAACGACGGAGACGTGATCGGCGCCGTAATGCTGTCGACAAGCATGGATGCGCCGAAAGACACCATCACTCGCCAGTGGGTGTTGCTCGCAGGGGCTTCAGTGCTGGCGATTGCACTCGGCCTGCTCGTAGTGAACAGACTTGCAAACTGGGTGCTGCAGCCGGTGCGCCGCGTCGATGAAGCGATGGAGGCGATTGAACAAGGCCATATGGAGGCGAGGATCGCCGACGACACAGGCCCGCCAGAGCTGCGGCGCATGATCGCTCTGTTCAACCGCATGGCCGAAGAGATAGAGCGCGTCGTGTCGCGGCAGCAGGAGTTTGCGCTCACCGCCTCGCACGAGCTGCGCAACCCCCTCAATGCGCTGCTACTCAGGGTGGAGTCGCTTGCGATCGGGCTCGGTGAGGAATGGGAGGGCGATATCGAGGCCACCCGCGACGAGGGTCGCCGGATGGCGCAGATTCTTGATGCGTTGCTGGGGCTCGCAAGGAGCGGCAACAACTCCGCGCTCGCCGCAGTCGATCTCGCGGAGCTTGTGGCCCGTCGCGTCGAGGCGTGGGAGCGGGTGGCAGCACAAGACCACGTGCGTTTCGAGGTTGCACTCGCGCCAAGCCTGCCGATGCTGACAGACCCGATCATCGTAGAGAGCGCGTTCGACGCTGTGATTGACAATGCACTCAAATACGCACCTCCCGGCAGCAAAATTGAGGTCTCCGCCGAGGAAGCCGAGGCATACAGCGAGATTGTGGTGCGTGATCACGGCCCAGGCATCGCGGCTGAAGACCTCGAGAGGGCAACTGAGCGATTCTGGCGCGGCGAGGGCAGCGAGCACAAGTCAGGCTCTGGGCTTGGGCTGGCAATTGCGAGCGACCTGCTCGCCTCAGTCGGTGGGCAGCTTCGCGTGACCGCACCGCCGAGCGGTGGCCTGACCGTGACGTTTCGGTTTTCAAAGGCGGTGGATCGGTGACCGTCAAGAAGCTCTCACCCCTGCGGCAGCGCGCGCTTCGACCAGCGGCCGCGGCGCTGCTTGCCCTCGTGGTGACGCTGGGGCTTGGTGCGTGCGATCCCACGCCTGACGATGCCGGAACGCAGCCGATAGTGATCGCGGGTGGCGGCACAACCGGGGTCTATCACCAGTACGGCAGCCAGCTTGCGCAGGTGCTTTCGCGCGATCTCGACCGACAGTTTGAGGTGGCAGAAACCGCCGGTTCGGTCGATAATCTGCTGCGCATCGGCTCGGGCGAGGCGCTGCTCGGCTTTGCGCAGAGCGACGCGGCCGCGAGCGCGGTCGAGGGCAACGGTGCGTTCGATCGACCGCTCGCAATTCGGGCGATCGCGAGGCTCTACGACGAGTACGTGCACGTGGTGGTGCGACGAGATTCTGATATCGAGGATCTTGGCGATTTCGTGGGCCGAACCGTCTCGCTGGGCGCCAAAAACTCGGGCGTGAACCTTGTCGCGATGCGCGTGCTTGAGGCGGCGAACGTTGACCCTGCCTCCGTGCTCAACGTCGGGCTTGGGCCCGACGCGTCAATCGAGGCACTGCGTGCCGGGCAGATCGACGGGTTCTTCTGGGTTGGCGGGGTGCCAACCCCCGGGCTTGCGAAGCTCTCGACCGATACCCCTATTCGGTTGCTTTCTATTGGGCCCGAAACCGTCGAGGCGCTCAATAGCGCGCACAGCGGTGCGTATCGCATCTCGGAGTTTCCGCTCGGGTCGTACGGCTGGGAGACGCCCACCGTGACTATGACGGTGCCGAACTATTTGGTCGTGTCAGAGAGTGCCTCGCCCGAGTTGGTGCGTTCGGTGACCGAGACCCTGTTTGCCTCGCGCACCGAGCTGGCGCAGCAAGTGCCGGCGGCAGCTCTGCTCGACCGCAGGCAGGCGATCTTCACCGACCCCATCGAGCTGCACCCCGGGGCAATCAGTTACTACGTCGAGACCAAGCGGTGATCCCACGTTGCTGATGCGCGCGGGCGTTCTTTCGCAACCTCAAGCAATCTCAAGAAACCCTCAAGAGGCGTGAGATTGTCTGAGCGTGTACCTAGCGTTGAGCTAACTCGTCCGAACTATTCAACGAAGAATGTGGCGCAGGCGGCTCCGTAGCTAGCTGAAACTCGTTCTTCGTGAGGCAACGAAGCTTGAGGAAGCCAATATGAGTGCATCGCCAGCAGACCACGCCACTGAGCGCGTGGGCAACACGACTGCGATTCGAGTGCCCGGCACTGATCGCGACCCGCTAGTCGTCGTCTCGGGTGTCAATAAGCACTACGGCGACCTGCATGTGCTGAACGACATCAACACGACCGTCGGCCGGGGCGAGGTTGTCGTGGTGCTCGGCCCGTCAGGCTCAGGAAAGTCGACGCTGTGCCGCGCGATCAATCGCCTCGAAACCATCGACTCAGGCACGATCACGATCGACGGTGTGGCGCTGCCAGAGGAGGGCAAAGATCTCGCGCGCTTGCGTGCCGATGTCGGCATGGTGTTTCAGTCGTTCAACCTGTTTGCGCACAAGACCATCCTTGAGAACGTCACGCTCGGCCCCATGAAGGTGCGCGGGCTGAACAAGAAAGATGCAGAAGAGCGTGCGATGGCGCTGCTCGACCGTGTCGGCATCGCAAACCAGGCAAAGAAACTGCCCTCGCAGCTCTCGGGCGGCCAACAGCAACGCGCCGCGATTGCTCGTTCGCTCGCCATGCAGCCGAAGCTGATTCTGCTCGATGAGCCGACCTCGGCGCTTGACCCAGAGATGATCAACGAGGTGCTCGACACCATGATCAGCCTCGCGAACGACGGCATGACGATGGTGAGCGTGACCCACGAGATGGGGTTCGCGCGTCGAGCGGCCGACCGCATTCTGTTCATGGCAGACGGGCAGATCGTTGAAGAGGCAACTCCCGAGCAGTTCTTCACCGACCCTCAAACCTCGAGGGCAAAGGACTTTCTGTCGAAGATTCTCGGGCACTAGACCAGCGGGCAAACGCCCGTTCACACACCGCGAAGCGGAATACAGCGGGGCCGACAGAGTCGGCTTCACAACTAAGGAAGCAGGAAATGATGCGATTCACCAAATTTGCGGCAACAGTTGCAGCGGTCGGCGCACTCGCGCTGGTTGGCTGCTCAGGCAGCGGCACCGCGGCTCCAACGGACGAGGCCCCGGTGAAAGAAGACGTCAGTTTCGAGGCCGGCACCACCATGGCCAAGCTGCACGACGCAGGCAAGATCACGGTCGGCACGAAGTTTGACCAGCCGCTGTTCGGCCTGATGGGTCTCGACGGCAACCCAGAGGGCTTCGATGTCGAGATCGCGAAGCTCATCGCAGCAGAGCTCGGCATCGCGCCAGAGAACATCGAGTGGGTCGAGGCAGTCTCGGCAAACCGCGAGCCCTTCATCGAGAAGGGCGAGGTCGACATTGTTGTCGCGACCTACACGATCAACGACAAGCGCAAAGAGGTCGTCTCGTTCGCTGGCCCGTACTACGTTGCGGGCCAGGACCTGCTCGTGCTCTCGGGCAACCCCGAGAAGATCAAGGGCATCGACGACGTCAAAGGCAAGAAGGTCTGCTCGGTGACCGGCTCGACCTCGGCGCAGAACCTGAAAGACGCAGGCGTTGAGGTCATTGAGACCGACACCTACTCGAACTGCCTGACGCCGCTGCGTCAGGGCGAGGTGGTTGCGGCATCGACCGACAACGTGATTCTTGCGGGTCTCGCAGATCAGAACCCCGGCGAGTTTGAGGTTGTCGACAACCCCTTCACCGAGGAGCCCTACGGCATCGGCTTGAAGAAGGACGACACCGAGTTCCGCAACTTCATCAACGACACGCTCGAAAAGTCGTTCAAGGACGGCAGCTGGGCGAAGGCATGGGAGAGCACTGCTGGCAAGGTGCTGGCGACACCCACGCCGCCAACTGTTGATCGTTACTAATCGACAGGGATCGGGCGGCGGCTGCGCCGCCCGATCCTCGCCCACCTACACCACTGCGGGGCGTGGGTAGGCAAGCAAATCTTGTTCGAATCATCTGATCTTACGAAGGGAGTGAACGCGCAATGAACGTGCTTTTTGAAAACGCCGAGCTGATTCTCTCGGGCTTTCTTATGACGCTGCGCATGCTCTTGTTTGGTGGCCTCGGCGCCATGGCGCTCGGGCTGCTTGTCGCGACCATGCGCATCTCGCCGGTTGCCTCGCTGAGAGCCTTCGCGACCGCATACACCGAGCTCTTTCGCAACGTGCCGCTGACGCTCATCTTCTTGTTCATGGTGTTCGTGCTGCCACTTCTGACGCCAGATCTGCCGCCCTACGAGGTGCTCGCAGTGATTGCACTTGCGACCTACACCTCTCCGTTTGTCGCCGAGGCGCTGCGTAGCGGCATCAACGGTGTGCCGGTGGGGCAGGCTGAGGCCGCGCGGTCGATCGGCCTCGGGTTTGGGCAGACGCTCACGCTGATCGTGCTGCCGCAGGCGCTGCGCATGGTCGTGCCGCCGCTGATCAACGTGTTTATTGCGCTGACCAAAAACACCTCGGTGGCCGGTGGCTTCTTCGTAGGTGAGTTGTTCTTCACCGCGCAGACGCTCGCAAACGCAAACGGCAACGCCGTGATACCGATTCTGATCGGTGTGGCGTGCTTCTATCTGTTGATCACGGTTCCGCTCGGCCTCGTCGCCGCGCAGATCGAGAAGAAGGTGAGGGTAGCGCGATGACCGCTCAAGCCACGGTTCTCTACGACGCGCCCGGCCCGAAGGCGCGCAGCCGGTCACGTGTGATCTCAGTTGTCGGCATTCTTGGGCTTCTCGCCCTGCTCGGCTGGGTCATCTATCGGCTTGCGATTCCGCAGATTGCGGCGAACGGTGCAGAAACACCCCCGATTCTGGACCCGACTCGCTGGGAGCCGCTTCTCGAGCCGCAGGTGTGGCAGCTGATCGGTGAGGGTGCCCTTGCCACCCTCGGCGCTGCCGCTGTGGGCATGGTCGGCGCGCTCATTCTCGCCGTGCTCTTTGCGTTTGGTCGGCTATCGTCGAGCGCGCTCATTCGGGTGCCCGTCACGGTAATTCTCGAATTCTTCCGAGGCATGCCAGTGCTGCTCATGATGCTGTTCATTCTGCTGGTCGCGTCGACCGGTGCGTTTCTCGCGGTGGTCATCGCGCTGGTCGTCTATAACGGTGCGATTCTTGGCGAGGCGCTGCGCGCGGGTATTCTGTCGCTGAACAAGGGCCAGCGCGAGGCGGGGCTCTCAATCGGGCTGACACCGACGCGTACCCGGCTGCTGATTGAGTTGCCGCAGGCCTTTACGCAGATGCTGCCCATTCTCATGGCGCAACTGGTGGTGCTCCTCAAAGACACCTCGCTCGGTTACATTGTGGGCTACTTCGAGCTGCTGCGCACCATCAAGAATCTGTCGACGTTCTTCGGCAACTACTACATGTTCACCTTCTGGCTCGTTGGAGCCGTGATCTACCTCGTGATCAACCTCGCAGTGTCGTGGCTCGGGCGCCGTGCCGCGCGCGCGGTTGCGGCGAAGCGAGCGTAGCCGCGATCCAGCTCAGAACATAGCAACACCTTCGCCGTCTGCGGCCCCTCGCTTTACTGCAAAGCGTTCGGCTTGACGGCGAAGGTGTTGTGTTTTTGGCGAGGATCGTCGGCCCGCGCGCCTGGCTACGCCTGCCGACACGCGCTCAGTGCGCGGAGTGTGAGAAGCTGGTAGGATGGATTCGCTTCGGACATGCGTCGCCTGTCGCCAACGCGCGACACGAGATGTATTGCTTCGGGTGGTGGCCCGCGAGGGTCGGCTGACGGCCGACGAGCGTGCGGTACTACCTGGGCGAGGTGCGTGGGTTCACACCACCGCCAATTGTTTGAAACAAGCAGTGTCGCGCGGCTCATTCGCGCGTGCGCTGAAAGTGTCGGGTTCGCTCGACACAAGCCCTTTAGAGAACAGGCTAGAAACACTCATGGACAACTAATGAGCGGCTCACGATGAGACCCGTCCGCTAATTTGGTTCTCGCCTGTCTGGCGTGAACCCAGACAGGAGAAAAGTGGCTAACCCACGCGTCAGCGAGATTGCCAAGAAGCTCGGTATTGAGAGCAAGAAGGCAGTCGAGATTCTGAACGATGAACTGAAAGAGTTCGTCAAAAGCCCGTCGTCGACGATCATGCCCCCGACGGTGCGCAAACTTTCTGCTTACGTCAGTGAGCACCCGGAGCTGGTAAAGGCTGCCGGCGCCGATGAGGCTGCTGCACCCGCAGCAAAGCCAGCCGCGGCCGCGAAGCCCGGTGCGGCTGTGAAGCCTGGCCCGAAGCCAGGGCCCAAGCCTGCCCCGAAGGCAGAAGAGCCCGCTCCCGCTGCTCCGGCAGCTGCTGAGGCCCCCGCGGCTCCCGCCGCTCCCGCGGCCGAGAAGCCCGCTCCGGCAAAGGCCGCAGGCCCGAAGCCCGGCGGTGCTGCCCCGAAGCCGGGCGCCGCAGGCGCAAAGCCCGGTGCTGCAGCAAGCAAGCCAGGCGGCCCGAAGCCCGGCGCTCCGCGCCCGGGCAACAACCCGTTTGCTTCGAGCCAGGGCATGGGCATTCCGCGCCCACCGCGCCCGGGCAATAACCCGTTTGCTTCGAGCCAGGGCATGGGCACTCGCCCGAACCCGGGCAACATCCCGCGTCCGGCTCCCCGCCCGCAGGGTGGTGGCGCAGGTGGCCAGGGTCGCCCCGGCGGTCGCCCGGGTGGTCCCGGTCGCCCAGGTGGCGCACCTCGCCCCGGTGCGGGTGGTCCCGGCGCAGGTGGCGCAGGTGCTGGTGCAGGCACCGGCTTTGGTGCTCCGCGCCCGGGCGGCGGTTTCGCCGGTCGTGGCCGTGGTGGTCGTGGTGCAGGCACTGCTGGCGCGTTCGGTCGCGGCGGCAGCAAGAGCAAGGCACGCAAGTCGAAGCGGGCGAAGCGGGCAGAATTTGAGATGCGCGAGGCGCCGTCGCTTGGTGGCGTCAGCGTACCCCGCGGCGACGGCTCGACCCCGATCCGTCTGCGACGTGGCGCATCGCTCAGCGATTTTGCCGACAAGATCAACACCAGTGCCTCGAACCTGGTGACCGTGCTGTTCCACCTCGGTGAGATGGCAACCGCAACGGAGTCGCTTGACGAGGCAACATTCGAGATTCTCGGCGACGAGCTTGGCTACAAGATCCAAGTTGTCTCGCCAGAAGACGAAGACCGCGAGCTGCTCGAGGGCTTCGACATCGACATCGATGCCGAGCTCGAAGAAGAGGGCGACGACGTACTGCAGGCACGCCCGCCGGTGGTCACCGTTATGGGTCACGTTGACCACGGTAAGACCCGACTGCTCGACGCGATTCGCAAGGCAGACGTGGGCGGCGGCGAGGCCGGCGGCATCACGCAGCACATCGGTGCGTACCAGGTGCACACCATGCACGAGGGCATCGACCGTGCGCTGACCTTCATCGATACCCCGGGTCACGAGGCGTTCACCGCCATGCGTGCCCGTGGTGCGCAGGTCACCGACATCGCGATTCTCGTGGTTGCGGCCGACGACGGCATCATGCCTCAGACCATTGAGGCGCTGAACCACGCTCAGGCAGCTAACGTGCCGATCGTGGTCGCGGTCAACAAGGTCGATAAAGAGGGTGCAAACCCTGACAAGGTGCGCCAGCAGCTCACCGAGTTCGGCCTGGTCTCTGAGGAATGGGGCGGAGACGTCATGTTCCGCGACGTCTCTGCAAAGAACGGCACGGGCATCACCGAGCTGCTCGACGCTGTACTGTTGACCGCAGACGCAGGCCTCGACCTGCGCGCAAACCCAGACAAGAACGCTCGCGGCGTCGCCATCGAGGCGAAGCTCGACAAGGGTCGCGGCGCGGTTGCTACCGTGCTCATCCAGTCGGGTACGCTGCGCGTCGGCGACGCGATTGTTGCGGGCACGGCTTACGGTCGCGTTCGTGCGATGCACGACGAGAACGGCGACGCGGTTCTCGAGGCACTGCCCTCGCGTCCGGTTCAGGTGCAGGGTCTTTCGAGCGTGCCTCGCGCTGGCGACAACTTCATTGTCACCGACGAGGATCGCACGGCCCGTCAGATCGCTGAGAAGCGTGAGGCAGCTGAGCGCAACGCGATGCTGGCCAAGGCTCGTAAGCGCATCAGCCTCGAAGAGTTCACGAAGGCTCTTGAAGACGGCAAGGTTGAGTCGCTCAACCTCATCATCAAGGGTGACGTGTCGGGTGCCGTCGAGGCGCTCGAAGAGTCGCTCATGAAGATCGAGGTCGACGATTCGGTGCAGCTGCGCATTCTCCACCGCGGTGTGGGTGCCATCACCGAGTCTGACGTTGACCTGGCGACGATCGACAACGCGATCGTCATCGGCTTCAACGTGCGCCCCGACGTCAAGGCTCGCGAGCGTGCTGCCCGCGAAGGCATCGACATTCGCTTCTACAACGTCATCTACAACGCACTCGACGACATTGAGGCTTCGCTCAAGGGCATGCTCAAGCCCGAGTACGAAGAGGTGCAGTCGGGTGTTGCCGAGATCCGCGAGGTGTTCCGCTCCTCGAAGTTCGGCAACATCGCGGGTGTCATCGTTCGCAGCGGCACCATCACGCGCAACGCAAAGGCGCGCGTTATTCGCGAGGGTGTTGTCATCGCCGATGGCCTCGCCATCGAGTCGCTGCGTCGCTTCAAGGACGACGTCACTGAGGTCAAGACCGACTTCGAGGCTGGTATCGGCCTTGGCAAGTACAACGACATTCAGATCGGCGATGAGATCGAGACGACCGAAATGATCGAGAAGCCGCGCGCATAAGCGCTGGCTGAACGGAGAGGGGGTCGGTAGCTCATACGAGCTACCGACCCCCTCTCCGTTTGCCTGCACAACTGCCGGATTGCCGACTAGGTGGCTGCGCCGGGCAGTTGCTGTACACGCACGGTGTTGCCTGCGGGATCGCGGAACGCGAAGTCGCGAGTGCCCCAGTCTTGATCCATTGGCTCCTGCAGCACATCTACGCCAGAGGCCTCGACCCGTTCAAAAAGACCCTGCAGATCATCGGTCGCGAAGACGATCGACGCGTAGGCGCCCTTCGCAATGAGCTCGTTGATGACCCGGCGCTCATCGTCGGTCAGGCCGGGGTCGACAGCCGGGGGAGTCAACACAATCGATACATCGGGCTGATTCACGGGGCCAACCGTGATCCAGCGCATGTCGCCGTAGCCGACGTCATTGCGCAGTTCGAAACCGAGCTCATCACGATAGAACGCGAGCGAAGCCTCGGGATCGGTGTGGGGCAAAAATGTAACGTGAATGTTGATCTTCATGTCAGCCAGGCTAGTAGCGGTTGACCTAAGAAACTTCTCGATTTCTGACCGGTTTGGTGGCCCGCATGGTGATGATGCCGGGCAGGCCGTCCAGCGGCGGGTTGCCCTCTTTGCGATATTTGCCGGGTGAGACGCCGACGAGCTCGGTGAAGCGGGTGGTGAAGGTGCCGAGCGAGCCGTAGCCCACCGCGAAACACACCTCGGTTACCGAGAGGTCGCCGCGGCGCAGCAGCGTCATCGCGCGCTCGATGCGCCTGGTCATGAGATAGCTGTAGGGCGACTCTCCGTAGGCGTCCTTAAATTCGCGGCTGAGGTGGCCAGCAGAGACGCCGACACCGCGGGCGAGCGCTTCGACGTCGAGGGGCTCGGCATACTCGCGGTCTATTCGGTCTCTCACGCGACGCAGCAAGCGCAGATTCTTCAGGCGCTGCGCGTCGCGTTCGTTGTGCATGCGAGCCAGACTAGCGTGCTGAGCTGCTGCCAAAACAGGAAGGGCCGGGGCGACTGAAGTCGCCCCGGCCCTGATCCCTTTGGAGTGTTAGCGAACCGCGCTATCGAAGCGGCGGCCTTCTGCCTTCGAGGGCAGCGCCATGAAGATCAGCACGAAGCTGCCAATGACAAGCACGAGCAGGTAGAACACGCCTGAGAAGTTGCCGTCGTGCAGGCGTCGCCAAGCGATGGCGAGTGATGGCAGGAACATGCCGAGTGCGATGAGGGAGTACAAGCCCCACCCAAGGAACATGAGAATGCCACCAATTGGGCTCGGTGCGACGGTCTCGTAAGTGTAAGGGTCGTACGACGCCGTTGCACCCATAATGATTGCGCCGACGATGACGAAGAGCATCGGAACAAGCATGACTGCAAACTGGAAGAGCGTAGCGAACCAGTACTCGCTTCGCGAGGCGCGTCCATCGAACTTTACGTAGCCCTTGAAGTAGCGCTTGATTGCCTGCATAAAGTTCGCACCGTAGAGCGGGCGTGACATGTCGTCGGGGCTCAGCGCGCCGTCGAAGGGGCCGCCGGGGCCCGGCTCTACGCCGAGCGGGGCAGCGGGGAACGCTGCTGCTGCGTATGCGGGCGCACCGTACGCCGGTGCACCGTACTGTGCTGCACCGTACTGGGGTGCAGGCTGACCGTATTGTGGGGCAGCGGGGGCACCGTACTGTGGTGCTGCGGGCTGGCCATATGCGGGTGCTTGCGGGGCGCCGTACTGCGGTGCCTGCTGCGTGGGAGGCGCGAACTGCGGTTGCCCCGGCTGCTGTGGTGCGTTGAACTGTGGCTGCTGCGGCGCCTGAGGCGCCTGGGGAGCCGAGAAGTGAGGTGGCTGGGCCGAGTAGCTGGGCTGCTGGGGTGCTGCAGGGGCGGCAAACTGTGGTGCCTGTGGTGCCTGTGGTGCCTGTGGTGCTGCGGGCGGCTGCGGTGCCGAGAACTGTGGAGCCTGCGGAGCAGCCGGCGGCTGTGGTGCCTGCGGTGCTTCTGGGGCAGACGACTCTTGCGACGGCGAGCTCTGCTCAGGCTGCTCTGGTGTCTGGTCGTTAGGGGGCTGTGTCATGAGACTCTTCTTCTCTAGTGTTTCTGGGCTGCATCTCACAAATGCTTGCAATCCGAGGGTATCGCGCGGGGCCGACATCTGCCCAAACTCGGGGGGTTTTCTGCCATAGATTAGGGCGAACTCACACCTGTTTCCGGCCTGAGCCCGTTGGCTTTTGTGTGTGGGCCCGCTCAGCTACAGCTCACCCTGCGATCCGCGATACCCTTGAGGCATGTCGAACCCACGAGCGGCCAAAGTCGCAGAGCGTATCCAGCAGATCATCGCGCGTCGGCTCGAGAAGGGCCTGCGAGACCCGCGCATGGGTTTCGTGACGATCACCGACGTGCGTGTCACCGGTGACCTGCAGCACGCTAGCGTCTTCTACACGGTGTATGGCAGCGAAGAAGAGCAGTCAGATACCGCAAAGGCGCTCAAGGCAGCAACCGGAATGTTGCGCACCGAGGTCGGCAAACAACTGGGTACTCGGCTTACGCCCGTGCTCGAGTTCATTCACGATGAGCTGCCAGACAGCGCACAGCACCTGAACGAGCTGCTCGCCGAGGCGAAGCGTCGCGACGATGAGGCGCACGCGCTCGCTGCGAACGCGAGCTATGCAGGCGAAGAGGATCCATACTCGAAGCCTCGAGATCTCGACGCGGATGAGTCAGACGACAGCGATGACGACGATCTCGACGACCTCGAAGACGGTGAGTTTGACGACAGCGACGAGCTCGAAGATCTCGAGGACGAAGATGAAGACGGCATCGACGAGGAAGACCTCGAAGATGACGAGCGTCGCGACTAGCGGTACACGAGACTCGACTAAGGCAGCCGCACGTGCCCCTCGAACTCGACGAGTAGCCCGTCTGAGATGAGCGAATCGTAGGCTCGCCTTGGCTGCGCCTCGTCGTGCACGCCACCCTCGGCGGCTGCGGCGAGCGCTTCATGCTCAGCGATGGGCGCGGTGGCGCTGCGCAGCAGCGCCATGATGCGACCGCGCACCTGTCGGTCGCTGCCCTGAAACGCTGCCTGTCGCCGCACGCTCGGTGCGTTTGCGGGAAAGCCGGATCCTCGCCACTGACACCAATCAGCAACCGGACAGGCCGAACACAGCGGGCTGCGCGCGGTGCAGACAACGGCGCCGAGCTCCATCGCGGCGGCGTTGAAGAGTCGGGTGCGCACCGGGTCGAGCGGCAGCAGCGCAGCCATGTCGTCGAGGTCGCGGGGCGATGGTGCGCCAGCCGCCGCAAGCCCGTGCACGAGACGTGCAATCACGCGGCGGGTGTTGGTATCGACCACCGGCTCTCGCAGCGCAAACGCAAAACTTGCGATGGCCCGTGCCGTGTACGGGCCGATGCCGGTGAGCGCGAGCAGCGTATCGACGTTGCGCGGTACTTGGTCGCCGTGTTCGGTTGCGAGCTGCACCGCTGCGCGGTGTAGCCAGAGCGCGCGGCGCGGGTAGCCGAGACGCCCCCAGGCGCGCACGGCCTCGCCGGGTGCCTCAGCTGCGAGATCGGAGGGTTTTGGCCAGCGAGCCATCCACGCCTCGAATTGCGGAATCACCCGCGATGCCTGCGTCTGCTGCAGCATGAACTCAGAGACGAGCACCGCCCACGGGTCGATCTCACCGACCTCACCCCGCCAGGGCAACTCGCGTGCCTCGCGCTCGAACCAGCCGATCACCGCGTCGGCGATCTCTGCCGCCGCGTCTTCATGAACCACCTGCTCAGCCACCCGCCCAGTGTATTCGGTAGCGGTTGGGTAGGGTGGTTGGGTGAACACTGTACCCAACGGCATTCTGCTGGTCGACAAGGCCGAGGGATGGACGAGCCACGACGTCGTCGCAAAGGCTCGTCGCGCGCTCGGCACCCGCAAGGTGGGGCACGCGGGCACTCTTGACCCGATGGCCACTGGCCTACTGACGCTCGGCGCGGGCCCGGCCACCCGATTGCTGACCCATCTCGTGGGGCTCGACAAGACCTACACTGCGACCATCAGGCTCGGGGCAGCAACCGTGACCGATGACCGCGAGGGCGATGTGCTCGGCGTTGCTGACGCCGCGAGCATTCGCGCGGTCGAGGGTGACCCGGCTGCGATTCGCGACGCCATCGCCGCGCTGACCGGCCCGATCGAGCAGGCTCCGAGTGCGGTGAGCGCTATTAAGGTCGACGGCAAACGCGCCTACGATCTGGTGCGCGCGGGTGAGCAGGTTGAGCTCAAGAAGCGGCCGGTTACGGTTCACTCTTTCGAAGCAGAGGATCCGCGCCTCGTCGCCGTGCACGGCCTCGACGGCGGTGACGTTCCCGTTGAAGTGCTTGATATCGACGTGGTTGTCAGTTGCTCATCGGGCACCTATATTCGTGCGCTCGCCCGCGACCTGGGTGAGGCGCTCGGCGTAGGCGGTCACCTGACCGCGCTGCGGCGCACCGATGTGGGGCCGTTCTCTGTCGTAGACGCCACCTCAAACGAGCAGCTCGCAGCTGGCGTGGTTGATCCCACGTGCTTGCTCGACCCTGCGGCAGTGGCGGCCAGGCTGTTTCCGGTGCTCGTGCTTTCGGAGCAGCAAGAAATTGACCTGGGGCATGGCAAACGCCTCGAGATTGACGAGACACAGCCGCTCAGCGACGGCACCGATCGCGCGAAGCTTGCCGCGGCGATCGCCCCGAGCGGTCGCCTCGTGGGGCTCATCGAAGTGAAGAATGGCCGCACTCGGGTTGTGACGAATTTTCCGACCGCTGAGGGGGGTGCCACCGCATGATCACCTGGTTTGCCATCACTCAGATCGTGGTTGCGGTCGCGGCCGCGATTCTCTGCCTCGTCGAGTACGCGAAGAAGCGCGTGCCCGATGACCTGACGCTCGGCGCCGAGGCACTGCTCGGTCTGCTGCTGCTGGCACAGACGATCATCGCCGCCGCCGCGCCAGCATTCGGCAACTTTGCCGTTGGCGATCCGCTCGAGTTCTGGATGTACCTGATCGTTGCCCTCCTGCTGCCGTTTGGTGCCGGCTTCTGGGCACTGGTCGACCGAAAGCGCAACGCCTTTCTGGTGCTCACCGTGGTGAACCTCGCCGTCGCGGTGATGGTGTACCGCATGCTCGTGATCTGGCACCCCTCGGCCTGAGGTGAGCTCTGCGATGACCGAACAGCAGTTTGCTCAGCGAGCTGAGGCACTGCTTGATCTCGGCCGCACCGAAGACGCTATGACCCTGCTGAAGCAGGGTCTGCTTGAGCACTCAGAGGGGTGGGGTCTGTGGACTCTGCTCGCTTGGGCGCGCTACAAGCTTGCCGAGCTCGACGAAGCGGAGCGCGCCGCTGAACATGCGCTCGGTCTGAACCCACGAAGCGAGCTCGCCATGCTCGTCATTGCATACATTGCAATTGATCGAGGCGACTGTGATCGTGCGCACGAGTTCACGGATCGGCTGCTGCGTGTTGACCAGAGCGACCCGGCAGCTCACCTCGCAAAGGCGCGCGCCTATGCGGCTGAGCCTGACGGTGAGACCAGACATCGAGAGATCATCTGGCAGGGTGCCAACTACGCCGCCAGCCTAGCGCCGGAAGACGCTGATGTCTTGTTAAGAGCCAGTGACATGCTGCAGCGAATCGGCTGCACGCCGGAGGCGGTTGCGCTCGTCAGGCGGGGCCTTGAGGTTTCACCCAATCACAGCGGGCTGCAGATGCAGCTGACGAGCTTGCAGGCAAATAATGGCACCCAGCAGATGCGTGGCTGGGCTCGTGTACTCGCGACAGATCCGATGCATGTGAGCGCCGCGGTGAGTGTGAATTCGGCGGTCTGGCAGCGCACGAGATTCATCTCAACGGTTGCGATCTGGGGGGTGCCGGCACTGGTGGTGCCACCCGTCGCATTCGTGCTGATCGTTCAGGCCGTGAGAAATGCATGGACGCTGTTTGTTGAGATTCCGCGAGGGCTGCCAAAAGGAGCGCTCAGCAGAATCTGGGGGTCGCGTCGCGCAGGCTGGTTCGCCGTATGCTGCAGCGTGATCGGGGCCACCTGGCCACTACAGATTCCGGTCGTAGCAATTTCTGGTCAAGCCTGGCTGCTCGTGCTCTCGCCCCTGCTGCTTCTCATCGGAGATACAATCTCGACGCTGGCCGTCGCCAGCGTCGAACGCGACTGGTTTGCCAAGGTGCCCGTTTTCGGGCGCGGGGCGGTAATTGACGCCTGCCAACAAAATACGCTGCGCGGCATCTGGCGGATCCTTGTCGGTATTGTGATCGCTGTCTTGACCTCGGTGGCCTTCTTCACGCAGCCAGAGCCATCTGCCACCGCGGGTGCGCTCGCCGCGGCGGGTATTGCGCTCTCAGCTGCGTTTATTGTGGCACCGACGCTCTATATCCGGCATGCTGGGCGTATGAAGCGTGAGCTGTCCTAGCAAACACGAGCCTGTCGCAGCTCTGGTGAGCCCCCAAGTGAGGGCTCACCAGAGAAGGTAAGCTTGTGCCCGTGCCAAAGACAGAGCCGAACGCAACGCAGGCAAGCGGCGACGCCGTGGCGGCTGCCGGTACTCGCACGGCAGGGCTAGGTCGCGTGCTCATCACGGTGTACTTGATTCTTGCGCTCGCAGCCACACTTCGCGCGGTGTACCAGCTCGTCTCGAAGTTCGATGAGGCGCCTCTGGCTTATGGGCTCTCGCTGTTGAGCGGGCTGGTCTATGTGGTTGCAACGGTTGCGCTGCTGAAACGCGGTCAGGGGCCCGCGTGGCGCATTGTGGCCTGGTGCGCTCTCGGCTTCGAGCTTGCTGGTGTGCTCATCGTGGGCACGCTGAGCCTCGTGCTGCCCGAGCTGTTCGCGCACGACTCGGTGTGGTCGTTTTTTGGCAGCGGTTATCTATTTATTCCGCTCGTGCTGCCCGTGCTCGGCATGATCTGGTTGCGTCGCGACGCTGGGCTACCGAGCGATCAGGGGCAAGGATCACCCGACCCGAGTGAGAGTCTCTACTGATGCGGGTATTTGATGCGCTTGCTTCGATAGACGCAGACGACTTTCGCGGCGGTACGGCCATTGCTATTGGCAAGTTCGACGGCGTGCACCTCGGCCACCGCGCGCTGCTTGACCGCGTTGCAGAGATTGCCGGAGCCAAAGGGCTTGAGCCGCTCGTCTTTACCTTCGCGAATAACCCGCTGAGCCTGCTGCGGCCCGAGGCCTGCCCCGATTCGATCATGAGCCGCGAGCAGCGCCTTGCCGTGTTCGCGCAATTGGGGGTGCAGGCGTGCGTCATCATTCCCTTTGACGCCGAGCTCGCAGAGATCGCTGCCGAAGATTTCGTCGAGCAAGTGCTGGTGGGGAAACTGCATGTCAGCCACATTTGCGTCGGAGTAGATTTTCGGTTCGGGCACGGTGGCAAGGGCGACCCCGCGCTGCTCGCCTCTATGGGGGAGCGGCTCGGCTTCACGGTTGAAATTGCCTCTGATGTCGAGGATCCATCGCTCGGCAAGATCTCGTCGTCGCGAGTGCGCGAAGCCATCTTGCAGGGCGATGTCGCGACCGCATCGCGCATGATGGATCGCTGGGTCTCGTTGCGGGGCGAGGTCGTGCACGGCGACGCTCGGGGGCGAGAGATCGGGTTTCCTACTGCCAACCTTGGCGGCGAGGTTGAGGGTCTGCGCCCCGCTGACGGGGTGTATGCGGGCTGGGCGCTCATAGAGGGTGACCCGGTGCCGTACGAGGCCGCTATCTCGGTTGGGGCAAACGTGACGTTTGACCCAGAGGGAGAACCTCGGGTCGAGGCGTTCCTGCTCGACTTTGCGGGCGATCTCTACGGTAAGGAGATCGAGCTGCGATTCGTAGAGCGACTGCGCGGCATGGTGGCGTTTGCGAGCGTCGATGCGCTGCTCGTGCGCATGCACGAAGACGTGCGCGAGGCGCGCACTATCTTGCTGGGTAAGCGTGCCTAACTTCGTGCGGTAACATAGCCGTAGGCCGCATTTACGCGATACGCCGAGCCGTCGTGAGATTCACGCTTCAGGCAGGGCAACGAAAGCGCACGGGCCTCGCAACTCCTATCAAGAGCTTGCGCCACGCCATTCAGGAGATCCATGGCAAGCATGACTGCCACCCGCACGAACCGTTCAAAGAACCGTCGTCGCCATACCCACAACGAGGGCATTATCCCGCTGCTCGCACGCGCAGTGCGCGAGGTCGAAGCCTCGGCGCACCGCGGCAAGGCCAGCCCGTCTGGTCGCACAAAGTTCCACGTGATCGCGCTGCTGATGCGCGAAGAGCGCGCGCGGGTCAAGACAGATGAGACGCTGAGCGATAGCGAGCGCGCCGAAACGCTGAAGCGCCTTGATGGCGTGGCCGCGATCCTCGCAAAATCTGCTGCTCGCGACACCTCGCTCATCACCCTGCTCGAGCCCACCGCACCCATTAACGAGGGTACGCGCGCGCTGAAGCGCAAGATGCTCACGCAGGCCGGCATCGAGCTACCAGAGGCAGATGCCGAGCCCGAGGCAAAGGCCGTCTACGTGCCGCCGGAGCTCGCCGAGCGCCAGGTCGAGCCCGCGGGCATCGAGGGCCGAATGCTATCGAACCCGTTCCTGGCCCCCGACCTGAGCCAGCGCAAGAAGCCAACCCCCGTGGTGCGCCTCGCGAACTGGGAGCTGCTTGGCCCGCTGCTGAAGTCATTTGAGCAGGGCGGCGGCGGCAGCGCCTGCATGCCCCTGCCCGAGGCCCCCGCGGTGGATCGCCTGGCCCCGCGCGGGCTTGAGCTCATGCCGCACCAGGCTCGCTTTCTCGAGAGCGTGCGCGACGGGCATCGTAGCTTCTTGCTCGCCGACGAACCCGGCCTTGGCAAGACCGCGCAGTCGGTCATCGCGGCCTCGGTCGCAGAGGCCTACCCGCTGCTCGTGGTGGTGCCCAACGTTGTGAAGATGAACTGGGCCCGTGAGGTGCAGCGCTGGACGCCTCAGCGTCGGGTCACCGTGATTCACGGTGACGGTGATGACATCGACGCATTCGCCGACGTGTTCGTGGTGAACTACGACATTCTTGACCGCCACCTGAGCTGGATCTCCCGATTCGGGTTCAAGGGTGTGGTCGTCGATGAGGCGCACATGATTAAGAATGTGCAGTCGCAGCGCTCACGCAACGTGCTGGCGATTTCAGACCGTATTCGCGAGCGCACGCCGGGCGGCCGCCCGCTGCTGCTCGCGCTCACCGGCACGCCGCTTATCAACGACATCGATGACTTCAGGGCGATTTGGCGCTTCTTGGGGTGGACTGACGCCGAGAAGCCCGGCTCTGAGCTTCTCGCGAAGCTAGAGTCGAACGGTTTCACGCCAGCAGACCCGCAGTTCTACCCGGCGGCGCGCGAAAGCGTGATCGATATGGGCATCGTGCGCCGCCGTAAGATCGACGTCGCGGCAGACCTTCCTTCGAAGCGCGTGGTCGACCTGCCGGTCGAGCTTGACGACGACCTCGGCCGTGGCATTCGCGAGGCAGAGAAGCAGCTCACCGATCGCCTCATCATTCGCTTCAACCTCATCAAGTCGGGCAAGCTCGGCCGCGAGCTCAGCGACGAAGCCATCATTCGCATGGTGTGCGCGCAAGAGCTCGAAGAATCGAACGCGTCATCGACAGGCATCAACGTGTTTACGATGGTGCGCCAGATCGGCCAGGCAAAGGCCGGGCTCGCGGCAGACTACGCGGCGCAGCTCGCGCGCTCGGTCGGCAAGGTCGTGTTCTTCGCGAAGCACATCGACGTGATGGACAAGGCCGAGGCGGCCTTCGCTGAGCGAGGGCTCGGCACCGTGTCAATTCGTGGCGACCAGACCGCGACGTTCAGGCAAGAGCAGATCGACGCGTTCAACAACGACCCTTCGGTTTCGGTTGCGGTGTGTTCACTTACCGCCGCCGGTGTGGGTGTCAACCTGCAGGCATCGTCAAACGTTGTGCTTGCCGAGCTGAGCTGGACCGATGCCGAGCAGACGCAGGCCATCGACCGCGTGCACCGCATCGGCCAGGAAGAGCCGGTGACTGCATGGCGCATCGTGGCCGCGCAGACGATCGACGCGCGCATTGCCGAGCTCATCGATTCGAAGGCGGGGCTTGCGGCTCGCGCTCTCGATGGTGCTGCCGGCCCGCGCGAAGACGAGGACTCGGTGCAGATGCTGACCCTGATGTCGGTGCTGCAGCGCGCGCTGCTCGCCTAGCTCGAAGCTTCGCGGCGGTTTTCTTTCGCATATTGGCAATCTCGCCAAGTGCGATTGGGGGCTGCCGCTCGCTAGCATTGGACACATGCGAATCGGTGTGCTCTGTTCAGGCGGCGACAGTCCAGGTATGAACGCCGCGATCCGCGGCGCAGTGCTGCGCGGTGTTGACGTGCACGGCTTCGAAATGATCGGCTTCGTCGACGGCTGGCGCGGCTTTCACGAGGGCGATTTCGTGCCGCTCGATCGGCCGGCGGTGCAGGGCATCTCGCCCCTCGGCGGCGTGTTCATCGGCACCAGCAGGGTCGCGCCATTTGAAGGCAAGCGCGACGATGCTATCGATCTAAGCGACTTCAAAGCCCGCATGGCAAGCTACGATCTTGACGGCTTCGTGCTGATCGGCGGCAACGGCACGCAGACCGTCGCGAGCATCTTGCAGGCGCACGACGTGAACGTGGTTGGCCTGCCCAAAACAATCGACAACGATCTCGCGGGCACCGACTACACCTTCGGCTTCGACACCGCTGTCTCTATTGCCGCAGAGGCCATCGACAGGCTGCGCACCACGGGTGACTCGCATCGCCGTTGCATGGTGCTCGAGGTCATGGGCCGCGATGTCGGCTGGATCGCCCTGCATGCGGGCATGGCCGGCGGCGCACAGGCCATGCTGATCCCGGAGTTTCCCGAAAGCATCGAGCAGGTCTGCGACTGGGTCACCAGCGTTCGCGATCGCGGTCGCTCATCACTCATCGTTGTGGCCGAGGGCTTCAAACTTTCGGGTAACGACCGCGCAGTGACACGGGAGGGACTCGACGGTTTCGGCAGGCCACGTCTCGGCGGCATCGCCGAAGTGCTCGCCCCGCTCATCGAAGAGCGCACCGGCATTGAAGCAAGAGCGACCGTGCTCGGCCACGTACAGCGCGGGGGATCGCCCACTGCGTTTGATCGGGTGCTCGCGACGCGCACTGGTATTGCCGGGGCAGACGCCATTCTGCGAGGGGAGTGGGGCACCATGGCGGGGCTGCACGGTGACGCCATCGAGCTTGTGCCGCTCGAAGATGCCGTGGGCAAGCTGAAAACAGTGCCCGACTACCGCTACGCCGAGGCGAGGCTCAACTTCGGGTGATCCTCGCCCCTGAAAAACGGACTACAGACCCAACTTCTGCTTTACATCGAGCAGCGAAGGGTTCGTCGCGGTGGTCGCATCTGGGTAAATGACCGTCGGCACCGTGCGATTGCCGCCGTTCACAGCCTCGACAAGTTCTGGTGTGCCGGGGGTGTTCTCGATGTCGATCTCTGTGTAGCCGATGCCCTCACTGTCGAGCATCTTCTTGAGTCGTTTGCAGTAGCCACACCACTCGGTTGAGAACATGGTGATGGTGCCCGATGCCGGTACGAAATCGCTCGCCGCGACGCTCATGGAGTGCTCCTCAGTCTCTGATGCTTCTGCACCGAATCATACTCGGCAACTTCGAGAGCAGCTTGAACGAACCAACCGTGGTGCCTCATGTCAAGATGATCGCGTAACCCGGGTCGTGCCTCACACAGATTGATCGCGTAGCACTGCTCAAGCGGAGCGAAGCTTCACACCGCCAGTTTGTCGTTTGCGCCGGTTTTTCGTC
>JAIUOH010000026.1 GCA_020161315.1 Actinomycetota bacterium | reverse complement strand
CGAGAAAGAAGTCGCCCGAGAGCTTGAAGCTCGTGATGATCTGGCGATCCTCGCCGCTAAGCTCGCCTGAATCAACAGCCGAGGCGGGCTGCACCTCGAAATCTACGACGACGAGTTTGCCGCCCGGAACCTTGTATTCGCCATGATGCTGGGTCATGCGATCAAGCGTAGTACCGAGCGGTTAAGCTGCACCCCGCGAGATGTGCCCCTACGCCCCCGCGCCGAAGCGGTCGAGCATCCAAGTCACGATGAACGACATGACCTCGTCGCGGTTCACTTCGTTGAGTAGCTCGTGGCGCCCGTCGAACAGGCGCAGCGTGACGTCGCGCACGCCGCGTGCTCGGTATGCATCCGCGAGAGTGCGCAGGCTGTCGCCGCGGCTGAGCGGGTCGTCGCGCCCCGAGATGATGAGCATCGGCACGTTCGCGACGCTCGCCGAGGGGGTACCGAAGAGTCTTGCGCCGTCTGCGAGGCCGAAGAGTTTCAGCACGTCGGCTGAGAAGCACAGCGGGTCGGCAATGAAGTCGCGAGCGGTGCGAGGATCACTGCTCAACCATTCGAAGCCGTTCGCCTCGGGGCTGCGCCAGCGCTTATTTAGGTCGCCCGATTCCATGGTGAGTGGGGTGCGGTAGGCGCTGCCCGAGAGCACGACCGCGTCGAACGGGCGCGTCTCGTGGTTGATGATGCGCTGCGTCATGAGCGAGCCCCAGGAGTGCCCGAACATGATCACGGGCAGGCCGGGGTGACGCTCGCGGGCGATCGCGGTGAGCTTCAAGATCGCCGCCTCGGTGGCCTTCAGCCCGCCGGGGCCGAGCTTGCCAAGCCTCGACAGGTCGCCGTCATGCTGACGCCTGCCGGTCTCGCCGTGGCCGCGGTGGTCGTCGGCATAGACGACGAAGCCGTTGGCGACCAGCACCCGAGCAAACGCATCGTAGCGCAGCGCGTGCTCGCCGATGCCGTGCGCGATCTGCACGATCGCGTGGGGGTCGCCCCCGGTTGAAGCGCTCGCGACCACGTCGGTGTCGTCAAAGCTGCCGACCGGGCCAGGCAGCCAGACATACGCGCGAATTTCAATGCCCTGCGCATCCGTGTAGTCGAACTCGGTGTGGGCCGGTGCTGCCGCGTCGGTGCTGCTCATGCTGCCACCCTACTCGTGTAACCCGCCCCGCGGTGCCAACGAAACCAACTCGGGTACCGAGATCCCGCGCCATCGCCGAAGCACGGCTGGGTAATGCGGGCGCCGCGTTATTTAGTTCGAAGAGGATCCCTGCTTCGCCTCGGCCCGCACCGAGAGGGGTTCGTCGGGTGCGGGGTAGGGTCCGCCGACGGTTGAGGTGACCGTGCGCTCTCCGCTGTGGGCAAGCCATTGCACGGCGAATTCGGCGGCTTTCGTCGCGTTGGCCGGTGCGCCGGCGAGCACGAATGTGCCACCCGGGGCGTTTTTGTTATCGCTGCGACAGATGGCTGAGTTGTCGCAGCTCCAACCATCGGGTGCGCTGGCCAGGGCCACGCCCGAGGGCAGTGCGAATGTCACCGAGTCGACCTGCCACTCGACGTCGGCGAGCGCGAAGTCGAGCTTCGCGGTGCGCTCCTTGCCGGCGCTCTCACTGATGTAGAAGGTCATCGTTCCCGAGATGGTGCCCGTGCGGGCGTCAGTGTCGGCTACGGCGGCATCGGCCGCTGCAGTAGCCCCTGTTTGCGCTGTTCCCGGTGCGGAGCCGAACTCGGCGGTGCCAAAATCCTGCTGTGCCGCCGAGACCGCCGCATCGGATGAGCCGAATTGCTGCACGGTCGCAATCACCCCGATGACCACGCCGACAGTGCACAGTGCCGCGCCGACCAGTAGCAGCGGTTTCGCGCTGGTGGCAGCGACCGCACCGGGCCTGACCGGGCTTGTTTCGGCCACCCCGATATCGTGCTCGGTGACCGCGTTAGCCTCGCCACCGACCGAGGCGTCGCCGCTGCCACTTGAGCCGCCACCAACAGTCGCCGCTGGCACCGCTTCGGGCGTCGCCAGCACCAACAGCGGAGCCACCCCGAGCGCCGCCCACACCACAGCAAAGCGCGCCCACCCGCGGCGGCACCGCGCGCACTCGCCTATGTGTGCGGGCACACCCTCGGTCTCATCGGGGCTGGCCGCGATCCTCGTCGGTAATGAAGCAATTGCGTGCTGGCAACTTGGCGGGGCGCCCTCTTCGAGCATCACCTGTAGGTAGGCGCGCCGCAGTGCCGCCTTTGCGCGCGAGTGTAGTGAATACACCGCGCCCGCCGATCGATGCTGCTGCTCGCTGAGGTCGCGAGACTTGGCGCCGCCGTGGTAAGTCTCGGTGAGCAGCGTGCGTTGCGCCTCGGGCAGCCTGGCCAGCGCGAGCCGCAGCGCGTCGAGCTCGTGATCAAGGTCAAGGGTGGCGTCAGGCGGTGTGGATTCGACGTCGATTACGTCAAATTCAAGGGGCCGAGTGCGCGACCTCGGCGAGGTAGCCTCGTCAAGGGCTCGGTTGCGCATCGTCTGCAGCAGGTAGTTGCGCACGCCGTCGCGCGGGCCGGCACCGTCTGCCCACTTTGCGAGCACCGCGGCAACGGCCTCGGCGAGCAGATCTTCTGGGTCGATGGCGTCGCCGGCGAGGCGCTTTGCAGCGGGCAGCAAGCCAGGCAGCATTGGGGCGAGCAGCTTCCCGGCAGCGTGCAGGTCGCCGTTTGCTGCACGGCTGAGCAGCTCTTCGTCTCGCGTGGGATCGGGCACTGACCCTCCCGTTCTTGCCCTTGATTGCGACTGAGTCTATAGGCGTTCTTGTTGCGCCCCGACCTAATGGGTGCCCTGTTGGTGTGGCTCAAACTCAGCGCGACACGCCCGGATGTTGAGCGCAGTGCAAGATTTGCTCACGCGCGGTGTTTCTATTGGTGAAGACTGCCTTGCGAAGGGTTGCGGGGCACGGTGAGCTGCGGCGCTTCGTCGTATGCTGTGGCAAATTGTTTCGCGCGGGGGCGCGGGCACATGGGGAGCTAAAGATGACGTTGTCTTTGACGCAGCCGTCGCGGGTGAGGCGTGCGCGCCACAGGGTCGCATCGCGGGCCGTTGCCGGTCTGTTGGGTGGCGCGGTCGTGTTGGCCGCGATCCTCGCACCAACTGCAGCGAACGCAGCACCCGGTGATCTGCCGCCGGCCCCGACCCCAAACTCAGGCCCAGTGTACGGCGGCACCGAAGTGACCGTGCACGCGCCGCTCGACCAGCTCTCGTTCAAAGAGGTCTTCTCGGGTGTTCTCAACGTATTCGCGAAAGATCACGAGGGAGTGCTTTGGTCATGGGGCAATAACTCTCGCGGTCAACTAGGCATTGGATCGACCGAGTCGTCGATATTTGCAGCAACAAAGGTTGTGCTTCCTGCAGGTGTTGGCAGTGACTTTGAGTTCACTGATGTAGTCGGTGCGTTTGCTTTCACAGTTGCGCTCGGTAACGATGGAAAGACCTATGCCTGGGGCAGCAACGGTTGTGGGCAGCTGGGGCAGACTGCGATTCCCGCTAGCAATAACTGTCCATACGGTAGCGATCCCGCTGAGATGTCGGCTGTACCGGTTGAGGTGCAGACGCCTGACGGAGTCAGCTTTGTACGAATCTCAGCCACCGAGGCGCACACCTTTGCGCTCGGTGACAACGGCAAACTGTACTCGTGGGGTTGGGATAACCATCAGGTGCTCGGCTATGACACCCCGGATAACAATTACTCGCCGGTTCCGAATGAGGTGCCGTTTCCAGCAGGAACGGTGATCGCCGACTTCTTCGCCGGCGGGTCACACGGCATCGCAGTCGACACCGCAGGCACGCTTTACACGTGGGGTGGTAACGCGAGCGGTCAGCTTGGTGACGGCGAGAACGGGAGCCACGCCAACGATTCGACTTTCGACGTAGACACGCCCACTGTCATTTCGGTTCCTGGTGTCACGTTCAAGGGTGTCGCGGCGGGCTTTGCTCACTCGCTCGCTCTTGACGCGCAGGGGCGTATCTGGAGTTGGGGAAACAACTTCGCCGCACAGCTTGGTGACGGCTCGGCGGGCAGCGGCCTGATCGATAACGGTCCCATCACGAATGTGCTGACGCTGATCGCCACGCCCGGCGTTACTTTCGCGAGCGTGTCGGCTGGCTACGCTGAATCGCTGGCGCACGCGAGCGACGGCACGCTGTACCAGTGGGGCTCGATTTTCGATGCGAACGATACGGGCAGCATGGGCAGGCAAACTCTTGTGCCTACCGTGCTGCCAGCCCCGCCTGGGGTCACCTTTAGTGATGGCTCGTCGACGCTGTTCGTCGGCGTGGCTAATGGCTCTGACGGTATCGCCTATACCTGGGGCATCGATTTTTCTTCGGCCATGTCTGGAACGCCTTACAGCAACTTTGCGCCGGTACCGCTGCTGCGCCCGTATGCAGTGACCGATGTGAAGTTTGACGGGGTGTCGGGCACGGAACTTATACCGAGGGGAGGTGGCGTGTGGGCGGTGAAGACGCCGGCGCACGCCGCAGGCAAAGTTGACGTCGAGGTGTCATGGGTGCTCGCCGAGATAGGTGAAACTGAGCTTGACGCAGTGCCGCAACCGCCGCTGCTGTACATGCAGGGCTTCGAGTACCTGCGCAACGGTCAGGGCGCGAATGCTTCGGCCTCTGCTTCGGCCTCTGCACGTGCCGACGTGAGTGCTTACGCCGCCGCTCAGGCCGCGGCTCAAGCAGCTGGCCTCGCAGATGCGACGCTTACCGCCTCTGCTGCCGCAGACGCTGCAGCTGACCCGCTCACCGGTGACCCGGCCGCGCGTGCCGCCGCAGAGATTTCTTCAAACGCATCAAGCACCGCGGCCACCCGCGCGTCGGCTGACGTGGCTTCAGCCGAGAACGCCTCGGCTCAGGCGTCGGCGCAGGGTAGCGCAGACGCGAGCGGCAGTTCTTACAGCGCGGCGCGTTCAAGTGCAGCCGCCAACTCGAACGCCTCTGCTGCGGCTTCGGCTGCCTCAAACGGTGCGGCGTCGGGCCAAGCGTCGGCCTCGGCATCGGCAGACACCAACGCGAACGCGTCGGCGTCGGCGTCGGCATCGGCTCGCGCCGACGGCGACAACAACCCGGCAGCACAGGCCGCTGCCATCTCGGCGGCGTGGGCGAATGCGCAGTCGACAGCGTCGGCGCAGGCCTCTGCCGCCGCAACGGCGAACGCTGAGGCGGCGGCAGAGGCTGCCGCCAAGGCCGCCGCCCGCGCCTCGGCTTCAACGAATGCCTCTGCCGACAGCGACCACGACGGCAGCACTGTCGCCGAGGCGCAGGCTGCGGCGCAGGCATCGGCGAACTCGCACAGTTTGTCAGCCTCGAATGCGTCAGGCTCTGCTCAGGGCACGGCGAGTGGGCGCGCGGATTCCGCCGCAAACGTCGCAGCTGACCCGTCGGCGTCTTCGACTGCGTCTGCGTCGGCAGCAGCAACTGCCGACACTGATGCGTCGGCAGACGGCGCGGCCCAGGCACTCTCGCAGGCATCAACCGACTCACGCGCACAAGCCAACGCCTCGGCTTCGGCTGCAGCCTCGGCGAACGCAACTGTCAATGGCAACCCTGCGGCCGTCGCCGCAGCAAAGGCTGCGGCCTACGCCGACGCGACGAGCGCGGCCTCGGCAGCGGCGACAGCTAACGCGAACATCGCTGCCCAGGCAGCAGCTTTCGCGACCGCCTCACGCGATGCCTCGACAACCGCAACGACCACCGCAAACTCGGCGGCGCTGGCTGCCGCTCGGGCGGCAGGTTTGGCTGACGACTCGAGCGACAACGATGCCGATGCCGTGGCCTCTGCCGCGGCCGAGAGTGATTCGAGCATGGCAGCAAATGCCGCGGCACGTGGCGCGATGTTCGAGCCAGAAGATCACAACATCGATGGCGACCCGAACGGTGCTGATGAAGACGGAGACGATGGCTCTGAGGCTTCGGCGACGGCGTCAGGCCACGTGAACGCCCAGGCGAACGCTTCGGCTTCTGCCTCGGCATCTGCCCGAGCAACCGCCAATGGCGACATCGCGGCCCAGGCAGCCGCCCGCGCGGCCGCCTTCGCGAACCGCGACAACGAGGCCTCCGCGGCCCGCGACGCCAGCGCGAATGCGGCCGCGGAGAACGCCGCGACGGCTGATGCGTCCGTAAAAGCGTCGGCGGTAGCTGATGCCGACGTGAACGCGTCGGCGGTTGCGGCAGCGCAGGCTGCAGGCCTCGCCGATGCTTCCGCAGACTTCGCGATCGATGCGGCTGCGACGGCTACGGCAGAGGGCAACACGCGGGCTGCGGCCAGCGCCGCAGCGAATGGCGCGATCCTCGCGTTTGGAAACGCGTCAACCAACGCTTCGGCAAACGCTGCAGCGAAAGATGATTCTGGCGCCGGTGGCACGGGCGGTGCTGGCGGCGCTGCCATCGACGGCATGCTGACCCAGCAGGCACTTGCTGACGGGGCGATGGCAAACATCTCGGTGGGCGGGGCCGCGAATGGCTCGAATAGCAAGGGAGCCTGGGGCACTCTCGAGGTGACCGGCGCCGATGAGTCGAATAACTGGGTGCCGTTCGCAGTGGCTGCGGTGTTCATCCTTGCGGGTGCGGTGGTGTTGCTTCTCGGCGCACGTCGATTTGGTGCGGTGCCCACGCAAGGTGCAGCAGAGAACACTTCGGGTGGCGGCGAGAACGACTGAGCAACGAGCGAGGTTTCGTCTCAAGTGATGCGGGGTGGGGGTTTGAGATCCTCGCCCCAAATTACTGTTTGCCGCGGAAACCGCACTCAATGAGTAGCTTTGCTACGGAATCTGCTGTCAACCTTCGTAGCGTCTTCGGTTCCACAAGTGTCGCTTGTGGGGTTTATGCTTGACCAGCAAGCGACAACCCGTCGCTCATCACGCATCAACACACCACTACCGATCTACGCAGATCAGGAGACGAAGATGTCATCCAACGAACCAGTTGGTCAGCTCGCCGACGACGAACACCTGTCGGTGCTCGGCTACGAAGGCAAGTTCGACCGCTCGATGAGCCTGTGGGCAAACTTTGCCCTCGGCTTCACTTATCTCTCACCGCTTGTCGGCGTGTACTCGCTGCTCGCGGTCGCCCTCTCGACCGGCGGCCCACCCTCGATCTGGTGGATCGTGATTGTCGCATGCGGCCAGATGCTCGTCGCGCTCGTGTTCGGCGAGGTTGTGTCGCAGTACCCGATTCACGGCGGCATCTACCCCTGGGCGCGCAGGCTCTGGGGCCGTCGCTACGCGTGGCTCGCGGCTTGGGTCTACATCTGGGCAATGATCGTGACGATCACGGCGGTTGCCGAGTTCGGTGCAGGTTTCGTGGCGAGCCTGTTCGGCGCTGAGCTGACCCCCGCTGTCAACCTCGCGTTTGCGCTTGGCCTGTTGCTGCTCGCGTTGGCCATCAACTTTTCGGGCACGAAGTGGCTCGCACGCATCGCGAGGATCGGCCTCTTCGCCGAGCTCATCGGTGTTATTGGGCTGGGTCTCTACCTGCTCATCTTCCAGCGCAAGCACGACTTCTCGGTGTTCTTCGACACCATGGGCACCGCGGGCGATGGTTCATACGTGCCGGTGTTCTTCGCTTCGGCGCTCGCCGGCCTCTTCCTCTTCTACGGCTTCGAGGCCTGCGGTGACGTTGCCGAAGAGGTGTCTGATCCAGCTCGTCGCATTCCGCGCGCCATGATCATGACGATCCTCGTCGGCGCAGTGTCGGCGCTCTTCTCGTTCGGCGGCTACGTGCTCGCGGCCCCCAACCTCGAAGACATCGTTGCGGGCAAGGTGGCAGACCCGATCCCCGCGATCCTCGAGGCGACGCTCGGCACCGCAGGTGCGAAGCTGTTCTTGGTCATTGCCATCCTCGCCTTCATCTCGTGCGTGTTGAGCCTGCAGGCAGCCGCGAGCCGCCTGCTGTACTCGTTCGCGCGCGACGGCATGCTGCCCGGCCACGCCTGGCTGTCGAAGGTGTCTGAGCGCAGCAAGGTGCCCACCAACGCCCTCATCGTGGCTTGCACGGTGCCCGCGCTCATCTGCGTGCTGATCTTCATCAACGAGAACATTCTCGTGCCGGTCACCTCGTTCGCGATTCTCGGCATCTACCTGGCGTTCCAGATGGTTGTCTTCGCGAGCCTGTGGCAGCGCTTCAAGGGGTGGAAGCCGGCTGGCCCGTTCAGCCTCGGTGCTCTCGGCATGATCGTGAACGTGCTGGCGCTCGCCTACGGTGTTTTCGCGATGATCTTGCTCGCAACGCCGGGTGCCTCGGGTGACTTCTTCACCGACAACGTGGTGCTGATCGGCCTCGCGGTGGTCATGGTCACCGGTCTGCTCTACCTCTTCATCGCGCGCCCCGACTCCAAGTCTGACGCACCCGAGGGTGACGCTCGCGAGGTTGCCGACGAGATTCGTCGCCGCACTGGTGCGATCAAGGTCGACTAACCGACGCTTCGCTCTCAAGCACGCAAGGGGCGGGCCCCGACTTCGGTCGGAGCCCGCCCCTTGCGTGCTGATCCCGCGCCGACCCTGTTTTGGACCGCGCGTAAAACCGGATGGCGCACGTATCAGCGGATCAAATCGCTGGAACCATCCGCTGTTACGTGCGCCATCCGGCTGAACGAACACGGTGTGGGGCCAGGGTGTGCAGCCCATCGCGGCGCGCCCTAGACTCGCAGTATGGCTGAATTTGTGGTGTCGCTGCCCAATGACGAGGGGCTTGCAGAAGCCGTCGGCGAGGTCACCGGGGTCGAGTTCGTGACCTGGAACCTCGACGGCCCGCCACCCCGCGAGCGCATCGACATTGTGGTGCCGCCATACTGGGGCGGCCGCAAGCGACTCGCGCAGCTCGCGCAGGTCGAAACCAGGCTTGTGCAGTGGCAATCGATCGGCTTCGACGGGGTAGATCGCTTTCTGCCTGCCGGCACGAAGCTTGCAAATGCCACCTCGGTGCACGAGACCTCGACAGCCGAGCTCGCGGTGGGTCTCGCAATCGCCTCGCAGCGTGGCCTCGCCGACTTCGTGCGCGACGGGCTCACCGGCACCTGGAACCTGCGCACCTTCCCGAGCCTCGCCGACCGCCGCGTGCTGATCGTGGGCTACGGTGGCGTCGGCAAGGCTGTCGATGCGCGGCTTTCGGGCTTTGAAGCACGAGTGACGAGGATCGCCCGCACGGCCCGCACCGAACCGGGCTTGGCGGGCAACGAAGTAGAGGTGGCAGGCTTCGAGGGCTTGCGCGAGGCGCTCGCCGAGGCCGAGATCGTGATTCTCACGGTGCCGCTCACCGATGAGACTCGCGGCATGATCGACGCGGGCGCGCTCGCCGCGATGCCTGACGGGGCGCTGCTCATCAACGTGGCGCGGGGCGGCGTGGTCGTGACCGACGCGCTGGTCGCCGAGCTGCAGTCGGGTCGCTTGCGCGCGGCCCTCGACGTTACCGATCCAGAGCCACTGCCGTCAGATCACCCGATCTGGCAGTGCCCAAACGCACTGATCACCCCGCATGCGGGCGGCGACTCAACCGCAATGCTGCCGCGCATGGCGGCGTTGATCCAGCGCCAAATCGATCACCTGCGAAAAGGCGAGGCCCCCGAAAACCTCGTGCTCGGCGGCTGACGCAGTGGTGCGCATCAGCGACGTGCGCATAACCGGGCCAGCGGCCGCGGCTGTGACTGAACGACCGAACCGCACCGGCTCGGCCGAGATTTCAGTGCGCGTCTACGAACCCGACACGGCGCAGTTTCGCGGTGGCGGCGCACCCTGGGGCACCCTTGTCTGGGCACACGGCGGATCTTTCGTGCGTGGCACCCTCGACTGGCCCGAGGCTGACTGGGCGTCGCGCCGCTTCGCTGACACCGGGCTGAGGGTCTACTCGGTTGACTACGTGCTTGCGAGCGACGACGTGAAGGCGCCCGCCCCTGCAAACGATGTGGCGGCGGTGCTGCGCGAGGTGCGCGCGAGCCACCCCGGCCCCGTCTTCGTCGGTGGCGCGAGCGCGGGGGCGCATGTTGCGGTGCTGGCCGCGCTGGCGCAGGCCGAGCTCGCCGCTGCAACCGGTGTTGCCGCGATTCGCCCGAGCGGACTGGCGCTCGTCTACCCCACCCTGCACCGGGTGCAGCGCGCAGACACGGCGATCGCCGCGCTCACCGCGAAGCTGCCCGAGGCGCGCCAGTTTGGCGCAAAACGTATCGCCGAGATGTATGAGTTTTATCTCGGCGAGGATCAGCCGGCCAGCGTCGGTGCGGTCGTCGCGGGCGAGCTGCCAGCTGAGCGGCTTGCCTCGCTGCCGCCAACCGTCATCGTGAACGCCGAGGCCGACGACCTGCGCGCTTCAGCTGAGCAGTTTGCTGAACAGCTTCGCTCGGCAGGTGTGTCGGTGACTGAGCGGGTGCAGCCCGAGACGGTGCACGGCTATCTCAATCGCCCCGACGAGTCTGCACAGGCAGGTACTGATGCGCGAGCCACAATAGGGTCTATCGTGCGTGGGCTTCGGGCGATCCTCGAGCAAAAGCAATGCGACGCGACCATCGCAGTGAAACGAGAAAGCAGGATCGCTATGGAGCCAGAACTTACCGAAGCGGTCTCGCTGACGCTGCCGAACGGCAGGCTCAACCGTGCCGCTGTTGGCTGGACGACGCAGCCCATTGTTGATACGAGTGGCATCGCGCGCGGACGGGGCCGCAATAAGCGCTGGGAGTACTGGAACATCGCGACCCCGACCCACATCGTCGGGCTTACTGTGTCGCACATCGACTACGCGTGCGTGCCCGAGATCTGGGTGTACGACCGCGCGACGGGCGAGAGTCGTGGCGCCGCCGCGACCGTGATTCCGCCGAGGGGCACAGTGATGGCGTCGACGCTCGAGCAGGGGCGCTCGATGACGCGCGCAAAGAACCTGTCGATCGATATTGACGAGGTACTTTCTGGCGAGGCAGCGGGCGGCGGCGGTGCTGGTTCGGTCACGGGGGTTGGTGCCGTTC
The DNA here is from genome assembly GCA_020161315.1 of Actinomycetota bacterium. GTDB lineage: Bacteria > Actinomycetota > Actinomycetes > Actinomycetales > Microbacteriaceae > Leucobacter. Next base: position 34,595 of record JAIUOH010000026.1, on the reverse strand, counting down.
GCGGTACGCGCCTGCGCATGGCGATGCCGGGTGTCTCGCTTGACGTTGTCGTGGCGCTGCCCGAAGGGCACGAACGGCTCGCGGTCGTCGTACCGTGGAGCGACACGAAGTTTCAATACACAGTAAAGGATCTCGCGCGCCCAGCGACGGGCTGGCTTCGCATTGGCGGCGTCGAGCACGAGGTCGGCGGAGCCTCGGGCGAAGCGTGGGCGGTGCTTGACCACGGGCGCGGCAGGTGGCCCTACGACATCAACTGGAATTGGGGCGCGGGATCAGGCCGCAGCGCGTTGGCGGGCGGTCGCGTGATCGGCGTGCAAGTCGGGGCGAAATGGACCGAGGGCACCGGTGTCAGCGAGAATGCGTTCTTCGTCGACGGGCACATGCACAAGATTCACGGCGAGGTCGAGTGGCGGTATTCGGTCGAGGGTGAGCGCTGGCGCGAGCCCTGGCGAGTGACGGGCGGGGGGCTTGACGCGACATTCGTGCCGTTTCACAACAAACGCACCCGCACCGACCTCGTGGTGTTGCAGGGGCACACCGACCAGTGCTTCGGTGAGTGGAGCGGTTCGTTTGTCACCGCTGACGGCGAGACCATCGAGTTCGACGGGCTGATCGGCTGGGCCGAAGAGGTGCACAACCGCTGGTAGTCGGTTGAACAGGCACTGACGAACCCGGTGCGGGGCGTTAGCGTAGAAGCAGAGCAGCAATTCGAAGAGGAGCAGTGCATGCGGGCAATCGTGGTGAACGAACTTGGCGGGCCAGAGGTGCTTGAGATCGCAGAGGTCGACGAGCCGCGCCCGCTGCCCGGTGAGCTGCTGGTCGAGACCGTCGCGGTCGGTGTGAACTTCATCGAGATCTATCAGCGCAGTGGCGTCTACAAGATGCCGACGCCGTTCACTCCGGGCGCCGAGGCGGCGGGCACGGTGCTTGAGGTCGGCGAAGGTGTGACCGGCTTCGCGCCGGGCGACCGCATTGCGACCGCGGGTGCGCAGCGTGGCACCTACGCCGAGCGCTTCGTGGTGCATCAAGACCAGGCCACCCATGTGCCCGACAGCATCGAACTTGAGGTGGCCGCGGCGCTGCCGCTACAGGGCTGCACCGCGCACTACCTCGCGACCTCGGCGGCGCAGCCGCAGCCCGGCGACACCGTGCTCGTGCACGCGGGCGCGGGCGGGGTCGGCCTGCTGCTCACCCAACTGCTTGCGGCCCGCGGCGTGCGGGTGCTTACGACAGCGTCGACCGAGGTGAAGCGCCAGCTGAGCCTAGAGGCCGGTGCCTCGCGCTCATTCAGCTACGAGGGGTTCGGCGAGCAGGCTCGCGAACTCACCGACGGCGAGGGCGTCGCGGTGGTCTACGACGGGGTCGGCCGTGACACCTTCGATGAGTCGCTCGGCGCACTGCGGGTGCGCGGCGAGATGGTGCTCTTTGGTGGATCGAGCGGGCAGGTGCCGCCGTTTGACCTGCAACGCTTGAACGCTGGCGGATCCCTGTCGATCACGAGGCCCTCACTCGGGCACTTCATGCGCACCCCTGCGGAGCGCGCGTGGCGTTACCGCGAGCTGTTCGAGGCGGTTGAGGCGAGCACGTTATCTACAAGCTCCGGCGGTCGCTTCGCGCTCGCGGACGCAGCCGAGGCGCACCGCGCGCTTGCGGGTCGGGGCACGACGGGCAAGTTGGTTCTCGTGCCGTAGCCCGGTTGCCGTAGCTGCCAGGAACTCCGACGCACCGACTCCGCCTTCGTCAAACTCGGTGCAGTTCGCCGAACTCGGCCCAATTCTATGCTGCAAAGGCACCGGGTTCGGAGAATGGAACCGAGTTCGGTGATCGAGCTTGTTGCCGGTCATCGAGCCCTTCGACAGGCCCAGGAACCCCCGTCGAGATGCCGGTCGAACCGTCAACGACTATGCGCCGCCGTCGCGCGCCCGCGAGCCAAACACCCCGGCCGTAAGCGTCTCGAACGAGGTGCGCACGATCTGTTCGAGCACCTCAAGGTCGTTCTGCTCGAGGTCACTCAGGTAGAGGCAGCCGACGGCGGCGCGGTGTGGGCCGAGCTTTGCGAGCGCAGCCTCGTGTGACGCGATGCCGTCTGAGAGGTAGATCGACATCGCGGCTTTGCGTGGTGCGAAAGCGGCGGCCGGGGCTGAGCCGCTGTGCCCGCTGTCGTAGCGGTAGTCGTAGCTCCCGTAGCCGATCATGGTGCCCCTGACCCCGGCCCTGAGCCCGGTCGCGCGCTCAAACAGGGCAAGCAGGGTCTCGGCGTCACGCCTTCGTTTCGAGGGAGTCACCTTCGCGAGAAACTCTTCGATCTCTGGGCTGATGCTGGGGCCATTGCTCGTCATGCCTGAAGTCTAGGTCGTTGCGACCGTCGCCACGCCTCATAGACTGACTCACATGATCGGTGAGAATCTGCTTGGCCCCGAACCCACCCTGCTTGCTGCAGACGACGCCGTGACCGCGGCGCTCGCCGTAGGCACCGAACCCGCAGCGGTCGTGCGCGAGCACCCCGAGTCGTCGCTCGCCTGGGCGCTGCTCGCAGACCAAGCAGACGCCGAGGGTCGCGAGATCGAGGCCTACGCGTTTGCCCGTGTCGGCTACCACCGCGGTCTCGATGCGCTGCGCCGCGGCGGTTGGCGCGGCGCAGGCCCGGTTCCGTGGTCGCACGAGCCGAACCGCGGCGTGCTTCGCGCGCTTTACGCGCTGCGTCGCGCGGCCGCGAGCATCGGCGAAGACGCCGAGGTCGTAAGGCTCACCGAGTTTCTGAACGGCGCTGATCAGGGCGCAATTGCCGCGATCGAGGCTGGCGAGTAGTCGCTAACTACTAGAGGATCCTCGCAGGCACGAGGTTCTCGACATGAGGAATGTCAGTCACCCATCCACCGCTGTGCGCTCGCCATTCCGGGCAGCCAGTCACTCGCAACCCTCAGGCACGACCTCAATCTAGCTCTGGTTATTGGAAATTCCAATAACCAGAGACCTGGCCTAACCAAAGACTGGTTGATCAGGGCTGCGGGGTGTTTGTTCGGCCGGATGCCGCACGTAACAGCGGACGGATTCGGCGATTTCATCCGCTGTTACGTGCCGCATCCGCTGTTACGTGCGGCGCGGCCAGGGTGGGCGGTGCGTGCGGCGTGAACAATACGGCCGCCCGGCAGGCGGTCGGCCCCTGAGATGGAGCAGAGCACGCGGTTTGAGCGATCCTCGTCAGAAATAAGCAAAAATTGCACGATCGCACCGCACCCGACGCAATTTCTGCACGACACCGTACGATCGGTGCATGACTAAGCTGTCGCCGCGCGTGCGCGCTGGGTACGCCCTTGGGGGGATCACTTCGGGCACCTACGGTACGGTGCCCGGCCTCATTCTGATGCCGTTTCTCACCGACTACCTCGGCGTCGCCGCAGGCCTTGCGGGTCTCATCGTGTTTGCGCCCAAGGCGTGGGATTTCATACTGAACCCCGTCGCTGGCCGCATCAGCGATCGCTCGAAACACCCGACTGACCGCAGGCGGCCCTTCATTATTCGCGCGGGCGCGCTGCTTGCGATCGTCTTCGTCATCATCTTCGTCGGCCCCACCCACCCGCCGCTCGTCGCGGGTCTTTGGGTGCTGGCGATCTCGCTTGCGAGCGCGACCGTCTACGCGTTCTTTCAGGTGCCGTTTCTCTCGATGGCCGCCGAGATCACTGACGATTACAGCGAGCGCACGCGGCTCACGACCTGGCGGGTTGCGGTGTTCAGCATCGCGATCCTGGTCTCGGGTGCTGCCGCGCCCATGCTGGTTGAGGCGGGCGGCGGCATCGCGGGCTACCGCCTCATGGCGATTGTGATGGGCGTGCTCATTTTGACCGGCGCGATAGGCCTCTGGCTCGGCACACGCGGTGTGTCGCTGACCCGCGACGAGCAGGCGAGTGGCAAGCTTGTCGAACAGCTCGCGATCGTGCTGAAAGACCGCGACACCCGCGGCCTGATCGTCTGCTTTGTGCTGCAGGCCGTCGCGATCGGCATGGTGCTGAGCGGCGTGGTTTACGTGTCGAAGCACGTGGTGAACGACCCCTCGGCCTCGACCTTCGCCTTCGCGTGCTTCGTGCTGCCGGCGGTCATCTTCGCCCCGCTGTGGCAGCGCGTCGGCGTGCGGCTCGGCAAGAAGCGCGGCTTCACCATCGCGACGTTCTTGCTCTCGGTTGGTCTGGTTGCGCTCGTCGTGAGCCGCACGGGCAACACCGCGCTCATGCTCGCGGCGGCCGCGATCGTCGGCGTCGGCTACGCGGGCGCGCAAATATTTCCGCTTGCAATGATGCCCGATGTGGCCGCCGAAGACGCGAAGCGCTCGGGGGTCAACCGCATCGGCATGATCTCGGGTCTGTGGTCGGGTTTCGAGCTGCTCGGTCTCGCGCTTGGCCCGGCACTGCTCGGCATCATTCTCGCGATTGGCGGCTACGCAGAGGCGAGCGGCGCGGCGGTGCAGCAGAGCGATGCTGCGAAGTGGGCCATTGTGATTGGTGTCTCGCTCGTGCCCGCAGTGCTCTGCTTCGTGAGCCTCGTGCCACTCTCGCGGTATCGCCTCGATGCGCAGTTGCGTGAGGCGAGTAGCGGCGAATAGTCGCCTCGCGTCTGAGTCAGCGAGTTTTGCGGCGAGGATCACCGGGCCTCACGCGCCCTGCCTCAGTGCGGGTACGCGCCTACCAGTGCACCTCGACGCGCCCGCGCGTGCGGCCCCAGTCGTCGAGCAGGTGCCCGTTGCGTTTGTTTGTGCCGAGCAGCGTCCACCGGTCGACGATCTCGATCTCGCCGCCGAGCGCCCGCTCGATCTCGGGCAGCGCGGTGAGCGTGGTCGCGCGCACGCTGATGCTGAGCGGCGCGGGCCCCACCACCTCGAGCACTCGGTACGACTGCGGTAGGCGCCTGGCCTGTGCCCCGGCAGTATGCAGCTGCGAGGATCGCGCCCAGAGCATCGCCCCGCGACGCAGCCCCGCGGCTGGCACCGCGAGATCGCAACCCAGGCCGAGCCGCCCAGATAGCGCGGCGCGCTCGACCGCGCGCCGCGCCGTCGCCTCAGACACCCCGAGCTGTGCGCCGAGCTTTGCCGCGCTCATGCGTGGGTCGTCGGCGAGTGCGCCTGCGAGCTCAGCCACGAGCGCGGGCTTGGGTGCACTCGGGGCGTCACCCGCTGCGGGTTCGGCCATGATCTTCTGCCCGCGCGCGTCGAGCGCCCTGGTGCGCCACATCGAGTCTTCGGCGAATACCGATGACACGACGTGCATGCGCGGCGCGGTGGTGCCCGATGCCTCGGCCAGCTCGCGCACCCGCGCACCGAGCCCGCGCAGCCCCGAGCTTGAGGCGACGAGCGCCACAACCCCGGCCGAGGTTTCGTCGACGCTCAGCACCCAGGGCAGCGCGCCGATCGCGTCGAGGTCTGCGTGTGCCTCGAGCACCACCATCGCGAGGTCGGTGCTCGCGCGCCACTGCTCGGCCTTCGGCCAGCAGGTCAGCCAGGCGAGCCGCTCGTCACGCATCTGCTCGAAGCGGCGGGTCACGGTGGCAGCGTCGGCGCCGACTGCCGCCGCAACGCGGGTCCACGGGGCGCGGGCATCGATCTGCAGTGCGTGCACGACCGCGAGGTCGAGTTCGTCGAGGGGGCGGGACTGATCCTCGTCAGAATCGAAGCGTGGTTGCGCAGAACTCATGTGACGGAATCACCGTACCCCTCGTGAAAATTCGATGGATCACCGTAGCTTCATCGATAGTTCTGATCATAGTCTTACGATCGGGCTATGAATCTGAAGGCTCCCGAGATCTTTCGCACCATCGAAGACCTGGTCGCGATGGCCCCGCGCGCGACGGGCACTCCGGGCGGCGAGCGCGCAGCGCAGTACGTGGCCGATCGCTTCGAGGCTGCCGGGCTCGACACCGAGTTTCTCGAGGTCGATTCGTATTCGTGGCGGGCCGAGGCGCACGGCCTCGAGGTGGCTGGTCACAGCTACGAGTGCTCGCCCATTCTGCACTCTGGGCTGGCGGGCCACGACTGGGTGGGGCAGGCCGACTACCGCCTCGACGCACCCATTGTCGATATCGGTGCCGACCCGGTGAAGAAGCACGACGTGCGCGGCAAGATCGTGCTCTTCGACCTCGCGTTCACCATGACCAACGCGCACACGCTGCCGCTCACGCTGTATCTGTACGACCCCGAGCGCAGGGTGCTGGGTCGCGAGGTACTCGGCAGCCGCAACCCCTACATCACGACGCTCGGGCGCGTGATGCGCGAGGCTGCCGCCGCCGGAGCGGTTGGCCTGATCGGGGTACTGCGCGACTACCCCGAGTCGCACAGATACCACAACGAGTACTACCGGCGCACACTGTTCTCGCTGCCCGGGGTGTGGATCACGAAGTCGGCGGGGGAGGATCTGCGCCGACGGCTGCGTTCGTCGAGCCAGTCGCTTCACTCGTCGAGCTTGTCGAGACGTCTGGAGCCCGCTGGCTCGAACCCTTCGACCGACTCGGGGGCCGACCGCACCGATCACTCAACGCCAACCGCCCGCCTCACCCTCGACGTGCGCCGCGACGTCGTCACCTCGCGCACCGTGATCGGCGTGCTGCCGGGCCGCACGCGCGACACCATCATGGTGCAGTCGCATCACGACTCGGTGAGCCCCGGAGCGGTCGAAGACGCCTCGGGCACGGCCGAAGTGATCGCGCTCGCCGAGCACTATGGCGCACAGGTGCGGGATGGCGCGAGCTTCGAGAAGACGCTCATGTTTGTGACCTTTGACACGCACTTCACGGGCTATCACAGCCACATGGAGTTCGCCCGACGGCATGTGCTTGATCCCGCGCCCCCATATAACATCGTGCTCAACGCGACGATCGAGCACGTTGGCCTGCGCGCGGTGCGAGGCGCCGAGGGTGGCTTCGAGGCCGTAAACGAGACCGAGCCGCGCGGCATCTTCGTGAACGTGAACCCCGCGTTCACGCGCCGCCTCGCGAAGCTTGTGAAGCGGCACAGGCTGTACTCGACGAGCCTGCTCGGCGCGGCGGCGCTCGAGGCTTCGGCGAGCGGCATTCCGACCGATGCCTCGTTCACCTTCGTAGCGGGCGTGCCCACGGTGAGCCTTGTGTCGGGGCCACTCTATCTCTATGACGACGCTGACACGATCGACCGCATCGACGTCGACCAGCTTGAGCCGGTCGCGCGCTTCTTCGCCGACGTGATTGCCGACGCCGAGGCACACAACGGCGCGACGATCGGCGTGCTGCCCACGGCGGTGCGCCGCCTGCTGCCGCGGGGTAAGTGGTGAGGTCGCGCTGCATGCCTGCGGATCCCGGCTTTCTGTGCCGCACCCTTGCCTTGGCCTCTGCACCGACCCTGATCCCCGACCTGCACTCTGCCCCGGTGCTGGCACTCGCCCCGGTCTCAATCCCAGCCCGTATTCCCTCTCCCTGCGAATCCGGGTCACAAAAGCACGGTGTTAGCACCCTTCAACTAGGCCTTTTTGACCCGGATTTCAGCCGCCGGGGGCTCGCGGGTTGCGTTTTGGCGAGGCGTGGGATCTGGCCCCGAGCCTGTCGATTCTCACCCGCAGGGGCATCGCGAGCCGGCGCCTCTTGGCTATTGGAATTTCCAATAACCAAGAGGCGAGTGTCAGATCGCAATGGGTGTGCGGGGGTATGAGTATGAGAGAGACGGGTATGTGGGAAGTGAGTGTGAGAGCATGACCCAGATGAGGTGCAAGCAGTGAGCGAGCAGTTGCCGGGTCGGGCGATCCTTTTTGATGCGAAGTCGCTCGATGGCGAGATTCGCGAGCAGAGCGGGCTGCTGCACCTGCCCGACACGGCCCCGCCGCGCGGCGGCTACCCTGTCGTAGTGTTCGGGCACATGACCACGGGAGCGTCGGCCGCCGCAGCGCCGAGCCTTGCCGCGCCCGGACACCCCGAGTGGCGGCGCATCTCGCAGGGTGATGCGCTCTGCGTCCGCTTGCTGAAGCTCGGCATCGCGGTATTGCGCCCAGATTATGAAGGGATCGGCCCCGCTCCCATCTCGGCAAGCCCGATGGGCGGGGCTTCGAACCTCGAGCCTGTCGAGAGGAGCGAAGCCCGCCACCCCCACCCCTACCTGATCGCCCCCTCGCTCGCCGAGTCGATGCTCGCGATCATGCGTGCTCGCCGCAGCATCGATGAGCGCCTGGGCAACGGCTGGGTCGCGGCGGGCCACTCCGAGGGAGCGTTTGCAGCCCTGCACGCCTCGGTGTTGGCAGAGCCCGACGAAGACGCGACCTTGCTCGGCACCGCCGCCTTCGCACCGCCCACCCGCATGGATCTCAGCATCGGCCTCGCACGCCACATGCCCGGCTGGGTGCCCGGCGCGGGCGTGGTGTCAGCGCTCATCGGCCTCATGCTGTCGGGTGCCGCGACCGAAGACGAGCGCATCAAGAAACTCGTAACCACCGGCGGGCTCAGCCTCGAAGCCCGAAACGTGTGGGCAGACATCGACACAAGACCCCTCACCGAGCTCGCGGCCAAGGGTTCATGGGGTGACGTCGCCCCAAGCAAAATTGCGAGCAAGCATCAGCGAGAGCTCTGGCAGCTGCTCTTCGAATCTTTCAAGAAAAACGAGATCGCAAACCTCGCGCCGAGCACGGACCCGGCCCAAAACCGCATCAAGCAGCCCCCAGTAAGAATTGACGCGGCCCGCTTCGACGAGGTCGCCCCGGCACCCCTCGCCGCCGCAATGATGCGCCGCTACCGCAAGCAGGGCTTCGATCTGACAACGAAGTGGTGGCCCACCCACCACTCGGGCGTGATGCACGACAAACACGCCCCCTCGCAGGCCGCGAACTGGATAGCCGAACGCTTCGGTAGACTGTCTCGGTAACTGCCTGCCAGTAATAAGGAGGGGCTGAGATGCCCGCAGTACTCATCACCGGTGCCCAGTGGGGCGACGAGGGCAAGGGTCGCGCGACCGACCTGCTCGGTAGCCGTGTCGACTATGTCGTGAAGTTCAACGGTGGCAACAACGCCGGCCACACCGTCGTCATTGGTGACGAAAAGTACGCCCTGCACCTGCTGCCATCGGGCATTCTGACGCCTGGTGTCACCCCGATCATTGCGAACGGTGTGGTCGTCGACCTCGCCGTGCTCAAGCAAGAGCTCGACGCCCTGAATGCGCGCGGCCTCGACACCTCGAAGCTGAAGATCAGCGCAAACGCGCACGTCATCACGGCTTACCACCGCACGCTTGATAAGGTCACCGAGCGCTTTCTTGGCAAGCGCCAGATTGGCACTACAGGGCGCGGGATCGGCCCGGCCTATGCCGACAAGATCAACCGAGTGGGCATTCGCATCCAAGACATCTTCGACGAGAGCATCCTGCGCCAGAAGGTTGAGGCGGCCCTCGACTTCAAGAACCAGGTGCTCGTCAAGATTTACAACCGCCGCGCCATCGGCGTCGACGAGGTGGTTGAAGAGCTGCTGAGCTTCCGCGAACTGCTCGAGCCAATGGTGGCCGACACCGGCCTCATGCTGCACGAGGCGATGCAGGCCGGCAAGACCGTGCTCTTCGAGGCGGGCCAGGCGACCATGCTCGATATCGACCACGGCACCTACCCGTTCGTCACCTCGTCGAACGCGACCGCTGGCGGTGCCTCGACAGGCAGCGGCCTGCCGCCGCACCAGATCGATCGCGTGATCGCGGTGATCAAGGCGTACACGACCCGCGTCGGTGCCGGCCCGTTCCCCACTGAGCTCTTCGATGAGATGGGCGAGCACCTTGCGAAGGTTGGTCACGAGTACGGCACGACGACCGGGCGCTTGCGCCGCTGCGGCTGGTACGACGCCCCGATGGCTCGCTACGCGGCACGCATCAACGGTGTCACCGACTTCGTGCTGACCAAGCTCGACGTGCTTTCGGGTCTCGAGACGATCCCCGTCTGTGTTGCCTATGACGTAAACGGCGTGCGCCACGACGAGATGCCCGTCAACCAGAGCGATTTTCACCACGCGAAGCCGGTCTACGTCGAGTTTCCGGGTTGGTCTGAAGACATCTCGGATGCCCGCCGTTTCGAAGACCTGCCGAAGAACGCCCAAGACTACATTCTTGCGCTCGAAAAGATGAGCGGATCGCGCATGTCGGCGATCGGCGTCGGCCCCGAGCGCGAGCAAGTGGTCGTGCGCCACGATCTGCTCGACTAAACGAGGATCGGAGAAGCACTGTGAGCGATCGATCGCCCGAGGCTACGCTGCTCGCGCTGCGCGGCAGCATCGACAACATCGACGCTGCGCTGATTCACATGCTCGCCGAACGCTTTCGCTGTACGCAGCAGGTGGGTGAGTTGAAGGCCGAGCACGGCATGCCTGCCAGCGATCCCGACCGCGAGGTGCGCCAGATCGCGCGCCTGCGCGCACTCGCCGAAGACGCGCACCTCGACCCCGAGTTTGCCGAGAAGTGGTTCAACTTCGTTGTCGCCGAGGTGATTCATCACCACAAGACCATCGCCGAGGGCTCGACGCCTGCGGAATGACTCGGGCGCCCCCGGCACGGGGCTCGCCACGGTCGCGCACGAGGGCCAGAAATGGCCCTCGCCCTGAGCGCGACGTGCACCACAAGACCATCGCCGAGGGCTCGACGCCTGCGGAATGACTCGGGCGATCTCGACGCTCATCGCTCAAGGTCAAGCTGCGAGATCGCGCGTGGGTCTTGCGTGTGACGCGCGGGCAACTTTGATCGCCGCAATCACCCGTTCGCGCAGTGCGTTGCCACGTGTGGCAAACCCCCGCTGCAGCTCGGCATACTCGCGTTTGCCCGAGGGCGTCTCGATCTGGATCGCAGCCAGCAGAGATCCATCTGCGCCAAAATAGGCGCTCACATCGTAGGGAGAAGCCCGCATATCGACCTCGCGAACGTCGCGGGCAAGCTCGAACGCATCGAGCAGCACCTCGCCAGGCACGATCGGCCCGAGCTTCACTGCCCACTTGTACACATCCATGCCGGCGTGCAAGCACCCCGACTGCTCGAACTCGGGCTGGTTCTCGCGCGTCGGGCGCAGCGAGTTCAGCGGCTCGGCCGGCTTTGTGAAGAAGCGATACGCGTCGAAGTGCGTGCAATTGATCGGGTTCGACTCGACCACGAGATCGGTCGCCTCGTGCCCGATGCGCAGGGGCAGCCCGACGTGCCGCAGTTGCTCGGGGGTGAGGCGGTAGACCATCGCCCACTCATGCAAGCCGAAACAGCCGAAGCGCGGGGTGCGTTCGAGTGTCGCCCGCAGCAGGGTATCGACGTAGTTGACGGTACCGCTGCGCTTCTCGAAGAACGCGTCAAGGTCAACGGTGACACCATCGCCCACTGCGGTGTAGTGGCGCCAGGTTAGGCGATCCTCGCCCCCGTGTTCGAGTAGCACTCCGGCCCCCGGGTGCCAACGACGCAGCTCTGCCGGTTTTACCGAATAATAGGTCCAGAGAAAATCTTCGACAGGATGGCGCTCGCCGCGCGACCGCCGGGTGAGGTGGGCGGTGGTGAGCGCATCGACCCGTTCATGGTGCGCGTGTTCGAGGCGTCGCCACTCATCGTGGCTTAGCCTGGGCGCGGAGGGGTCGATCCTTGTCACGCAACCAAGGGTAGCCGAGGTCGCTTCTGCACCCTCACCGAAATAATCTTCACCCATAATTACCCCTTTCGCTCGTGGCCGAAACCACGTGGTAACGTTACGGTTAGTTGTGAACCGCCTCTTGTGCGGTTCTCTCTAGTGCTCGTTGCGTTCCGATACCGGGGGGTTCGGAACGCAACGAGGCGCTTCTTCTAGATCTGTTGGGGGATCAAGTGGCTGAGCTTTCAGTGTCGGGTAACACGCGTGCGCACCGTTGGACGCGAGCACAAAAACTCATTTCAGGTGGCGCAGCAGCGACATTGCTTGCGGGCATGGCCGTCGTCGCCGGAATTGGTGTGCAGAGTGCGCTGGCCGCGCCGATTGCGCCTACCGTCAATGTTGGCATCGCAGAGTCGCCGGTGCTCGGTGAAGACGTTGTCGTCGACGTGAGCATCGCAAACCCCGCGGGCGCAACAGCGATCTACAACCTCAGCATCACCGCACTGCTGCCTGCGACGGTCGACATTGTCGGTGGCTCGTTTGGCACCCCCACCGCTGTCTACCCTGCAGGCACCGTGTTGCCGGGTGAAATGGCTGACGCCACCTATACCTGTACCAACCTCGGGCTTGTCGACCCCACACCGGCAGCTTCTGGCAAGTGTGCTGTGCCTGCGGGCAAACAGTACGCGGTGTTCCAGAACTTCTCTGATTTGCCCGCAACCGGTACCCAGAGCGGGTCGATTGAACTGCGCCCGAAAGTAAACACGACCGATACAGGTGGCATCGCGGGCGGTTACGCGGTCGGTGACAAGCTCGAAGTTGCGGTGCGCGCCTACACGAGCGCGATGGAACGTTTCATTCCGGTGTTCCCCGGAGGCACCGGAGTCGGTGGTACCGACGCGAAGACCGCGACCTCAGCCCCCGGAGTAGACGAGATTGACCCGAAGATGCGCGCACTGCGCGTTGAAAAGAGCGTCGCAGGCGCGCCAGAGGGCGAGCTGCTGCGCGGTGTGCACGACAACACCACCATCTACACACTGACGGTGCATCACACCGGCGAGGGCCCCCTTTCTGACTCGACGGTGGTCGATTACCTGCCAGCGGGCCTTGAATATCTCGGGTCGTGCACCGCCAGCGATAACACTACTGACGCTGGCAATGATGCCGGTGATGAAGAGTGGCTAGATTCAGGCGAGATGATGACCGGTGGCGCCGGCGCGAACTGCCTTGATGCAGCGACTGTCGAGACTGTGCAGGGCACACTCGTTGACGGCGTGTTTACTTCCAGCAGCGGCGGGCAGGTCTTTACGAAGGTGACCTGGAATCTTGGTGCTTTGCCGAGAACCAACACCTCAACAGCTGGTTCGAAACAGACCTTCCCGGGTACCGCTGGCGTGCCCGGCATCACGACCATCAGCTACCGCGCGGGCGTGCCACTGTTTGAGAACACCATGACGTTTGAGGGCACGACGCCCGGCACTCCGGCCACGACCGGTGCGCAAGGCGCCAACCTCGACAACAACCGCGGCGCATCGACCCGACAGGGCACCGCAAACAGTGGGGCGCTCCAGGGTGACAAGCAAACTAAAGCGCTGACAAACACGGTGATCGGTGGCGGTAATTGGCGTGGTGCCAGCGGTGGCCTGACCCCGGTTTGGAGCGAGGACCACGCCGATAACTCGGTGCAGGTCACTGACGTGCGTGTGCTGAAGTCGGTGCGCATTGGTGGCGGCGATTGGTCGAGCCAGGCGTCATTCGCACAGGGCAACATCGCCGACTACCGCGTGACGATCGAGACGAGCGAGTACGTTGGGGCTGCAGTCGACGGTGGCACCACACACATCAGTGATACCTTTGCGAACGGCCTGTGCCCGGTGTACCCGCCCACGGCTGCTGCTCCCGATGAATTGCTGCTGGGCTCGGTGCCTGCGACGCTCGAGGAGTGGAACACGGCACTTGATGCGGCGGGCCTTTCTGAGTGCAAGTGGGATGCGGAGAGCGACGACGCCGAGGATGCCAAGCTCTCGGGCGCGACTGTTGCGAGCGTCGCCTTCGACTCATCCACTGGCCGATTCACGCAGCAGTTCGTGCTCGATACGCCAAACGCTGACGCGTTCGCCGCGCCGAATGCGGAGATCGAGATTATCTACTCGGCACGCCAGAATCAGAGCTACGTCACCGACGGCGCCGACGGTAAGAACGGCGCGACGAGCTCGGGCGACACTGTCATCAACACCGCCGAGATCGAGGCGAAGACCACGCCGCGCACCGAGACTGATGGGCTCGTCAACGACGGCGGGGCCGAGGTCGGCGACGACTACTTCACCTGGGACGACTCGCAGGCAACGGTCGTGACGAATTACAGCGACACACAGAAGTCTTTGCTGCGCAACACGCCTGACCTCGGTGCGCTCGATGCCGACGGCGTCGTGGCGCTCGACTATGGCAGCGGCGCGGTCACCGACCCGGCTGATCCTGCGTATCCGTGGACCGGCAAAGAATCCAAGCCGTTCGGCATCGGTGACCAGGTCTGGTTCAAGATTCATTGGGACACTGCGCGTGGTGCCGAGGTGCGCAACCCCGTGCTCACTGATTTCTTGCCGCAGGGCGTCAGGTTCGACCCGAATGGTCTCGATGCCGCGAACGAGTGGGGCGCCTCTTCAAACCTTCGGGTGGTCGCATCTCAGAACGGCGTGCCCATTACGATTGACGCCGGCAGCCCGCTTGAGATCACGCCCGAGTGCAGCTACACCGACTCGGCAACCGCTTTCGATGAGTTCGTCGGCAAGGTTGCCCTGTCTGACAACAACAGCCGCCTCACCTGGACACTCGGTTCGGCTGATTGCTACTCGAGCGGCCCCAGCGCCTCGAGCGCTCGGTTCTGGCCGGGCGGCATCGATCTCGACTTCTACATTAAGGTCACCATCAGCGACGCGCAGGCGTTCGGCAAGACCGACCTGAGCCAGAACCTAGCAAAGTACCAGCAAGAGAACGTCGACGGCGAGATCTTCTTCCAGCGACGCCAGGCAGAGATCGTTCCCGACATGTCGCCGCGTCTCGTCAAGGGCATCGCGAGCGTCGGTGCAGATAGCTACGGGGTAAACAGCAACGTCGACATGCAGGATCGCGGGCCAGTCGTGCAGGCCGACGCGCTGAAGTTCCGTCTCGACGTGACTTCGCCCGCCTCAGTGACGACCGGGTACCAGATCTGGGACGCACTGCCCGAAGGCATTCAGGCAGCGGATCTCGCGGGTTACAACGAGACCACCGACACGATTACGGCGAACGCGGAAATCTGGGCCGACGATGCCGCGGCAACAGCAACCTCTGCATTTACCGCTCACGCTTACAATCCGGGAGACACTGATTTCGCTTCGTGGGGGCAGATCAACCCCGGCTACAGCGGCCGAAGCATCGTCGTTTGGACTGTGACAGCGCCTGTTCCCGGATCGACGCCGGCCACGGACGCTGATGACGCGATCCAGCGCGGAATCTCGCTGTTCTACACGATCAACGTGCCAGACGGTGACACTGATAGTGACCCTGCGCTGATTGCGCAGCAGTTCACGAACACCGCGTCGATCGTCCAGTTCGATGTGCAGAACGTTAACGACACCAGCACCGTCATCGCAAACGTTCCGACGGCCAGCCCGACCACTCAGGTGCCGACGGGCGGCAGCTCGGAAGGCGTCGACCACCGGAAGTCGAACGAAACCGCGCTCTCGGTGTCGGCTCGTGCGGCGAGCTCCGTGCCCGATTCCTACCCGGTCGCCGCCGACTTCATGACCGACCCATCGGGCTTCACGTTGCCCGATGCCGAGTTCGCGAAGGAGCTGGCCGCGACAGAGATTGGGCCGAATCCTGCCTCGTCTGCCCCCATCGGTGAGAACAACCTTGGTACGAACAATGGTAACGGCCAGATTGTTCAGGGCGAGTTCGCGACCTTCGACTACAAGGTGACCGTTCCCGCGTACACAAGCGTGCCAGCGGGCGCGGTGCTCGCCGACCGCGGCTACTTCACACTCGGTAGCGAGACTGGCACCCGCATCAACTACACGGTCGAGCCGGCCGGCACTTCGGTGACGTATCCGAGCAACGCAAACGCGGGGAATTTCACCTTCGCGAACGCCACCGGTACGCTCACCTTCGACCAGCGATTCGATGCGGACGACGAGGATCGCGTCTTTACCGTGCACCTGCGCGTGCGCGTGGCAGACGGCCCGACTGCGGTCGGTGCGCTGTCGCACGGCAATACGCTCTACAACGTTGCGACGTTCACCTACAACAACGGCCAGGGTGCCGCGAAGGTGCTCGACGACGACGCTTCGGTGCCGTTCATTGCGCCTCAGGCGACCCTCGAAAAGCGCCACACCGGTGTCGACGGCGCCAGCGGTGCGGTGGAGTTCACGCTGACCGCGGGCAACACAGCTGATCGCCCGACCCTGTTCGACTCAGTCGTCTACGATTGCCTGCCCGCTGGCTTCACCGGAATCACAGCGATCACGCCAAGTCAGGGCACCGCTGCAGTTGTGAGCGGCGTGAACTGCTCTGTTGCGGGTACGGGAGCGAACGCGGTCATCAACACCAACGACCCTGGGGGCTCTGGCACGCTGATTCGCTGGCAAGTTGGCGCTATCAACTCAGGCGCTACCCCAACGCTCTCGTTTACCACCACGGTGAACCCTGACGCGGCCGGCGGTGTGAGCTACACGAACCACGCGAAGATCACCGGGTACACGCTTCCTGACTCGCGCCCTAACGCGACCGACCGACGCGGCGAGAGCACCGCCCTCGCGCAAGACACGGTGCCGGTCGCTTCTGCGACACAGGCGAAGTCGGTCTCGCCGACCTCGGCGCCGGTCGGTGCTACCGTGACCTACACGCTCACGACCACCATTCCGGCAAACGCGAACTATTACTTCGTTGATCTGAAGGATCAGTTGCCAGCAGGTATCGAGTACGTTGAGAACTCTGCAGTCGCGACGTTCGCCGGCGGCCCGCTTGTCACGAACGAGCCACTGAAGACAGGTGACGTCGCGAGCGGCCAGCAGCTGAACTGGGTCATCGGTGCGGGCACGATCGCTACGGCAGTTACAGCCCGTCAGGTCGTCGTCACTTACCAGGCGAAAATTCTAGACTCGGTCGTGTCGGGCACACCAGACAACACGGCAACCTTCTCGTGGAACACGAACTCGGCTGATGACGTTCCTGGCACCCGGATCGAAGCACCCGCCACAGCGACCGTGACAATCTTGAACCCCGAGTTGAGGATTCAGAAGCAGGTGAAGCTGCAGGGTGCGGCCGACACGACGTATGCTGCATCGAAGACCGGCAACGTTGATCAGGTCTTCACCTATCGTCTGCGTGTCTCGAACATCGGCAATAGCCCTGCCTACAGCGGTGCGATCACCGACTGCCTGCCAGAAGACGTTGTCGGCGTGACAAACATTCTGCCCACCGGTGGGGTGTACTCGTCGACCCCGGTCACCGGATGTGCCGGTGGCACGATCACCTGGACCGGCCTGAGCGCTATCGCTGCCGCCGCTTCGCTTGACCTCACCTACGACGCGAAGTTTGCAGCAGCTGGCTCGCTGGTATCGGCGAACCCCGCCTCGACAAACGCCTCGACGTGGAGCGTTGGCGTGGCCCAGCAGAACACGGGCAAGGTGGTGTCTTATACCTCGGCAACGACCGGTGGTTGGCTGTACCAGCCGGGCGCGACAGGCAAGCCGGGCACGCGTCCGAGCGGAGACGGTACCGTTACTATTCCGACGACGGGAACCACTTCGAGCGCATCGGTGACCCCGCTCTTCCCGAAGGTGATGCTTGCGAAGGCCGCCGTCGACAGCTCCAAAACCGCATATGTCGGCGAGCCATTCGAGTGGCAGCTCACCGCAACGAACTCGGGCCAGGGTGCAGCTCAGAAGGTTGTGCTGACCGATACGCTGCCCGCAAACTGGCAGTTCACAGCGGTCACCAGCATCACCGTTGGTGGTGCGGCCCAGGCCGCCGCCGCTCCGACCGGCGGCCCGACCGGTCCGCTCGTGTGGACCTTCGGTGCGGACTCGGTGAACGGTGTGCCTGCGGCCACACTGCTGCCGGGTCAGAGCATCGTGATCCGCTACACCGCGACACCGATGAATCCAGAGGCGCTCGCGACCCCGGGTGTCGGCAACTCGAATCCGCACACCAACACGCTGTCGGCAGTGACAACTGACCGCACAAACCTGAGTGCGAATCAGTCGGGCAGCTACACCGGCCCGAACGCGAGCGACAGCGCGTTCTTGCGAGTTGCAGACCTGAAGCTTGTGAAGCAGGCGAAGGGTGGCACGACGAACACTATTCCGGCAGATCACCCGCTCGCTGGCGTGGCCGCAAACCAGTGGGTCATCGGGCAGAGTGTTGAGACCGGCGTCTACACGCAGCCTCAGTGGGAGATCACGGTCACGAACCACGGGCCCGCCGATAGCTATGGCCCGTTCGCGGTCAGCGACACCCCGACCACCCCGGCTGGTGTGACGGTCAGCGACTGGACTGCGGTCTACGTGAGCCCGACCGGTGTTGAGTCCACTATTGGCACCTACACCGGAACCTCGTTCAGCGTGGGTGCCAACGACACCAGATTGCTTGCCAATGGCAGCGACAAGATTGTGCTGCGAGCCAACGTGACAGTGTCGACCTCGGCGGTGCCCGGTGCCGCGGTGAGCAACCAGGCAACCGTGCTTGGCCGCACTTATGAGAAGCCCGAGACTCAGGGGCCGACTGCGACCAACCCGAACACCGACGATGACAGCCGCACGCTCATCGAGAGCGCAGATCTGCAGGTAGCGAAGTCGGTTACGCCGGCGACGCCGAACGCAGGCGGCTCGATCAGCTGGACGATCACGCCGAGCAACAATGGCCCCTCTGTCTCGCGCAACACCGAGGCAAGCCCGATTACGATCACAGACACGGTGCCCGCAGGCGTCAACGGCGTCATCATGTTGACCAATGCCGTTTGGACGGCTACCGTGCCCGGCGGGTTCCCTGCCGATGCGGGCGACACGATCACCTTCACGCTGAACGCGAGCTACCTGTCGATGTCTGTCGGCGGAGCGCCAGCAATCACGCTGAACGGTACCGTTGACCCCACATGGACTCCGGCCTCGGGCCCGCAGGGTGACGGTAGCATCCGCAATACCGCGACTATTGCCCCGGGCGCTGGCCTCACCCCAGACCCGAAGACCTCGAACAACTCCAGCACCGTTCCTGCGACCCCGACGTTCAATACGACCCTCGGTGTTTCGAAGGTGCGTGTGGTGGAGGTCAACGGCGAGTGGAAGCCCGCCGCCGAACAGGATCCTGTGCCTCCTGTGCGCGCAGGCGACCCGGTGCACTACCTCGTCACCGTGTCGAACAATGGTTTGGCGGTGGCCCGCAACGTGGTTGTCGTAGACGAAGTGCCGACAGGCCTCAGCTATGTGGGCTTCGAAGCAGTGTCGCCCGCGACCTGGACTCGTAGCCTGCACACGAACGGTACTTGGGATCAGTTCAGCCTGACCAGCGACAGTAACACGCTGCCGGTCGGTGCTTCACGTCAATTCGTGGTTGAGTACGGCACCTCGGCTTCGACCCCCGAAAATGTAAGCAACTGCGTACAGGCCGGCTCCGCTGACAACAGCAGCCAGCCACGTGCGTGCGAGGGCTTCAACTCGAACCGAGTGTCTGACCTGTCAATACAGAAAGACGTGATCAGTGGTCTTGCTGGCACCGTGCTCCCAGAGTCCCCGAATCTGCCAGTCGTGCACGCGGGTGACGTGGTTACCTACCGTCTGACGGTTACGAACAACGGACCGAGCCACGCGGTTGGCCCGATCAGCGTGTCCGATGCGCTGCCCGCAAACTTTACCTACGTTGCCGGCTCGGCAACGGTAGGCGGCGTGTCGGCCGAGCCCGCGGTGGTGGGTCAGAACCTCAGCTGGGTGGCGCTGCCAGACACGGGCACGCTCTCATCGGCGACGGGCAGCAACCAGATCGTGATCGAGCTGCAGGCAACTGTCGCCTCGACCCACGGTGCTGCCGCCAGCGTTCGCAACGAGGCCACGGTGACCGGTCAGAACGACCCCAACCCGGCGAACAACACCGACGACGCGAACGTGCGCATCGATACCCTCGCCGAGATGTCGATCGTGAAGACCGTTGCAGACGGCCCGTGGCTTGCTGGCACGAACGTCAGCTACACGCTGACAGTGACCAATTCTGGCCCATCTGCGGCGCCTACGGCTCGCGTCGTTGACACCCTGCCGAGTGGCCTCACAATGGTCTCGATGTCTGGCACCAACTGGACCTGCGTAGCAGCGGCGGGTGCTTCGAGCGGCAGCTGCGACTACGTTGGTGCGCACCCGGTGGGCACTTCGACCATCACGGTTGTCGCGAAGATTGCCAGCGGTCTGCCCACCACCACTCAGACAAACCCGTTCACGAACGTCGCTGACCTCAGCTGGACAGATAGCCGCACCTTCGCTGACCCCGAAGACGACCCGCGCCACAAGTCGAGCAGGGTAGACATCACGGTGACTACTCAGGCCGATCTCGGCCTCGTGAAGACGGCCGTCGACCCAGAAGACAACACGACCGAGGTCACCTCGGCCGTGGCAGGCGAACAAGCGCGCTACCGTCTCGATGTGACCAACTACGGTCCGAGCGACGCGGTGCCCGACCTCGTGGTGACCGATACGCTGCCGCTCGGCGTCGCCTACGTCGGGCCAGTCGGTAACACCGCCGCGAACTGGGCGATCGATGCCGCCGACTACGACCCCGCAGTGCCACAGGTCGTGACCTTCACCCGCGTGGCCGGTGGGGCAAACGTTGGCCTGCCCATCGTGGGGGCAGCCGCAACCGCGGCCCCGCCGATCCTCTTCGATGTGCTGCTCTCGTCTAGTCTCGAGGCAACTTCAATTGACGTGCCAGCATTGCTGAACACGGCGACGGTGACCTCGGGCACCCCCGAACCAGCTGTTGATCCGCACCCGAATACCGATGACGCTGCGCTTAACATCACGCGCTCGGCCGACCTCGAGATCACGAAGTCGCACCCGGTAGCCGATGATCGTGATCGCGTGATCGTGGGTGAAGCGCTGCCGTTCACCATCGACGTGACCAACCACGGCCCGTCGGTCTCGAGTGGCTTCACGATCACCGACACGATGCCGGTCGGCTTCGAGGTGACCAGTGTGGTCGGCCCTGTGCTCGATGCAGACGATCAGCCGACCGGCTGGGTGATCGACTCGATCACACCCGACGTCTACGACCCGACGCAAACGACCGAGGTTGTCGCCACCTACACCGGCGTGACCGAGGTGGGCGCGAGCGTGCCGTCGCTCGTAATCGACACCATCGTGCACGAGCAGGCGTTCAGCGAGACCGACGGTGAGGCAAACGACGTGGTGAACCACGTCGCGATCACCGACGCGAACGAGCCCGACCCCGAGCCCGAGAACAACGAGTTCGAAGACCCGATTCTCGTGCAGCCCCTGGTGACCCTCGTGCTCGAGAAGACCGCGGTTGGCGAGTTCAAGGTGGGTAAGGCCGGCACGTACTCGATCACGGTCGAGAACCTCGGCCCGCACACCGATCTCGGCCCGATCACCGTGACCGACCAGCTGCCCGCTGGTCTCAGCTTCCGCGAGTCGCCGAAGCTGCCGGAGGGCGCGACGGTCGACCACGCGAACGGTCTGGTTACCTGGACCCTCACCAAGCCCCTGGGCGTCGGCGAGAAGGTCGAGCTGCTGCTCGTGGTCAACGTGCTGCAGGCCGCCTACGACCAGCCAAACCACGAGATTACCAACGTTGCCGAGGTGACGACCGAGTCGCAGCTCACCGAAGAATCGGTGCTGATCGATGACGCGGTGGTCAAGGTGAAGCCGGTTGATCCGCTGGTGGTCACCGGCGGTGACCTCGCCGGTGGCGTGCTGGCCGCGATTGCCCTGATGCTGCTGCTTGGCGGTGGCACCTACCTCGCGGGCCGCAAGCGCCAGCAGGCGCGGCACGCATAGTTTCAGCGTCGCGGTTTGTCTCTGCCGACTGCCCAACAGGTAGGCAAAGACAAACCGCGGCACTGATCGGACAGGGATCGGGCTTCACCTCCCCAAGGGTGAGGCCCGATCCCTTTATTTTTGAGCCTGGCGCGCTAACCGACCACGCCGAGCAGCCTGGCCAAAAGGGCAAACGTTTCGCTCGTACCCGCTTCGATGCGCACGGTCACCGAGTCTCGACGGTCGATCTGCGTCGGCCCGCGATTGATCACCGCAACGGGCAGCCCGCGCGCCTCGGCGCGATGCATCAGGCGAACACCCGTGTTCACGGCAAGAGACGAGCCAGCGATAATCAGCGACGAAGCCGCCGCAACGATCTCTGCGGCGTGCGCAAACACCTCGCGCGGCACATGCTCACCGAAATACACCACATCGGGGCGCAGCATGCCGCCGCAGGCTGGACAGATCGGCACACGCACACCCGCGGTATCGGCCACGTCGGCATCGCCGTCAGGCGTGATCCTCGCGCCATCGTTGCGCTCTGCAAAACCCGGGTTCGCGACATCAAACCACGCGAGCACCTCGGCGCGCGAGAATCGATGGCCCTCGGGCACGCAGCGAATCGTGGCCCCGTTGCCGTGCAGTTCGGCGATGTTTGTGGTGCCAGCGCGACCGTGCAGGCCGTCGACATTCTGTGTGATGACGCCCGTGAGATGCCCCGCGGCCTCGAGTGCAGCAACTGCCTCGTGCCCCGAATTTGGCCGTACGTCTTCAAGCCGCAACGCACCAACGCGCGCGCCGGCCCAAAACCGGCGCCGGTACGCTTCGTCGTGTGTGAACTGGTCGATGCTCATCGGGGTGCGCGGGGGAGTGCCCGCGCCGCGGTAATCGGGGATGCCCGAATCGGTGCTCATGCCGGCACCCGTGAGCAGCGCTGCCGGGCCACGGTCGAAGAGCGACGCAAGCGCCTTCAGTTGCCCTTCGGGCGCCGTGGTGCTCGGGGCCGGGCGATCCTCGTGCTGCATACCGCCTAGCCTATGGTGCGAGCATCGCCAACGGCCTGTAATTGCAAGCGCAACTGTACCCAGGTCGAGATGAGCGAGTCGGCATCGCCGAGGTCGAGCCGGTACCGCTCCTCAGCCTTTCTCACCCGGTAGCGAATAGTGTTCTCGTGCACGCCCGCCGCGCGCGCCGCCTGCGTCACGTTACCGAACGCCTCGCACCACCTGAGCACGGCCTCGGCAATTGCCGGCTGCTCGGTCGCGAGCCTGGCCACCCACGGGTCGACGAGGGCCGGGTCGTTTGCGAGCAGCTCGCGCAAGCGTTCGAGCAGCAGCTGGGGGCGCAGGCGGTCGAGCGTCAGCATGCGCCCGCTCGCCGCGTCGGGCCACCGCGACGCCGTGTCGAAGAGCCAGTCGGCCTGTTCGCGCAGCTCTGCAACGCCGCTCGCGCGGTGCGTCGTGCCTGGTGAGGCGAGCCTGATGCCTCCGGTCGCATCTCTGGCGCCGGTTTCGGTGCCGACGAGGCGGTCGAGAATTGGTAGCAGAGGATCAACGATGCGCCCGAGCTGCGCTGGCTCTTGGTGTGAGATGAGCGAGTAGACGCGCCCGCGACGCACCACGGTGGCGGCCTCTGGACGGTGCAGAGCGAGGTGGCGCTGCACCGTTGACCGCAACTGGGCGAGCGTGGTCGGGTGCTCGTCACGGCCCGGGTCGAAGGCGAGCAGTTGAGCGCCGCGCTCTTCGGGAATGCCGAGTTCGGCGAGTTCGGTGCCGATGATGGCGCTGCCTGCGAGCAGGGTGCGAAGACGCTCTTCGCGGGGCGCCTGGCCGGCCTCGCGCACGCGAATGTCGTCGAGCATGTGCGCTGCCGCGATGCCGCTCGCCCGCTGCATCAGCTGGTGCTGTTCTGTGGTCAGGGGCCCCTCACCCGATGCGTCGATCGCCCAGATCGTGCCGAGCGGCAGCGCGCCCGCGCGAATCGCATAGGCTACGCGTGGGTACTCGTCGCCGAGCTGCGGGTACTTCACGGGCGCCTCAGAACGAATCACGGTGCGATACTGGTCGTCGTTGAAGGGAGACTCGGGCACCTTGCGCGCGAGAATGCCCCTGGTTCGCAGCGAGTCGATGAGCTGCCCCGGCACCGACGAGTAGGCGACGATTCTGCGGCCAAGGTCTTCGATCGCCACCGAGCCGCCAAAGTGGCTCGCGAGCTCGTTCGCGAGCGCAAACAGCGGCTCAGCACCTCGGTCGAAGTGTGCATCGCCGCTCGAGCGCTGCTCGCCGAGCAGGCCACCGACGAGCGCCTCAAAGAGACGCCAGCCGACTCGTGGGGCAACCCGCAAGATGGGCAGGCCGCTCGTTTCTGCGATCGCCGCGATGGTCTGGGCGCTCTCATCGAAGCACTTGAGGCAGATTGCTGCGTAGCCGAGATCGGCCGCGCGCGCGGCGAGTGCCTGCAGCTCGGCCGTGTGCAGGTGTGCCCCGGCCGAGACGATGAGCAGCGTGCCTGCCTGCTCGGTGAGCTCGTCGACAGGGTCGTGAAACTCGGCCCCGAGCACAAGGCGGTTTGGGTCTGCGGGCCCGAGCAGCGTGACGGTGCGCGAGCCGAGCTGCTCAATGAGCTCACCTAGACGAAAGGACGGCACTGACTCATTTGTCGATAATGCTGCGGTCATTCACATAATTTATCTGATTTCTCTAAAAAATTACGACGCCTCGCAGCTTAGGCTGACTTCGCAACGTCGCGAATGGAGGACTCATTGTCGAACGAGACGACACTCAACCAGCCCACCGCCGAAGGTACCCGCCTCGGCGAACTCTGGAGCATTCTGCCTGAGGAGTCGAGCCGCATCGACGGCGAAACCGGAGGCGAGCTCGCGATCGGCGGCGTCTCGGTCACCGCACTGGCGGAGCAGTATGGCACCCCACTCCACATTGTCGACGAGGCCGGCCTGCGCCGCCAGATTCGCCGCTTCATCGACGGCCTGCGAGAGCGCTGGCCCAACTCAGAGGTGCTGTACGCGTCGAAGTCGTTTCCTGCAGTTGGCATGTACCAGCTGGCGCACGAAGAGGGGCTCTCGATTGACGTCGCCGGTGGTGGCGAGATTAAGCTCGCGCTCGCGGCCGGTGTCGACCCCGCCCGCCTGCACTTTCACGGCAACGCCAAGACCGACGCAGAACTCAGCATCGCGCTTGAGGCTGGCATCGGCACGATCATCGTCGATAACTTCGACGAGATCGAGCGCCTCGAGCGCCTGCTGACCCGCCCACAGAATGTGCTGCTGCGCGTGATCCCAGGCGTCGAGGCAGAGACCCACGCTTCGCAGGCGACCGGTGGTGACAAGTCGAAGTTCGGCCTGCCGATGGATCAGGCGAAGGTTGCCATCGAGCGCATGCAGGCGCACCCGCTCATCGAGTTCGAGGGCGTGCACCTGCACATCGGCTCGCAGATCTTGAACACCCACCAGTTCGCTCAGGCGGTCGAAAACATCTCATCGACCGGCACGTTTGCAACCTACGACGTGGGCGGTGGCCTCGGTGTGAAGTACACCTACACCGAAGAGGCGCCGAGCGTCGAGAGCTACCTCGACTCGATCGTTGCTGCGGCAAAGGCGCACCTGCCAGCAGAGTCGAAGATTATGATCGAGCCGGGCCGCTCGGTGATCGCCCGCGCGGGTGTGACCCTCTACCGCGTGGTTTCGGTCAAGCGCACTGGCGAGGTGTTCGTCGCGATCGACGGCGGCCTCGCCGACCAGATGGACATCGCCCTCACCCAGCAGCGCTACGAGGCCGTGCTCGCCAACCGCATCGACGAGCCGTGGGTCGAGAGCGTGCAGCTCGTCGGTCGCCAGTGCGAGTCGGGCGACCTGCTGGTCGACGGTGCCGACTTTCCCGAGGCACGCGTGGGCGACCTCGTACTCATGGCCACCACCGGCGCCTACGCCTACACGATGTCGAACAACTACAACGGCGCGCTTAAGCCCGCCATCGTCTTCGTGCAGGGTGGCGAGGCGCGCCTCGTGACCCGCCGCGAAACCTATGACGATTTGCTGGCGACGCACGCGCCGGCGCTCGGTCACTGACGTTCAATTTTTATCCGAGGATCGGGTGGCCGGCATTCACCGCCCACCCATCCGACAACCTCTCACCATCCATAGATCAACACTTTCCCCTCCAATGAAGAAGGACACCATGAAGAAGACCCCAATGACTCTGCTCGCGGCAGCCAGCGCTGCTGTAGCCCTCATGCTCACCGGCTGTGCGGGTGCGGCAGACGCGAAGCCGGCAGGTCCCAATCTGCCCGTGGGCGACGAAGTCTCGACGACGGTTGATCCCGCGCTCACCAAATTGCTGCCCGAAGACATCGTGAAGAAGGGCAAGATCGACATCGCCGTCGATATTCCGTTCCCGCCAATGGCAATGTACGACGAGGCAAATCGCGAGATCGGATTTGACCCCGAACTCGGGCGCCTGCTCGGCCAGAAGCTCGGCATCGATGTCTCGATCAACAAGCAGGCATTCGACTCGGTGATCCCCTCGCTGCAGGCTGGCAAGAACGACATCATCATGAGCGGCATGAACGACACCCCGGAGCGTCAAGAGACGCTGTCGTTCGTGAACTACAGCAAGGGTGGGTTCGCCGTTGCTGTGAAGAAGGGCAACCCCGATGGAGTCAAGACGCAGACCGATCTCTGCGGGCTCACCGTTTCAGTGCAGAAGGCGACCGTGCAGGGCGATCTGCTGCGTGCCATGGATTGCGGAGTGAACGTGATGGAGCTGCCGTCTGACCTCGACGCACAGACCGCGCTTCGCGCGGGCAAGAGCCAAGCATACGTCGCTGACGCAGTCGTCGCCGAGTACGTCGTGGCAACCACCGATGACGGCAAGGCTTTCGAGATCGTGCGTGACCCGAAGAACCCCGCGGGCTTCAACCCGGTCTACTCGGGCATCGGCATTCTGAAGGAAGACGAGGCGCTCATTGAGGCCGTGCGCCAGGCGCTGCAGGCACTCATTGACGAGGGCAGCTACCAGAAGGTGCTTGATCGCAACAACATCGGCGCATACGCGGTCGAGTCGGCAATGATCAACCAGGGTACGGCCGCCTAATGTCGGCCCAAACTCCGGCCTCGGGCGCGCAGGCGTTCGAGTTTTCGACCGAAGACGACATCGTCGCGGTGCCCCTGAGGCGCCCGTGGCGCTGGGTCAGCGCGATCCTCGTACTGCTCTTGCTGTCATGGTTCATCGTGACCGTGGCGACAAACCCGAACCTCGACTTTGCTGCAGTCGGCGAGTTTCTCTTCGACCCGCGCATTCTGAGCGGTGTCGGCCTGACGATTCTCATCACGGTCGTGTCGATGGTCGTGTCGACTCTGCTCGCGGTGGTGATCGCCGCGATGCGGCTCTCATCGAACCCCGTGCTCTCAAGCGTCTCGTGGTTCTACGTGTGGGCGTTTCGCGGTACCCCTCAGCTCGTGCAGATTGTGCTCTGGGGCTACCTCGGCCTGCTTTTCGACAAGCTGCGACTCGGCATTCCGCTCACCGACATCGAGTTCTGGTCGATTGATACGAACACCCTCATCACGCCGCTCGTTGCGGGCCTGCTCGCGCTGACGCTGAACCAGGCGGCGTACTCGTCAGAGATCGTGCGCGCCGGCATGATGTCGGTCGATGAAGGCCAGCGCGAGGCGGCGTTCTCGCTCGGCATGTCGCCCATCTACACGTTCCGTCGAGTGCTCCTGCCGCAGGCGATGCGCGTCATCATTCCGCCGATGGGCAACGAACTCATCTCGATGCTCAAGAACACCTCGCTGCTCTCTGTCATCGCGGTGATGGAGCTCTACACCCAGGCGCAGGTCATCTCGTCATCGAACCTCAAGCAGGTCGAGCTGCTCATTGTGGTCAGCGCCTGGTACCTATTCTTGACGAGCGTGCTCTCAGTGCCGCAGTACTACCTCGAGCGCCGCTTCGGTCGTGGCACCACGCGTAACCTGCCACCCACGCCGTTCCAGCGCATCAAGGCGGCACTGAACAGCCGCAAGCCCGGCCCTGAGCCGGCACCCGCAACAACCGTGACGACTGTGATTGGAGAATGACGGTGAACGAATCAACGCAAAGCGCTGCGCACGCCGGGGCAGAGCAGCCGTCGCGCTTCGACCCGAATGCGCTCGTGCAGATTCGTCGGGTGCGCAAGAGCTTCGGCGCGCACCAGGTGCTCCGAGACATCTCGCTGTCGGTGCCGGCGGGTTCGGTGACGGTGCTGCTTGGCCCCTCGGGCTCGGGTAAGTCGACACTGCTTCGCTGCATCAACCACCTCGAGACGATCGACGGCGGCCGCATCATCGTTGACGGTGACCTCATCGGCTACCGCCGCGTGGGCAACAAGAACCACGAGATGACTCCGCGCCAGATCGCGAAGCAGCGCGAAAACATCGGCATGGTGTTTCAGAAGTTCAACCTGTTTCCGCACATGACCGCGCTCGAGAACGTTATGGAGGCGCCGGTTGGCGTGGCCAAGCGTTCGAAGGCTGAGTCGAAGCAGCGCGCGCTCGACCTGCTCGCGCGCGTCGGTCTCGCAGACTTCGCGGGGCACTACCCGGCGCAGCTTTCGGGCGGTCAGCAGCAGCGCGTGGCAATTGCTCGTGCCCTCGCGATGGACCCGAAGCTCATGCTGTTTGATGAGCCGACCTCGGCGCTCGACCCCGAGCTCGTTGGTGATGTGCTTGACGTCATGCGCGAGCTCGCAAACGAGGGCATGACCATGATCGTCGTGACGCACGAGATCGGTTTTGCCCGGGGCGTCGCCGACCAGGTCGTCTTTATGGACGGTGGCCTCGTGGTCGAGTCGGGCCCGCCGAGCGAGGTGCTCGACAACCCGCAGCGGCAACGCACTCGCAACTTTCTCGAGAGCGTCAAGTGATCTGACGGGGTGGGGCTTCGGCCCCGCCCCGTTTTTCATTGCGCGGGATCGGCCCAGGCTCAGTCACTCTATAGAATTGGGGCATGACAGACGCGCGCGCACAGCTCATCGACCTCATCAAGACCGAGGCCGTGTTTCACGGTGACTTCACCCTGACGAGCGGTAAGAAGGCCACCTACTACATTGACCTGCGCAAGCTGAGCCTCGACCACCGCGCGGCTCCTCTCATTGGGCAGGTCATGCTCGATCTGATCGACGACGTCGACGGTGTGGTTGCGGTCGGTGGCCTCACAATGGGCGCAGACCCCATCGCCTCGGCGATCATGCACCAGGGCGTCGCGCGCGGCAAGACCTACGACTCGTTCGTGGTGCGCAAGGAGCCGAAAGACCACGGCCGCGGCCGCCAGGTCGAGGGCCCAGATCTCGACGGCAAGCGCGTCATCGTGGTCGAAGACACCTCGACCACCGGCGGTTCGCCGCTGAAGGCGATCGAGGCACTCGAGAAGGTCGGCGCGATCGTCGCCGGTGTGGCCGTGGTGGTCGACCGCCAGGCGCCCGCGAAGGCGCGCATCGAAGAGGCCGGCTACGAGTACCGCTATGCCATCGGCCTTGGCGACCTGGGGCTCGACCCGCAGTAGCTTTTCAATGAACGGCGCTATTTCGACCTCACACCACCTGGCGACCGAAGCCGGGGCGGAAGCCCTGCGGGCCGGAGGCAACGCGATCGATGCGGCGCTAGCGGCGGCAGCGGTGCTGTGCGTCGTGTATCCCAACAACGTCGCTCTCGGCGGCGACCTGGTCGCGCTGGTGCGCAGCCCAGACGGCGAAGTGAGGTTTCTCAACGCCACGGGCACGGCCCCCGGTGGGCAGAGCATAGAGGCACTGCGTGAGAGCCACGGCCACGCGCTGCCGCTTCGCCACGTTGACACGATTACTGTGCCCGGTGGTGTGCGCGGATGGAAAGCGCTGCACGACTACGGTGCGCAGCGAAGCTGGGCAGAGCACTTCAGCGCGGCTATCGAGTACGCACGCGAGGGCGTGCCGAACTCGAGGTCGGTTGCTGCGGCCCTGGTTCGCGACCGGGAGACGCTGCAGCAAGACCCTGGTGCCAGCGCAGTCTTCTACCCCCACGGCGAACCGCTGGCGCAGGGTGAACCCCTGGTGCAGTCGGCCCTCGCCCAGACGCTCGACCGAATCGCTTCACGGGGTGCTGACGAGTTCTACGTCGGTGAAACCGCAGAGCGGTGGGTGAGTGGCCTTGCCGAGCTCGGCTCCAAGATCACGCTAGATGACGCCGCACAGTACGCGCCCTACTGGGCAGAGCCCCTTGAACGCGAGTTTCAGGGCCTACGTGTGCTGACCAGCCCACCGAACACCTCGGGATTCATGCACTTGCGCGTGCTCGGTGAGGTGGAAGACGGCATTGCTGATCCTCTCGGATCAGGCGCCGGGCAACTTGCCGACGCGTTCTACCGTGCAAACCTGGTGCGTTCGGCATTTCTTGCTGACCCACTCGCGGGTGGCATAGGAGGCGACGAGTTGATCTCGGCGGCGCCTCCGCAGCAACCCATCTCGGGCGCGCAGAAGGCGAGCGGCGACACCGTTGGTTTCAGCGCGATTAGTACCGACGGTTGGGCCGTATCTTTTGTGAATTCGGTCTACTGGAGCTTTGGTGCGCATATTCTCGAGCCGAGCACGGGCGTGCTCTTTCAGAACCGAGGCACCGCGTTCTCGCTCGACCCCACCTCACCCAACGCTTTTGCCCCCGGCAAGCGCCCGCGTCACACGTTGATGCCGGTGCTGGTGATAGACGGCGCAGAAGTTCGCTACGTGACAGCTACGATGGGCGGCGCTGCGCAACCGCAGATTCACACGCAGCTCCTCTTGAGATCGCTTGCCGGAGCCGAGCCCAACGAAGCGGTCGATGCTCCTCGATGGATGGTCGACGAGGTTTCTGCCGCGGGAGGCCGCTCGGTCACGATCGAAGAAGACGTGTCAGCAGCAACGATGGCGGCGCTTGAAGCAGAGGGCTTCTCTCTGAGGCGAGTGAAGAGCCGTAGTGAAGACCTGGGCCACTCGAACCTTATTCGCGTTGAGCGCGACGGCTACACCGCCGCAAGCGATCCGCGCTCAGACGGCTCAGCAATCGTCGTGTAACGACCTGCCACGGCCAGGCCGCCCGATTCTTGCACACACCCCCGAAAGAAAAGATTGATATGACCAACTCCGCTCGCCCAGGCGCTCTTCCGCTGATTCTCGTCGGCCTCGCGGCAGGCCTGCTCTCGGGGCTCTTCGGTATCGGCGGCGGAACCATCATCGTTCCAGCCCTTGCGCTTTGGCTCGGCATGAACCAGAAGCTTGCGGCTGGCACTTCTGTTGCGGCGATTCTTCCCACCGCGGTAGTGGGCGCAATCAGCTATGGGGTGCAGGGGCACGTCGACTGGATCGCTGCGCTCTGCCTTGCCTTCGGCATCGTGCTCGGGGCGCAGCTGGGCACGTACCTGCTTGCCCGGCTGCCCCTTGGCGTCATTCAGTGGGCGTTTATGTGCTTCCTGCTGGTGGTGATCGTGAGTCTGTGGCTGGTAGTACCCCAGCGTGACTCAGAGATCGGCATCGGGGTGCTCTCGGTTGTCATGCTCGTGCTCACCGGCTTCGTCACCGGGGTGCTCTCTGGGGTGCTCGGCGTGGGCGGTGGCATCATCGTGGTGCCCGTGCTGATGTTCTTCTTCGGCGCGAGCGACCTCGTTGCGAAGGGCAGCTCGCTCGTCATGATGATCCCGGGTTCGATCTCGGGCACGCTCGGCAATATGCGGCGCAAGAACATCGATCTTCGCGCGGCCCTGATCGTCGGCATCGCCGCATCTGTCTGCGTGCCGTTCAGCTCGCTGCTCGCGACACTGCTCGACCCCTTCGTCGGCAACGTGCTGTTCTCGCTCTACATTCTCTTCTTGCTAGGGCAGATGTTGTTTCGAAAGCTGCGTTCCAAGAAGAACGGCGCGAAGTAACCGCATCGATTGCGTTGGCGGTGCGGGACGCTAGCGCAGCGTAGCCTCGTACCCGGCAACGAATACGCGCAGTCCGCGCTCGAACTCGTCAATGTCGCGAATCTTGCGAAGCGCCGCTGGCCCGCTTGCGTCGCCTGAGGCACCCCGTGCCCGCGCCCAGACGAGCAGGTAGCCCGTTGCATAGGCGTCGAGGCCGCCGAGCACCTCGTAGGCCTGCCGCTCGGTGAGGCCCGTGCCCTGCAGTGCCGTCGCCATGCGCTCGATGTGGCTCGAAACGGGCTCCGCGTCATAGGGCGCGAGCGCGAGCAGCTCAAACGAGCCGGGGTAGGCGACCGCAAGGTCTTTATACGCGAGGATCGCGGCCACGCTCATCTCTTGCCAGTTTTTGAAGCGCCGCCTCGCGAGCTCGGGCAAGTCGCTGCGGTCTACGAGCTCTTCGATGATCGCGCCCACAAGATCGTCTCGGTTCGCCACATAGCGGTACAGGCTCATCGTGCCACAGCCGAGCTGCTGCGCGAGTGCCCGCATTGTCAACCGTTCAAGGCCCCGATGCTCGATGAACTCGATTGCCGCATGCGTAATGGCATCGCGGCTGAGCGGGGCGGGCGAGTCGAGCTGAGCGCCGGGCTCAGCGGCGACTTGACGTGGCGACATCCCACCACTGTACACTTGAGGTGACACACTGCGTACTTAGTACGCAGCTGCGATCCAACGCAAAAGAAGCGTTTCAACGGCGAAACCAAAGGACCAAGCATGACTGCCACCCACCTCACCGCAACCGAAGCGACCGGGCTGTTCGAGAGCGGTGAGCTCTCGCCCGTCGAGCTGCTGACCGACATGATTGCTCGCGTGAAGCGCGTCGAGCCCACGATCAACGCGGTGACCGAAGAGATGATCGACTCGGCTTACGAGGCCGCGCGCGAGTCGGAGCGTCGCTACCGAACAGGCACTGCCCGCCCGCTCGAGGGCATTCCGCTGATGCTGAAAGAGGAGCAGCCGATCGCGGGCATGTCGCTTGAAGAGGGGTCGCTGCTACTCAAGGGCGAGATCGCCGAAGAAACGCACCCCATCATTGAGCGCATCGAGGCCGCGGGCGCGGTGATGCACGCGCGCACGACGACCCCCGAGTTCAGTGCGTCAACCGTCACACACTCGAAGCTCTGGGGCACCACCCGAAACCCGCACAATACCGACTTCACTCCGGGCGGCTCGTCGGGTGGTGCGGGTGCCGTGTTGGCGGCGGGCTCGACCCTGCTCGCCACCGGCTCAGACATTGGCGGCTCGATTCGCATTCCGTCGTCATACTGCGGCGTGGTTGGCTTCAAGCCGCCATTTGGGCGCGTGCCCGGCATGGCACCCTTCAACAGCGATACGTATTGCGCAGACGGGTCGATGGCTCGCACGGTTGCTGACGTTGCGATGCTGCAGAACGTCATCGCCGGGCCATGGGCGCGGGATCAGGCGTCGCTTCGCGAACGCCTCAGCCTCGACGCCTCGGTGACAAGCCTCGCGGGCACGCGCATCGCGCTCTGCCTGACGCTCGGCAACTACCGGGTTGACCCCGAGGTGATCGCCAACACGCTCGCGGTTGGAGAAGCGCTGCGTGCCGCAGGTGCCGAGGTGGAGCTCGTGGAGTTGCCGTGGAGCGTTGACCAGGTGCTCGAGACGATGAAACCGCACTTCGCAGCGATCATGGGCTCGGCGCTCGCTGATCTCGCCCAGGGCGACCCGCAGCTGCTCGAGATGCTGATGCCATATTCGCGCGCCCTGATCGGCAACGGCGAGGGCGCGATGGACTACGCGGCGGGTCTCGAGGCAGAGGCGCGCTTCTACAGGCCGCTCGGCG
Source organism: Actinomycetota bacterium (assembly GCA_020161315.1). GTDB lineage: Bacteria > Actinomycetota > Actinomycetes > Actinomycetales > Microbacteriaceae > Leucobacter. The sequence continues at coordinate 1,243 of JAIUOH010000026.1, read as the reverse complement.
AGATGCTTGAGCGCTTCGATGCGCTCGTCTGCCCGACCGTCGCCGGTACCGGTCTTGCCGCAGACGATCCCTGCGATGATGCCGACACGGTCTTCAGCAACGTGATGACGATGCCGTTCAACATCGTGGGTCGGGTGCCCGTGCTTGCTGTGCCCTCTGGGCGCGCCTCGAACGGGGTGCCCACTGGCGTGCAGATTGTCGGGCGCACCTACGACGACCAGACCGTGTTCAAGGTCGGCGCGGCGCTCGAGGCCGAGATGGCGCTGTGGACGAGTGCCGAGTGGTGGCCCGCACTGTAGGCGGGTCTCTGCTCGCCTGTGTATCACCTGGTTCTAGTGTCAAGCTCGAGTCGTCATTACGATGAGGGCATCGAAAGGATCTGCCATGAGCCGTGCGCTACTGATCGTTGATATTCAAAACGACTACTTCGAGGGCGGAGCGTATCCGCTCGTCGGGTCCGACGCGGCAGCTTCTGAAGCCGCCCGCGTGATCGCGGTGTTTCGAGGCGCCGGCGAGCCAGTAGTTCACATGCAGCACGTGTGGGATGCGCCCGACGCTGTGTTCATGCGCCCGGGCACGCGTGGCGTCGAGATCCACGATTCGGTTGCGCCCGCCGAGGGTGAGCTCGTGCTACAGAAGGCCGAGCCGAACTCGTTTCTAGGCACCGCACTCGCAGACACCCTCGACTTCCTCGGCATCGACCAGCTGGTGGTGGCGGGCATGATGACGAGCATGTGCATCGACTCGACGGTGCGGGCTGCCGCAGAGCGCGGCCTGAGTGTGCAGCTGGTGCACGACGCGTGCGCCGCGCCAGACCTCGAATTCGGCACGGCGAGCGTGCCGGGCGCCCAGGTACACACGGCGTTCGTTGCGGCACTCGGCGACGGCTTCGCCGAGGTCGTATCAGCCAGCGACTTCTAGCCCAGGTCACCCCGAGTCCTTCAACAAGCTCCGGGACCCCTGGCGAGGGGCGTGATCCTCGCCCTCGCAAAACCTGCGCCGAATCGAACCCGAGCAACGCCCAGGCCGCCCATCGAGTGCGCAGGAATTCAGCGAGCGAATGCGCTGCAAGCCACCGAATGTATATAGGGCTAGCGAATGTGCCCCCTAAATACCGGCGGATTCTAGGAGTCGTCGCAACACCGGGGTATAGATCAGTTCGTAAGGATGAGCTTAGTGAGGCGCTGGGCTGGGGTTTCCCAGTCCAGCGTTTTGCGTGGCCGACCGTTCAGTCTCTGCGCGA
>JAIUOH010000025.1 GCA_020161315.1 Actinomycetota bacterium | reverse complement strand
ACGTTGCGCAAGAGCTCAACGGCCGACCACGCAAAACGCTCGGCTGGGAAAACCCAGCCGAGCGTTTTAGCAGCTATATTCAGCCCTAACAATCACCCCGGTGTTGCAACGACCGGACGAATCCGCCGATCGACGGGGCCCTCCTTTCATTGATGCCTTTCGCTGCGCGGTCGCTCAGGGTTCTGCGGGTGCAGACGGCCTCGCGGTCACAGCTGGTTTCTTGAGTGACCCGATCCAGATGAGCAGCAGTCCGAGGAGCGCCCACCCGCTCAGCACGAGCCAGGGAAACGTTGTGCTTGCGTCAGGGAAGTATGAGAGCGTGCGCAGCAACGTGAGGCCGGCCCCTGGCGGGAACCACTGTCCGATGGTGCCCCACGAGCCGACCAGAAATTCGGGCGGCAGTGCTGCGCCAGAGATCGGGTTCGCAAAGAAGAACATGAGCACCGCTCCGAGGCCAAGGCCCGCAAAGCCGAACACGCTACGCAGCCCCACGATTGTCGCAGAGATCGCACCGATCGAGAGGGTGATCGCGAGCGCATTCAGCGCATAGTTGCCCTCAAGCGCGCCGAACCAGCCCTCAAGAATCGCCGAAAGCGCAGCGCCGGCCACGAGCGTGTACACGATGAGGGCAACCAAGCGGCGGCGGCTGCCATGAATCGCGGTCGAGATGATCATCGCGCCGATCATGCCGCCCATGACGAGCGGCAGAGCGGCAGCCGAGAGGCCGGCCCCGCGGGGATCGTCTTCTGAGAACGGCGCGATATCGGTGACGGTGATCTTGGCATCGGGCATCGCGAAGGTGGTGGGAAGCTGGGCCGCTCCGGGCGCAGCTGCGGGGGCTTGCCCCGACATCACCGCGCGCAGGGTGTCGATGAGCTGCTGCACTTGCTGCTCGACACCGGCGTTCACGTTTTCGGTGAGCTGTGCCTGCATGCCATTCGCCATGCTCTGAAGCATCTGCGCGACGGCCGAGTTTGCTGCCGTCGCGATCAGCATCTCGGGCGCAGTGAAGCTGTCTGCCTTCTGCTCGCCGAGCACGATCGCCCCGTACACCTCGCGATGTGTGATTGCCTCGACGGCAGAGTCACGATCGTCGAAGCTCGTAAGCTCGAGCGCGCCGTCTGACTGATCGGCAAGCTGTTCTTCGAGTTGTGAGACTTGCTCTGCCGAGCCGACCACGCCGACAGGCAGGCCGTGCGGTGTTGAGGTGATGGACGGCCACGCGAAGGCAAGCAGTACTACGCAGACGACTGCGGCGGCCGCGAGCGCGAGGGCGATTGCCTTGCGGAACGACGAGGGCGGGGTTGGCTGAGTGGCAGCCTGCATGAGTGGCCTTTCGGGTGGCGGCGCTTTGTGTTCGCAGAATCTTCGAATTCGAATTTGAACTCGAGCAAGGCAAGAGTGGTCGAGTTCAAATTTAAACTCAAATCGAAATGAGGCTACACTTGCCGCATGCCCGAATCGATCACAAGTACCGAACTCGCTGCGTACGCCGCGCTGAAACGAGCCATTGTGTCGGTCCGTCTGAACCTGGGTAATCAGATACAGCGACTCGGCGGCATTTCGCTCGTGCAGTTCGAGATTCTCTTTATGCTCGAGCAGTCGCCAGAGGGCCTTCGCATGCACGAGCTTGCTGAGGCGGTCGGGGTGACGCGTAGCGGTCTCACCTACCAGATCGGGCAAATGGAGCAAGCTGGCTGGGTGCAACGAATCGGCAGCCCGACGAACGCGCGCGCCGTCACGGCGATCCTCACCGATGTGGGTCGTGAGCGTGTCGCTCGCCTGCAAGAACAGCACCTCGAGTTTGTGCGAGAGCGCGCCTTCGGGCTGTTGAGCGAAGAGGAATTGGCGATGATGACGTCGATTTTTCAGCGCATCGCGGCGGGTGCCTCGGGGGAGGCGCCCGCCGCGATCGTGCGCTAGTTCGTCTTCGTGGGTTTGCGGCGCAGGATCAGCGCGCCTGCTCCGAGCGCCAGCAGCGCCGCGGCCCCGAGCAGGAGCGGAGCGGGATTCACCCCGCCCGTGTTCGACAGCCCGGTGCCGGTCGAAGCATCGGCTGTCACGCGCACCTGCACGGTCGCAGCGCTGCGCTGCGTGAACGCTTCGAAGGCGGTGAAGCGCAACTCGACCTCGTGTGTGCCCACGCCGAGACCCGAGAGCGCAATATCGGCCTGCCCGTGCTCGACTTCAAAGGGGTCACCGAGCGGCGTGTCGCCCACGAACGCTTGCACGTAGCCGTCGACGGGATCACCCGCGGCGGCGGGCGACGCTGCGCGCGAAGCCGGTGCTGGCGCATCATCGGCAACCGTTGCGTTGACCCTCACTGTGACGGGGTGGCCGGGGGTACCACTGAGCTGCGTGTGCTCCGGGGTGAGCACGGTCGCGATGCCAAGTACCTGCAGAGAGTTCTCGCCCTCAGGGCTCTGTGACTCTGCGAAGCCTTGCGCTGGGACGAAGCGCGCCTGCACGTCGTGTGTGCCGAGCGTGAACCCGCTGCCCTCGATTTCGAAGCGTGCCTCGCCGTCGCCCGATTCTGGGTCATCGTCGAGACCCGTGGGAATCGTGAGCACCACTTCGCCGTCGAACAGCACCTCAAGCTCGCCGCGGGGGTCTTCAGTGTGCGACGGGCTGACGTTTGTCACAGTCGCGGTGAACGTCACCGCTTGGTCGGCCCTGGCGACGTGTGTTGACTGCTCGAGCGTCGTCTGCGTTGCAACATCAGTCACGGTAATTGCGCTCACGGGCGACGTCGACAGTGCAAAATTGCCGGCCGTGTCGCCAAGGTAGGCGACGGTGAGCTCAGTGGTGCCGGGTGGTGCGACGACTCCCTCGAACCTGGCGGTATCAGCGTCGAGGTCGACGTACATCAGCGGGCTGCCATTCGCGAGGAGCACCGCGCTTCCGTCGAAGCCAGTGCCGATGCCCGTTTTCGTGACCGTTGCTTCGACGTCAAACGGCTCGAACGCGGAGACCGTTGAGGGGGCGCTCGTGATTGCGGTTGCTGTCGGCGCGCGCTCGATAACGATCTGGAGCGTCTCGCTCGCAGACGGTAGCGAACCGCCGTCGCCCACTCCATCGCCAGTCGTGCCCAGGTATTTTGCTCGGACGAGATGGGTGCCGACGGGCAAAGTAGCCGGCAGAAAACTAGTGAAGATGCCCTCTTCAAGTGGAGGAAGGAGCGGCATGGTGAGGTGATCGATCCCGTCGACCTCGAGAGTCACTGCCGCCCCGATCATCGAGAGCGAGGCCCCGCTCGGCGTGACCTTTGTCGTGAGCCAGGCGAGGTCACCGTAGTGGGTGGGGGCATTGTCGAGCGTGAGCTCGGTTGTTGTTGACACGGCAGTTGGGGTCGGAGGCTCTGGTTCGGGGTCAGCGTCTTGCGAACCCGACTCTGCGTCACCCGTACCCTGCGCGTCACTTTCCTGGCCCGACCCATCACCTCCGCTGTCGGAGCTTGCCTGCGAATCGGCAGTTTGCTCGCCGCTGCTGGTGCCGTCGCCGCTGCTGGTTCCCTCGCCGCCAGCCGAAGCGTCGCCCGGTGTGACTGGGTCTGGGTCGGGCTCTGGCGCAACTACCTCGAACGTCACGGTTGTCTGCGCGGTCGGCTGGTAATCGCGGCTCGTGTCGTACTGCGACTGCCAATATGACACCGTCAGTGTGTGCGTGCCCACGTTGAGCTGGGTCTTTGGGGCCGTCCCAGTCGGAACCGAGATTGTTTGGTCGCCGCTCGTCGTTTTGAACAGCCGGTAGGTGTCCTTTCCCATCTGCCAATCACCCTCGGTGATCAGAATTGATCCACGCAGCGGTGCGTTCTGTACTCGGGTGTCTACGGTGCGCACTCGAAGCGGCAGGTCTTGCCCCAGCTGCACCTTGATCGGGGCGCTCGCCTTGATTGTCGTGGTCACGGGAACAAAAATCTTCGCGGTGCCAGGGGCAGCAAGCGGGCCAAAGTAGTCGTGCATGTCTTCGGGGCGCTGCGCATCACTATCAATCTGCAGCCCGGGTACACCGCTCTTCACCCAGTTCATGCCGGCTCCACCACCGGACCCGCCTGCGTAGTGCTGAAACTTGCGGCCGCCGCCACCGCCAGTGCCGCTTGCGGGCCAACCGCCTCCTCCGCCGCCTCCGCCTCCGCCGCCGGTGAAGTAACCGGCGTTGCCACCGCCCGTGCCGCTCTTGCGGTAGCCCGCAAAGCTCGGCTGATCCTTGCCGTTCTCACCAATTGCGCCGGGAGTTGACCCCTGGCCAGCGGTCGCACCACTCACGCCGCCGCGGTACAGGGCCGCGCCCTCGCCTCCAGAAATATGGGTGAACGAGCCCTCGGGCTTATTCAATCCCTTGTAGCCGCCCGCCGCCTCAAACGCCGTGGTCAGATCCTTGATGCCGATATTCGGCTTGCCGCTGTAGCCGCCGCCCCCGCCGCCGCCCGCCGCCACGGCGATCAGCTCGCCGTTCAGCTTGACGGCACCAGCGCCGCCGCCCCCGCCGCCATGGCTGCCGCTCAAGCTACCCTTGCCACCGGTGCCACCGTTGATGAAACCTTTGCCACCGTCGCGCTTGTCGTTCTTGCCGGTGGCGTGCTGGCCCGCGTAGACAGTGAGTACGTCGCCGGTTTTGACCGGCACACGCACGGCAAAGTCGGCACCGCGGCCACCGTTCGCACCCCACGTACCGCCGCCCGTGCCACCGCGCAGGCCGACGACCACGACCGAGACGCCCGCTGGCACGGTCCAGTTGCTGCCGCTCGGGCTCGTGAACACGAACTCCTGTCCCACGAGTGAGCTGTTTTCTGGCTCTGCGGCGCTTGCGAGCGAGGCGTTGCCGGGGGAGAGCGTCAGGCCGCCGAGAGCGAGCGCTGCGGCAAGCGCCATGCCGGTGCCGCGCAGTGCACGACTGATCGATCGAGGCTGATGCACTGGCGTAGTGGGGATCATCTTCGGATTGTAAAACCCGGGGCCTGGATTTTGACGGGCGCAGTGGGGCCAACGCGCAGACTGCGTGATTTCTGCGCGCATTGCCTGTTGCGGGGGTTTGCTGGCAAAGTAAATACCAAGGGTAGAGGGAGCCACCAATGAACGATCCACTGAGCCAAATTATTGCGTTCGTGCTGATGAATTTCACCGCGACCTTCACTGTGGTTGGCCTGGTCATCGCCGTCGTGATCATCGCTGTGCGAAAACGAAAAGGGTACGACCTTTGGGTGACGTTGCTCAACTGGTTCTTGCTCGTTGGCATCGGCATCACTTACATCTACAACGGTATTATGCACACGGTATTTGGTGACCTTTCAGCCTCACTCATCGGCTGGGAGAACAACGGGTTTCAGGCCGAGGTTGGTTATGCAAGCCTCGGCATGGGCATCGTTGGTGTGATCGCTGCATCGAAGCGACTGCCGATGAGTGCGAAGTTTCTGGCGTTGGTCGTGCCGGCCTGCTTCCTGTGGGGTGCGGCGGCAACGCACATCGTCGACATCGTGCAGAACGGCAACTACTCGTCTCACAACGCTGGCACCGTGCTCTACACCGACATCATCATTCCGGTTGTCGGGTTTGCGCTGTGGTTCGCGGCGCTGGCAGCGCGTCGCAGCGGTGCTGCCCGCAAGGTTTTCGAAGAGGATCGCCTGGCCTGATCCCACGCCAAGCTAATTAGGCGGGTTTGTGGCTTAGCTCGAGGGCGCGGCGAAGCAGTGATCGAAACGCGTCGAGGTCGAGGCCTTCGAGCTTCTTAAAGGTGAGCGCGCTGGCTCCGACCTTCACGTTGCCGAGAGTGGCCGCTCGATTGCGAACCAAGTATTCGCCGCTTTCGACCGCGTTCACATACACGCTCAGATGCTGCTTCTGCGCGGCCAAGCCGATGAGCATCCACTCGACCTGCTTGCCCCTTGGGCGCGGTTGCAGGAGGGTGCCATAGCCGATGATGCGCTGTTCTGTGCCACCCCAGAACACACCCTCCCAGAGCACGCGCTCGCAACCAAACAGCTCTGCGTGAATCAGCGCGTCGAGCTCGGCAAGATCGCTAGCTCTTGGTTCTTCGAACGAACGGAGAAACTCGTCGACCGAGGTGTCTGTTCGTTTCATGGTTTGAGCGCCCTCGTAGCAATGTAGGCGGGAAAGTATTTTGCCGTGATGTCGTCGTGGTGCGGGCCCTCAACAAGGTGGGTGAGCGTGAAGCCCGCTGCGAGCTGCCCTCCGATCTGCTCGGTGAGCGAGTGACTGTATTCGAGCGGCCCGGCGGCCTGGGCCGCGAGCCGCTCTGCCTCGGGTAGGTCGGTGGTGCGAAAGGGCAGTGGATGGCGAGCGATCAACTCGCCCCGATCGAGGGCTGCCTCATCGAAGATGAAGATGTCTGGGTTCATAAAGCCGGTGAGCAACAGCCCTCCCGGGCGCAGCACGCGAAAACATTCTCGCCACACCGGTGCAAGGTCTGGGCAGAACACGTTTGAGACCGGGTTGAACACTACATCGAAGCTGTCGTCTTCGAATGCGCTGAGATCGCGCATATCCCCAAGCGCAGTGCGAATATGCAGGCCGTCGCGTGCCGCCACCTCTTCATCGCGGAGGAGCTGCTTCGGTGAGTTGTCGAACACGGTAACCTCAGCGCCGGCAGCAGCCAAGATCGGGCCCTGCTGGCCGCCGCCCGAGGCAAGGCACAACAGGCGCGTACCACTCAGCTCAGCGGGAAACCACTCGCGCGGCACCGCCTCGTAGCCGATCAGCACGACGCTCCAGTCACCCGCGCGAGCGCGAGCCACCGTCTCTGCGTCGACAGGCCGAGACCACTCGTTACCGTCATCTACCAGGCGATCCCACGCGATGCGATTGTGGGCGACGGGATCAAAGTTCTTTGCGGCCATGCTGCATTGTTTCATGTTTGCCAGTGCGAGGGTACCCGGTAACATTTCGCCGTCAACAGCAAGGAGCCTCCACCACCGAAGCGATGAAGACCCCTTGTTAGATGATCAGTGCCCTCGGAGGGATTCGAACCCCCGACCTTTGGTACCGGAAACCAGCGCTCTATCCCCTGAGCTACGAAGGCGAGCAGTAGATCACCGCACCAGCCTAGCGCAAGCGCGATGCACGCTGTGACCGCCCTGGCCTCAGCCCGCCTGCAGGGTAGTGCTGAGGGTGGCGTAGCCGAGAATGAGGTCGAGCGCGCGCCTCGACGAAATGGTCGGGTGGTGACCTATCAGGCGGTAGCCGTATGCATCCTCAAGCGAGACCAGGTTGCGGGCAATCTCTTCGCTCGGGCGTTGCAACTGAAACACGCCGCTCGCAGCACCCGCTTCGAGCACCGAGCGGTACATGCTGACCTCTCGATCGAAGAGCGTTGAGAGCAGGGCTGCGATGATCGGAAACCGCGCGCTTGCACCGCCCATCTCGCAGAGTAACCGCACCTCTGGGTCCTCTGGGGTCGCGGGCAGTCCGAGCGAAATCATCAATTTGAGTTGTTCGTCGGCCGGCCCAGAGAAGTTGCCCAATGCCTCGACCCTCGCATTGTAAAAGCGATCCATCGCGTGCCGCACTGCATCAAGCAAGAGTCCCGAGACATCTGGGTAGTAGTACGTGACGGTTTGCGGCGCGACGTTGGCCTCTTCGGCGATGCGGTTCAGAATGGCGCCGTCTGGGCCATGCTTGACGATCGCGCGCTGTGCCGCAGCGACTAGCGAAGCTCGACGCTTGTCTTGCCGTTTTGGCCTTGCCATGTCACCCCGTTTGTGTTCGCCGACTGCGGGCAGCCGGATCTACTTTGATACGTACACCTTTCGGAGCGTTTCATGCACGCGCCACAGGGTCTGCTGCCCGGTGTAGAGGCGAACCACAGACCCCGGGCCGATGTCTACAGTATCGCCACTGCGGGTGAAGGTGAGGGTGGCGCTGCCTGAAAGCACGACAAAAAGCTCGTCATCGTCATCAAACTGGGCAACGCCGGGCCTCATCTCCCAAATGCCGGTTGCGGCTCCGGCGACGGGTTCGAACTCGAGGATGCCCGCAGACGCGGCTGGATTGTCTGCGACCGCCGGTTCGTCTGAGTAGCTCAGCTGGGCATCTTTGACCGTTGTGATGAGGTGATTCATGGCACCACTGTATAACGATTCACTGCCAGGGAAACGATTCCAAATAATTCTTCTAGCTTTTATTCGATAAATGAGGCCGAGTGCGCTATTAATAGATTTCGAGCGGATAAAACTTCATTTAGCGTTCATTACACAAACTGGTGTTCGACAGAGCTGTCGAGCAGGCCCAATCCAAAGGAGGAGCGGATGCGCCGTTCAGGATTAGTACAACTTTCGGCGGCCGCAGCTGTCGCCGCGATCGCGCTCACGGCGTGTAGCTCCGGCGGATCAAGTGAGCTCGACCCCAACGCAGACATCAGCGAGCAGACGCTCACCATTTCGACCTGGCCCGAGTACTACTCGCCGACTCTGGCTGAGGACTTCGAAGCGGCGACGGGCGTCAAACTCAATATCGTGCACCACGCAACCAACGAAGAAGGCTTCGCCAAGGTCACCGCCTCGGCAGACTCCGGGATCGACATCGTGTTTCTCGCGGGCAACTTTATTAGCGTGCTCGTAGAAGAGGGTCTCGCATCTGAGATCGATCAGAGCGCGGTGCCAAACCTTGAAAACCTCTACCCCGAGGTGCGAAAGTTTGCTTTCGACCCCGATCTGAAACACAATGTGCCCTACGCATGGGGCACCACGGGCCTGTGCTACCGCGAAGACCTTGTCGCAGAGACCCCTGACTCGTGGGCAGACCTGCTCGAACCAGCCCCCGAAGCTGTCGGCAAGACCACGCTGATGGACGACATGCGATGGACATTTATTCCGGCGCAGCGCCTGCTCGGGTATTCGATCAACACCACCGATGAAGCAGAGCTTGACGAGGTTGGTGCAGTGCTGAAGAACGCCGCGCAGAAGTCGCTTGCGTTCGACAACACTACCTACGGCGAGAAGCTCATCGCGGGCGAGGCTGTGCTTTCGCACGGTCACGACGGCTGGTGCAACACTGCGGCTTCTGAAGATCCGCGAGTGAGCTTCGCGATGCCAAAGGAAGGCTCAGACCTCTGGGTTGACGGCATGGTGCTGCTGAAGTCTTCGAAGAACCGTGAGGCCGCTCACGCCTTCATGAATTACATTCTCGAGACCGAGAACCAGACCTGGCTCGTTGAGAACCTGCTCTACAACGTGCCGAACCGTGCGGCGATGGAGTCGCTCCCGGACGAGCTGTTCGAGAAGTACCCTGCGCTGATTCGCGACGGTGCCTCGCTTGCGCAGATGGAACAGATTGAAGACGTGGGCGACGCGATCGACATCTACAACCGCATCAACACCGAGATCAGGGCAGGCTAGTGACCAAGCCCGTTCGCTCCTACCGCTCGCGTCAAACGCGGGCGGTAGGAGCTATCCTCACTCTCGGCATCCCGGGGCTGTTTCTGCTGCTATTCGTGGCTGTGCCGCTCGGTATCGTGCTGGTCAGTGCCTTCTTCAAGCGCGGCCGCATTGGGGGCTTCAAGCCCGAGTTCACACTCGAAAACTTCGCTGAGCTCACCCGCCCCGTGTATGCACAGGTGCTCGGCTCATCGCTGCTGATGTCGGCAACGGTGACACTGATCTGCCTGGTCGTGGCATATGCCGCGGTTTGGGCGATGCGCACGTTGACGCCGCGCGGCCGCATTATTGCCCTCGTCGCGATTCTTATTCCGTTCTGGACTAGCTTTTTGATTCGTGCGTACGCCTGGATGCTTCTGCTCGGTGACGCCGGAACCATCAACGGCGCACTGCAGCTCTTCGGTGTGATCGAAACCCCGCTGCGCATGCTGTACTCGCCCGAAGCCGTGATTCTCGTGCTCGTGTATTTGTATTTGCCACTCATGATCTTGCCGTTGGCTGCCTCGGCCGAGGGCCTTGACAGTTCGCTTGGTGACGCAGCCCGTAACCTTGGCGCGAGTCCGTGGAGAAGCTTCCGTACTGTCGATCTGCCGCTCACTCTGCCCGGCGCACTCACCGGTGCAGTGCTCGTCTTCGTGCCGTCAATGTCGAACTTCGTGGTGCCCGACCTCATCGGTGGCGGCCGAGTGTTGCTTATTGGCAACGTCATTCAAGACCAGTTTCTCGTCGCGAGAAACTGGCCACTCGGTTCGGTGCTTGCGCTTGTGCTGTTGCTGCTTCTCGTGCTGCTACTCGTTGCGCAGTCGATGGTGATTCGGCGAATTCAAGGGGGTAGCAAATGAGTGCGCCGTCGATGAGTAAGACCGGCAGCAAGGTGCTTTCGAGGATCGCCCTTGCGCTGCTTTACATCTTTCTTTACGTACCGATCATCGTGGTGATCGTGATGAGCTTCAATTCTGGAAGAAGCGTGCTGCGTTGGGAGGGATTTAGCCTCGACTGGTACGTCAAAGCATTCAGCCCCGGCCCACTGATGAGCGGTCTGCAAGTGACGCTGATCGTCGCGCTCGCTTCGACAGCGATCGCTGTGGTGCTCGGCACGATGCTCGCGATTGGTGTGCACCGCTACGCAAGGGGTCCGCTTGCAAGATCGCTCGCGACGCTGCCCGCCTTCATTCCAGACATTCTGTTGGGCATCGGCATTCTCAGCATGTTCGGCCTGGCGAAGGCCGCGATTGGGCTGCACTCTGTGATCTTGGCGCACGCGTCGTTTGAAATCGCAATCGTCGCGGCTGTGCTGCTTGCGCGGCTCGGCAGCATGGAAAAGAGCCTTGAAGAGGCCTCAACGAATCTCGGGGCAAGCGGCACAACGACGTTCATGCGAGTCGTGCTGCCGCAGCTCGCACCAGCAATCGTTGCCGGTGCTGCGCTCGGTTTTACCCTGTCGCTGGATGAGTTTTTGATGGCATTCTTCACCACCTCGACGAACTCTCAGACCCTTCCCATTCAGATTTATTCGATGGTGCGCTTCGGTGTCACTCCCGAGGTGAACGCGCTCGCCGCTGTCATGTTCGTGGTGAGCCTCGGCGCGGTGCTGCTTGCGCAGCGCATCGTCATGCCCCTTATGTTCAGGAGGAAACCTTGAGCACCCCACTCCTCACTATCCGTGGCCTGCAGGCCTACTACGGCACCACGCACGCGCTGAAAGACATCGATCTCGATATTGAAGCTGGTGGTATGTTCGCAATTCTTGGCCCCTCGGGGTCCGGCAAGTCGACCCTGCTTCGCGTCATTGCTGGCTTTGAGCAGGCTGCCGAGGGAACCCTCGAGCTGGATGGTAAAGACCTGCTCGCGCTTCCCGCAAACAAGCGCGAGGTCGGCCTGATGTTTCAGTCGTATGCGCTGTTCCCGCACATGTCGGTCGCGAAGAACATCGCATACGGGCTAGAGGCAGAGAAGCTCTCACGCGGTGAGATCAAGACCCGCGTGGCCGAGGCGATCGACATGATTGGGCTTGGGCACCTTGCTGATCGCAGACCGGCTCAGCTTTCTGGTGGTCAGCGCCAGCGCGTTGCGCTCGCCCGTTCGATTGTGAAGCGCCCCAAGCTGCTGCTGCTTGACGAGCCGCTTTCGGCGCTCGACCGCCAGTTGCGCGTTGGCATGCAGTCAGAGCTGAAGCGCCTGCAGCGCGAGACAGGTATGACCTTTGTGATCGTCACGCACGATCAAGAAGAGGCGATGAGTCTCGCCGACAGTGTGGCGCTGCTGCGCGATGGGCAGATCGAGCAGCTTGGCACCCCGGCAGAACTTTACGAGCAGCCAAACAGTCGGTTTTGTGCCGAGTTCATTGGCAGCTCAACAATTGTTGAGGGCAAGGTCGTGCCCGAGGGTGTGCAGCTTACTGGCTTCGGTGCATTGCCGCTGAGCGTGCCTGCCGACAGCCAAACGGGCGATACCGTGCTTGCAGTGATCAGGCCGGAGCAGGTTCGCCTCACAGAAGACGCCGGCGCGGGCGGTAGCCAGCTCTTTGGAACCTTCGAGGGCGCGAGCTACCTCGGGGGTGCAGCCGACGCCGAGGTGCGCGTTGCAGACGCCGTGTTGACGGTGCGCTGTGCCGCGATGCCCCGCGTCGCACACGGCGTCAAGGTCGGCCTCACCCTCGACACGGCCGACATTCGCGTGATCGCCGCGTAAAGCAATCACCATCGACTTCAACTCACACTCACCACGGAGACCCACAGGCAATGACCAGACTGTTTAACGACCCCAAGAACTTTGCTCAAGAATTCGTAGACGGGTTCGTGCGTGCGTGCCCGCACTACGTTCGCAAGGTTTACGGCGGCATCGTCCGTTCCACCCAATCTCGTGCTGGGAAGGTCGCGGTGATCTCGGGCGGAGGTGGTGGGCATTTTCCCGCGTTCGCAGGGTTCGTCGGCCAGGGGTTTCTAGATGGGGCAGTTACCGGCAATATCTTTGCCTCGCCCTCAGCCTCGCAGGTAGCGAGCGTGGCAAAGGCAGCCGATCAGGGCGGCGGGGTGCTGCTTGGCTTCATGAACTACGCGGGCGACGTGCTGCATTTTGGTCAGGCAGCAGAGCGGCTTCGGGCTGAAGGCATCGAAGTTCGCACAGCGGTCACAACCGACGATATTGCTTCGGCTTCTGATGCAGAGCGTTCGAAGCGACGTGGGATCGCGGGATCGATGCATGTGCTGCGCGTCGCATCCGGTGCCGCCGAAGCCGGGCTCAACCTTGACGAGGTTACGCGCCTGTTTGTGCACGCGAACGAGAGCGTGCGCACCTTCGGTGTTGCATTCTCTGGTTGCACGCTTCCCGGTGCTGAGGGCCCGCTGTTCACTGTGCCCGAACAGCGCATCGGCGTTGGCCTGGGCATTCACGGCGAGCCTGGAATCGAAGAGATTGACCTGGCGACATCAGATGAGGTTGCTCGCCTGCTGGTGACCAGGCTGGTTGCTGAGGCGCCCCAGGGCGCGGGTAAACGCGTGGTCGTGCAACTGAACGGTCTCGGCTCGGCAAAGTATGAGGAGCTGTATGTCACCTATGGTGCTGTGCTGAACGAGCTTCAGGCTGCCGGACTCGAAGTAGTCGAGGGTGAAGTTGGCGAGTTTATGACGTCACTCGACATGGGCGGGGTTTCGCTTACCGTCATGTGGCTCGACGATGAACTTGAACTGCACTACTTCTCTGAGTGCGACACGGTCGCTTACCGTAGACGTCTGCCGCTTGCCGAGCAATTGCCCGCAGATGTGGAGTTCTCTGTCGAAGCGCCTCTCATTGAAGTGGGGGCCGAGGGCGGAGAAGAATCACGGCGACTCGCAGGGCAAATCGCGTTGCTCGCGGCGCAAGTAGCCGAAGCGATGGAGACCGCGGAATCGCATCTGGGTGCCATCGACGCGGTGGCGGGTGACGGCGACCACGGTATCGGCATGGTTAAGGGCTCGGCTGCCGCGGCAAAGGCTGCGCGTGAGCTTGCTGAACAGGGCGGCGGAGCACTCACTGTGCTCGTTGGCGCGGGGGACCGCTGGGCAGAGGCCTCCGGTGGCGCCTCGGGCGCGCTCTGGGGTGCGGCCCTCACCGCCGCTGGCAACGTGCTTGGTAACGATCGGGGTGCAGACCTCGCGACCCAGTTCGAGGCGGTAAAAGCGTTCGTGAGCGCAATCGAACGCCTCGGTGGGGCCTCGCTTGGCGATAAGACGATGCTCGACGCTCAGCTTGCGTTTGCCTCAGCCTTTGAAACGGGGTTACAGAAGGGTGGCTCGGCCACAGAAATTTGGGAAGAGGCTGCACGAGCAGCGGAGGACGCAGCGACGAACACTGCTCAGCTCGAACCCAAGCTTGGGCGCGCCCGAGTGCTCTCGCAGCGCTCCATTGGATGGCCAGATCCAGGCGCAGTTTCATTTGGCATTATCGCGACGACCGCAGCCGAAGCCGTAAGGAGTGGTGGCAACGGCTAAGTTCCGGTTGTGTAGCCCCCTTTTGCCTTGATAACCCGACTGTTAGGCTCCAAACAGAATCAATGTTGGGGGCAACGATGCGATTTCGAATGGTGGCTGTGACGGTCGCGTGCGCAGCACTTGTGGGTTTCGGCGGGGTCGCGCCGGCGGCGGCAGCGACTGTAAGCATCTCGACTCCGGCGGCACTCATCGCTGCGATGAGCTCGGCGGCGGCCGGAGACGTGCTTCGGCTCGACAGTAACATCACTGTTGTACCCAGCGACGGTCGTCTCGCCGTTCCCGCGGCGGGCAACCTGGTGCTCAACCTGAACGGGCACGAGCTCGAGGTCACAGCGGGTACCGGATTCGCCGGTATCGAGGTCGGTCAGGGCTCGGCGCTCGTCATTCGAGATTCGCAGGGTGGGGGAGCGCTGACGGTAACCGGTGGGGGTAACGGTGCCGGCATCGGCGGCTCAGATAATCAAACATCGGGCATGATCACCATTGAAAGCGGCACCGTTGAGGCGAACGGCGGCGATGCTGCCGCTGGCATCGGAGGCGGCCATTGGGGCGCCGGAGGGACGACCCTCATCAACGGGGGCACCGTGATTGCAGCCGGTGGCGCTGACGGTGCCGGCATCGGCGCTGGAGTCAACAAGGAAGCTGGCACCGTGACGATCACCGCGGGCGTGGTCACTGCCAGCAGTGGTGCTGGCGACTACCCTGGCGACTCTGACGGGGCGGGTATCGGCGGTGCAGGCAACGGTGGAAGCGGAATCATCACCATCAGTGGGGGCACGGTGACCGCGACTGCCCACGGCGGCAGCGCCGGCATCGGCGGTGGTGGCTTGAACGGTGGTGAGAACGGTGGGGTGATCACCATCTCCGGAGGTATCGTTGACGCTACTGGTGGAGAGTTTGGTGGTGCCGGCATCGGCGCGGCGAGCGGCCGCAGCGCGGGCCCGGTGATCATTGAGGGTGGCACCGTGACCGCACGCGGCGGCGCAAACGACTATGCGGCCGGGCCGGGAATCGGCCAGGGGGCTACCGGCAACATGACCGTTGCGATCAGCGGTGGCAGCGTCACAGCGATTGGCGGCTCTCATGTCGATATTGGCGGGGCTGCCGGGATCGGCGGCGGTTCCTTCAGCTCAGGCGTAGCAACGTCGATCACCGGCGGCACTGTCGTAGCCCGTGGAATGGGTGGCGGCGCAGGTATCGGTGGCGGTATTAGCAGCACACAGTATCCCGTTGGTTCGGGGGCGGCGGTCAGCGTCGGCGCTGGTGCCGATGTGACGGTGTCGGCGCAGGCCGGTGCGAGCGCTGTCGGTCAAGGCAACCTTGGGGCGCAGTTCGGATCGCTGGGCAATGCCGGTCAGCTCACGATTGAGGCAGGAAGCACGCTGCGTGTGCCGCCGGGCGTGACCATTGCCAACTCGGGCACACTCGCCGTTTCGGGCGCGGTGGTGAACGAAGGCGCGATACAAAACACCGGTACCGTCACGAACCCCGGGAACGTTTCCGTGCATAACTACCTGCTGCAGTTCGCGCCGAACGGTGGCAGCGCGGCACCTGGCGAATTGCGCGTCTTTGCGGCGACGCTTGCGGCCGCGGGTCTTGGTACGCCGCCAGCACCTACGCGATCAAATTTTGCGTTTCAGGGTTGGTTCAGTGAGGTGGCTCCGGGATCCAACGCCCAGCAAACGCTGGGCGTTGACACGATGCTCGGAAACGGCGCTGACGGGCCGCTCACACAGACCTGGTATGCGCGATGGATCGTTTCGCCGCTGGAAGGGTCGACCACACGCCCGGCCGAAAAGCTGCCCGCCACGGGGGTCAGCCAAGAGGTCGGCTTTGGCCTGCCCGTGGGCGGCGCGCTCCTACTGATGGCCGTGGGCGCGCTCGTTCTGGCACACAAGCGGAAGGCTGCTGCGGGCACCTAATCGAAAGCGAAGCGATCGCGACAGAGCGGGTGCGGGGCAACGGCTAGAATTGATCCTTGTGACTCCTCAAGAACTTGCCGCACACCTCGCCCGTATTCTCACCGAGATCATCGCGGAGCGACGAAGCGCGGCGACCTCTGGGGCAGACGGAGCCGACGGCGCTGACCTGACCAGCGACGCGGCCGAGACTGTCGTAACCGAAGCTGAGGCGGCACCCGAACGACCCAAGAACCGCGATCACGGCGACTGGGCATCAAACCTCGCGATGAAGTTTGCGAAGCGCATCGGTATGAACCCGCGTGAGCTCGCGGCTCAGATCGTGGCACAGGTCGAGGAGATCGAGGGCGTTGCGAAGGCCGAAATCGCTGGCCCCGGATTCATAAACATCACCCTCGACGCAGCGAGCGCGGGCGAAACCGCGCGCCGCGTGGTCGAGTTGGGCGATGCTTACGGTCGCAGCGAGCTGCTCGCGGGCCAGAACATCAACCTTGAGTTCGTGAGCGCGAACCCGACGGGCCCGCTGCACCTCGGGCACACCCGCTGGGCTGCGCTCGGCGACTCACTCTCGCGCGTGCTTCGTGCGGCGGGTGCGAAGGTGACCAACGAGTACTACATTAACGACGCCGGCGCCCAGATGAACAAGTTCGGCCGCTCGGTGCTGGCCGCGGCGCTCGGCGAGCCTGCTCCCGAAGATGCCTACCCGGGCGAGTACATCGGTGAGCTTGGCCGGAAGGTACTCGCGCAGATTCCAAACCTTGCCGAGATTGCCGCGAGCGACCGCGAACAGGCTCTCGAACTCTCACAAGAGGCTGCTTACCAGCAGCAGTTCGGCGAGATTCAAGACTCGCTCGAGCGCTTCAACGTGCACTTTGACGTCTTCTTCTCGGAGCGCACACTGCACGCAGAGGGCGAAAATGGTGCGAAGAGCCCCATCGCCGCGGCCGTCGACCGCTTGCGTGAGCAAGGTCATGTCTTCGAAGAAGACGACGCTATCTGGGTGCGAACGACCGACTTCGGCGACGATAAAGATCGCGTCTTCACACGCGGCAACGGTATCTACACCTACTTCGCTGCAGACGCTGCTTACTATCTTTCAAAAAAGGATCGCGGCTTCGGCGAGAAGATCTACCTGCTTGGCGCCGATCACCACGGTTACATTGGCCGCCTGACCGCGATTGCCGGTGCCGCGGGTGACAACATCGAGACCGACATCTCGGTGCTCATCGGCCAGCTCGTCAACCTCAACGGCGCACGCCTTTCGAAGCGCGCGGGCAACATTGTCGAGCTCGACGACCTGCTCGAGTGGCTTGGCAGCGATGCGTTGCGCTACTGGCTCGCGCGCTACCCGGCAGACTCGCCACTGTCGCTCGAGGGCGAGAAGCTGCGCAGCCGCACCAACGACAATCCGGTCTTCTACGTGCAGTACGCACACGCGCGCAGCTGCGCGGTCGACCGCAACGCCGAGGCCGCTGGCGTGCGCCGCGAAGACGGCTTCGACCCCTCGCTGCTGACCCACGAGACCGAGACCGAGCTACTCGGCAAGCTGCAGCAGTACCCGGCCGTGGTTGCGGGTGCCGCCGAGCTGCGTGAGCCGCACCGCGTTGCACGCTACCTCGAAGAGCTCGCCGCCGACTTCCACCGCTGGTACGACCAGTGCCGCGTGATTCCGCAGGGCGAAGAAACGGTCAGCGACCTGCACCGCACCCGCCTGTGGCTGAATGATGCGGCCGGTCAGGTCGTGAAGAACGGTCTCGATCTGATCGGTGTCACCGCGCCGGAGCGTCTGTGACCACCGACCTCGTGGAGCCCGCTGCGACGGCAAAGCCCAAGCCGCGCTGGTGGATGCGCATACTCGTGATCGTGCTTGCGGTTGCAGCTTTCGCGGGTCTCGCAGAGCTCGGCCTGCGCGCGATTATTCCGAACGTTATCGCAGGGCTCGTGCGCGACAACCTGCATCTCAAGGAAGATCACCCCGTTGAGGTTGAACTCGGTGGCTCGGTGCTGCTGCATACGATCACCGGGCGAGTGGGCGATGTCACAATGCAGGTGCCCGGCATTAAGGTGCTCGACGGCATTGAGGCTGACCTGTCGGCCAGCGCGGCTTCGATCCCTTTCAACCCCACCGCGGGTGAGATGAAAGGTGTGACCGCTTCGGCAACGATCCCGTCGAAAGACATGAGCGCGCTTGTCTCGCTCGTGAGCGACGGCGCACTTGACGAGGGCACCGTGCGCAACGGCGAGATTGAGCTTGGTCGCACAATGGAGATGTTTGGTTGGGAAACGCAGATTGCTGCGTCGCTCGCGCTCTCGATTCAGAACGGTGACGTGCTGGTGAGTCCTACCGAGATCAAGGCGGCGGGTTTCGACCTGTCGGCAGAGCAGCTCCGGCCGATGCTCGGTGAGACCGCGGCCGCCCTGCTCGATACGCATACGGTGTGCGTGCGTGACAGACTGCCTGCGGGCATCACCCTGACCGACATTGACCTGCGCGCAAACTCGCAGGGAGGCTCGGCGACCGTGACTGCGTCGCTGGCGCCCGACCTGCTGTCGAACCCTAAGCAAATGCAGCCCGGCAGCTGCGGGGCGCCGTAACAAGCGCCTGGCCGCATACCTTGAGCACTACAATTGGCCGAGTGACTGACTTCAACGCCATCGACCAGCGCGTGTTTCCGCCGACCGCTCGCCGCGGGCGCGACTGTGGGCAGCTGAAACTCGGCGAGATCCGGGCTACCGAGCTTGCGGAACAGTTTGGCACGCCGCTCTACGTTGTTGACGAGGGTGCCGCTCGAGGCAAGGCTCGAGCGATTCGTGAGGCACTGCAGCGCGAGTTCGCGCGCGTCGGCACCGAGGCCACCGTGTACTACGCGGGCAAGGCGTTTTTGTGCGTCGAGGTGGCGCGCTGGATGGTCGAAGAGGGCCTCAACATCGACGTTGCGAGCGGCGGAGAGCTCGCGGTTGCCCTCACCGCCGGTGTGGCACCGTCGCAGATCGGTTTTCACGGCAACAACAAGAGCGACGCAGAGATTGCGCGCGCGGTTGCGGTGGGCGTCGGCACCCTGATTGTCGACAGCGAACAAGAGATCGCGAGGATCGCGGCCGCGGCAAGCGCGGCCGGGGTGCGTCAGCGCGTGCGTCTGCGTATTAATAGCGGTGTGCACGCGGGGGCGCACGACTTTCTCGCGACTGCTCACGAGGATCAGAAGTTTGGTTTGCCGCTTGCGCGCGCCGTCGAGATCGCCTCGTCTATTGCGGCGCACGAGAGCCTCGACTTTGCGGGGTTGCACTGCCACATCGGTTCGCAGATCTTCTCGAGTGAGGCGTTTCGTGAGTCGGCTAGGCGCCTGCTCGGCGTGTATGCCGAGCTTGCTGAGGTGCTGGGGGCACCCGTGCCAGAGCTCAACCTCGGCGGCGGGTTCGGCATCGCCTACACCGCGGCACAGGCCGATTCGGCACCAGACATCGCGGTACTCGCGGCGCAGCTCGCCGACATCGTGGCGATGACGTGTGGCGAACTCGGTGTTGTGCTGCCGAAGCTCGCGTTTGAGCCTGGTCGCAGCGTCATCGGGCAGGCCGGCGTGACGCTCTACTCGGTCGGCACGACGAAGCCGGTGCAGTTGAGCGGTTCAGACGCGGCAGGTGACCCGCTCGACCTCGGCTACGACAGCAGACTGTATATCAGCGTCGACGGCGGCATGAGTGACAACGCTCGCCCTGCGCTCTACGGCGCTGACTACCATGCCGTGCTCGCTAACCGTGCGAGCGAGGCGGCGCCGGCACTCGTGCGCGTCGTGGGCAAGCACTGCGAATCGGGCGATATCGTGGTGCAGCGCGAGCAGCTGCCCGGCGACGTTGCCCCGGGTGACCTGCTTGCGGTCGCAGCAACAGGCGCCTACTGCTGGTCGCTTTCGAGCAACTACAACTATGTGCCGCGGCCCCCGGTGGTTGCGGTTCGCGACGGCGAGGCCCGCATGATCGTGCGCGGTGAAACCGAAGACGAGCTGGTGGCAAAAAGCGTGAGCTTCGCCTGAGCCAGCAATGTCGGTGGTAGCAGGCACACTGTCACTACCGGCTCGAAGCGGCCTCGTTCCTTGAGTAACACACTTAGATAGACACAACGAAAGAGAGACACAGAAGTGACCGCATACCGCGACCTCCGTGTTGCACTTCTCGGCGGCGGCTCAGTCGGCTCGCAAGTAGCCAGACTGCTGCTTGAGCAGGGCGACGAGCTGGCCGCTCGCATCGGTGCAAGGCTGCAGCTCACCGGCATTGCCGTGCGCAATCTCGATGCGAAGCGTGACGTTGATTTGCCCCGTGAGCTCTTCACCACTGACGCGGAGCAGCTGGTGCTTGGCGCCGATATTGTGATCGAGCTGATAGGTGGCATTGAGCCCGCACGCACGCTGATTCTGCGCGCGCTCGAGGGCGGTGCTGATGTCGTGACAGGGAACAAGGCGCTCATCGCGGCGCACGGCTCAGAGCTTGCGAATGCCGCCGAGCAGGTGGGCGCGCAGCTGTTCTACGAAGCAGCGGTTGCCGGTGCTATTCCGATCATTCGCCCGCTGCGCGAGAGTCTTGCGGGCGATCACATTGTGCGCGTGATGGGCATTGTGAACGGCTCGACCAACTACATTCTCGACCGTATGGATCGCTTCGGTGATTCGGCCGAAGAGGCAATGCGCGTAGCGAGTGAGCTTGGCTATCTTGAGGCCGACCCAACCCTTGATGTCGAGGGATATGACGCGGCGCAGAAGGCAACGATTCTGGCGCGCATCGCCTTTCACACCGAAGTGCCGGTCGACCTGGTACACCGCGAGGGCATCACGGGCGTCACGCTCACCCAGATTGAGGCGGCCGCACGCGCTGGCTACGTAATCAAGCTGCTCGCAATCGCCGAGCGCCTGAGCACGAAGGGCGGGGTCGAGGGCGTGTCTGCTCGCGTGTACCCCGCGCTCATCAGCCGTGAGCACCCGCTTGCCGCGGTGCACGGCGGCAAGAACGCGGTGTTTGTTGAGGCTGAAGCCGCTGGCGAACTCATGTTCTACGGTGCCGGTGCGGGCGGCGTCGAGACCGCCTCTGCGGTGCTCGGCGACGTGGTGACCGCGGCGCGCCGTCACGTTGCGGGCGGCCCCGGTATTCCAGGGTCTGCACACGCAGAGCTGCCGGTGCTCTCGGTCGACGAGGTGCTTACCCGCTACCAGATCATGCTGCAGGTGCACGACGAACCGGGTGTGCTCGCCACCATTGCTGGCCTGCTCAACGAGCACGGGGTGTCGGCGGCAAGCGTCGAGCAGTCGGTGCCCGAGGGCGAGACAGGTGGCAACGCGTCACTCGTCATCGGCACGCACACGGCGCGTGAGGCAGATCTCGCCGCGACCGTTTACGCGCTGAGCAACAATCCAGCGGTCGCCGAGGTGACCAGCGTTCTTCGACTCGAGGGCAACTCATGACCACTCTTCGCGTACGTGTTCCAGCTACCAGCGCAAACCTTGGCCCCGGCTTCGACACCCTCGGCATCGCTCTGGCCTACGCAGACGAGCTCGTTGTCAGAACAGCAGAATCTGGCGTGCTCGTGAACGTGCACGGGGTAGGTGAGGGCGAAGTTCCTACCGGCGAAACCAATCTGGTCGCAAAGTCTGCCGCCTACGTCTACGAGAAGCTCGGACGTGAGATGCCCGCCGTCGAGATTGATGCGTACAACCGCATTCCGCATGGACGGGGTATGGGGTCTTCGGGGTCGGCGATCGTCGCCGGTGTCATGATTGCGGCAGGGCTGCTCGCACACGATGCAGACCCTCTGCAGCTGAGCGAAGAAGATCTGCTGCGTTTTGCCACTGACCTAGAGGGGCACCCCGATAACGTGGCACCAGCGCTATTCGGTGGGCTTACCATTGCCTGGGTAACCGGCGACCATGAGCCTCGGTTCAAGCGCCTCATGGTGCACCGTGGCGTTTCGCCCCTCGTTCTGGTGCCCGAATTCAAGATGTCGACCGAGCTCGCTCGCAGTCTGCAGCCCAAGCACGTTCCGCACGAAGACGCGGTCTTCAACGTGTCGCGCTCGGCGCTGCTCGTCGCTGCGCTCACGCAGAGCCCAGAGCTGCTGTTCGAGGCCACCGAAGACCGCCTGCACCAGAATTACCGCGGCGAGGCGATGCCCGCGACCCGCGATCTGATTCGTGAGTTGCGAGCCGCCGGTCACGCAGCTGTTGTCTCGGGTGCCGGCCCATCGGTGCTCGTGCTCGCGGGCGATCCGGGTGAGCGCATCGCCGCGGCCGCAATCGCTGAGGCGCAGCCGAGCAAGTGGACCCCGCACTTCCTTGCCGTTGACATCAAGGGTGCTACAGTAGAAGAGGTTTCCGCGTAGCGGCTTTCGTTCGCACGCGTCGTGAACCATTTCCTCACCGATTCGGTGATTGAAACTTTTTGTCGTGCGTACCGCACGCCCCGCTTGCGGCGGCACTCGATGCGCACACATTGTCGAGAGGACAACCGTGGAGCAGAACTCCATTACTGAAGGCGCACCAGAGCAGAGCGCCACACCCGTCGAAACTCCCGCAGCAGAAGCGGCCGAGGCTGCGCCGGTGCGCCGTCGCGCGTCGCGTCGCGTGACGACTTCGAGCGCTGCTGACGCTGCTGAGCCTGCTGAGGCTGCGGCACCCGCCGCTGCCGAGGCTCCCGCAGCCGAAGAAACAGCTGCACCCAAGAAGCGCGTCTCGCGCGCTCGTAAGAAGGCTGAGTCGGTCGAGCCCGCTGCTGAGGCAACCACTGAAGCTACAACCGCAGCAGCAGAGACCCCGGCAGCTGAGGCTACGGAGGCGGCAGCTCCTGCAGCAGAAGCAACCGTCGCTGCGCCGAAGAAGGCAACCCAGAGCCGTCGCCGTCGCCAGACGAGCGAAGCGCCTGCCGCTGAGGGCGAGGCAGCCGAGAGCGCTCCCGCAGCTGAGGCGAACGCCGAGGCTCCGAAGGCAGAAGCTGACGACAACGCCGCCGAGGCTGCTGCGCCGAAGAAGCGCAACACGCGTGGCCGTGGGCGCAAGGCTGCTGCTGAAAACGCCGAGCAGGCTGCCGAGCAGGGCGAGCAGAAGCCCGCTGAGGCCGAGGCCGCTGAGAAGCCGGCCGAAGGCGAAGAAAAGGCCGAGGGCGGCAATAGCCGCGGCAATGGCTCAAACAACGGCAACGGCAACGACGGCCAGACCCGCTCGAGCCGCACCCGCCAGCGTGAGCGCAAGCGTCGCGGCGGCAGCGATGACGAGCCAGAGATCACCGAAGACGATGTACTGCTGCCCATCGCGGGCATTCTCGATGTGCTCGACAACTACGCGTTTGTGCGCACGAGCGGCTACCTACCGGGCACCGGTGACGTATATGTCTCGCTCGGCCAGGTGAAGAAGTACGGCCTGCGCAAGGGCGACGCAGTGGTTGGCGCGATTCGCCAGCCCCGTGACGGCGACAACGGTGGCCGCCAGAAGTACAACGCCATCGTCAAGGTTGACTCGATCAACTCGAAGCCGTTCGAAGAGAACCAGACTCGCCCCGAGTTTGCAGACTTCACCCCGGTCTACCCGACCGAGCGCATTCGCCTAGAGACCGAATCGGGCCAGCTCGGCGCTCGTGTGATCGATCTCTTTGCGCCCATCGGCAAGGGCCAGCGCGGCCTGATCGTCGGTCAGCACGAGGCCGGCAAGAGCACCGCGCTGCGTCAGATCGCACAGGCCGTTGCGCAGAACCAGCCCGACGCGCACCTGATGCTGGTGCTGGTTGACGAGCGCCCCGAAGAGGTCACCGAGCTCACTCGCACTGTCAACGGTGAGGTCATCGCCTCGACCTTTGATCGCCCCGCAGAAGACCATGCGACCATCGTCGAGTTGGCCATCGAGCGCGCAAAGCGCCTCGTCGAGCTTGGCCACGACGTGATCGTGCTCATCGACTCGCTCACGAGCCTCGCACGCGCTTACAACCTAGCGGCCCCCGCAGCTACACGCGTGCCTGCAGGCAGCCTCGACGCTGCAGCGGTGTTCCCCGTAAAGCGCCTGCTGAGTGCAGCTCGCAACATCGAGAACGGCGGCTCGTTGACCGTCATCGCGACCGTCTCGGCTCAGCCCGAGTCGCAGCTTGACGCGGCCCTGCTCGGCGAGCTCGAGGGAGTTGCCAACATGCAGCTGCGACTGAGTGGAGACGCCGCAGACCGCCGCGTGTTTCCGGCCGTAGACCTGGTGCGTTCTTCGACCCGCAACGAGGCCCTGCTCACCAGCGAGGCCGAGGCAAAGCTCATGAGTCAGCTGCGCCACGCGCTCGCAGACGAGAACCAAGAAGAGGGCCTCGAGTCGGTGCTGAAGCGGCTTGGCGAGACCTCGTCGAACGTTGAGTTTCTGGCGCTCGCGCAGCGCGGACGGGCGTAAGCATGTTTGAGCAGGTAGCCGGGCTGCTCGCCGAACACGAGCGGCTGCAAGAAGAGCTGGCTGATCCAGCGCTGCACGCTGATGCCGCGCGTGCGAAGCGAGTGAACCGTCGCTATGCCGAGCTCAGCAAGATCAAAGCGGCGCACGAGCACTGGAAGCAGCTTGGCGACGACCTCGAGGCCGCGCGCGAGCTGGCGAAAGAAGATGACGCGTTCGCTGAAGAGGTGCCCGAGCTCGAGCAGCAGCTCGCCGACGGGCAGGAGCGGGTGCGGCGTCTGCTGATCCCGCGCGACCCTGATGACGCGCGCGACGTGATTCTTGAGATCAAGGGTGGCGAGGGCGGTGCCGAATCGGCGCTGTTCGGTGCTGATCTGCTGCGCATGTACATGCACTACGCCGAGAGCAAAGGTTGGAAAACCGAGATGCTCGAAGCCGACGAGAGCGATCTCGGTGGGTACAAGAACGTGCAGGTCGCCATTAAGTCGAACGCAACCGACCCCTCGCAGGGTGTATGGGCGCACCTCAAGTACGAGGGTGGTGTGCACCGCGTGCAGCGCGTGCCCGTCACTGAGTCGCAGGGGCGCATTCACACCTCGACCACAGGTGTGCTCGTATACCCAGAAGTTGACGAGCCCGAAGAGGTGTCGATCAGTCAGAACGACCTGAAGATCGATGTGTACCGCTCGTCGGGCCCCGGCGGCCAGTCGGTCAACACGACCGACTCGGCGGTGCGCATCACGCACGTGCCGACCGGCATCGTGGTGGCAATGCAGAACGAGAAGTCTCAGCTGCAGAACCGCGAGGCGGCAATGCGTGTGCTGCGGGCTCGCTTGCTCGCGCGCCAGCAAGAAGAGGCTGCGGCCGAGGCTTCGGCGCACCGCTCGAGCCAGATTCGCACGATGGATCGCTCAGAGCGCATTCGCACCTACAACTTCCCAGAGAACCGCATCGCCGATCACCGCACCGGCTACAAGGCCTACAACCTTGACGCCGTGATGAACGGCGCGCTCGAGCCAGTCATCGAGTCGTGCATTCGCATGGACGAGGAAGACAGGCTGCAGGCTCTCGGCAGCTAACGGCGAAACGTGCGTGCCAGTTTTGGCGCGACAAAAGACAAGCGCCCCGGCGAGCGGATCTGGAAGATCCAATTGCCGGGGCGCTTGTCTTTGCCGTTGACGAGCTGCGCCTTGCGTTTAGTAGAGCGAGAACGCGCTCATGATGCCACCTGCGACCGTCTGCGCGAGCGACGATACACATGCATACCCGGCAGCGCCCAGCGCGGCGTATGCCGCCGAGCGCCAGCGGGTGCCGTGACGGGGGTTCAGCGCGATGGCCGCGAGCGCACCAGAAACGATCGCGAATGACCAGGTGACCGCATTGAGTGCGAAGTCGATGAAGGCGTAGGCCTCAGCGTAGTAGAGCGCGTTGGCGACGAAGGGAAGCGAGAAGCTCGCGAGCGCTCCTATCGTGGCGACGATGAGCGAGACTACCGCGAGGCTGTTGAGTTTGGCGGCGCCGGCTTTGGCGTACGTGCCGGCTGCGGCGTAGGTGTCGGCTGTGGCGTACGTGCCGGGCATCGAGTACGCCGGAGGAACCACATACTGCGTTGGTTGTGCGAACACCGGAGGGACGGCTGGTTCGAAAGTTTGAGCTTGCTGCCGCGCAGCTGCCGCCCATGCTGCCTCGCGCTGTTCTTGATCTGCCATTCGCCAAGCCTAGTGCGCTTTCCCATCAAAAAACACGTGCGTACAAGAAAGCCCGCCCCGGTCGAGCAAAGCTCGAAACCGGAGCGGGCTGATCCTTTTCGCTAGTCAGAACTAGTCGAAAACAGACCTTAGATCTTCGACGAAGCGTCCTTTAGCACGCTGCGCAGGATGCCGCCGATCTCAGCGAACTCCGCCGGACCAATGGTCAGCGGGGGAGCGAGCTGGATAACGGGGTCTCCACGGTCGTCGGCGCGGCAGTAGAGGCCTGCCTCCCACAGTGCGGGCGAGAGGTAGTCGCGCAGCAGGCGATCGCTCTCGGCTGCGTCGAAGGTCTCCTTGGTCGACTTGTCCTTGACAAGCTCAATACCGAAGAAGTAGCCCTCACCGCGCACGTCACCAACGATGTCGATGTCGAGCAGCTTCTCGAGCTCGGCGCGGAACAGCGGGCTGTTCTCGCGCACGCGGCCGTTGAGATCCTCTTCCTCGAAGATGTCGAGGTTCTCGAGGGCAGCAGCCATCGCAGCCGGGTGACCAGCGAAGGTGAAGCCGTGGTAGAAGGTGTTGTCGGTCGAGTCGAAAGGCTCCGACACCTTGTCAGCGACGATCATTGCACCAGCGGGAACGTAACCCGAGGTGATGCCCTTTGCTGAGGTGATGATGTCGGGCTCGTAGCCGAGCGCCTTCGAAGCGAAGAAGTCGCCAACACGGCCGTATGCACAGATGACCTCATCGCTGACGAGCAGCACGTCGTACTGATCGCAGATCTCGCGCACGCGCTTGAAGTAACCGGGGGGAGGCGGGAAGCAGCCGCCCGAGTTCTGTACCGGCTCAAGGAACACGGCAGCAACGGTCTCGGGGCCCTCGAAAAGGATCGCCTCTTCGATGCGGTTCGCAGCCCACTGGCCGAACGCCTCAAGATCGGTGGGAGCACCCATCTCTTCTGCGCGGTAGTGGTTGGTGTTCGGAACGCGGTGACCACCCGGGGTCAGCGGCTCGTAGAACTTCTTCATGTCGGGGATGCCGGTGATCGCCAGGGCGCCCTGTGGGGTGCCGTGGTACGCGACCGAACGCGAGATCACCTTGTGCTTCATGGGCTGGCCCTTGATCTTCCAGAAGTGCTTCGCCAGCTTGAATGCCGACTCCACAGCCTCGCCACCACCGGTGGTGAAGAAGACCTTGTTCATCTCGCCGGGAGCGTACGAAGCGAGGCGCTCCGAGAGCTCAACAGCGGCGGGGTGAGCGTACGACCAGATCGGCATGAAGTCGAGCTGCTTCATCTGCTTGGCAGCAGCCTGCACGATGCGATCGCGGCCGTGGCCAGCGTTCACAACGAAGAGACCTGCGAGGCCGTCGATGTACTGTTTGCCCGAGGCGTCGTAGATGTGGTGACCCTCGGCGCGGGTGATGACGGGAATGCCGTCATTGAGAACCTTGCGGTTGGTGAAGTGCGGCCACATGTGCTTGCGGGCCGAAGCCTGCAGAGCGGCGGTGTCGACCGCAGCGGTTGGATCGAAAGACATGGTTATCGTGTTCCCCAGTCGTATTTCTGTTTGTTGAGTTGCAGGTACACAAACGTTTCGGTGATCGACACCCCTTCGATCCCACGAATCTTTTGATTCAAGAGTTCGATGAGGGCGTCGTCGTCTTCGCAGACGATCTCGGCGAGAATATCGAATGAGCCGGCGCTAAGCACCACATAGCTCACCTCGGGCATCTCGCTGAGGCTATCGGCAACGACCCTGGTGTCGCCTGAAACGCGAATGCCGATCATGGCCTGGCGGCTAAAGCCGAGGCGCATCGGGTCGGTCACTGCAACAATCTGCATGACCCCGGCATCGGTGAGCTTCTGTACCCGCTGGCGAACGGCTGCCTCACTGAGACCGACCGCTTTGCCAATTTCTGCATACGAACGGCGGCCATCGCGCTGCAGTAGCTCGATGATCGTCTTCGACTTCGCGTCGAGCGAGGTCGAGGTTCGATTGATGCTCACAACACTGATCTTCTCACTGAAGTAACGCGGCCGCAACTGCGGGTTTCGAAGCAAAATGGGTAAATGCGCTTCGAAATCAGTAGGGGGTTGCGATAACACGTAACTGTTTCGTTAAGATTCGGGCAAGATTTGGGTGTTCGTGTTGGCATGTGCGGGGCTACTGTGCCATATTCGACCTAGCGACTTTGGCGATGGTGCCCGGGCATCTCGTCATTTGATTGTCACCGATTCTGACTATTTCTTAGGAGTACATCATGACGAGCCGTATGCCCGAAGATCCCGTAGTTCGCAGCCTCGTGAACATGGTGCGCCAGCAGCAGCTCGATAGGCGCCAGCTGCTTCGCGGCGCAGCAGTTGCAGGCGCAAGCGCCGGCGCACTTGGTTTGGCCTCGTGTAGCAGCGGTGGATCAGGCGGAGGCGAGAAGGGCAACGTCGTCTGGGGCAACTGGACCTACTACCTCGATTTCAATGAAGAGACCGGTAGCTGGGATTCGCTCGACACGTTCGTTGAAGAAACCGGTATCGGCGTCGATTACATCGAAGACATTGATGACAACAACACCTTCTACGGCAAGATCAAGGATCAGCTGGCCTCTGACCAGCACACCGGCTACGACGTCATCACAATGACCGACTGGATGAACGGCCGTCTGGTGCAGGCCAAGCAGATTCAGGAGTTCGACTACGCGAACCTGCCGAACGTGAAGGCGAACCTCGTCGACTCGCAGTGGGAAGCGCTCGATGTTGATCCCGGCCGCAAGTTCACCATTCCCTGGCAACTGCCCGCCTCGGGTTGGGTGTGGAACACAAAGGCTCTGCCAGAGGGCATCAAGACGCTTGATGACTTCATGAAGCCCGAACTCAAGGGCAAGGTGGTCGTGCTGAGCGAGATGCGCGACACCATGGGCATGATTCTTGCCGGTCTTGGGTACGACCCGATTGGTGCGTGGGGCGACAAGGAGTGGGGTGAGGCGCTGCAGTGGCTCGATGACGGCCTCAAGAGCGGCCAGATTGGCAACGTGAAGGGCAACAGCTACACGCAAGACCTCATCACGGGCGACGCGCTCGCTGCGATGGCGTGGACGGGTGACGTCATCATGCTGAACGCTGAGAACGACAACCAGTGGACCCTCGAGATTCCCGAGTCGGGCGGCATGATCGCCTCTGACTCGTTCACCGTGCCGAACGGTACGGCGGCCGAGCAGAAGGGCCTCGTTGAGGAGCTCATCAACTACTACTACGACCCCGTAGTGATGGCGCAGGTCGCCGACTACGTGACCTTTGTGCCTCCCGTGAAGGGCACACAGGAGGCGATGAAGGAGATCAACCCCGAGAACGCTGACAACCCGCTCATCTTCCCGTCTGAGCAGGACTGGACGCGCCTGCACAGCTTCCGCACCCTGAGCCCAGAAGAAGACAAGAAGTACTCGGAAGAGTTTCAGAAAGTGCTGGGTCTCTGATGGCGAAGGCTGCACACGGATCGTTCGCAGAGGCAGGCGCAGACCTCGAACTGGTCGGCATTCAGAAACGGTTTCCGGGATTCACAGCGATCGAGCACCTAGATCTCACGATTCCGGCGGGATCGTTTTTCGCGCTGCTCGGCCCCTCGGGCTGCGGTAAGACGACAACGCTTCGCCTCGTTGCCGGGCTCGAAGACCCTACCGAGGGCAAGATCCTGCTCGGCGGTACCGACGTCACCGCGCTGAAGCCGCACAAGCGGCCGGTCAACACGGTATTTCAGTCGTACGCACTGTTTCCGCACATGACGATTCTCGAGAATGTCGCGTTCGGCCTGCGTCGCCGCGCGATTGGTGACCCTGTTGGCAAGGCGCACGAGGCGCTGCAGTTGGTCGAGCTTGACCACGTAGCAGACCGCAAACCGGCTCAGCTCTCGGGCGGCCAGCAGCAGCGCGTCGCACTCGCCCGCGCTGTGGTCAACCGACCCGCACTGCTGCTGCTCGACGAGCCACTCGGTGCGCTCGATCTGAAGCTGCGCCGCCAGATGCAGTTCGAGTTGAAGCAGATTCAACAAGAGGTCGGCCTCACGTTCCTGCACGTCACCCACGACCAGGAAGAGGCCATGACCATGGCCGACACTGTCGCAGTGATGAACAAGGGCCGCATCGAGCAGATGGGTGCCCCCGAAGAGCTCTACGAGCTGCCGAAAACGGTGTTCGTGGCCAACTTCTTGGGGCAGTCGAACCTGTTCACCGTCGACGTCGACGGCGGCACCGACCAAGTGATTCACACTGTCTCACCCTCGGGCAAGATCAGCCTGCCCCGCCGCCGCAGCGAGCGCGATAGCGGCACGATCACAGTGGGCGTGCGCCCAGAAAAGCTGCGCCTGCACCAGAGTGCGCCGGCCTTCGATGCGGCTGTCAACGTGATTGGCCCCGGCCGCATCACCGATGTGTCGTTCATCGGTGTGAGCACGCAGTACGCGGTCGAGGTGCCGGGAGCAGGCACAGTGCAGGTCTTCGCGCAGAACGTCGAGGCGGGCCCCGCCGCGAAGCTTGGCGATGAGGTTTGGCTGAGCTGGTTCATTGAGCACACGTTTGGGCTTGCAGACGATCACCTTGAGACCGGTGCTATCACCGCCGACTTCTCGACCCAGGCGATCGCAACGCAGGCCGGGCTCGCAGAGTAGGTAACGTCATGGCATTTACCGCATTCTCTGGGAACGCGAAGGCCGTAGAACAGGCGCCGAAGAAGCGCGGCTGGATAGCACTGCTGCTCCTGCTGCCTGGCATCGCCTACATGATGCTCTTCTTCGTTGCCCCGTTCATTCAGCTCGCGATTACCTCGCTGCAAGCACCCGCCGAGAGTGGTGGCATCGGACAATACGTGGCCGCTGCACAGTTCTCGAACTACTGGGTGGCGATGCAGGAGTACTGGCCACACCTGCTGCGCTCGTTCGCCTACTCGCTCACCGCCACGATTATCGGCTTGCTCATCAGCTACCCCCTGGCCTATCTCATTGGTGTGAAGGTGCGCCACCGGCCGATGCTGCAGGGCATTCTGCTGATCCTCGTCGTTGCTCCGTTCTTCATCAGCTTCCTGTTGCGCACCCTCGCGTGGAAGTCGATTCTGCCGAATGAATTCATCGGCACACACGGTTCGGTGATCTTTGGTCTGGTCTACAACTTCATCCCGTTTATGGTGTTGCCGATGTTCGCCTCGTTGCAGGCCCTCGATCTGCGACTCGTAGAAGCTGGCAGCGATCTTTACGCGTCACCAGTGACGGTGTTTCGCAAGGTGACGCTGCCGCTTTCAATGCCGGGCATCGTATCGGGCACGCTGCTCAGCTTTATTCCGATGTCGGGTGACTACGTGAACGCATCGAGAGAGTTTCTTGGTGGCACGGGCACGGCCATGATCGGTAACGTGATCGAGTCGAACTTCTTGCAGACGCAGAACTACCCGATGGCGGCGTCGCTATCGATCATTCTGATGGCGATCATTCTGATCATCGTGGCGACGTATGTGCGCAAGAGCGGGGCGGAGGATCTGCTGTGAGAAACTTCAGTCTTGGCAAGGCGTTCGTGCCGGTTGTTGGCACCATTGCGCTTATTTACTTGCTGCTGCCCATCGCACACGTTGTACTGTTCTCGTTTAATGAGAAGCGCGGTCGCAACAACATCATCTGGAACGGTTTCTCCCTTGAGAACTGGCAGAACCCCTGTGGTGCTCCCCAGGTGTGTACCGCGTTTGGCAACTCGATTCTGGTCGGCGTCGTAGCCACTGTCATTGCGACGGTGCTCGGCACGATGATCGCGATTGCCCTGGTGCGTTATAAGTTCAAGGGGCGCTCGACGGTCAGCCTGCTGCTCTTCACGCCGATGGCGACCCCAGAGGTTGTGCTCGGCGCGGGCCTCGCGGCGCAGTTTCTGCTCGCCGGCGTCGAGAAGGGACTCGGCACGATCATCCTTGCCCACACCATGTTCTGCATCTCATATGTGGTGGTCGCGGTGAAGGCTCGCGTCGCGTCATTGAACCCCGCGATCGAAGAAGCGGGCAGAGATCTGTACGCTTCGCCAGGTCAGGTGTTCTGGCGCATCACCCTGCCGATGCTCTCGCCCGGCATTATCGGTGCGGCGCTGCTCTCGTTCGCGCTGTCGTTCGATGACTTCATCATCACGAACTTCAACTCGGGCACCGCAACGACCTTCCCCAAGTTCATCTACGTGTCAGCGCTCAAGGGCGTGCCCGCACAGGCGAACGTGCTCGCGTCGATAGTGTTCTTCGGGGCGCTCGCGCTCGTGATCATCGTGCAGATGGTGAATATCAACAAGAAAAAGAGGCTGGCAAGGACAGCTTGACCACCTCACGGGCACCTCGCAAAGGTGTAATGTGACAGAGTCCATCTTTGGGTAGTCGCCAATGAGGCGGCTACCCAAAGATCATTCTGCGGTTCTTCAAAGGAGAGAACATGGCAACAACAACTACTGCCGGTGTGGCGAAGGGTGCTGCGCTGAAGCGCAACCTCGGGCTCTGGGCAATCGTCGGCCTCGGCCTCGGCTACATGACCCCGACGGTGATCTTTGACACCTTCGGTATGGTCGCACGCGACACGAACAATGTCGTGCCGCTTGCGTACCTGGTCGCGCTCATCGTGATGGTCTTCACGGCGATCAGCTATGGCAAGATGTCGGGCGCGATTCCGAGCGCAGGCTCGGCGTACACGTATGTGCGCGAGTCGATTCACCCGAACGTCGGGTTCATGGTCGGCTGGACTTCGCTGATCGACTACATGCTGTTGCCGATGGTGAACTGCCTCATCATTCGCAGCTACCTCGAGGCGATCTTTCCTGCGGTGCCCGGGTGGATCTGGGTGGTCGCATACTGCGTGCTCACCACAGGCATCATCTACCTGACGATGCGCGGCACCTCGAACGTGAACATGATTCTGCTCGTGTTCTCGATCGTTGTGATGGTCGTATTCGTTGTCATGGTGTGGGCTCAGCTTGCGGGCGGCGAGGGTGTTGGCACCGTTGCATCGATGCAGCCGTTCTTCCACGATGGCGTGACCATGGCGGCTGTGCTTACGGGCGCCACCATCGTGTGCTTCTCGTTCATCGGCTTCGACGCGGTTACCATGTACGTCGAAGAAGCACGCACCCCGAAGATTGTGCCCCGTGCACTGATTCTGACCGTGCTCATCGGTGGTGCGATCTTCTTGATCGCTGGCTACTTCACGCAGGCGCGTTTCACTGACTGGAACGAGTTCGCGCCCGGCGGCGATATGCAGTTCATCGAAGACTCGACCCTGCCGCTTATTGGCGAGGCCGTTGGTGGCAAGACCCTCATGGCTGTGCTCACCGCCGCTGGTTTCTGCGCGACGCTCGCTTCGGGCCTTGCCTCGCACGCCTCGGTTTCGCGAATGCTGCTGGTTATGGGCCGCAATAACGTGCTGCCAAAGCGCTTCTTCGGTTTCATCAACGCGAAGACCCACACCCCGACCTTCAACATCGTGCTCACTGGCCTTGTATGCATGCTCGCGATCAAGTTCACGCTTGAGAACATTGCGGCGTTCATTAACTTCGGTGCGCTCATCGCGTTTTCGTTCGTGAACATCTCGGTAATTGCGTGGTTCGCGGTGCGGAAGGGGCGTCGCAAGACGCCAAAGGATATCTTCAACTTCATTGTCATGCCGCTGATCGGCTTCGCGATGACCATTATTCTGTGGGCAAACCTGCACCTTGACGCGCTCATCGGTGGTCTGGTCTGGACAGGTCTCGGCCTCGTCTACCTGATCGTGTTGACGAGGGGCTTCAAGAAGAAGGCCGCCTCGTTCGACGAGGATCAGCCGGTCACCGGGTTCAATAAGGTGGTCGCGCAACAAGACGACGCGAAGTAGCTCAGTAGCTTTCGTCGAGGATCGCACTTCGTGCCCCCGTACCCCGAGCCAGTCGAGGGGAATGGGGGCACGATGCGTTTCAGGGGGCGGGGGCCAGCAGCTTCGCCTCGCGTCGCTTCTTCGCTGCTACCGGGTCGAGCAATGGCAGCGTGATGTTGCAGAGCGGGCCAATGAGCAGTGCAAACGCGACGGTGCCGACCCCGACGTTGCCGCCAAGGATCCACCCGATCACGAGCACTGTGACCTCAACTGCGGTGCGACCGATCCAGAGCGGCGTGCCAAAGCGTGCGTGAATGCCAGTCATGAGGCCGTCGCGGGGGCCGGGGCCGAGGTGTGCGCCGATGTAGATGCCACTTGCTACCGCGAGCAGCAGCAGGCCGATCACGAAGAACACCACCCGCAGCCACAGTGCATCGGGGGTGGGCAGCAGCCACAGCCCAAGCTCAATGCCAGGGCCCACCAAGAGAATGTTCAGTACGGTGCCGATGCCGGGTTTCTGCCGCAACGGGATCCACAGCAGCAGCACGAGCAGGCCAATGATGTTGGTGAGCAGGCCGATGCTGAGGCCAGTGTGAATCGAGATGCCCTGCGCAAAGACCGTCCAAGAATCGACGCCGATTGCGGCTTCAATCATGAACGCATCGGCGACCCCGTACAGCAGAAGACCGGGAATGAGGCGAAGCAGGCGCAAGAACATAGGTACAGTCCACTTTAAATTGGCCTGGTATTCAAGGGGCCGATCTGCCTAAAGTGGACTTATGATCGCGCATCGGGTTTCGGCACGCCGCCTCACGCAGCTGCTTGGCAACTGGCGAGGCGAGGGCCACGGCTACCTTGAACTCGCCTCAAGCATCGAGCTGCTTGTGCGCGACGGAGCCGTGGTGCCCGGTGCCGCGCTGCCAGCTGAGCGACCGCTCGCCGAAGAGCTCGGCCTGAGCCGCACCACGGTCAGCGCCAGCTATCAGCGGCTGCGCGAGACGGGGGTGGCTCTGACCCGCCAGGGCTCGGGAACGGTGATTCGAGCACCCAGGCCCGCAGCGGGGGAGACCCCGGCAGCGGGGCAGCAGTTTGCGCTCGATCTTTCGGCGGCCTGCCCCGAACCCTGGTCAGGGCTACAAGAGCTCGGTGCCCAGGCGTTCGCCCAGCACCCCGACACATTCTTGACAACGGGGTACGACACCCTCGGCAGATCGGAGCTGCGGGAGGCGATCGCCGCGCGCTACACCGCGCGAGGACTCGCCACGTCACCCGGGCAGATCATGGTGACGCTTGGCGCGCAGCACGCCATCTTCTTGATCGCGAGAACGCTGCTCTCGAGGGGTGACCGCAGCCTGATCGAATCACCAAGCTACCCCCACGCTCGCGAGGCGCTCGCCGCAACGGGGGCGCTTGTCGCTGAGCTGCCTGTTGGTCTGCACGGTCACGATGCTGTGGCGGTGATTGAAACCGTGCGCCGCACCTCACCGCGCCTGAGCTATCTCATTCCAGACCATCACAATCCGACCGGCCTCAGCATGCCATCAGAGCTGCGTACGCAGCTGCTTACCGAGCTCAGCGCGCAGGGCGGCTACGTTGTGGTCGATGAGACCACGGCCGAGCTCACGCTCAGTGAGCGTCGTTCGGTGCTGCCGTTTGCCGCGTCGGCTGCGCACGCACACGAAGAGGATCGGGTACTCACCGTGGGTTCGCTCGGCAAGACCGTTTGGGGTGGGCTCCGTATCGGGTGGATTCGAGCGTCGCCCGAGATGATCGCGAGACTCGAAGTTTCAAGAAGAATCGGCGATCTCGGTACCGGCAGTTGGGAGCAAGTGCTCGCAGCGCTGGCGCTCGAGCGCTATGACGAGATTCTGGAGTACCGCACGCGCTCGCTGACCGCTCGGCACCGGCTGCTCACCGAGCAGGTCGCGGCGTTGCTGCCCGATTGGCGGCTTTCTCATGCTGAGGGTGGGGCCTGCGTGTGGGCCGATCTCGGCGCACAGCGCAGCTCGGCGCTGAGCAGGGAGTGCGCAAGGCTCGGGCTCCAGCTCACGCCCGGCCCACGCTTCGGTAGCCCGGGGGTATTCGAACGATTTGTGCGACTGCCATTCTCGGCGAGCGAAGACGACCTCGTGGCCTCGGTGCGTGTGCTTGAGCAAGCGTGGACGGCCGAGCCCAGGGAGGGAGCGCTGCAAGTGCACGAAGACGCCGTGATCTGAGCGCAGTAAGCTTAAAGGCATCATGCTCGATATCGACTTCAGCGCCCGCATTCGCGCCCTCCGTTCCACCTACGCCGACATTGCGGCGGTGCTAGATCTCGAGCGCCTCGAGCGAGAGATCATCGAGCTTGAAGAACAGGCGGCTGCCCCCGGCCTCTGGGACGACCCTGAGGCGGCTCAGAAGGTAACGAGCAAGCTCAGCCACCACAAGGCTCGCGTGACCAAGTTGCGCGGCGTCGAGTCGCGCATTGACGACCTCGAGGTGCTCGTAGAACTGGCCCGCGAGATGGACGACGAGTCGACCGAGGCCGAGGCCGCGGCTGAACTCACCGACATCGAGGCGATGGTCTCTGCGCTTGAGGTGCAGACCATGCTCTCGGGCGAGTACGACGAGCGATCTGCCGTGGTGACCATTCGCTCGGGCGCGGGCGGTGACGACGCCACCGACTTCGCCGAAATGCTGCTCCGCATGTACCTGCGCTGGGCAGAGCAGCACGACTACACCACCAAGGTGCTCGACACGAGCTATGCCGAGGGCGCGGGCATCAAGTCGGCAACGTTTGAGATCGATGCCCCCTATGCGTTTGGCACGCTCTCAGTCGAGGCCGGCACACACCGCCTGGCAAGGATCAGCCCCTTCGGGTCTGCAGACAAGCGCCAGACCAGCTTCGCGGGTGTCGAGGTGATACCACTGCTCGAAGAGGCAACCTCTGTTGACGTGCCAGAGGGTGATATTCGCGTTGACGTCTACCGTTCGTCGGGCCCCGGCGGCCAGTCGGTGAATACTACCGACTCGGCAGTGCGCATCACTCACTTGCCCACGGGCATCGTCGTGTCGATGCAGAACGAGAAGAGCCAGATTCAGAACCGTGCTGCGGCCATGCGCGTGCTGCAGACCCGCCTGCTGCTCCTACAGCGTGAGCAAGAGGCGGCGAAAAAGAAGGAGCTCGCCGGTTCGGTCACCGCGAGCTGGGGCGACCAGATTCGCTCGTACTTTCTTTACGGCCAGCAGCTCGTGAAAGACCTGCGCACGGGGCACGAAAGCTCGCAGCCTGACGCCGTATTTGACGGCGACCTCGATGGCTTTATCGCGGCAGGCATTCGCTGGCGCTCGCTCAAGAAAGACTAGCTGGTAGCTGTGCGTTCGGCGCGCCGTCGCGCCCGGGCCCGCGGGGGCGCGTAGGGTCAAACGCGTCATGATCCTTTTCGAGAGCGTCAGCAAAAAGTACCGGGGCACCAAGCGCCCTGCGCTCGATCGCGTGAGCCTGAATATCGACCGAGGCGAGTTCGTCTTCATTGTCGGTGCATCTGGCTCGGGCAAGTCGAGCTGCCTGCGATTGATTCTGCGAGAGGAGCAGCCAAGCACCGGTCGTATTCACGTGCTCGGCCACGACCTCGGCAAGATCTCAAACCGCAAGGTGCCCTACTTCCGTCGAAACCTCGGCGTGGTGTTTCAAGACTTCCGTCTGCTCACCAACAAGACCGTGTACGACAACGTGGCGTTCTCGCTGCAGGTTATCGGTAAATCGCGCGGCTTCATCCAAGAGGCTGTGCCCGACGTGCTCGAGATGGTCGGCCTGGGCGGCAAGGCAAAGCGCTTTCCACACGAGCTCTCGGGCGGTGAACAGCAGCGCGTCGCCATTGCGCGTGCGATCGTCAACAAGCCGGCTATCTTGCTCGCAGACGAGCCGACGGGTAACCTCGACCCGGCAACAAGTCTTGGCATCATGCAGCTGCTGCGCGCGATCAACGCGTCTGGCACCACAGTCGTCATGGCCACCCACGAAGCGACCTTCGTCGACATCATGCAGCAGCGCGTGATCGAGCTCTCACAGGGCATCGTCGTGCGCGATGAGCAGCGCGGCGGCTACGGCGAAACCGCATCGATCGACCTTGGCGATCTCACTGAATCTGGCGTGCACGTGTTGCGCACGAGCGAAGACCAGGTGCGGGCCACGCTCGCTGCAGACGTCGATCCGATCGAGGCGCCAGAGGGGCAGCTCAGCCCGGAGGAGCTCGAGTTTGAGCTGCCGGCAGCGCCAGAAGCGGTCACGGCAGAGCCACAGGCGACCCAGCCAGAGACTGAGGCGGCCCCGGCCGTGACCAGCGCGCCAGAAGCCGCGCCCCAGCCGCAGGCGCAGGTCACGCAGGCCGCGGCTCCGATCCTCGCCCATGAGCGTGAAACGGCCACCCCCGAGCCCGCGGCGCACGAATCAGCGCTCCCCGCAGAGCTTGACTTGACGGTGCGCACTGATCGCCCAGAAGCAGACGCGAAACCAAAACTTGCGCCGCCACCCGGCAGCTACGCCGAGGCGCTCGGGTTGATGCCCGACGATCAGACAGATGTGGGGCCCGTACGATGAGGCTCGGACTAGTGCTCGGCGAGGTCTGGAACGGCCTGCGCCGCAACCTCTCGGTGGTTATCTCTGTGGTGCTCGTCACCTCTGTGTCGCTGACCTTTGTGGGTGCCGCGATTCTGATGCAGCTGCAGGTGCAGCAGATGAAGACGTTCTGGTACGACCGCGCCCAGGTGGCGGTCTACCTCTGCACTGACTTTGACCAGAGCGCCACCTGTGATGGAACAGACGTCAGCGAAGACCAGATCAAGGCAGTCAAAGACGCGCTGAACTCTTCTGTGCTGAAGCCATACATCGAGGACTTCTTCTTTGTCGACCACGATCAGGCCTACAAAGAGTTTCAGAAGCAGTTCGCTGGCAACCCGATTCTCGACATCACAAAACCAGAGCAGCTTAATCAGACGTTCTGGGTGAAGCTGAAAGACCCGTCGCGCTCGGCGATTATTCAAGAGACCTTCTCTGGCGTGCCAGGGGTGCAGAGCGTGAGCGATCAGCGCAGCCTGCTCGACCGCATCTTCCTCTTCCTTGGCGTTGCCAGCTACACGGCGATCGCGATCGCGGGCCTCATGCTCGTGGCCGCGGTGCTGCTGATCTCGACGACCATTCGACTGTCTGCCTTCTCGAGACGCCGCGAGATCGGCATCATGAGACTCGTGGGTGCCTCGAACAGGTTCATCCAGACGCCGTTCATCATCGAGGGTATCGTCGCGGCGCTCGTCGGCGCGGTGGTAGCAAGCGTGGCTTCTGTCGCCATTGTGAAGTTCTTTGTGCAGGGCTTCCTGGTGCAGAATGTGCCATTCACGAGCTACATCACGGTTGAGCAGTCGTTGATCGTGCCGCCGATCCTGATCGGCGTGGGTATCGTGCTCAGCGCGATCGCGGCGAAGGTCGCGATTAGCAGGTACCTGCGCGTCTAGCGCCGTTCCCTGTTTTGGCACGCGGGATCTCGGCTGCGCCGATAGACTGTCTGCTATGCCAAAAGAGACGGGTCAGAAACTGATCGCGTCGAACAAGAAGGCGCGGCACGACTATCACATTCTCGACACCTACGAGGCTGGGCTCGTGCTCACCGGCAGCGAGGTCAAATCGCTGCGCATGGGTCGCGCCTCATTGGTCGACGGGTACGTGTTCATCGAGCGGGGTGAAGCGTGGCTCGATGCTGCCTACATTCCCGAGTACCTGAACGGTTCGTGGACCAACCACGCGCCGCGCCGCAAACGCAAGCTGCTGCTGCACCGCCAGCAGATCGACAAGCTGCACCAGAAGACCCGCGAGGGCGGCATGACGATCGTGCCGCTGCAGCTCTACTTTCTTGACGGCCGCGCAAAGGTCGAGATTGCGCTCGCAAAGGGCAAGAAAGAGTACGACAAGCGGCAGACGCTGCGCGAGAAGCAAGACAAGCGCGAGTCTGATCGCGCGATTTCGGCTCGCAAGCACCTCGGCGAATAACGGGGAAGCGCACCTCGCGGCTCAGCCGAGATGACTGGTGTCTGGTGCCTCAAGCTCGGGCAAAGCGTTGGTTCGCTCAGCGATCTCTTCCATTTGCTGCTGCAGATCTTGCCGCTTCTCGTAGAGGCAGCGCAGGCGGCTAGTGTCTCGCCTGCCGCCGCTCGCGGGGCAATCGTCGTCGGTAGTCGCTCGCTCGTGAGCCTCGTATTTGCCGATCGCGTCGTATTCGTTTGGCAGTACGGGCACCCTCGCGATGTTTGTGGCGAGGATCGCGATGGCCGCGATGCCTACAAGGCCCGCAAAGGCAAGCCCAAGGACGCCTGGCGTGCGATAGGTCTCTTTCAGTACGTCGGTTGTCTCGGGCAGCCCGCCCCGTAGCTCTCGCTCGAACCGTCTCAACGCGAAGATCGCGATAGGCAGCAGTAGAAGAAGCGCGCCGACCGCGATGAAGGCCACAGAGGGTGCGTCTTCGCGTGCGTTGGCTACTGCGAATGAGGCCACCCAGACGCCAACCAGACCAATCACCCGAAACCACCCCTGCGCGCGCAGCAGGCTTCGTTCGTCTGCGAGCCGCACGAGGCTGTTGGTGTCGCTGTCGAACGCGCCGAAACGCCTCGCGGCGTCTGCGTACGCGAGGTGCGTGAGCACGCTCGCGCAGAATGAGGCAAACGCCGCAACGGCGAGGGCAACAATGATCCAGCGAATGGCGACCGAGTCGCGCACGAACAACAAACCGATGGTGCCTCCGGCAAGCACGCACCACGCGAACGCGGTGAGCCAGCGCCTGAGCCCGGCGAAGCGCGTCTCGTGAGTGAGCGCGCGCACAACACCTTTGTTTGCCGGTGAAGAAACGATCGACGCCTTCGCGATTCTGATGCCGCCGTAGATCGCAACCACCAGTGCGAATGGCCAGGCTACCCGCACGTCGCCGTCTGCCACAAAAGTGCCGCCGTACGAGAGGGCGAGCACCGCGATCAGAGCAAGCGGCCCCTCGGTGAAGCGTGCGAGCTCGTACCACAGCCCACCGAACATGGTGCGGCGAGCACCCACGTGTTGCGGGTCGAGTTGCAGCAGCTTGTTGGCTTCCGCCATCTCGAAGGTTGGCCGGGTGGTGAGGTCGTAACGGCCGCCCGTTTCTACCGTCTCAATAGCGAGCGAGGCGCGCTCGGTGAGCAAGCCCATGTGCTCAGGCGCAAGTGCCAGGCCTTGCGCTATGTAGTGGCCAGCGAGATCGTTGTTCTTGAGCAGGCGCATGACCTGGGCCGCGCGCAGAAATGTCTGGGGGTTCTCGGGATCAAGCTCGAGCGCTGTGTCGACGTGCGAGAGCGCGAGAGCTCGCCTGACTTTCTTCTGCTTGCCCCTGCCCAGCTTGGTTGCCAGCAGCCTCGCGTACAGCAGGTGAAACGACACATCTTCGGGCTCTTGCTCGAGCCCGCGCAGCGCGGCCTCTTCAGCGCCTGCGATCTCGCCGAGGCCGTGCAGGGCCTGTGCGCGCTGAAACTCGGCCGGTGAGTGGTCGGGTGAAAGCGAAAGCACCTGCTCCGTGAACTGGAGCGCTTCGGTGTAGCGGTCTAGCCTGATGAGCACCCAGGCGTAGTGCGTGAGTAATCGCACATGCTCAGGGTCGCCCTGCAGCGCCTCGCCGAGCAGTGCGAGCGCCTCTTCTTCTCTGTCTTGCGAGACGAGCAGATCGGCGCGTTGCATGGCCGCATTTGCGGCCTGTTCAGAGGCCTCGCTGTTTACCACTTCTGTTTCTTTGGCTTGTGCTTTGCTTCAGCCTCGAGGTAATCCTTGAGGTCGTCGTAGCGGCCGTCAGCGTTTGCAAAATCGACCACGTTGCGGGCGCTTTGCAACCACGGGCCGGTGCTCGGCTTGACCTCGCCAAGGGCCGCGCGAATATCTCCCATGCCGATGGGACGCAGCTCGCCGTTGAGAATGGAGTCGCTCATCGCGAGCTCTGCGGCTGATGCCGCGAGATGGGTGAGGTCGGCGCCAGAGAAGCCATGGGTCGCCTCAACCACCTCGGCGAGATCGATGCCAGCGATTGGGCGATCCTTGAACGCGTGCTTCAGAATCTCGCCGCGGGCGATCGGATCTGGCGCGGTGACCAGCACCACGCGGTCGAAGCGGCCGGGGCGCAACAGGGCGTTATCGACATCCCACGGGTGGTTGGTCGCTGCGAGAATGAACACGCCGTCGTTGTCGGCACCGACCCCGTCCATCTCTTGCAGCATCTGGTTGACGACGTTGCGCATCCAGCCCATGTTCGAGTAGCCCGAGCGTTTGCCGCCGAGCGAGTCGAGCTCGTCGATGAAGAGCACGCAGGGAGCGAGGTCTCTGGCGCGCTCGAAGATGCGTCGCACATTCTTTTCGCTTTCGCCCATGATGCCGTCGAGAATGTCGGCGATGGTGATGCTGAGAAACTTCGCGTCGAGTTCGCCGGCAATAGCGCGCGCGAGAAACGTCTTACCGGTGCCGGGTGGGCCGTAGAGCAACAGCCCGCCGCGCAGGCTCTTGCCGTAGGCCTTCGCGATCTCGGGGTTGCGCATGGGCTCGAGAAAGGCGAGGCGCAGACGATTCTTCACCTGCTCGAGGCCGCCAACGTCAGCGAGCGTGATGCGCTCGGGCTGGGGTTCTTCGAAGAACTTGGGGTCTTCGCCGCCGCCGACCACGATGTAGCCGTCTTCGTCCACGTCGTCTGCAGCGACGCTGCTTGGGTTGTCTTTGCCGGTGTCAGCGTGGCCCTTGAGATTATCGAGACTGGTGTTTACGAACGGGGGAGCAACGTCTAGGCCAAGCTCGGCCTCGTGCTTCGCCCAGTCGATTGCTTCGCGCCCTGCGGGGGCGCTGCTGCCCGCAGCCTCAGCATGAGTTTCGGGAGAGGCTGGCGCCTCCGATGCGGTCGGCGCCTCGGGCGCGGATGGCGGCGCGGGTGCAGTCGGTACGCTGATCGCTCGCTGCAACAGGTCTTTCGCCTGCGCGTTTGCCGGATCCTCGCCGAGTACGATGCCGAGCTCAGCGATGGCGCGCGTGCGCTGCCCGTCGTTCAAAAGTAGTTCAGCGAGATGTAGTCGCAGCGGTGTCGCGTTTGGGTTTGCGCGCAGCACCTCCGTGAGCGAATCAATGAGTTCTGACAAAGCCGGGGGTCCTTACTCTCGATCTAACGATCCTC
This sequence comes from Actinomycetota bacterium, assembly GCA_020161315.1. Classification (GTDB taxonomy): domain Bacteria; phylum Actinomycetota; class Actinomycetes; order Actinomycetales; family Microbacteriaceae; genus Leucobacter. The sequence continues at coordinate 8,395 of JAIUOH010000025.1, read as the reverse complement.
AGTTAATTATTGCGTTATTCGGCCCCGGCTTGTTTGCTGGTGTCAGATGCTTGGCATTTTCGAGAACTCAACCTATGCTGAGTGTGCAATAGTTAGAAGTGCTGTTCAAATAGTGAACGAGCGTGAGGGGCGAGATCTCGTTCCGCTCACACCGAAGTGAGGAGAAAAGGTGCAGTTTCACCACCACGGATACGTGTCGACCGACCCCCGAGTGTTGCCCGCGGCCGGCGTTGGTATCGACCGACCCGCAGAACTGCCAGACGAGATCGATGTATTGATCGTTGGATCGGGCCCGGCCGGCATCGCCGCCCATGCCCAGCTGGCGATGTTTCCAGGGGTAGTCACGCGCATCATCGAGCGACGCGACGGCAGGCTTGTGCTCGGCCAGGCCGACGGCATTCAGGCGCGCAGCGTCGAGACGTTTCAGGCATTCGGTTTTGCGCCGCAGATCATTCAAGAGGCCTATCAGATCACCGAGACTGCGTTCTGGAACCCCGACCCGGCAAGCCCGGCGAACATCATTCGCACTGGAACCACGCCCGACGACCCCCAGGGCATCAGCGAGTTTCCGCACCTCATCGTGAACCAGGCGCGCGTGATCGACTACTTTGCCGAGTACGCGCGTCGTGCGCCGGCTCGTGGCGACGTCGACTACGGCTGGGAGTTCGAGGACCTTGAGGTGACGGGCGAGGGTGACTACCCGGTGAGCGTCACGCTGCGGCGCGTGAGTGGCCATACCGGCGCAGGCATCAACGCTGACGCCGCTGGCGTGACAGGCGGCGAGACCCGCGTGGTGCGGGCAAAGTACGTGATCGGTGCAGACGGCGCGCGCTCGGCCGTGCGCTCGGCAATCGGCGGCTCGCTGCGCGGCGACCAGTCGTTTCACGCCTGGGGCGTCATGGACGTGCTGCCTGTGACCGACTTTCCCGACATTCGCAAGAAGTGCATCATTCACAGCGAGGCAGGCAGCATTCTGCACATTCCGCGCGAGGGCAACCACCTCTGCCGTATCTACGTAGACCTCGGTGAGGTCGACAAGGCCGACGGTGGGCAGGTGCGAAAGACCCCGGTCGAGGCGGTCATCGAGCGCGCCAATGCCATCGTGCACCCCTACACGCTCGACGTGCGAGACGTCGCTTGGAGCAGCGTCTACGAAGTGGCGCACCGCCTCACAGATCGCTTCGACGACGAGGCCACCTCGCCCGACGGCAAGGCTCGCGTGTTCTTGATGGGTGATGCCTGCCATACGCACAGCGCGAAGGCGGGCCAGGGCATGAACGTCTCGATGCAAGACGGTTGGAACCTGGCCTGGAAGCTCGGGTACGTGCTCACGGGTATGGCGGGAGATGAGCTGCTCGGCACCTACAGCGACGAGCGCCAGGTGACCGCCCAGAACCTGATCGACTTCGACCTCGAGTGGTCAACGCTCATGGCGAAGAAGCCCGAAGAGTTCGAATCGCCCGACGAGGTTGCTGACTTCTACGTGCGCACCGCAGAGTTCCCTGCAGGCTTCATGACCGAGTACGAACCCTCGATCGTCACCTCTGCTGAGGTGCAGCAGCAGCTCGCGACCGGTTTCACGCTCGGCAAACGCTTCAAGTCGGTGAACACCGTGCGCGTTGCCGACGCGGTGCCCGTGCACATCGGACACCATCACCGCGCCGACGGTCGCTTCCGCATCTACGCTTTCGCAGATACCGGCCGCACCGCGTTGAACGCTTGGGCAGAGTGGATGCTTTCAGACGCCGCGTCGCCGATTGCTCGCTTCACGCCAACCGGTGTTGACATCGATACGGTGTTTGACGTGAAAGCCGTGTACCAGCAGCCGCACCACGACGTCGCAATCGAAACGGTGCCAAAGGTGTTTCTGCCCGCGAGCGGTCCGTACGGCCTGCCCGACTACGAGAAGATCTACGCGGCAATCGAGGGCGACGACATCTTCGATCAGCGCGGGGTGTCACGCGACGGCGCGATCGTCGTGGTGCGCCCAGACCACTACGTTTCGCACATTCTGCCGCTGAGCGCGCGCGAAGAGCTGACCGACTTCTTCGGGCAGTTCTTGCTGCCACAGGAGTAGCGTGTGGGGTGGTGTCGGAAGGCGCACCGCCCCACGCTCGCCCTGTAGAACCAGACAAGTCGTTTTGGTTTCTGTAGTGCGAAGCGACAAAGTAGCCCGCCGCAATCGCTACTAGTCTGCGAGTATGAACGCACAGCAGCGCCTCGACCACGGCATCTCGCCATTTGATGCACTTCGAGGGGAGTCCCTGCTCGCAGACGTGGCAAGGCGCCACAGAGTGCCGGGCATCGTCGCGGGTGCGATTCGGGTCGACGCGCAATCGGGTCGAACGCAGCGATTCGTGTCGAGCACGGGTGTGACAAACCTGCGCACCGGCGTTGAAACCACCCCTGACACGCTGTGCCAGATCGGGTCGATCACGAAGATCGTCACCGCGACCATGATCATGCAGCTGCGAGAAGAGGGCAGGCTCGAGCTCGACACCCCGATCGCCGAGCTGCTGCCCGGCATCAGCTTCGCCGAGGTCGATGCGGCGAGCGTCACGGTGCGTCACCTGCTGACCCACACCTCGGGCATTGACGGCGACGTGTTTACCGATACCGGCCGGGGCGACGATGCGCTCGAGCGCTACGTCTCGGCACTGAGCGAGTCGCGCTCGCTGTTTTCGCCCGGCAGCGGCTGGTCGTATTGCAACTCTGGCTGGTCGATTCTGGGCCGCGTGATCGAGGTGCTCGACGGTGGTACTTGGGACGCGTCATTACAGAAAAGGATCAGCGCGCGTCTTGGGCTGCGGCAGTTCTTGACGCTGCCCGAAGACGTCATGAGTCATAGGTATCAGCACGGGCACGTGCGCGAGCCAGGCAAAAGAGACTGGGTGCTCGCCCCGGTGTCGACGATTGTGCGGTCTATGGGCCCCGCCGGTCTTATCTCGAGCAGCGCCGATGACCTGCTCGACTTCGCTGCCGCGTTCTTGCGGGGCGGGCGGGGAGGGCCGGGCGCCGCTGGTGAGGCGCTGTTGAGCCAAGAATCTGTTCGCCTCATGACTGAAACGCACGTCACACTCGACGCTGCGGCCGGCGCGATTGTGCCGCGATGGGGTCTCGGGTGGATGCTGAACGACTGGCAGGGCCACGCCACGATTTCGCACGGCGGCACCACTATTGGCAACAAGGCCTGGCTCGAGGTGCTGCCAGATGACGGCGTAGCGATCGTCGTGTTCTGCAACGGCGGGGTGCACGAGCTCGCCGGCCCCGAGATTCTCGCGGCGATTGCGCAAGAGCTCGTGGGCGCTGCGCCAGGCCCCGGCACAAGCCCGAGCGGCCCGGCGATCGAAGCTGAGATCGATGACGCGCTGCTCGGCAGCTATGCCGACTTCAACACCCGCGTGGAGGTAGCGAGAGCCGAAGACGGCACACTGCTGGCGACCCTCGCGAAGCTGCACGAACCGGGCGGCGCCTCGGCCGTGCGCGTGCAGCTGCTGCCCGCCGGCACCGCGAACCACTTCGTTGCGCGCGCCGATGCGCTCTCGCCGTGGACGAGGGTTGCGTTCACCGAAGTAGACGGCAGATCGTGCGTCTATGTCGATGTGCGGTGCTTGCCGAAACAAGAGGAGGTGGCCGCATGAGCCGGGTACTGCTCAGGGGCGGGCGCGTCATTGACCCGGGCGTGGGATCAGACATGATCGCCGACGTGCTCATCGTTGACGGCAAGATCGCCAATATCGGCGTTGACCTTGTTGCCGAGGGTGCCGAGGTCGTTGATGTTTCGGGCAATATCGTGGGTCCGGGATTCATCGACATGCACAGTCACGTCAACTCGATCGCGGGTCAGCGTCTGCAGGCACGCGACGGCGTGACGACCGCGCTTGAGCTTGAGGCAGGCTTGTTGCCGGTTGAGCTCGCCTACGCGAAGGCCGCTGGCGAGGGGCGACCGATCAACTTCGGGTTCTCGGCGTCATGGGGCATGGCGCGAGCTGAGGTGCTCTCGGGCTATACGGCCGAGGCCGATTTCGTCTCGGGCCTCTCGATTCTCGGCGACCCGGCATGGCAAGCCGACTCGTCTCCGACTCAGCTGCGCGCCTGGCTGGGGCGGCTCGAGAGCGAGCTTGGCGACGGCGCGCTCGGCATCGGTATTTTGCAAGGGTATGCCCCGCGTAGCGATCCTCGCGAATACCAGGCAGTGAACGAGCTGGCCGCGCGTGCGGGGGTGCCGACGTTTACCCACGTGCGCGAGATCGTTGAGGCCGACCCGACGACACCGGTCGACGGCACCGAAGAGGCAGCAACCGTCGCGATGGACCTCGGCGGTCAAGTGCACCACTGCCACGTCAACAGCACTTCACGTCGCCACATTGACCGCACGCTCGGCGTGATCGAGCGCGCCCGCGCGGGCGGCGCATCGATTACCGTCGAGGCCTACCCGTACGGGGCGGGCAGCACCGGTATTGGGGCCGCCTTTCTCGCGCCCGAGCGGTTGCCGGCCTGGGGCATTGCCCCCTCGAGCATCGTGCTTGTGGCGACGGGCGAGCGCATCCGCGATGAGGCTCATCTGCGCCACGTGCGCAGCACCGACCCCGGCGCGGCGTGCATTGTGGAGTTTCTCGACGACAGCAGCGCGAGCGACCGCGCGCTGCTCGAGCGATCGCTCGCCTTCGAAGACAGCATCGTTGCGTCTGACGCGATGCCCGTGGTCTGGCCCGACGGCAGCACCGACACCCGCGAGTGGCCGCTGCCGGCGGGTGGCATGACCCACCCTCGAACAGCGGGCACGTTTGCTCGTTCGCTTCGCATGATGGTGCGAGAGCACGGCGCGTGGAGCTGGCTCGAGGCCTTTCGCCGGTGCAGCTACCTGCCGGCTCGGGTGATGCGCTCGACTACACCCGCGTTCGATGCGAAGGGGCACCTCGGCATAGGTGCAGACGCTGACATCACCGTTATTGATCCCGCTCGCGTCACTGATCAGGCAACGTATCTCGACAGCACTAGGCCCTCGATCGGCATCGAACACGTGCTCGTGCGCGGTGAGTTCGTGGTGCGGGGCGGCGACATCGTGGCCGACTCCTATCCCGGTCGTGGCCTACGCGGGCAACTTCGTTGAGCAGAGAGGTTTGTGACATCGTGCCAGCACCCGTGCAACTCGAACACATCATTGACACCATACGATCCCTCGTAGAGTGCGAGTCGCCGTCAACCGACTACGCTGCCGTCGCTGGCTCGGCGACTCTCGTGGCGACGCTCGGCGAGACGCTCTTTGGCGTCGCACCCGAGCGCATCGAGATAGGCGGCGTGAGCCACCTGCGCTGGCAGTTCGGTGCGGCCACCGAGGTGCTCGTGCTTGCGCACCACGACACGGTCTGGCCGCTCGGCACCCTCACGCGCATGCCGTTCGCCGTGCGCGACGGGGTGCTCACCGGGCCCGGTTGCTTTGACATGAAAACAGGGCTTGCGATGGCGATGCACGCGATTGCGGCGCTGGATCACCGAGACGGCATCACGCTGCTCGTCACGGGTGACGAAGAGCTCGGCTCGCCAAACTCGCGTGCGCTCATTGAAGCGACCGCCAGCGGCGCAAAAGCGGCGCTCGTGCTCGAGGCTTCGGCAGATGGCGGCGCCCTGAAGCTCGAGCGCAAAGGGGTCTCGCTCTACGAAATCGTGATCGACGGGGTCGCATCGCACGCGGGCCTCGAACCAGAAAAGGGGGTCAACGCCTCGGTCGAGCTGGCGCACCAGGTGCTTGCGATCGCAGCGCTCGGTGACGCGGCGCTCGGCACGACGGTGACACCGACGCTCGCGATCTCTGGCACCACGAGCAATACCGTGCCGGCGCGGGCGACGCTCAAGATCGACGTGCGGGCGCGCAGCGCCGCCGAGCAGCAGCGGGTTGACCGCGCGCTTCGCGAGCTGAAGCCGGTGCTGCCGGGAGCAGGCATTGAGGTGTTGGGCGGGGTGAACCGACCGCCGCTTGAGCGCACTGCCTCGGCCGCACTGTGCGAGCGGGCGAACGCGCTCGCCGCGGGGCTCGGGTTAGAAGCACTCGACGGTGTCGCCGTCGGCGGGGCGAGCGATGGCAACTTCACGGCAGGCATTGGTGTGCCAACGCTCGACGGGCTCGGCGCCGTTGGCGGGGGAGCGCACGCTGAGTCGGAGCACGTGATCGTCGCCGAGATCGAGCCGCGGACGAGGCTTCTCGGGGCACTCATTGCCGAGCTGCTGAGCGAATCGAGCGGAGGTCACGCATGAGCACTGAGACGTTGCCAGACGAGGCCTTGCGCGATGATGTGCTGCGCCAGGCGCAGGCAGACGCCGAGCGTGCTGCAGCCGCAGCCGGTGCGCTGATTCGCGAGATGCGAGGCGGCGAAGAAGAAGTCATGGTCATCGATCTGCTCAACCTCATCTGGGGTCGCACGCCCCAAAACTCGGTGCTGCCGAGAGAGTTTGTGCGAGTGCTTGGGAAGACCGGAAACTACATTGCAGGTGCGTTCGTAGACGGCGAGCTCGTGGGGGCATCGCTCGGCCTGCACTCGAGCCCAGAACGTCTCACCCTGCACAGCCATATCTCGGGGGTCACCCCCGGGTTCGTCGGTAAATCGCTCGGGTACGCGCTGAAGCTACATCAGCGCGCATGGGCGCTCGAGCGCGGCATCGACACCATCGAGTGGACCTACGACCCTCTGATCTCGCGCAACGCAAGCTTCAACATGAGAAAGCTTGGGGCGTTGCCCGTCGAGTACCTCGAGAACTTCTATGGCGCGATGAGCGATGCGATCAACGCGGGCGACACGAGTGATCGCTTGCTCGTTCGATGGCGCCTGCGCGACCCGCAGGTGTGCTCGCTGATTTCGAAAGGCGTGCAGCCCGAGCTGACAGAGGTTGGCGACACCGTGTGCATTTCGGTGCCCGACGACATCGAGGCCCTGCGCCTGAGCGCACCCAGCGAAGCGAAGCTCTGGCGCACCACGGTGCGTGAAAAGCTCACCGGGCTGATGCGCGACGGCTGGCAAATTGTCGGCTTTGTACGCGGCACCGGGTACATCTTGCGGCGCGCTTCGGCGTAAACCGCTGTTTCGCAGAAGAGTTCACAAACGAATTTCACAGAAGAAAGTAGAACAACCATGAAGATCGAAGGGTTTGAGCTGCGCCGCATTGCGCTGCCGCTCGTCTCGCCGTTTCGCACCTCGTTTAGCACGCAGACCGAGCGTGACATTCTGCTGGTGAAGGCCGTCACCGACGGTGCCGAGGGGTGGGCAGAGTGCGTCTCACTGCCGCAGCCGGTGTACTCGCCCGAGTACACGGAGGGTGCGGTCGACGTGCTGAAACGGTACTTCGTTCCCGCGGTCGCTGGCGTGCGCGATGCGAACGGTGTCGCGCAGGCGCTGCACAAATTCAAGGGCCACCCAATGGCGAAGGCGGCGCTCGAAACGAGTCTGCTCGACGCCGAGCTGCGAATCGAAGGCCGTTCGTTCGCCCGTGAACTCGGCTCGGTGCATGACCGCGTGCCGTGCGGTGTCTCGGTCGGCATCATGGATTCGATCCCTGAGCTGCTTGATGCGGTTGGTGGCTACATCGACGAGGGCTACGTGCGCATCAAGCTCAAGATTGAGCCGGGGTGGGATGTCGAGGCGGTGCGCGCGGTTCGCGAGAAGTTTGGCGACGAGGTGCTGCTGCAGGTCGACGCGAACACCGCGTACACGCTGCGCGACGCACGGCAGCTTGCCAAGCTTGATGACTTTGACCTGTTGCTCATCGAGCAACCGCTCGAAGAAGAAGACATCGTCGGTCATGCTGACCTCGCAAAGATGCTGAAGACGCCGATCTGTCTCGATGAGTCGATCACCTCGGCGCAGACCGCGGCCGCGGCCATTCGGCTCGGGGCGACGAGCGTGGTTAACATCAAGCCTGGCCGCGTCGGTGGGTATCTCGAGGCGCGCCGCATTCACGACCTCGCTGCAGCCGCGGGCGTGCCCGTCTGGTGCGGCGGCATGCTCGAAACTGGGCTCGGTCGCGCCGCAAACATTGCGCTGGCGTCGCTGCCGGGGTTTACGTTGCCAGGCGACGTCTCGGCGAGCGGGCGCTTCTACGCCACCGACATCACCGAGCCGTGGGTTATGGAAGACGGGCATCTCACCGTGCCAACAGGCCCGGGTCTCGGCGTGACGCCGATCCCTGAGCTGCTCGAGGAGTTCACGACCTCGGTCGAGTGGGTAGCTGTCTAGAGTTCGAGCGACAAGAACGAAGAATGCCCCTGCCTCGTATGGCGGGTTCTAATGGTGGTCGCAACACCCTGACAGCAGGGAGTTGCGACCACCATGTCGTTTACAAAGCAAGAACTCGCGACCCTCAGACCGAGGTTCCTCGACCGCATGCAGGTGATCGGGTCCGC
>JAIUOH010000024.1 GCA_020161315.1 Actinomycetota bacterium | reverse complement strand
CACCATCATCAGCGACCACGATGACCGGGGCCAAAGAACTCAAACTCATCAGACTGGTGATCCTTCAACGCCCTGCGAGGCGAACTTGCTATGAACCGGTGGACTCACCCAACCCTGACACGCAGGGAGCGATGAAGCACTCATCACCCGGCTGCGCGGCGGTGACAATACCGCATATACGGCGCTCTGGGTGAAGCACGTAGACGCCGCTCTGCGAGTCGCGCGACGAGTGACTCCGGGGCACGCCGAAGACCTCGTTTCAGAGGGCTTTATTGCGCTCTACCAGCAGATCGCGATCAAGAAGAATGGGCCCGACTCGGCCTTTCGCGCGTACCTCTTCACTGTGATGCGCAATATCTCAGCACGCTGGTACCGTGAAGGCCGGCTCGTCGATCCCGTGGCTGAGGTCGAGACCGTTGCCGAAGACGACGCCCTGAGCAGGCTGGAAGAAAAGACGGATGCCGAGGGCATGCTCATCGCATTTCGCGCGCTGCCCGAGCGTTGGCAGCGTGTGCTCTGGCTCGTCGAGGTCGACGAGGTATCCCGGCCTAGTATCGCGCAAGAACTCGGAATCAAGCCAAACGCGGTTTCTGTGCTCTACCGAAGGGCGCGAACAGGACTGCGGCTGAGCTGGCTCGAGCATCAGGTTCCGGCCTGGCTGCGCGAGAGTCCCGAGCACGTCGCGCATCGCCTCCCGAAACTTCTCATGTCGCGCAGGCCAGACTCAGTACCCCGCGAGATCGCGATACATCTCAAGAGTTGCGACACTTGCAACACGCTCTACGCCGAACTGCAGGCTACGCACAGGCATATGACCAAGGGCACCCTCGCAGTTGCCGGCTTCGCCGCGCTCGGCGTTGCGCTGCCTGCCTCTTCAGCCTCGATGACGGCCCTCGGCGTGGGAGGCGGCGCGCTGCTCGTCGGAGGTATCGGCGTGGGTGCTACGCTCATCGCGGCGAGCGTTGGCCTGCTGATCGTGACCGGGGCACTCACGACCGATCCTCCCACCTTTGGGGACCACCAAGAGACGACGAGCAATCCCACCTCTCAGGGCGATGCCGAAAGCCCCGACCGGGCAGACGGCGACGACGATGCCGACGGATCGAATGCCCCAGCCAAAGCACCGCAGCTTGGCCGCGGCAATCTCGACCCGGCAATCACCTCGATCGACTTCGCGCGCAATTCTGAGCCCAATGATTTCTACATTCCGCCGCCACGCCCCGCGAGTGCCGGTTCTCCCCTCCCAGCGCCGGGCTCCGACCCCGCAACCTCTCTGAGAAGCGGTGTGAGCAACCCGCCGTCTTCGCAAGGCTACCTCGCCCCTGTGCTCACGGGCACGACGAGCCCCGGCGCAACAATCGCGCTTGAGTTGCACGTTCCTGCAGCAAGCAATGGAGGGTTGGCGCGCACCGAACAGTTCTCCGTTCCCACCGATGCGTCTGGAGCCTGGAGCCTCGATCTCCGCACCGTCGCCTCAGATACCGCGGGCACCTACGACTACCGCGTGTGGGCGACGCTGGGCGAGACGGTTTCTCAGGCAGATTCAGGCCAGTTCGAAGTGAACGCACTCGGAGTGACGGGGTTCGAGGGCCTTCGGCTGTTCGAAATGATCCCTATCGAAGAGGCAAGTACGAGCGGGATCGTCGTTCAGCTGCACGGGCCGGCAAACGGCACCGTCTGCCTGGCATCGGTCTACAGCGGCCAAGCCGCAATAGTGCAGCTCGATGCGAACGGCACCTCGGTAAAGCGGTTGCGACTGCTCAGCGGCGGAACCTATTTCTTCAGCCTTCGCGCCTGCGCCGGGGACTATCGGGGGCCGGCGTTTGAACAGTTCGTCGATGTCGAGGATCCCAACATCTTCGGCCCCTTCGGCCCGGATCCTGCGGGCACAGTCTTCGAGCTCACCGACCTCTAGACGTCTTGAACCGCATGCCGAGCCCGCTCGATGACAAGCGCGAGGAATAAGAAAAGGGCACCGGAGGACCGGTGCCCTTTTCTTATTCGATTTGTTAGGCCTTGCCTGCCGAGCGACGACGCGCTACCAGCAGGGCACCGCCGACGAGCAGGAGCAGTGCCGCACCTCCGAGCGCGATGCTGGTGATGTTGTCACCACCCGTGTTCGGAAGCTGCGTACCGTTGCCCGCTGCGGTGCCACTTCCGTTGGCATTCGCAGTGCCGCCGTTCGCGTTCGCGTTGCCGCTGTTGCAGGCGAGCGTCTTGAACTCGGTCGGATTACTCTCGACGCCACCGACGGTCTGCGTGACCGTGTACTCGGTGTTGCAGACAAGCTTGCCCGAGTTTGCCACCCAGTTGCCCTCGCCGTCGATCTCGCCGCTGTCGACGACCTCGCCGTTCTCGTCGTAGATCGCGAATGTGCCGCCGGGGGTGCCGGTGCCCGACACACCTGTGTCACGAACAGTCTTCACCACGGGAGCGGCAGGAACCGCGCTGGGTGCATCAGGGTCGATCGACGAATACTGCGAGGTGTTGCCGTTCGCGTCGACGGTCTGCAGGCGAACGAAGCCACTGCCGTCCGCGTGCCCCGGGGCACCGATCGAGACGGTGTCACCGGGAGCGACATCCGAGATCGCGCCGAGGTACACCTCTGCGTGATTCGAAGCGGTCCAGTAGACGTGCAGCGTGACCGGCGTGGTCGCGGTAGTGTTCGCCGGCTGGTTCGCCGGCTGCACAGCGGTGAACGACACCGTCTCTGCCGCCGAGTCGAATGCGACATCTTCAGCACGGAAGGTCTGCACGCCGTTGTTGCTGTTTGCATCGCCCGCGTTCCAGAAGAACCAGTAGGCATGGTGCTCCACGTCTGCCGCGACGCTGCCGCGGGTGTGCTCGCCGAAGGTGTTGCCCGTCACCGGCAGCTTGCCTACGCCGGCGTGCACGATGGGGGCCTGTGAACCGCCCTCGGCGTTCGCCAGGTAGTTCCAGCCGAAGCCGTCGATGGCGTTATCGGTGATCGACCATCCGACATACGCGTCGCGCGATGCGGCGTTCGCCGAGTTGTAGACGGCCCAGTGGTTGAACGAATCTGCACGAGCACCGGCAGCGCTGTTGTTCTGCGTCATCGTGTTGCCATCGACCACGTTATCTGCGCCCGGGGCCTGAATGCGCACTGCGGAGCGAGATACGCTTGCGTTCAAGTTGTGCAACTGGTTGTTTACGATCGCGACATTGTTCGCGGCCGTGCCCTCTACGCGAATGTGGTCGAGGGTCCAGTTCAAATCGAATACGTTGCCCGCAACGGTGACATCAGTCGCGTCGCGAAGCTGCAGTGCCGCTGCTCCGCCATCGAAGATGTTGGTAAACGAGTTGTTCGTGATGTTTGCGTCACTCAGGGTGCCGCCGATCACCGCGCCACCTGCGAAGTCAACCTCGCTGTCATCGATGAGCAGGCCGTCAAAATCTGCCGAGTTGTCGCCGATCACACGGCCGAGCTTCTTTGCCTCGGTGCCCTTGAACTGCGACGCGCCAATCACGGTGTCGGTGAGGGTCTGACCGCCGCCGAAGAAGTGGAAGCCCTCCCTGCCGGGCGACTGGAAGAGCGAGTTCACGAAACCGAGCTCAGTCGTCTCGACGTTCGGGTTGATGAAGAAGCCGTGCGTCGGCGAGACCTCATCGAGCGCCCCGAGCGTCGCACCGTCAACCCAGAAGTCGCTGACGACCGAGTTGTCTTCGAACACGAAGTGGCCCCAGTTCTCAACGCCGCGGCTCACGAGGTTCGTGATCTCGGTGCCCGTAACGGTGGCGTCTGTATCGACCACAATGCTGCCCCAGTAGGCGCTGTGCACCGTGACGTCGTCGATGTAGGTTTCGGTCGCGCCGTCCATCAGCAACACACCGGTCTCTTGGTAGTTCGTGTTCGAATCCTTGAGCTCGACATTCTCGATCGTCGTGCCAGTGCCGGCAACGGCGATGCCTGCCTCGCCGACGCGCAGGTTCGAGAGGTTCGAGAGCGTCACACCGTCCGAGTTCACGTAGATGCCCGCGTACGGCTGGTCGCCTGCCTCAATACCGTCGAGGTTCGTGAAGTCGATTGACACGGGAACCGTCGAGCTCACCTCAAACCAAGCACCACCCTGGGTCTGTTCGCCGTGGTTCAACGTCGTGGTATTCATCACGTTCACGTTGCCTGCACCCGGCGTCAGCTGAATCTGACCCGTGCCCGCGAGCGCAGGGTCAAAGGTGATCTCGACCCCATCAGGATTGACCGACGCGTTTGCGTCAATGATGGCCTGCTGCAGCGAGCCCGCACCCGTCAGGTTCAGGTTGCTCACCACGAAGCTGTCGGCAACCGCGTTCGCTGCGGGAATGACGCCGAATAGCGAGGCCCCCACTACCGCCGTCGTGGTCAGCGCGGCGGCAGTGAGCCGTCTCTGACGCGATCGATTCGAACCGCTTGTCATGTTCTCTCCTTGTGATCTGTTGAAGTTCCAACACCGAGGCAGAACTGCCCGGGGTGCCTTCCCCATCTGAGGCTGACGTCGTGCCTCGCACACTCGCGCGAAAAACGCCATCACTCAGATGAGAGTGCACGAGGGTGTAAAAGTGACGCGGCCGCAACTTTCCTTCTCGCGTGCGCCAGGGAGCCGTCATCACTCAAAGTCGAGCAACACGCCGGTTTACCAGTTCGCCACCCCAGGGAAGTCAGCGCGCAACCGCCGCGTGATGAGCCGGTCACCCTGCTCGACTGAGATAGAGAAAGCCGACTGCCTGGCAGCGGCGTTAGGGATATCAAGTACACATAGATGCTGAAGGATCGATAGAGATGAACTCTGCCCGCACACTGCGGGTGAGGCGAGGCACTCTTGCGCTCGCTCTCACTGCCCTCGTCGGAAGCGGCCTAGCCGCTCCCCTCGCCACCCCAGCCTCCGCCGCAGAAGCCGAGGTTCCTGCGGCCTCGCTGATCGGCACAGGCACCACCTGGAAGTACCTCGACGACAACGCTGACCCGGCGGCAGACGCCGAGAATCGGAACGCCTGGACTGCCGAGAATTTCGACGACTCGGAGTGGAAGAGCGCCCCGAGCGGCTTCGGCGTGAAGAACAATCAGCTCGCTGCAGTTGGCCCGTTCACCCCGGCGACGAAGCTCGAGCACTACATTGACGGATCCGCCAAACCGACGATCCCCACGTACTTCTTCCGTACATCATTTCAGCTCGCCGACGGGGTCGCGGCCCAGCTCGCCTCGGCGAGCGGCACCGTGGTCTACGACGATGCGGTACGCATCTACGTGAACGGCCAGCGCGTCGCAGGCCTGAATGACGCTCGTGTCGACGACTCGCTGCCCACGAATCTGCAGTATGCGGGCAATTCGGGAGGCGATCCAGTCACCGGCAACTTCAGTGTTGATGCGTCCCTGCTGCACGACGGAACAAACACGATCTCGGTCGCTCTGTACCAAGATCGTGAAAGCTCGTCAGACGCCTACTTCGACATGCCTCAGTTCACTCTGACCGCGAAGAGCGAACCAGGCACGCCCGGTGAAGTCGTGGTCGCCGCACCGACTCGGGTGATCCTCACCCCCACCGAAACGCCAGAGACCTCGCAGTCGTTCTCCTGGCTTGCCGGCGACACCTCACATCAGAGCGGTCAGGTCGAGATCGGCCTTGCTTCGGGCGGCGAGACCAGGGCGATCGACGCGTACCAAGCCGGTCAGGTAAACGGCAACCAGAACCACCACTTCTCTGCGACGGTCGACGGCCTCGCCCCCGGCACCGACTACCGCTATCGAGTCGGTCTGCCCGGCAGCTGGAGCGACTGGTTCACGTTCAAGACCGCAGACCCGAACGCCACCGATTTTCAGTTCGTCTACTACGGTGACGCACAGATCGGCCTCGATACCACGTGGCCAATGGTCGTCAAGCAGGCCGAGGCTCGCGCAACGAACTCGATCGGCTCGGTGCACGCCGGTGATCTCATCGACACCGGCAGCAACGACACCCAGTGGCTGAACTGGTTCAAGGGCATGCAGACCTCGGCAACCAGCACGAACGTCATGGCGGCTCCCGGCAACCATGAGTATTTGGGCGACAGCCTGCTGAAATCTTGGAAGGCACATTTCGAGTACCCTCTGAATCAGCCGGGCACTGACAGCATCGGCGAACTCGCGAAGCTCGCGCAGGGCGATAGCCCCGAGGCCAAGCAATACGCTGCTTACTTCGAGCACTGGGGGCAGTTCGCGGCCGAGACCGTGTACTTCTCCGATTACCAGAATGTGCGTTTCATCACGCTGAACGCGACCCGCGACACCACCTTTCTGAAGCCGGGCAATCTGCCGGGTTGCACGGGTGAGGCTTGCCCGAGCACTCGTGTCGCCGACCTCTGGACCGAGTACCAGGCTGCCTGGCTCGACTACGTGCTGAAGAACAGCCCTTCGAAGTGGAACGTCGTGACGTTCCACCAGCCCGTCTACTCGACTTCTTCGAACCGCAACGAGCCGGTGCTGCGCAAGTACTGGGTGCCCGTGTTTGAAGAGAACAACATCGACCTGGTGCTCATGGGCCACGACCACACCTATGCTCGCGGCTACAACAACGACGACACGACTGACACCGCGGGCATCACAACTGGCCCGGTCTATGCGGTGTCGAACTCGGGCGCGAAGCACTACACGCTGGAGACCGAGGCAAAGAATGTCTGGACGAACAATGGAGCCACACAAGTAGTGCGCGGCGAGAAGGTCACCACCTACCAGGTAATCGACGTGAGCCAGAATCAGCTGGTGTATCGCTCGTATGTCGCCGAGGCGCCGAGCGGAGCAAAGAGCTTTGCGCTCGATCGTGCCGCCAGCGGTGAGCTGCCGGTCTATGTTCCGCGCGAGGCACCCGAGGTCGGCGATCTGTTCGACGAGTTCACGGTGACAAAGTACGCAACCAACGAGAAGTGGGTCACCGAGCCCGGGGCCGAGGTGCCTGCCGGCCCCGCCGTCGAACTGAGCGCTGCCGAGGTGAAGCAAGGCGGGGCACTGACCGTCTCGGGCACCGGCTTCGCACCGGGTAGCGAGGTGAAGATCGAGCTGCATTCTGAGCCGACTCTGCTTGGCAGCGCCATCGTCGGCGAGGATCGCACGTTCTCGCAGCAGGTCACCATTCCCGCAAACACTCCGGCGAACGAAGCGCACTCGCTCGTGGTCGTGCTCCCCGGCGGTGCAACAGTTTCGACCCCGATCACGGTGCTCGCAGCGGATACCGGTAGCGGCACTGCAAACGGTAGCGGCACTGCCGGCGGCACTTCTGCCAACGGCACCGCAAGCGGCGCTGGCACTGGCACCGGTGGTGCGCTGTCGAACACCGGCGCACCCGAAATGTTGCCCTTCGCGGCACTCGGCGCTGCGCTGCTGCTGGCTGGCGCGATCGCCCTGATAGCTCGCCACCGAGTCATCACTGCGCGCAAGAGTGAGGGCATCTCGGAATAGTCGAAGATGCCTGAGCGACGGGGGTTCGGCTCGCATGAGCCGAACCCCCGTCGCGTCTCAGGTGGGTGTGACCCGCGGTTAGGCTTGGTTCATGCACGCATCGAATGGATCTGACTGGCAGCAACGCGTCGACAGCGTGTGGGGCGACGAATCACTTTCAGATGGCGCGAGGATCGCGGCCATTGCCGAGCTTGCGTCTCAGTTGCCCGCTTCCGATCCGAGAGGTCCGTTCGAACTCGGTGGGGCCTACGACTCGGCCGGGTTCGAAAACGAAGCTGCGGCGCAATACGAACGCGCCATCGGGCTCGGACTTGCGGGAGGCGACCGCGAGCAGCTTGATATCCAGTATGCCTCAACGCTGCGCAACCTCGGCCGACTCGACGAGGCCATTGCGCTGCTGCGCATGACACCTTCGAATGCCGAGCTTGCCGACGAACGGCTGGCCTTTCTCGCGCTCGCACTGCACTCGGCTGGTCGCGCCGATGAGGCCGTCGCGGTGGCGATCGAGGCGCTGATCCCGCACCTCAGCAAATATCAGCGCTCGCTCACAAACTATGCTGCGGTGCTTCGACCACAGCACGAACCCGAGCGACCAGCCAGGTAGCGCTATCGCAATGACGCACGTACTGTGCTCGCAAGCGCCCTCGAAGACGACGGGTGAAACATGCCGGCGAGCACGTCTCGATAGAGTCTCGCGAGCTCACTATCGGCCTGAAAGCCACGTGCACCGACGAGGCGCATCGCGGTGTCGACGGCTGATCGAGCCTCATCAGTGACCTTGTTGCGGGCGGCGGCGAGCGCCAGAAACCAGTCTGCCCGCGGGCGCTGCTCATCGATGTCGCGGGCCAGCAGGGTGAGCGCATCCAGGCTTTCACGATGCGCCAGCACTGCTGAGGTGAGCTTGGAGGCTACATCGGGATCGTCGAGGCGCGTCGCCCCCTCAGCACTACCTGGCACCATCCTCGCGGCAGCCTCGGCCGCCAACTCGAGCGCACGATCGGCGATGCCCGCATAGACCGCGGCGGTCAGGATCGAGAATGACGAGAAGATCGCGAGCACGAGGGGATCGCTGCCATCGAAGGGTTCGATGCGTGCGGCTACGTCGCTTGCCTCGATGCGCACACTGTCGAGCGTCGTGGTGTAGCTCTGGGTTGCACGCATGCCGAGCGGGTTCCAAACGCCGGGATGAGCGATGCTGCCCTGCGCGAGGTTGGCATTCTCGGCCCCATCGCGTCGCACGAAACCGAACACCAGCTGCCCGCTCGGAGTCTTTGCGTGCACGCCAAGCCGGGTCCACGCAGGCGAGAGGGTGGTGAAGATCTTGGTGCCGCTCACCGCGTAGCTGCCGTCTTCAAGAGGCTCGGCGAGTGACGCGGAGTCCATCAGCACTGCTTCGTTTCCTGCCTCGCTGATGCCGAACGCAAAGACCTCACCTTGGGCCGCGTCGCGCAACACCCAATCGAGCAGCGAGACAGCCGCGCCGTTGCTGTCCATGTCTGTCTGTGCTCTACTTCGCTCGCGCAGAAAGCGCGCCACCTGCGCCCACACGAGGTGCATGTTCACTCCGAGCGCTGTCGCCGGAGCGTGAGCGGCAAGTCGTCGCTGGGCGAGCACGAGTTGTTCGAGGCTCAGCCCCGCCCCACCTAACTCTTCAGGCACAGGCGCAGCGAGATACCCGACCCCGCGCAGTTCAGCGAAGTCGTCACCAAAGAACGCATTCTCCGTGTCGTAGTAGGCGGCTCGGCTTCGAAAGCGCTCGAGCATCGCTTGCGGCAGCAGGGATTCGATCCACTCTTCAGGCATACTTCCAGCATAGGCATCGACGGCATCTGACCGATCTGCGACACTTTTCTGGCGTTTCTGACTCCCCTCTTATTAGGGGAGTTCTGTCCGAACTCCCCTACCGGATCCCAATGATCTGGGTTGCATGAATTGATAGGGGAAGATTCACTTGAAGCACTTATCGGCGAAGCGCAGCGTTGCGCTGGGAGCCACCATAGTCATCGCGGCGGTTGGGTTTGCCGCACCAACAATGGCGGTAGCCGCGCCACCAGCAGGCACCCCGGCACCGGCCGATCCGGTCGTCATCTTTTCAGAGGATTTCGAGCACGCAGGCTCAGCACAGGCAATCAGCCTGAGTGACTACCAAGGCGCGGCAGGAGAGACCTACAGCAGCGACGCGTACTGGTTGCACACCGGGTTCTGCAACGGAGTCGTGCTGCAATCAGACGCAACGGTGTTCCCCGCAGGATGGTGCGAGTCGAATCCCCAGACGCAGGGGAAGGTTCGAGATCTCGCCGATGCTCTTGGCACCGTCGGCGGGGCCGTAGATCCGGAGTTGAACCACGCTGTCACCGCGTACACCGACGGAGCCAACCCCGCTGGTGAGAATCGGATGCTGCAGGGCCCGGATGCCGCGTCGGCGTTCGAGGTAGTCGAGGGCCGCTTCTACGTCACGGGTGTCGATGTTGCCGAGGTGAACTGCCTCATCTCGCCGAACCACTCTCGCCTGTTTCCCGGATTCGTGACCGACGAAGACGAGTACGCAGCTTCGCAGCCCATCGTTGCCTGCAGCCAGGGAACAAGCGACGGCCAGGCCGATCCCATCTTCTCGGGAAGCTTCCGTTCCGCTGGCTTCATGAGCAACGAGACAGGCCCTGCGCAGTTCTTGCTGAGAAACGGCGAAACCGGCGGCAGCGGCAATGACTTCGCCTACGACAACATCGTGCTGCTCGATGCGACGCCGAGCCTCTACAAGTCGTTCGAACAGGAGGCCGTCGAGGTGGGCGTGCCCACGACCCTTCATCTCACCGTGGTCAACACCAGCGAGCTCAGTGAGAAGACCGGATGGTCTTTCACGGACAACCTGCCGACAGGGATGACGGTCGCCGACAACGCAAACATCGACACCGATTGCACCGTCGATGTCGATGCTGAGGGCTCGACTATCGATGTCGCCAATGGTTCACTCGCTCAGGGGGCCGCCACCTGCACTATCTCAGTCGACGTCGTGCTCGGCGCCGGCGGTGACTTCACGAACGTCATCGAGGGGGCGACCGGCCTTGTCGGCGAACCGTCGGCGAGCATCCGCGCACTCGTGCCTTCGATGAAGCTGACGAAGGCAGTAAGCCCGACCTCGGCGACCACAGCCGGGAAGGCCATCACGTACACTTTCACGGTGCTCAACGATGGCGAGCTGCCGCTGCACGACATCGCCGTGAGCGACCCCGGGCCCATCGGCGGCACCGGCAAGATGGGCGCCATCGACTGTAAGGGAATCACCGAACTGGCAGTCGATGCAAGCATGACCTGCACGGCCGTCTACACCGCCGGAGCGGGGGATCTTACCGGGGCGCCGCTCAAGAACGTCGCGTCAGCGAGCGCAGTCTCGCCCGGCGGCGCCCCACTCGGCGCCAAGGCAGAGGCAAGCCTCACCACCGTCAAGCCGACACCGCTTGCGAACACCGGCGGTGAGTCGCCCGTAGCATTCGGCTACGCGGCTCTCGCGCTGCTCGTTCTCGGCGCCGGCGCACTGCTTGCAAGCCGCCGCACTCAGGCACCAGTCGAATAAGGCTAGCCCCTCGAATGAACGAGGCTCCGGGTGATTTCTCACTCGGAGCCTCGTTCATGTCGCCGCCGACGATCTTCAATCTGCGCTTCATCCTGAGAAGCCCACCGCGTCACTTTCGAGCGATGTTCGCCTCTCACTATGTGGAAAGTATTTCTTTCCCTCTCCAGAGAGCCAGCGGTGCTTCCCCAACAATCAGCCCGCTGGCTCTCGCCCGCCCTTGAGCACTACGACCAGGCGAAGTCCAGCTGCCGATCGAGGGTCGCAGCCTCGGCTAGGCGATCAGTTCTCGAGCAGGCTCGTCACGAGGTCGGCGATCTCGCTGCGCTCGCTCCTCTGCAGGGTCACATGGCCGAAGAGCGGGTGCCCCTTCAGCTTCTCGATCACCGCGGCGATGCCGTCGTGCCGACCGACGCGCAGATTGTCGCGCTGTGCGACGTCGTGCGTCAGCACCACCTTCGAGTGCTGACCGATGCGGCTCAGCATCGTCAGCAGCACGTTGCGCTCGAGCGACTGAGCCTCGTCGACGATCACGTAGGCGTCGTGCAGCGATCGCCCGCGAATGTGCGTGAGCGGCAGCACCTCGACGAGCCCCCGTGCCTCGACCTCATCGAGCACGTTCGCCGAGACGATCGAGCCGAGCGTGTCGAACACCGCCTGCCCCCAAGGGTTCATCTTCTCTTGCTGGTCACCGGGCAGATAGCCGAGCTCCTGCCCACCCACCGCGTAGAGCGGGCGAAACACCATCACCTTGCGGTGCTGCTGGCGCTCGAGCACCGCCTCGAGACCCGCGGCGAGCGCAAGCGCCGATTTACCTGTGCCCGCTCGCCCGCCGAGCGAGACGATGCCCACCTGCGGATCGAGCAGCAGATCGATAGCGAGCCGTTGCTCCGCACTGCGGCCGTGCACTCCGAAGACCTCGCGGTCGCCCCGCACGAGGCGCAACGATGAGTCTCCGTCAACCCGCCCTAGCGCCGACCCTCTCGCCGAGTTCAAGATCAGACCGGTGCCGAGCGGCAGACCTGCAACGCTCTCGATGCCATCGAGGCGTTCGTCATCCCAGAGCACGCTCATCGCATCCTCATCGACCTCGATCTCGGCAACACCGGTGTAGCTGTCGTCGCCCGCGAGCTCGGCGCGGTACTCCTCGGCGCCGAGGCCGAGTGCCGCGGCCTTCACGCGCATCGGCAGGTCCTTTGAGACCACAGAAACATCAAGACCCTCGGCCGCCAGGTTCTGCGCCACCGCGAGAATGCGCGTGTCGTTGTCACCCAGCCGCATGCCGCTCGGCAAGAGGTCGGGGCTCGTGTGGTTCAGCTCAACCCGCAGCGTGCCGCCCTCGTCGCCGACGGGCACCGGAAAGTCGAGGCGCAGGTGCTTCTCGCGCAACTCGTCGAGCAGTCGCAGCGCGCGCCTCGCGAAGTAGCCGATCTCAGGGTCGTGCCGCTTCTTCTCGAGCTCGGTGATCACCACGACGGGCAGCACCACGGAGTGCTCGGCGAAACGAAAGAGAGCGCGAGGATCGCTCAACAGCACCGAAGTGTCGAGCACATAGGTGCGCTCCTGCTGAGGCAGCGCCTCATGCGCACGAGGGTCCTGCGCGTGCGCGCGATCCTCGCTTCCCGACGAATCACCGTTCGAAACGATGCTGCTATCGATCTCGCTGTGACGTTCGAATGACGAGTGCTGGGTGGTGGCCACGGTGACTCCTTCTGCCCGGGTGTTCCGGTTCAGCGGGGTGACCGTTTCGCTTTCGAAGAAGTGGACCGCCACCCCGACCAGGCGCGCTGCCTGATACGGGTAACGCTACGCCCGCGGATCGCGAGTTTGCCGTGACGACACGCGCACAATCGATGAACGATTGGCAAAGCGTTGGGGCACCCGTTCGATGTGATCGGGTGCCCCAACGCTTTCGCGGCTATGCAGCGAAAAGGATCAGTGCTCGCAGTGGCACTCTCCCCCGACGCAGCACGACCCCTTTGCGGGTGAGCGCGGCGCATCCATCGACGGGTTGAGATCGAAGAAGCCGAACGGCTTCAACGTGAACGAGACCTTATCGACAGGCATGATCGGCCAGTCTTCGACGCGAGTGATGTGGTGAATGCCGAACACGTACCAGAGCACCACGTCGTCGTTCACGAGGTTCTCATCGTCGGCGATCCAGGCGCTCATGCCGTTGCCGAGGTCGTTCTTCGACTGCGTCGGGTAGTCGCCCGCGGGCCACATCTCGGTGTCGTGATGCCTGGTCACCCAGAGCGTATTGCCGATCACCGGGTTACGCTTCAGAATGGGCGACGACTCGTCGAACATCGCCGGAAAGTGGCCGGTGGGTGCCAGCTTGTACGCCGTCGGGTTGCCCCAGGCGTTCAGCCGGTTCGGGTTCTGCACCTTCCAGCCTCGCTGCACCTGCCAGTCGTAGCTGCGGCCCGCCTCGCTCTCAGACTTGATGACGGTGCCGCGGGTGTGCAGATCGAGCCCATACGGATTGGTGTCGCTGATGGGGGCCGCAAACGACTCGGTCTCGACGACCGTGTTCTCTTCGCCGTCGACATCGAGGTCGAGGCGCGCCACGAGAAAGTGCTGGTGGTGCGGGGCGTAGGTGCGACGGTCGATGACCGTGCCTGTGGCGAAGCCGGGCGTCTCGTCTTCCATCGGAGTCGACACCATGATGCCCGTCGCACGAATCTCGCACTCGATGTTGCCGTCCGGGTAGAAGCGCCAGTACACGAGGTATTCGTAGTTCGCGACGGTCGCGTGCACCGAAACGACGAAGCGGCGCATGCGACGCACCTCGGCCCCCTGGTCGGGGTCGACGTGCTTCCAGAGCACCGCGTCGTCTTCTTCGTGCAGGCAGATCGCGTTCTTCGTCACCTGCGGCTCGCCCGCGGAGTTCGGCAGCACCCCGTCGAGGTAGGTGATCTCGCCGAGGCAGTCGCAGCCCAGCTCAAGCGAAGTGCACATGTAGCCGAAGCCCCACTCGCCGATATCGAATGCGGTGCGACGGTAGTGGTCGAAGCTCGAGTCGCGGTAGGGCACGATCATCTCGGCAAGCGACATGCGGTACGCAATGTCTCGGTACTCGTCACCGTCCTTGAACCTGACCTGGTAGAGCACCGGCCCCTCGCGGTAGTTGAAGCCGAGCCTGAACTCCCAGTCTTGCCAGCGCAGCAGCGAGCCGTCGAGACCGAACGAGACACCTTCGGGCTGCACGATATCGAGCGGCTTCAGATCGGTGCGCTCGGCAAGGCCACGCACCTCTGGCACGTACTCGGCGTCAACCTCGGGCAGGCCCCGGTCGTGGCCCTCGTCGATCTCGAGCACCTCCATGCTGTTGACGTCGACGATGACCTTGAGACCGCTCACGGGGTGGGCGTAGGGGTTGCCCTTCTCGCTCGCGCGCGACCAGATGTCAACCCAGCCGAGACGACGGTCACGCCACTGCTCGGGCATCACCTCATTGCCGTAAGTCCAGAGGTCAAAGAGCACGAGGTCTGGGTTGACTCCGCGCTTCTCGAGCGCAGCGCGCACGTCAGGGTGCTTTCGCAGCTCGACGTCGCAGTCGTGGTACTCGTCGACGGTGAAGTTCGGGGTCACGCCGGGCTTGTGCACCCAGCTCTCAAGGGCACCATCGCTGAGGTTCACAACCGCTTCGTACACGTCGTTGCTGAGCTTGTTCCACAGCACTGACAGCGAGCGACGCACAATCGCATCACCTGCGTTCCAGGCTTTCACCTCGGTTTTCGGCGGCTCTTGCAGCACGATCGAGGCGTATCGCCAGCCGCTGTCGATGCCCTTTTCACCTGCGAGCAGCGCAGAGGTGGCAGAGATCTCGTCAGCAGTCAGTGAGTCGAGTGGATGGGATACCATGGTGCCTCCAGTCTCAGGCCCCGCGTCGTTGCACTGCCTGTTGTGATAACTGTGCCACGACTTTCATCGGTTTGCGAAATCGGCGAGAGTCGTGGCAGGTAGCGCCGCCTTCGACGTACCTACTCAGTTCGAAAGGTTGGCCTTCACCCCGGTCACCCGGCCCTGCTCGTCAAAGCTGAAGTCTGCCTGGCTGACCCCGTCGCTGACGGTAGCCGCGAGAAACTGCTCGTCTGTCCAGGCCAGCTGCCACCCAGCAAATTTTGCCAGCCCCCACACCGAGGTGCGCGCGTCGGGCAACGTCATCCCGCTGAGCAGTCGAGGCAAAGCTGCGACCGCCGAGGCAACCGTCGGCTGCGACAGTGGCGGGTCCAAGGTGATCAGCAGCACAGCGCGCGAGCCGCCGCCGATCGGCGCCCCGAAGTATGGGCCGTGCCCGGTTACGGCAGTCGTTACGGTGCCGATCTGGTGCGCCGCCTCAGCCACCCATGCGCTCGGGTTCTCAAGATCTTGATCGGGAAACGGCACCTCGGCATCGGTGAGCGCGGCGATGCCGTGCTGCTCTCCGTACTCGCGCAGCTGAGCCCCGTAGCCGTCGGTTCGGCCCTGCGGCATCGACCAGCCCCAGAGCATAGATCTTGGCCCGGGCGCGATTGAGGCGATCACCTCTGCCCCTGCCTCGATCGTGTGTGTCGGGTCAGCCTTTGAGGTGAAGGTCAGCGTACCTTCTTGAGCGTCGACACCCCATTCGTAGTCACCGAGTTCATCTGTGAGCGCCTCGAGAGCCTCCTGCTGCAGAGCAGCGTAGAGGATCGCCTGGTTTTGCAGGGTATTCAGTGATTCGAAGGGCATATTTTTCTCCTCGTACTAAACGGTGAGACCGGGGGGTAAATTTTGGCCTCTGCTTCAGTTGAAAGCTACCAGCTGCGTGGGATCAATGCGCGTCACCCGCGCAGGCGGGCCGCCGAGGCCGCAGCCCGAGCCAAAATATCTGCCGCATCGAGCGTCAGATGCTGGCCAGCTGCGTAGACGTGGCGGCCGCCGATGAAGACATGGCGCACGTCTTCTCCCGAGGCAGAGAACGCAATGTGCGACACCAGCGAGCCCATCGGAGTCGCCCGGGTCGTGCTGAGATCGAGCGCAATGATGTCGGCAAGCCGCCCCACTTCGAGGGCTCCGGCCTCGGGAAACCCGATCGCCTCGGCCCCGCGCCGGGTCGCAATATCGATCACGTCGGCCGCCTTCACCGCCGCTGCGTCGTGCCGCACGCCGCGGTGCAGAATGGTGGCCAGTTTGATCTCTTCGAACAGATCGAGCGAGTTATTACTTGCGACCGAGTCGGTGCCGAGCGTAAGGCGCACCCCTGCTTCGAGCATCTCGGGCAGCTTCGCTACTCCGCAGCCGAGCTTCAGGTTCGACACCGGGTTGTGGCTCGCCGCGGTGCCGGTGCGGGCATAGATCTCAATTTCTTCCTCGGTGAGGTGCACGCAGTGCGCCGCAAGCACGTCTGCCTCGAAGAACCCGAACGCATCGAGGTGCTTCGCGGGAGTGTTGCCGTATTGCTCGGTGATCTGCTCGACCTCGGCAACCGATTCTGCGACGTGAATGTGAATCTTGATGCCGGTGCGCTGCGAACGCTCAGAGATCTCACGAAGCAGCTCGGGCGAGCAGGTGTAGGGGGCGTGCGGGCCGTAGGCGAGCTTGATTTGCTCGTCACCCTCGAAGCGCTCGGCGAGCTGTTCGGTGTAGTCGAGCGTCTGCGCACCGTTGAGCGGGCTGACGCCCGGAAACCCGACCGCCTCGTGTGTAAACATTGCGGGCGCGGCGAGCACGCGCATGCCCGCGCGCTGCACCGTCTCGAGCAAACCCTCATCCCAGTGATACATATCAGCAAATGCGGTCGTGCCGTTAGCGATCATCTCAAGCATGGCGAGTTCGAGGCCTGCCACAACGTCGTCGCGAGTGAGCCCCTGCTCGACCGCTTGCACGGCGGCGAGCCACGGCATGAACCCCTCGTCATCGCTCACCGCGCGCTGCAGGGTCATGGCGCTGTGCGTGTGACCGTTCACGAGGCCGGGCATCAGAGCGTGGCCCGCGAGATCGTGAGTCACGACCGATTCGACACGGGCCGGGCCCGCGTAGGCAATGCGGCCGCGATCGTCAATCTCAAGCTCGGCATTTGCGACCTCGCCCGAGGGGGTCAGCATGCGGTCTGCACGAAGGATGGTCGTCATGCGTTGCTCCTAACCTTGCTGTCTACGTTCTCTGCAAAGGCGTCGGTCGCGCGCACGAGCGCGTCGATGGTGCCGGGTTCGGTTGCTGCGTGGCCGGCGTCTGCGATCATGTGAAACTCTGCCTCGGGCCAGGCTCTGTGCAGGTCCCACGCCGTCTGAGGCGGGGTACAAACGTCGTAGCGGCCCTGCACGATGACGCCAGGAATGCCAGCGAGTTTCTCAGCAGCGTCGCGAATCAGCTGCCCGTCTTCAAAGAAGCCGCCGTTGGTGAAGTAGTGGTTCTCGATGCGCGCAAACGCGACAGCGGCAGCTTCGTCGGCGCGCACCTCGGCGACAGCGGCCGCATCGGGAATCAGCTTCACGGTGCCCGCTTCCCAGGCCGTCCATTCAACGCCAGCAGGCACGTGCACAGCAGAGTCGACGTCGAACAGCCTGCGGTGGTAGGCAGCCACGAGATCGCCGCGCTCTGCCTCTGGAATCACAGAGAGATACGCCTGCCAAGCATCAGGAAACAGCTGCGATGCGCCCTCTTGATAGAACCAATCGATCTCGGTCTTTCGCAGCGTAAAGATGCCGCGCAGCACGAGCTCGGTCACCCGCTCCGGGTGGGTCTGTGCGTACGAGAGCGACAGCGTTGATCCCCATGAGCCGCCAAACACCTGCCAGCGATCAATGCCGAGATGCTCGCGCAACAGCTCAATATCAGCAACGAGATGCCAGGTGGTGTTGGTCGAAAGGTCTGCGTCGGGGGCACTCGCGTGCGGCGTGCTGCGCCCGCAGCCACGCTGATCAAACAGCACGATGCGGTACTTCTCGGGGTCGAAGAAGCGTCGCTGGCTGGGGTTGCAGCCACCGCCCGGGCCGCCATGCAAAAACACGACAGGTTTTCCGTCTGGGTTGCCGCAGGCCTCCCAGTAGATCTCGTGCCCGTCGCCCACCGGCAGCATGCCGTGCGCGTATGGTTCGATGGGCGGGTACAGTTCGCGCAGCTCGGTGCGAGCGGTATCGGTGCTCATGGCTCAAGCCTAGGGGGTGCACCGCAGGCCGCGACAGCCGCACCGGCTCACTCGGGTGTTGGCTTGGCCATCCTCGTCGAAGAATATCGAAACCGCGGTTCAGGGCTGATTTTGCCCCGAAACTGACTATTTATCGGGTTTAGATATTCATTCGGCGTTGGATCGCGAAACCCCACCCACCAAGACTTACTTGGCGGACGGGGTCGCGGGGCTGTTCCCTTCGACAGGAGCAGGGAACGAGGCGAGCTACGCGCTGGCCTTCGCTTCGGCCTTCTCGCGCTTACGCAGCTCCTTCTCATGAATCGGCCAGGTGCCTGCCGCGATCTGCGCGTCGACGTATGCCTGTGCTTCTTCTTGACGCTCGGCCTCGATGCCGGTAGCGATCTCGGCGCGGAGCAGCTCGGGGGTCAGCTCGAAGGCGTCGACCAGGTCCATCGCCTGCTCGCGGATGCGCCCGATCAGGCGGTCGATGTAGGCGGTCACAGCCTCGGCACGAGCACCCGAGAGGCGGCCGTTGATGAGGTACCACTCGAGGTGCTTCTCCATGAGACGGAACCCGAAGAGGTCGCGCAGCCAGGTCATCACGGTGAGCGTCTCGCCTTCGAAGCCCGCGAGCGCCTCGGTGAATGCCTCCCACTGCAGCAGCTCTGCGTGCGCGCGTGCGGCCTCGATGAGCTTGGCCTGCTGCGAGTTGAACGCGGCGGCACCGGCCGCCGCACGATCCTCTCGCGAAACGCCCTTGGTGGCGTCGCGCATTGCCATCGCAATCTGCGCGACCATCGTCTCAACGCGGTCGGTGAGCAGTGCGCGCTGCGACTCGGGGTCGCGAATGCCCTCGACCGAGCGCGCTCGCTGACCGAAGTCGGCGATGCTCTGCCCCATCTGGCGCAGACCGAAGCGCACCGCTCCCTCGCCGATCTGACCGGCAACGACCTTGGCCATCGCCGCCGCGTCGGCGTCTTTGAACTTTGCCGCGTAGTCGGTGAGCAGGCGCTTGCCGACGAGCTGCAGCAGAATGTTGTTGTCACCCTCGAAGGTCACGTAGATATCGAGGTCTTGGCGCCAGCCGGTCACGCGGTTCTTCGCGATGAAGCCCGCACCGCCCGTGGCCTCGCGCACCTCTTGCAGTGTGTCAAGCGCGGCCCAGGTCGAAAGCGGCTTGAGCGCTGCGGCCAGCGTCTCAAGATCTTCGCGGTTTTCGTCGGTGTCGTTCGCGCCTGAGAAGACCTCGTCGAAGGTTTCGAGCAGACGGTGACCGGCGAACTGCATCGCGTAGGTCTCGGCGATCAGAGGCAGAATGCGGCGCTGGTAGTGGCCGTAGTCGAGCAGCACGGTGTCGCGGCCGTCGGGGCCGGGGAACTGGCGGCGCTCGTTCGCGTAGCGCACGGCGATCGCGAGCGCGCCCTTCATCGCGTTGACCGCTGCACCATCGAGCGAGACACGACCCTGCACCAGGGTCCCGACCATGGTGAAGAAACGACGGCCCGGGCTGTCGATCGGCGACGAATAGCTGCCGTCGGCGTCGACGTTGCCGTAGCGGTTCAGCAGGTTGGTGCGAGGAATGCGCACGTTGGTGAAGTGCAGGCGGCCGTTGTCGATGCCGTTCAGGCCGCCCTTTACGCCGTCGTCTTCGCTGCCGACGCCGGGCATCATCTGGCCGTCTGCGGTGCGAATGGGAACAAAGAATGCGTGCACGCCGTGGTTCACTCCGCGCGTGATCAGCTGCGCGAACACCACCGCGGCCTGGCCGTGCAGTGCCGCGTTGCCGAGGTATTCCTTCCACGCACCCTTAAACGGGGTGTGAATGACGAACTCTTCGGTCTCGGGATCGTAGGTCGCGGTCGTGCCGATCGAGGCAACGTCGCTGCCGTGACCGATCTCGGTCATCGCAAACGCGCCGGGCAGCGCGAGCGTCATGACGTCGGGCAGCCAGGCCTCGTGGTGTGGTTCAGTGCCGAGGTGCAGAATCGCGGCGCCGAAGAGGCCCCACTGCACGCCGCTCTTGATCTGCAGCGACGGGTCAGCGAAGACGAGCTCCTGAAACCCCGCGATGTTGCCACCGTGGTTGTCGCCGCCGCCGAGTGACTTCGGAAACGCGCGCTGGATCGCGCCAGCTTCAACCAGCAGGCTCAGCTGGCCGAGCGCACGCTCACGATGGTCTTCCATCGACTGGCCGGGGACGGTCTGAAAACGCGGGTCAGCGGCGAGCGCACGACCAGCGAGGCGCTCTTCCTTCCACTTGCCGTAGAGGGCGTCTGCAACGACTGCCTTATCAATGCGCGGTGCGGTGCTCATCGTGGCTCCTTTGTGCGGTTTCGAGAGCGAAAACTGTATGAGTTCTACGCTAGAACCGGTTTCTTGAAGAGCCAAGAGTGCGGCGGCTTCTGCACAACGCAGATGGGGCAGGTTACGCTGCTACGTTGTGCACATGCTCCAAAAGGATAGACCTCAAACTAGAGGGCTTCGCCAGAGAGGTGTCTACAGCTCAAGCCCATACAGGTTTGGCTCGGGCACCAGCACAACGCCGAACTCCTGCTGCACCCGCTGCACCACGAAGCGGGCCAGCTGCGCCACGTCATCGGCCGAGGCAGCGCCGCGGTTCGTCAGGGCGAGGGTGTGCTTCGATGAGATCGATGCGCCCGAACCCGGAATACGAAAGCCCTTTCGCACGCCAGCGTTCTCAATCAGCCACGCCGCCGATAGCTTCACCCGGCGAGGCGAGGGCTCCGCGGGCATGGGCGGTTCCACGCCGCGTTCGAGATCTTCAAAAGAAATCGCAACGGCCTCGGGCTCTTCTTCTGCAAGCAGAAATCGCGGCGCCCCGTCTGGCAGGGTGCGCGCAAACTGCTCAGAGACGATCGGGTTTGTGAAGAAGGACCCCGCGCTCCAGCTGTCATAGTCACCAGCGTCGAGCACCATGCCCTTCGAGGCGCGAAGCGCAAGCACCGCGTCACGAAGCACGCGCAGCGGCACCCGCTCTCCGAGCTCAACGCCCAGCGCATTTGCGAGCTGCGCATAGGCAATCGGCGCAGAGAGGCCCTCGGCATCGGCCTGCAACACGAGGTCGATCGAGAGCACCACGCCCTCACGCCCGCGCTTGATCACCGAGTCGCGGTAGCCAAGCTCGAGGTCGGCAGCGGCGAGTCGCACCACCTCACCAGACTCGGCATCGAGAAACTCGATCGAGTGCAGCACATCGCCGAGCTCGGCCCCGTAGGCACCAATGTTTTGAATAGGCGCAGCACCCGCGAGGCCGGGAATGCCAGACAGCGCCTCGATGCCAGCCCAGCCCTGGTCGACACAGAACGCCACGAGCGCATCCCAGTCTTGACCGGCCTGCACGCGCAACCGCACGTGACCGTCAGCGCCGTCTTCAACTACGCGATCAACACCGGCGCCCCGCACAAGCAGCACCACACCCGGGTAGCCCTCGTCGCACACGACAGTGTTTGATCCCCCGCCAAGCAACAACCACGGCTCACCAGAACCCCACAGCTCAAGCGCATGCTGCACGAGCTCATCTTTGGTGGTTGCGGTGATCACGCGTTCGGCGGGACCGCCTACGCGCATCGTTGTCAGCTCGGCGAGGCGGGTGGTCACGCGAACGTCACCACCAGTTGGCTCTTGCCGAGCACGGTCTGCTCGGCAAAGACGACTTTGAGGTCGATGCGGGCGGTGCGAGCATCGGTATCGATTGCGCCAACGGTTGCCGTCACAGTGACGTCTGCGCCATCGGCCCCGTCAACGGGCACCATCCGGGTAAACCGCACCTGGTAGTCGCTGACGACACCCGCCGAGCTGATCCACTCAGCTACCGGCGAAGCTGCCGCCCCCATCGTAAGCATGCCGTGCGCGATGACCCCCGGCAGACCAACCGACTGCGCAACGTCGTCGCGGTAATGAATGGTGTTGAAGTCGCCAGAAGCGCCCGCGTAGCGCACAAGCGTGTCACGACTGAAGTGCAACTCGCGCGTGAGCACCACGTCACCGACCGAAAGCTGCTCAAACACTGGGGCGATCATGCTGCTGCCTCTTCTGCGCGAACGACAAGGGTCGAGATGGCCGTGACCACGTGCGCGCCAGAAGCGTCACTGATCTCAGTCGACGAGGTCACCATGCTGTTGCCGCCGAGCTGCTTCACGCTCGTGACCGTCATCACGCCGGTGAGCTCGTCACCAGCAACGATCGGGCGCGTGTAGGTGAACCGCTGGTCGCCGTGCACCACGCGAGAGAAATCAACCGCGGCTTCTTCGTCTGCGAGCAGCTGCTGCAGCGTCGAATCTTGCACGACAATGGCGAACGTTGGCGGGGCCACCACGTCGGGGTAGCCTGCGGCGCGGGCGGCCTCGGGGTCATGGTGCAGCGGCGCTTCGCTCAGCACTGCGCGAGCGAACTCGCGCACCTTCTCACGACCAACCAAGTACGGGGCGGTGGGCGGGTAGACCTTGCCCTGAATCTCTACGTTTACCACGGCAACAGTCTACAGAGCGCAGATCAGGCGAGCACCGCTTCAGCCCAACAGATGCAGCGCGAGGCTCAGCAGCCCCCAAGAAACGACCGTGGCACTAAGAGTCACGAAGACGGGGAGCCAATAGTGTCGGCCTGGCACCGAAAGCCCGCGTTGCACCCGGCTCAAATTTTGCAGCGCGGGATCAGCGCCTGCGCCCTCATGCTGATCGAAACCCGTGTCGCAGTAGCTCGCAAACGCCGGCATCTTTGGGTTCAGCACGAGCCACGCGCTACTGCCGGCCTGGGGCAAAGCAAACCCGTGGGGCACCGGCACGATGACGGGCGCGACACGCTGCCCCTCAGCGTGG
This sequence comes from Actinomycetota bacterium, assembly GCA_020161315.1. Taxonomy (GTDB): domain Bacteria; phylum Actinomycetota; class Actinomycetes; order Actinomycetales; family Microbacteriaceae; genus Leucobacter. The sequence goes on along the minus strand of JAIUOH010000024.1, from coordinate 28,884 downwards.
GCGGCGTACAACAATTGGTGCGCATCGACCGACTTCGCCGCACGCGCGATGCGCACGAGCACGGCGGTGGCAACGGGCCCACTGCCCGGGCCGCCCGCGAGCGCCGCACGAGCGAGCGAGCGCACGCGCCGCCCCTGAACCGCGCTCATCGCCGCGCCGATCACAAAACAGCTCAGCGCGAGCAGGTTGGGCACGAAGGTGAGAACGGCCACGGCACCGCCGAGCCCAAACACCCCGTTGCCACTCTGAGCCGCGGCCACAAGCAGTGCTACGAGCCACCCCACGATCACGCCGAGCGCAATCGAGGGCCAGACGAGCAGAATGCGAAACACCCGCACTTGCATCTGCGCGAGCGTGGGGCCCGGTTTGCTCACCGGCATCTCACGCGGCAGCTGAGAGAGCGGCTGCGCGTGAGCCGCTTCTACCGCTGCCGCATGAGTCACTGCGCTCTCCCCAGCTACTTCCCGCCGAGCAGGCCGCCAAGCAGCCCGCCGAGCCCGCCTGAAGACTGGTTCGATCCACCGCCAAGCAAGCCGCCGAGCAGGTCGCCGAGATCGCCGCCGCCAGCGTTCGAGCCGCCCGCGCCGCCACCGAGCAGGCTGCCAAGAATGTCGCCGATGCCGCCCGAGTTATCGCTCTGCGCGGTCTGCGATCCACCACCAAACTGCTTCGCGAGAAACGCCATCACGATGGGTGCAAGAATCGGCAACAGCTTCTGAATGATGTCGCCGAGGCCGCCCTGGCCCTGCGACCCGAGCGCCATCGCGACGTCTTGCTCTTTGTCGCCGAGCACGTGCTTGACGATCTTCTGGCCGTCTTCGGTGTCAACCGCGTCGAGACCCTTGAATTTCGCGCCCTCGTGCTTCTTCAGCGCAGAGGTGAGCTTGGCGGCACCCTCTTCGCTCGAGGCATTGACGGCCATGCCCCCGAGCAGACCCGGGAGCGCCTGGGTCACGGCCTGTTTCGCGGTGGCCTCGTCAATGCCAAGCTGGGCAGCGATATCGCCAACCGGAATATCGTTCAGAAGTTCGTTGATGTCAACAGATGCCATGAGACTCTCGTTTCTGTGTCGAACGGCTGCGCGGCCACTGCGCAGCGCTAAGCTGCAAGCCTACCGGCAGCGGTCGACCCTGCCACAAGCCCCAGCTGTGCCATTCGGCAACGAACACGAACAAGCTTTGTTGAACATATCCAACGTCGGTGTGCCCCTCTGGAATATGCTGGAACCCATGTCGCGCATCCGTAAAGTGCTCATCGCCAACCGCGGTGAGATCGCAGTCCGCATCATTCGAGCCGCCGCAGATAGCGGCATCGCCTCGGTCGCTGTTTACGCAGACCAAGATCGCGATGCCATGCACTCGCGTCTCGCAGACGAGTCGTACGCTCTGAACGGCACCACAAGTGCCGATACGTACCTCGTGATCGACAAGATTCTCGCGGTGGCCCGCCGCTCGGGCGCCGACGCCGTGCACCCCGGCTACGGCTTTCTCGCCGAGAACGCAGACTTCGCCCGCGCCGTAATCGCTGCGGGTCTGACCTGGATCGGCCCAAGCCCCGAGGCCATCGAGCGCCTCGGCGACAAGGTCAGCGCGCGCCACGTCGCAGAGAAGGTGGGCGCACCGCTCGCCGCCGGCACGAGCGACCCCGTTGCGAACGCCGACGAGGTGCTCGCGTTCGCCGACCAGGTAGGCCTGCCCATCGCGATCAAGGCTGCCTTCGGCGGCGGTGGCCGTGGCCTCAAGGTCGCCTACGAGCGAGACGAGGTCGCCGAGCTCTTCGAGTCGGCAACCCGCGAAGCAGTGGCCGCGTTCGGCCGCGGCGAGTGCTTCGTCGAGAAGTATCTCGAGAAGCCGCGCCACGTCGAGACCCAGTGCCTCGCCGACAGCCACGGCAACGTGGTGGTTGTCTCTACCCGCGACTGCTCGCTGCAGCGCCGTCACCAGAAGCTCGTCGAGGAGGCCCCCGCGCCGTTCTTGACCGACGAGCAGAACGCCGAGTTGTACCGCGCCTCGAAGGCGATTCTCAAAGAGGTCGGCTACGTTGGCGCGGGCACCTGCGAGTTCTTGGTCGCGCGCGACGGCACCGTCTCGTTTCTCGAGGTCAACACCCGCCTGCAGGTCGAGCACCCCGTCAGCGAAGAGGTCACGGGCATCGACCTGGTGCGCGAGCAGTTCCGCATCGCTGAGGGCGGCGCCATTGAGTACGGCGATCCGGTAGCTCACGGGCACTCCTTCGAGTTCCGTTTGAATGGCGAGGATCCCGGCAACGGGTTCCTGCCCGCTCCCGGGCCGGTCACACTCTTCAAGGCGGCGAGTGGCCCCGGCGTGCGTGTCGACACCGGCGTAGGATCGGGCGACGTGGTCTCGGGTTCGTTCGACTCGATGCTCGGCAAGCTGATCGTCACCGGCGCAACCCGCGAAGAGGCGCTGCAGCGCGCCCGCCGAGCACTCGACGAGTTCGAGGTGCAGGGCCTGCCGACCGTGCTTCCGTTCCACCGCAAGATTGTGCGCGACCCAGCGTTCACCGCCGACGACGGCCACTTCGGCGTCTACACGCTTTGGATCGAGACCGAGTTCAATAACGACATTGAGCCCTGGGAGGGCGAGGTCGCACCGATCGCCGCCGATCCTCGTCGCCAAACCGTGGCAGTCGAGGTCGCTGGCCGCCGCATCGAGGTGACGATGCCGGCGAACCTGATCCCGCTCGGTGACCAAGACGTCACCCGCGGCCCCGCACCGAAGCGCACACACAGTGGCTCGGTTGCCGGCGCAAGCGGCGACGCAGTGACTGCCCCGATGCAGGCCACCGTGGTGAAGATCGCTGTCGAAGAAGGCCAGCACGTCGAAGAGGGCGACCAGTTGGTTGTGCTCGAGGCGATGAAGATGGAGCAGTCGATTCAGGCGCCCCACGCGGGCGTCGTGACCGGCATCGATGCGCCGATCGGGCAAACTGTGCCGTCGGGACACGTGCTGCTCTCGGTGGTCGACCCGGCCGCGGAGTAATTTCATAACTCTCGGAATAGCCGCGTCATACTCGGTGTTGCACCGGGCATGACGCCCGTGCCGCTTTCCCTGCTCGATCTTGCCACCGTCGAATCGAACGGGGGCATCGGCGATGCGCTCGCGCACTCGATTGAACTCGCGCGCACGGCCGAAGCCGGCGGCTACGAGCGGGTCTGGTACGCCGAACACCACAACATGGCGTCGATCGCGTCGAGCGCCACCGCCGTACTCATTGCGCACGTGGCGGCACACACCGCTTCGATTCGCCTCGGTGCCGGTGGCATCATGCTGCCGAACCACTCGCCCCTCGTGATCGCGGAGCAGTTTGGCACGCTCGCAGAACTACACCCGGGGCGCATCGATCTGGGGCTCGGGCGCGCGCCCGGCAGCGACATGGCGACGTTTCGGGCGCTGCGCCGCGATGTCTCGGCGAGCGACGCGTTTCAGACTGACATTCTCGAGCTGCAGCAGTTGCTCGGCGACAAGTTGCCCCGCACCGCGGTGAACGCCTACCCGGGCCGCGGCACACGCGTGCCACTCTACGTGCTGGGATCGAGCATGTTTGGTGCAAGTCTCGCCGCCCACCTCGGCCTGCCATATTCGTTTGCCTCGCACTTCGCGCCGCAGCTGCTGACACAGGCGGTCGCTTACTACCGAGCCAATTATCGACCGAGCGAAGATCACCCAGAGCCCTACGTTATCGCCGCGGTCAACGTGGTCGCCGCCGCAGACGACCGGGCCGCCGAGGCGCTGTTCGCGCGCGCAGAGCTCGACCGGGTGCGACGCTTTCTCTCGCGCGGGCGCGAACAAGAGCTGACGGCTGATGAGGCTGGCGCTCTGTACGACACCCCGGCGGGCGAGCAGATTCGAGAGATGCTGCGCTACACCGCGATCGGCGGCCCCGCTCGCGTGCGCGAAGAACTCGCTGCGTTCGCGAAGCACGCTGATGCCGACGAGCTGATCACGGTGCACCCGGCGCCGACGCCTGCCGAGCGACTGGAGTCGGTGCGCCTGGCGGCGCCGCTCACCCCCTGAGCAGACTCGTTCTCCGAGCCTGTCGAAGGGATCGAGTGTCAGCTCATCGAAGGGATCGAGTATCGGCCCGCCGATTGGATATCTAACCCGCGATTGGATAGGAAAACGCCGGTGGATAAGCCATCCACTCGGCGTTTTCCTATCCAATGGGCGTCTCGATCACAAGACCTTCGAGAGGAACTCCTTAGTGCGGGCCTCCTGCGGATTCACGAGCACCTGCTCGGGCGTGCCATGCTCGACCACAACTCCGCCGTCCATGAAGGTCACCGTATCGGCGACCTCGCGGGCGAAGCCCATCTCGTGCGTAACCACGATCATGGTCATGCCGCTCTCCGCGAGACCCTTCATGACGTCGAGCACCTCGCCAACGAGCTCGGGGTCGAGGGCAGAGGTCGGCTCATCGAAGAGCATCAGCTTCGGCCGCATTGCGAGCGCACGGGCGATCGCAACGCGCTGTTGCTGACCGCCCGAGAGCTCACTCGGGTAAGCGTTTGCTTTCTCGCCGAGACCCACCTGCTCGAGCAGCTCTTTCGCGAACTGCGTAGCTTTCACCCGCCCCTCGCGCTTCACTGTCATCGGCGAACACACGATGTTCTCAAGGGCCGTCATGTGCGGAAACAGGTTAAAGCGCTGAAACACCATGCCGATGTCTTGGCGCTGCTCGGCCAACTCTTTCTCGGTCAGCTCACGCAGGTGTTCGCCCTGCTCGCGGTAACCGATCAGGTCGCCGTCAACGTAGATGCGACCGCCCTCGATCGTCTCGAGGTGGTTGATGCAACGCAAGAACGTCGACTTGCCCGACCCAGACGGACCCAGCAGGCAAGCGACCTCGCCAGCTTTCACCTCCATTGACACACCACGCAGTACATGGTTGCGGCCGAAGACCTTATGCACGCGATCGGCGCGCACCATCAGTTCGCTCATCGTCGGTCTCCGTTCTCTCCCGTGTCGGCCCCGAATGCTGGAACTGTTTTGATGAGTTTCGTCACGCCCTGCGACTTCTCTGCCCCACCCGCGGAGCGGCTCACGCGCCGCACATGACCACGCGAGAAGCGGCGCTCGAGAAAGTGTTGCCCAACCATCAGAATAGAGGTGATCACCAGGTACCAGACAGAAGCGACGAGCAAGAGCGGGATCGGGTTCAACGTTTCTGAAGAGATGTCGCGCGACCTGGTGTAAAGGTCGAGGCTAAACGGCACCGCGGTGACGAGCGACGTGGTCTTCAACATCGAGATGACCTCGTTACCTGTCGGAGGAATGATCACGCGCATGGCCTGCGGCAGCACGACTTTACCCATGGTGCGGCGCCAATTCATGCCGAGCGCGGTGGCGGCCTCGACCTGCCCCGAATCGACAGCCAACAGGCCGGCGCGAACGATTTCGGCCATGTAGGCCGCCTCGTTGAGCGCGAGGCCGATGACAGCGATCCAGAACAGGCCGAGCACGTCGGCCGTGCCGAACGACCACCAGGGTTCCATTCCTGGGATGCCCACGTTGATCGTCTTGTAGATGACGGTAAAGAGCCCCCAGAACACCAGCTGCACGTAGACAGGGGTGCCCCTGAATATCCAGATGAACACCCACGAGATGTAGCCCAGAATCTTGTTTGGGCTCTGCCGCATCACCGCCAGCAACACACCAAGCGCGATCGCGATGACCATCGAGTAGACAGTCAACTGGATCGTGACGCCCGCGGCTTGCACGATCCTCGGATCAAAGATGTAGGTGCCGAATGCAGCCCAATCGTAGGCCTCGCGACCCGCACCATCGACAATGATGCCGACAACGAGAAGCAGCAGAACCACCGCCGCGAGCATTCGCATCGGATGCCGAACTTTCTTCGCATGGATGCGAACGTCGTCGGGAATGTCAGCAACAACGTTGCGACTGGACATCAATCACTCACTTTCAGGGGCGGGCAATCAGGGATGCGGGCGACTACTCAGTCGCGCCGTTAACGGTGATCTGCTGGATGCCACCGACCTCGACGCCCCAGTAGTTCAGAATGCCGTCGTAAGTGCCGTCTTCGAGCAGGCTCTCAATTGCGCTGCGAAGTGCCTCAGCGAACTCGCCGCGGTCCTTCTTTACGGGAGCACCGGCGAGCACCGTATCGAAGATGGGTGAGCCGACCAGCTTGCCCTCACTGAGCTTCACTGCGTAGCCGGTCACCGGCGAATCAGATTCCATCGCGTCGAGACGACCGAGCAGCAGTGCAGAGGTCTGCTCGTCTTGCGTCTCGTAGCCGAGCACCTCAACCTTTGGCTTGCCAGCGGCAACGCACTGCTCGTCTACCTTTGGCAGGAAGTTGAGGATCGCGGAGCCACCATTCTGCGCACCAACCTTGAGCCCGCAGATATCGAGAATCTCCTTGATCGGCTTATCAGCCGGCGAAGCGAGCTGCTCGCCCGCCTGGAAGAAGTCGATCATGTCGAGCGTCTCTTGACGCTTCTTCGTGTCGTAATAGCCGCCAAGACCGAGGTCGTACTTCTCGCCAAGAATGCTCGGAACGATGTTGTCGAACTTTGCGACGCGGTAGTCAGTCTTGAGGCCGAGCTTTGCCGCGGCCGCATCCATCAGGTCGATCTCCCAGCCGATGGGGTTGCCCTGGGCATCCTTGAACTCGTTGGGCGCGTAGGTCGGGTCGACACCGATGATGAGTGTGCCACGCTCCGTGATGTCTGCGGGGAGCATCTTTGCGATGGCGTCGTCTGCCTTGATCTTGCTCAGGTCTACACCGGTCTGGCGCGCTGCGTCGGTGGTGGGTGCCGGAGCCTCAGGTGCGCAACCGCTCAGGCCGATGAGTGCGACCGAGGCAAGTGCCACGGTTGCGAGGATTCGATTCTTAGACATGATTCTCCTTTGAAGTGGGTCGTTGAGTTGAGTTCGAGTGGGTAAGCGTGGGCCCTGTGCAGGGTCAGTTGTCTGCGCGGTAGACTGACCGCCCGCGAGAGAAGGTCTCGACGGTGCGCGTCTGGCTGATCTCGCTGACCGGCAAGGCGAAGGGATCGCGGTCTACGACCACAAGGTCGGCGGTGAAGCCGGGGGCGATCTCTCCGAGGTCGTCACGCCAGCCGTTGATCTCGGCACCACCGCGGGTGTACGCGCGCAGGGCTTCGCCGAGCGTCAGCCGTTCACCTGGCACAAAGACGCGCTCGTTATGGTCGGGGTGCTGCGTGGGGTGCTGGCGGTTCACTGCAACATGCATGCAGAGCCAGGGGTCGGCCGTGGTGACAGGCCAGTCTGAGCCCGCCACGAGCTGGCCGCCCCGCGAAAGGATGCTCTGGAACGGGTACTGCCAGTTCACGCGGTCATCGCCGATGAGGGGCATGTTGAGCTCAACCATCTGCGGGTCGTAGCTCGCCCAGAGCGGCTGCATGTTCGCTGCGACCCGGTGCTCGGCAAAGCGAGGCAGGTCGTCAGGGTGCACTAGCTGCAGATGGGCGATCTGGTGCGTCCTACCGGTGTCTCCATTCACCTCGCGCGCCGCGGCAACCGCGTCGATGCACTCGGCTACTCCGCGGTCGCCGATCGCGTGAAAGTGCAACTGCACACCCGTCCGGTCAAAGTGCGTGGCGATACGGTGCAGGCTCTCGCGCTCGATGAACGAGATGCCGGTGTCGGCTGCCTCGCCGCAGTTGCAGCCGTTCTTCAGGTAAGGCGCGCTCATCGCGGCAGTTCGGTTCTCCACCACGCCGTCCTGCATGATCTTGACTGTGGTGAGCTTGAAGTCACCCTCTTGAAAATCTGAGATCACACTCTCGAGTTCGGGGATCTGCTCTTCGCCCCGCGTGCGATCCCACCAGATCGCACCGTTGACACGCGCTTTGAGATCACCGCGCTCGAGCGCCTCACGGTAGACGTAAACCTCTTCGGAGCTGTGGTTGCCGTAGTCGCCGAGCAGCGCGTCTTGCCAGGCAGTGATGCCGAATGCGTGCAGGTAGCTCTGCGCCGACATAAGCGCCTCGTACATGAACTCACGAGAAGGGTCTGGTGCGAGACCAAGCACAAGCATGCGTGCGCCCTCGTGCAGGGTGCCTGTCGGGTTGCCGTGCTCATCGCGCTCGATCGTGCCATCGACGGGGTCAGGTGTCTCACGAGTGATGCCCGCCCGGCGAAGCGCCTCGGTGTTCACCCAGGTACTGTGGTGGTCTCGATTCGAGATTGCCATTGGCCTGTCGTCGCAGATCGCATCAAGGTCGGCGGCCAGCGGAAACCCTTCGGCAAACGCGGCCATTTGCCAGCCGCCGCCAAGAATCCACTCGGTATCGGGATGACTCGTCACGTATGAGCGAATCGCGTCGAGGTACTCGGCCCGGGTCCAGAGCTCCGACAGATCGCAGCCGAGACGCTCCAGGCCCGCCTCGATTGGGTGCACGTGAGCATCGATGATGCCCGGCAACAGCATCTTTCCGTTGAGATCCACGACGCGAGTGTGCTCGCCGATCAATGCGTTGACCTCGTCGATGCCAACCGTCACGATCTTCTCGCCGATAACGCCGACGTCGGTTCGGATAGGCGCAGCGCCAGACCCGTCGAACACCGAACCGCCGGTGAAGGCAATGTCGAGGAAAGTCATGTCAGCCAGAAACTCCTTTGTCGCGCACATTGAAGCAAACACTTCGCTGAACAGCTCACTTAAACGATTAATATTAAACGTTTAAGCAGACGATAACATAGTCGTAGTGCACTCGCAAACGTCAGACTTGCGAGTGCAGCCACTGGCCGCTCGGCCACCGAAACGCGAGACCCAAAGGAGCAGTGATGTCGACACCCACGCTCTCAGACGTCGCTGCACGCGCGCAGGTCTCGATCGCAGCGGCCTCGCTGGCGCTCAACGGCAAGCCCGGGGTCTCGGAGTCGACCCGCGAACGCGTGCTCGGTGCTGCGAAGCACTTGGGGTACCGCCCAAATCCGGTGGGGCGCGCGCTACGGCAGGCCAGAATCGGGTCGATCGGCCTCTACTTGCCCGACACGGCGGGCCAGTTCAGCTACTACGCCGAGGTCACCAACGGCATCACCGAGGTGCTGCACCGCAGGGGCACCTCGCTCTTGTTTCTGCCAAACTCGGCAAACGGACTACAAATCGAACGTGCGCCGCTGCTCGACGGCTACATTCTGATCGAACCGCACAGCGATGACCCCGGCGTCGCCGAGATTCTTGCGCAGGATCTGCCCGTGGTGACCGGCGACCGACCGAAGTCTGGGCTCGGTGACCCTTGGGGAATCGTCGAATCGCCAACGAGAGAGCTCACAAGAGACTCACTTGAGCACCTTCGCGAGCGCGGCTCAAAACGCCCCGGCATTCTCGTGATCGAGCGCGTGTCGGAGTGGACGCTCGACCTCGAACAGTACTACCTGGAGTGGTGCGCTGAGCACAGCATCACCCCACGCATCGCTACCGTCAGCATCAACGACAGCAACGAAGAACTCGTGGCGACGCTCGCACCATTCTTTACGGCAGGAACCGGGTGCGACGGTCTCTTCACTGCCGGCGACGGCATCGCCGCGCGCATTGCAGGCATCTTGCGCACGCTCGGCAAGACAGTCGGCAAAGACGTGAAGCTTGTCTCTGGCGTCGATAGTGACCTCATGTCGTTTCACACACCATCTATCACCGCGATCGATCTGCAGCCGCGGCTCTTCGGCAGTACCTGCGCCGAACTCATGCTCGAGCTACTCGATGGTGGCCATCGCCCGGCGACGCTGGCTCGACGCCTCGTGCCAGCACCGCTCATCGCCCGCGATTCAGCGTAGCCAACTAACGAACGGTAACGGAGCCGGTCATCTCAGGGTGCACCGAGCAATCGTAGGGGTACTCCCCCGCCTGCTCGAATACGTGCACGTATTCACCCTCGGCCTGCAGCTCACTCACAAAGCTGCCGTCTTCTGCGACAACGTCGTGCTCCATGACTCCCGAGAACACCCAGCGCAACGCCTGGCCAGCCTTGATCTCAACCGCCGCGGGTTCGAACTTATTGTCAATCACCGCGACCGTCACGACAGCGGTCACTCCGCCCGCCGAGGGCACCACGGCAGGCTTCTTCTGTGCGCAGGCCGCGAGCACGCCAACGAATGCAGCGGCAACGACACCACCGAATGCACGCCGCCCAAGCGACGCACCCTGGGGCAAGCGAGAGGCAGAACTCACAGAGCGCTCCGGTGCATCGCGCGAGCGGCATCGGTGATCGCGCCAGTCATCGATGGGTACACGGTGAAGGCCGAGGCCACCTGGTCGACTGTGAGCCGGTGCTCGACGGCGAGCGCGAGCGGAAAGATCAGCTCGCTGGCGCGGTGCGCAACGATCACGCCGCCGATCACGGTGCCCGAGGCCTGCCACGCAAAAAGCTTCACAAAGCCCTCCGCCAGCCCGATCATCTTCGCGCGCGGGTTCGTGTTGAGCGGAATCGTGTGCGAGACGGCCTTCGCGAGGTCGCTGTTGTCTGCGAGCGAGCGCTCGTTCCAGCCCACGGTCGCAATCTCGGGGTAGGTAAACACGTTTGCCGCGACATTGCGCAGGTCGATGGGGCGCACGAAGTCACCGAGCGCGTGCATGATTGCGGTGCGACCCTGCATGGCGGCAACCGATGCAAGCGGAAAGAAGTCGGTGCAGTCGCCAGCAGCGTAGATCGACGGCACGCGCGTACGGGCCACCTTGTTCACCCGAATGTGACCACTCTCGGTGAGTTCGACGCCAGCGTCGCGCAGGCCGATACCCGCGGTGTTCGGAATCGAACCGACCGCCATGAGGCAGTGCGAGCCCTCGATGACGCGCCCATCTTCGAGCTCAACCAACACCCCGTTCTTGGAGCGGGTCACCGAGGTTGCGCGTGACTTCGACATCACGTGCATGCCAAGCTTCGCGAACTCGCGCTCGATCACCGCGGCAGCGTCTGGGTCTTCGCCCGGCAGCACCTGCTCGCGACTCGAGACGAGCGTCACCTCTGAGCCCAGCGTGCGGTAGGCGTTCGCGAACTCAGCGCCCGTCACACCAGAACCGACCACCACGAGGTGCTCGGGAATCGACTGCAGGTTGTAGAGCTGCTTCCAGGTGAGAATGCGCTCACCGTCGGGCTTTGCCGTGTCAAGTTCGCGGGGGCTTGCGCCAACGGCGACGATGATGGTGTCGGCATCGATGCGGTCGAAGTCAGTGCCCTCGCCGCTGTGCCCGGTCGAAACTACTACAGCGTTGGCACCGTCGAGACGACCCTGCCCCTGCACCACACGTACGCCTGCTTCTTCGAGTACGTGCAAGATATCGGTCGACTGCGCGCCGGCCATTGCGAGCAGTCGTTTGTTCACTGCTGCGAGATTCACGGTGGTCTCGGGCCGCACGGGCTTGCCGTCGCCACCGGGAACAAAGGTCTGCACGCCGAGCCGACCTGCGTCGCGCACCGCCTGCACACCGCCCGCGGTCGCGATCAGGCTCTTCGAGGGCACGACATCGGTAAGCACCGTGGCACCGCCAACCCCGGCACGCTCGATCAGCGTAACCTCTGCCCCAAGCTGAGCACCGGCGATCGCCGCTTCATACCCGCCCGGCCCGCCGCCGAGAATGACGATGCGGTGCTTACGATCTTGCGCTTTTGCCATGCCCCCAAGTCTAATTGGTCACGGCGTCGCGCTGATCCTCGCCCCGCTATTCACTAGGTCACTACCAAACCTCAACCTTCGCACTGGGCGCAACGGCCCGTCATGTTGCCGCAATCGGCATTCAGCTGCACGTAAGATCAAAGTCAACGTGGCTAATCTGCGGGCCGGGCACCGATGCTCCCCGCGAAAGGATCGTGCAATGACGCTTCTCGACGACGCATTCTCGGAAAATTCTGATCAGAACACCGCGATTCGCGCGCACAGCGGGGCCAATATTGCCGCCTCGCTCTCTGGAACAGGTCAGCTCGAGCGAGACCCGGGGATGCCATCGAGCACATGGCGCATGCGCAGTGATGCCTGGGAGTATCTGCGCTTCGGCGTGAAGCGAATCGCGCTCGGCAGCGACGACGAGAGCGCGCTCACTCGCGACGGCGAGATCGCCAGAAACCTGCGCGCGCTCGAGACGATCGAGATGTATTGGGCGGGGTTCGGGCAGCGTTACGTGCGCGGCATCGCAGAACTGCTGAAAGCCGGCGACTACCCGGCAGCGCTTGACCGCATCGGCCGCGTCGTGCAGCGACTGCGCGGCTCCACCGTGCCCGAAGACCCGCGCGAAGACACGCTCGATGAGGTCGAGCGTATCGAACTGCACGACGACGCCGACCCGCGCCCGCGCTTCGAAGTGTTGGTTGTCGACGAGACCACCGCCGGCGACCGCGACTCAATGCGCACCGAGAACCTCAGGCTGCGCTCGGCGGCCGACCAATTCATCTACGACTTCGTCGTGGTGCCTTCGGCAGACGATGCGATCGCCGCGTTGCTCACGAACCCGAACATTCTCGCCTGCATCATTCGCCCCGGCTTCAGCGGCCGCAGCACCCAAGCGCTCAGCCGAGACCTGCGCGACACGATTGCGCTGGCGTGGCAGTCGGCCGACGTGCCAACCGCGCCCGCATCGAGCGCGCTCTCATCAGTGCAGCGCGTGGTACGTCTCGCCGACGTGTTGCACAGCATTCGCCCCGAGATTGATCTCTACCTCATGGCTGGCGCAAACATCGAAGATCTCGCGGGCGCCCTCTCGCGCCGTTTTCGTCGCGTGTTCAGGCGCGAGGATCAGCTCGAACTGCACCTTTCGCTCTTGCGGCGCGTATCGCACCTCTACGACACGCCGTTCTTCGCAGCGATTCAAGATCACGCTCGGCGCCCCGTTGGCGTCTTTCATGCGCTGCCCGTCGCACGCGGCGGCTCGGTGGTCAGCTCGAAGTGGATCAAAGACCTCGCCGAGTTCTATGGCCTCAACCTGCTGCTCGCAGAGACCAGCGCAACCTCGGGCGGCCTTGACTCGCTGCTCGCCCCGGTGCACACGCTAAAGAAGGCGCAAGAGCTTGCAGCACGCGCCTTCGGCGCGAAGCAGACGTTCTTTGTGACCAACGGCACCTCGACCGCAAACAAGATCGTGCACCAGGCGCTCACCACCCCTGGTGACGTGGTGCTCGTCGATCGCAACTGCCACAAGTCACACCACCACGCGCTGATGCTGACTGGTGCGAAGCCCGCATACCTTGAGGCGTACCCGCTCAACGACTACGCCTTCTATGGGGCCGTGCCACTGTCGAGCATCAAGCAGATGCTGCTCGATTATCGTGCGGCTGGGCGCCTCGATGAGGTGCGCATGGTGACACTCACCAACTGCACCTTTGACGGCATCGTCTACGACGTCGAGCGCGTGATGGCAGAGTGCCTCGCGATTAAGCCTGACCTCGTCTTCCTGTGGGACGAGGCATGGTTTGCGTTCGCGGCGTTTCACCCCGTGACTCGGCGCCGCACCGCAATGGCCGCAGCGAAGCACCTCGAGGAGCGGCTGAAAAGCTCAGCCCACGCGGTGGCGTACGCCGAGCAGCAGCAGCGACTCTTCGACGCAGAGGGCACCCCGGCGCCCGACGAGGTGTGGCTGAGCGAGCGGCTGATCCCTTCGCCCGATGCGCGCCTGCGTGTGTACGCGTCGCAGTCGACCCATAAGACGCTGACCTCCCTGCGCCAGGGCTCGATGATTCACGTCTACGACCAAGACTGGGTGCGCGACGCGCGCGAGCCCTTCCATGAGGCGTACATGACGCACACCTCGACCTCGCCGAACTACCAGATTCTGACCTCGCTCGACCTTGGTCGCCGCCAGGTCGAGCTTGAGGGCTTCGAACTCGTGCAGCGCCAGCTCGATCTCGCGACAAGCCTGTCGCAGGCCATCGCGAGGCACTCTCTGCTGCGCAAGTTCTTTAGGGTGCTCACGGCCCACGATCTGATTCCCGCAGAGCTGCGAGGCACCGGTGCGGCAATGCCACTGCGCCGAGGTCTTTCGGACATGTGGCAGGCGTGGCAGCACGATGAGTTCGTGGTCGACCCAAGCCGCATCACCGTCGAGATCTCGCGCACGGGAGTTGACGGCGACACGTTCAAGCACGATTATCTGATGGATCGCTTCGGCATTCAGGTAAACAAGACAAGCCGCAACACCGTGCTGTTCATGACGAACATCGGCACCTCTCGAAGCGGTGTCGCCTACCTCATCGAGGTGCTCGTCAAGCTCGCCGAGCGTTTCGAAGAGGCGCAGGAGCAGCGCGACACCGAGCAACCGCTGCCGGGTGAGGTGCCGATGCCACCGCTGCCAGACTTCAGCTCGTTCTCAGCAGAGTACGCGAGCGACGAGACCCTGCCAGACGGTGACATGCGCGACGCCTACTTCAGGGGCCAGCGCCGCGAGTCGATCGAGTATGTGCGACCAGAGCAGCTGCGCGAACGCCTCGCAAACCGCGAGACCGTGGTCAGTGCGGGTTTTGTGACGCCCTACCCGCCCGGGTTTCCGGTGCTCGTGCCCGGCCAGGTCATCACGCAGGGTGTCATCGACTTCATGTCGGTGCTCGACACCCGAGAGATTCACGGCTACGACGCGAGCCGCGGCTACCGCGTGCTGAAGCCGACGTCGTGAGCAACTCAGACGCTGCCGAGACCACGGCGGGCAACTCCGAAACAGCAGCAGGCGCCGCCGAAACCGTCGACGTCGTTGTCATCGGCGCAGGTTTCGCGGGGCTCATCGCGTCGCGCGAACTCGGCAATGCTGGCTACCGAGTGCTCACCCTCGAGGCTCGAGATCGTGTTGGCGGCCGCACGTGGACCGACCACCGGCTCGATCACGACCTCGAACTTGGCGGCACCTGGGTGCATTGGGTACAGCCGCACACCTGGGCCGAGATGACCCGCTATGGCCGCGAGATCGTGCGCAGCCCCGCTGCCGAAGAGGCGCGCTGGCTCGGTGCTGGCGGCGAGCGCAGGGTCGCAAGTCTCGACGAGTTCATGGCACTCATCAGCCCAGGTCAACAGCGGATCATCGACGACGTGCGCGACATTATGCCGCGAGGCACCGAGCCGACCGTCGGCGGCATCTCGGCCATCGACCACCTCACTATTCAGCAGCGCATCGACAGCCTCGAGATGAGCGAAGAGGCCCGCAGTGCGAACGAGTCGGTCTGGGTCGGGCACGTCAACGCCCCACTCGACCAGACCGGCATCTCGAGCGCTTACCGCTGGGTTTCGGCGACTGGCGGTCACTGGGAGCTGATGCACGAGGCCTCTGCCACTTACCGCGTCGTGGGCGGCATGAGCGAGTGGACCAGGCTCATCGCTAAGAGCGTGCCCGGCGAGATACGCCTGAACACGCGGGTCACTGCGGTTGCTCAGCACCCGGGCGGCACGACCGTCACCTGCGCAAACGGCACGCAGATCAACGCCCGAGCGGTCATCAGCACACTACCCGCAAACGCAATCGGCGGCATCAAGTTCAGCCCCGAACTGCCCGCTGTTTGGCAGCGCCAGTTTGCCGAGAAAGTCGCGTCACAGGGCACGAAAGTTTGGGTCAAGGTTCGAGGATCGCTGCCGCGCTTCTTCGGATACGCCACTCCCCAGCACCCACTCTCGGTGCTCAAAAGCGAGTTTGTGCACGACGACTTCTCGATTCTGGTGGGTTTCGGGCCCGACCATACTGCCCTCGATGTCAGCGACCTTGGGGCAGTGCAGGCTGCAGTCGATGCGATTCGCCCCGGCCTTGAGGTCGTCGACGCGACTTCGCACGACTGGGTAGCAGACCCGCTTTCACGCAACACTTGGATGACGCACCGCCCCGGTCAGCTCAGCCGCGACCTCGCCGAGCTGCAGCAGCCGCAGGGCGTGCTGCACTTCGCGACGACCGACAATGCTGATTTGTGGGGCGGCTTCATCGACGGTGCGATCGAAAGCGGACTCCGCGAAGCACACACCGTCGCCGAAGCCCTCGGGCCCCAAAACTGAGCGCGAGGGCGCGCTCAGCGCCGTCGCCGCGCAACGCAATGCGTTGCCCCAAGCGGCTTGCCGGGGGCGGCTTCATCGACGGTGCGATCGAAAGCGGACTCCGCGAAGCACGCACCGTCGCCGAAGCCCTCGCACGGTAGCGTTTTGCCCCATGACTCAGGCAACACCCCGCCCGCTCACAGTTCGCTCATGGGTGCGCACCCCATGCTTGAATCGTTACTGAGCTGGGTTCGGAGGGCACCATGGGCAAACGCGCCAAAGCAATTCTCTTCACTGCGGTGGGCGTGATCCTCGTCGGTGGTCTGGCTGCTTTCATCGCACCCAAGATCTATCGCGACTATTTCGTAGCACCCGCCGCTGTTGCCCCGACGCTCAGCGCCAACGAATCGACGCTGAAGGCAGATCCGGGCGAGCCACTTGACCCCGCGGCATTTGTCGGTGATTGGCAGGTAGGCGCCGGGTCTTATGCGGGCTACCGGGTGAACGAAGTGCTGAACGGCACAGACGTGACCGTCACCGGCCGTACTGAACAGGTAACGGGTTCGCTTACCGCCGAGGGGCAGACGGTTACCCAGGCGACGTTCACGGTCGATGTCGCTTCGATCAAGACCGACAACTCGTCTCGCGACGGCTACTTTCGAGAGAACGTGGTGCGCGCCTCGGCCAACCCCACTGCAACGTTCACTCTGACGACCCCGCTCACTATAGACAGGGTGCCGAACTCGGGCGAGGTCACCGAGCACACGCTCAGCGGCGATCTCACGCTCGCGGGCGTCACGAAACCTGTCAGCGTAACTGTGCAGCTTCGTGTGGATGCACCGGCTGCGGGCACGAACACTGGCACGGTTGAAATCGCGGGCCAGATTCCGATTACCTTCGCCGATTTTGGCATGACCGCACCAAATCTCGGTTTCGTGTCGGTCGAACCCACCGGTTCGGTCGAGTTTTCACTCGCGCTGGATCGCCCCGCCGCTCAGTGACCCACGCTTGTGGGGCGGCGGATCCCCTCGGCCAAAATCAAACCCTTAGCCCTCAGCTGCGAGGTCGCGGGCTTCCTGCGGCAGCTTTCGCACGCGCGCACGGCGGCGCGGGCGGTCGGGAATCATCGAACGCATTTCTTCGAGCTTGCCGAAGCAGAGCAGGCGATCTTCGGGCTCAAGCACGATGTGCTTGCGCGGGTTCGGAATCACCTGCACGCCTCGGTGCAGCGTCAGCACGGTGATATCTCGATCCCACAGCCCCAGGTCACCGAGCTTCTTGCCGACGTGCTCGGCCCCGGCGTGCATGACGAGTTCGGCCACGCCGTATCCCGTCGAAACGCTGAGGCGCTGCCGCACGTCGATTTCTGGGAACGCGACCTGGTTGCCGATGTAGTCGATAATCGCGCCGGCGACGTCGAGCCCGGTCGCCTGCTCGATGCCTTGCAGGCCCGGCGACGAGTTGACCTCCATCACCAACGGACCCTCATCGCCCTCAAGCATGTCGACACCAGCGACGCGCAACCCCATAATCTGGGCGGCGCGCACGGCCGTCTGCTCGTAGGCAGCCGAGAGCTGCACGGGCTCTACGCTGCCACCGCGGTGCACGTTCGAGCGAAACTCGTCGCCGCTCGCCTGCCTGCGCATCGCAGCCACCACCCGGTCACCGACCACAAGCGCACGAATGTCTTTGCCGCGGCTCTCGGCCACGAAGCGCTGAATCAGCACATTCTGCCTTGTCGAGTGCAGCGTTTCGATGATCGCCTCAGCAACCTTCACCTGCGGCGCGAGGATTACACCGATGCCCTGCGTGCCTTCGAGCAGCTTGATGACGACTGGCGCACCGCCCACACTCTCAATCGCGGGGCGCACGTCGGCGCGATTGCGCACGAAAGCGGTTGCCGGCATATCGATGTTGTGGCGCGAGAGAATCTGAATCGCACGCAGTTTGTCGCGCGCGTTCGAGATGCCATTTGCGGTGTTCGGCGTGTAGACATCCATCTGCTCAAACTGACGCACCACGGCCGTGCCGAAGTAGGTGATCGAGTTGCCGATACGAGGCAGCACCGCGTCGTAGTCGCTGAGCTGTTTGCCTCGGTACCTCAGGTCGGGGGCGTCGTCAGCAAGGTCGATAGCAAAGCGCAGAGTGTTGAGCACGAGGGCACGGTGGCCTCGGTCTTCGGCGGCAGCTTTGAGTCGCTGCGTCGAATATGCCTGTGGGGCGCGCGAGAGAATCGCCAATTTCACGGTGATACCTGCCAAGATAGATGCGTGAGTGAACCACACCATTCAAGCACCTTCACGGGCTGGCGTGAATGGGTCAGCCTGCCTGAGGTCGGCGTGTCGTGGCTAAAAGCCAAAATCGACACCGGCGCGCAGACATCTGCCCTGCACACGACGAAACTCGAGGAGTTCGAACGCGACGGCCAAGACTGGGTGCGATTCGCTGTGCATCCCTGGCAAGACAGCGAACTTGACGAGGTCATGGTTGAGCGCCCGGTGCACGATCGGCGCACGATTCGCAGCTCTTCTGGCCACTCGCAGGATCGTCTGGTCGTGCTGATGGATGTCGGTCTGTGCGGGCGGGTAATCCCCGCAGAGGTGACGCTCACGAGTCGCGACGAGATGGTGTTTCGCATGCTCATCGGCAGGCAAGCGCTGCGCCAGGGCTACGTGGTGGATTCTGAGGCTTCGTACCTGGGCGGCAAGCCGAACAGCTCAGTGCGCCGCCGCAACCGCGGACGAGCATAGCCAAAGCCCGTCTTCCCAACCTAGCTGAGAAGACGGGCCCGGCTGTGATGTGAGCGCTAGCGCTCAGTGCGCCTGGTTCGCATCGAGTGCAGCATCAGACCAGATGCCACCATCATCGTGAGCACTCCGGCCCAGAGCAGAGGCTCGGTGCTGTTGCTACCGGTGTTGACGAGCGCCGGTGCCTTCGTTTCCTTAGGCGTCGGGTTCACCACGGTCGTGACCACGACCGGCGGCGCGCAGGTCTTCGCTGCCGTAAATTCAGCTAATGGTGAAGCCTCACCAAGGCCAGGAATCCACGCACTGTAGTTACCCTCGACCTCAAGGACGGTCTTGACCTGCCCGACACCAAGTTCGTTGGTTTCCATTGTGAACTTTTCGGAGCCCTCTGGCCCTTCAACCCATACGTCGTAGCTTTCTTCTGGGTCGAGATTCACTCCCTCGAGCGTGAGGTTCAGCACGCCGTCGGTGCAGGTCACCGTGCCAGCGAGCCCCGGCAGATCCACAGGCACTGGAGGATCACACTTCCTTACCTTGAACGAGTCCCAGGCAATCACACGACCCTGCCCTTCGCTAGCTTTACGCACTTCCGCCTTATAGTGACCGGGCTGCGTGATCGTAAACTCAACCGTGATCTTGCCGTCTGAATCCGATTGGCGCCATACGCTGTCGTACTCAGAACCACCTTGCATCACCACAATCTGATAGCTCGTGTTCTTCTTCAGACCAGTGGCATACACCGTCGCGACCCTGCCGCTGCTCGCGGGTGCGAGTTGTGGCGCAAAGTCAAGCTCTGGCCAGTCGTCCTCTCCCTGCGTGATGCACGAACCCACGTCGACCGTAACCGCGGGATCCTCAGGTTCGGGTCTATCGCACTTTTCTACCGATACGACAGCGGAGCCTTCGACTCCGGTCGCGGTAACAGTCACCTTGTAGTTACCCGCCTCGTGTACCGGGAACTCCCATGATCTCGAAGTTGCATCTGCGGTGAACTTGTGTGGAGCACCAAACGGATCACCATCTTTTGTCACGGTCACCGTGTACTCAACGTATTTCGTGAGATTCGAGAAATCCAAGCTCACCTGAAGGTTCTTGTCCCTACCCCAGTCAATGCACCCCTCAGTGTTATTGACCACGATCGGTGTGCCAAGTGGTGTCGGGTCGAGGCACTTCTTTACCTTGTCAGTAGTGACACTCGCGGTCTTATCACCCGGGCCTGTCACAGTGATCGTGTAGGCGACAGCTTTATCTACACTGATCGACCATGTCGCTGTGCCAGCGCTGGTGCCGGTCACCTCGGTAGATCCCGCAGCACCGCCGCCCGCGTAGCTCGCCGTCACCGTGTACTTGCCGCCCTCGGTGAGATTGCCGATGTTGCCGGTAAGAGCGACCGTAGAGCCTTCCTTCTTAGGCAGACACGGAAGTGCATCTACCGAGATGGTAGGCGTCTTGTACTCGGGGGTCGGAGCCTGTGGTTCGCAATGATGTGCGTAGGTGACCACGTTGTCGCCGGTGTAGTTCAGCCCCTCGTACTCATACCCAATGCCAGCTTCGGTCAGGTAGGCGCTACCCGAACCGCCGTCATCGTCCCACCAAAATGACGGAATGATGTCATGACGCTTGCCGTCATTACTCACGTGTGGATCATGAGCATGATCTTTGACAATCGAGTCGATATCTACGGACGGTGAAGTGTATGGGTTCGAACCCGAACTGGTGACGTGGCAGATCTCGACCTTATGTTCTTTCTTGTTTTTTGCGTTACCGCCACCATCATCGGATACCATCTTCGCCGCAAAACCCTTTGGCTGATCGCCCTTGGTTGTACCCGTAGAGTCATCGCTGCCCGAGCTGTCATCGCCCGCCTGTACCGCGGTGGAGCCGTCATTGCCCGAGCTGTCGTTGCTGGCTTCGGTGCCCGTGCCGACGTTCGATTCAACGAGACCGGCTGCCGCGGCGGTGCCGTCACTACCAGTGGCGTCAGAACCACCACCGGCCGTGGCATCAGCACCTTCGTCTAAA
Organism: Actinomycetota bacterium; assembly: GCA_020161315.1. GTDB lineage: Bacteria > Actinomycetota > Actinomycetes > Actinomycetales > Microbacteriaceae > Leucobacter. The sequence goes on along the minus strand of JAIUOH010000024.1, from coordinate 8,171 downwards.
CCGCTGCTGGCCCCCGCATCACCGTTCTCAGTGACCGTCACCAGATCTTCCTCGGATCCCGAGGTCGCTGGTGCTGGGCCAGAGTCTTGCTCGTTTGTCAGCGATTGATCATCCTGCGGTTGCGTAGTCACCGGCGCTTCGTTGCCAGTAGCGGTAACCCCGTCTGCCGCGTCATCGGCCGAAGCCGCCATCGCCGGCCCCAGACAGAGCGCGGCTGTCGCGAAGATCGCGACAGCGATCCTCACCCCTTGCTGCCGACCAGCAACGACTCTGTCGCTGCGCCGGCCGTGCACATGTAGTTTCATGAGCTGTTCCGTTCAAAAAGACCCGGTCGACCCCGGCCGGCGCGGGTGTGGTGTAAGAGTTCTCGACTCCCGCCCACTCACCGAAACGGTGCGAGGTAGTACTGTTTGAAACCCCCTTCCACCAGCTAAACCCGAACTGCGAGCGGTGCATCGAATCAACGTCAGCGTAAGAATCTCGAGGGCCTTGGCACATCGGGCAAAATTACGTAACCTCGCAAGCCGGGCATGCGCGCCGGTACGCTTGAGGCATGTCGGTTTCAGATCTCTCAACGAGCACTCAGAACTATCTGAAGGCCGTGTGGACGCTCTCTGAGTGGTCCGATCAGCCGGTCACCCCCTCGCTCATTGCAGAACGCACCGAGCTCAAGCTGTCTTCAGTGTCTGATGCGGTACGCAGACTCACCGCGCAGGGGCTGCTCACGCACACCCCATACGGCGCAGTCGCGCTGACTGACACTGGTCGCGCCTACGCGGTAGCAATGGTGCGCAGGCACCGTCTCATCGAGACGTTTCTCGTGAAGATGTTGGGCTATGGCTGGGATGAAGTGCACGACGAAGCAGAGCACCTCGAGCACGCAGTCAGCGACTTCATGATTGAACGCATTGATGAGCTACTCGGGCGCCCCACGCGTGACCCGCACGGTGACCCGATCCCGCTCGCCGACGGCACCATAGTCGCCCCCGACGCGGTGCAGCTTGGCCAAATCAAGGCGGGCACCGAAGTTGTCGTTGAACGCATCAGCGATGACGACCCCGCACTCCTCCAATTTTTCGAGGATCGCGGCATCGTGCTCGGCGCGCACCTCATCGTGCGCGAGGGGTCACCATTCTCAGAGTCGCTCGATGTACACGTTGACGGTGACGGCCAGCCCGTCGCCCTCGGCCGTACCGCCACCGATGCGCTCTACGTGTCGCGTGTGTAGCGCAGCGTTGTCAGCGGCCTCGGCGTTCTGATCGACGAGCTCGGCTCGCACGACCACTGTTTCTGCGGGCACCTCGCCTTCCGTCTCTGATTGAGCCAGTGGGTCAGCGACCTCGCGCTCTGGCCTGCGCAGCAGTTCGATGAGGCACAGCAGGGCTACAACACAAAGCAGCGTCGAGAGCACTCCCCCAAACGTGATCGGCCGCACAAGAAACAGCACCAGCACACCAATTGCGACCGCCGCACCGCCCAGCGCCGAACGCCAGCGATCAAGAAAACGCCCAAGCGCTCCAGTGCTGAGGCCGCGGCGGTCGCTCGCTCGACGCGCAGCGGCAAAGCCCGAATCGAACAGCCCTCGCAATGCCACCGCACGGTGCGAAGCCCCCGCAAACCAGGCGCCCAACATGACGAGCAGAAACAGCGTGATCAGGGCGAGCAACGTCGAGGCGATGAGCTCGGTGAGCTGCACAAAAATCACCTCGGCGGTTGCCGCCGGCATGATTGACGGGCTGACCCCGCCAATGAACACAAGCTTGCCGATGCCCATACCACCGGCGAGAAGCAGCAGTGACGCCGCGGTAGCCCCGCCCGCCCAGGCCAGTGCTCGTGTGCGGTTACGGGCGAGCAGCACACCTGCCACAAGCACTCCAAGCGCTACCCAGGGCAGCCAGTACCCAATCGCAACCACAAGCTGGTACAGGGTGCGAATCAGCGCCAGCGAGCTCGAGGCGAGAATCGGCACAGACCTGTCGATGACCGGAATCGACTCGGCAAAGCCCACCCCCTGATCAGTCAGCCTGGTCTTCACCTCTGAGATCACTGCCGCGAGGCTGAGCGACAGCGTGCCGTCGTCAGACAGCTGCAGCAGGGCATTTGGGTCGCCCTGGATGACAGCAATCGCACGACTGTGGGTCTCACGCAGCGTGACCTGCCACACGTTCGCAAACTGCGGCGATTCAACGACGGTTTCGACACCGCTACCAATCAATGAGCGCACGCCCTCAGCTGCCGAGCCCTCGAGCATTGGCAGCGTTCGTTCGGCGGTCGGCGGCAGATTGAGCTCTGCGATGCCCGCGAACAGGTCGCCCACGAGGGCATCGATGTCGACGCTTTGCTCGATCCCACTCGTGACTTCTTTGACCACGAATCGCTGCACCGCGGGTTTCTGAGCGAGCGGGGCAAAGGTCTGCACGAAGCGATCGGTGTCAACAAGCTGCGCCCGCGCCCAGGTGCCGAGCACCGCGACGGGTGCGAGCAGTGCGCCGATAAGCACAAGCGCGATCGCAGCGCTCGTGCGAACTCTGGCTTTCAGAGGCTTTTTCTCGTCCGCGTCTCGACCAGTTTGCTCGTCTTTGAGTTTGCGATTCTCTGCGTCGAGCTCTTCGACGCGTGCGCGCAGCGCCTCGCGGTCAGTTTGATCCCCCACTGGATCCCCCGTTTCAAGCTGAAAAAACAGCCGATTGCGGCGCAAATGCGCACATGATTTGGCTCAAGAATAGCGAAACAGCTGCCCCGACCCGAGCCGTTGCGCCGCGGGCACACAAAAAAGGGATCGCCGGGCAAAGCCCAGACGATCCCTTTTGGGGCGTGCTACTTAGAGCGCACGAATGGTTGCAGCCTGAGGACCCTTGGGGCCCTCTTCAATCTCGAACTCAACCTTCTGGTTCTCTTCGAGGTTGCGGTGGCCGAAGCCTACGATTGCGCTGTAGTGTGCGAACACATCGCGCGATCCGTCATCAGGAGCGATGAAGCCGAAGCCCTTGCCCGAGTCGAACCATTTGACAGTGCCGGTGGCCATATTGTCATTCCTTCATTGTGTGAATGAGACCGCAGGGGGCGATCCCAATTTGTACCCGACGACGGTGTCGAAGGGAAGCTATCTCAAGAACCTAAGCTGTAGCGATGGTTCAGAATGGAGCCGTAGTCGGCTAGAGGGGGGCGCGCAAAGCCTCAAAAAGCGCGGGTCTTTCGGTGTTCAACAGCACAAGTATTCAGGTGCGTAACCCCAGCCTACACGGCACACGACTGTCGTCGCGAGAATGTTTCGCGACAACAGTCTCCGCGCGCTAGAGCTCGACCGGAGGTACAGGCTCGTTGCCCTCTTCTTCTGGGTGCTTTGCGAGGTTCACGATGCCCGCGACGAGACCACCCCACACCGTCAGAATCGCGATGGTCATCATGATGAGAGCTGTCGGGGTCATTTGCCTACCTCCGTACCGATCGTGCGCAGCGTGCCAGTCTCTGGGTCAGGCGCGTGGCCCTCAGCCTCGAGAAACTCGTCGTAGTCAGGGTCTTGTTTCGCCCGCGATTTGGTGCTCCACGGCAGCAGTGAAAGCAGCACGCCACCGACGATGAGCACGAGCACCATGCCCCAACCGAACACCCAAATGAACCAGTCGGGGTAGCCGCCGTACGGCTCACTGATCTTCGACTTCAGCTCACTGAAAAGCAGGTAGCCAAGCACGATCGGCGCGAGCACCCCGACCAGCAGCTTCCAGAGCATGCCGATCTTGAAGCTCGAACGGCCATTCAAGTGTTCTTGCAGCGCGGGCAGCTTGTGCAGCACCCAGGCCACCACAATCACCGCTAAGAACGCCACCGCCATGATGCCGAACGCGTTCACGAATGCGTCTGCCGTGTCGAGCACCGCGAGCGCGGTGGTGGTCGAGAACAGCGCCATCGAAATAATGGCGAGCGGGATCGAGACCACGAGGGTGGTCGAGATTCGGCTCCAGCCCAGCTTGTCTTGCAGCGCCGCGACGATCACTTCGAGAATCGAAATGAGCGAGGTAACGCCCGCGAACACCAGTGCACCGAAGAACAGCACGCCGATGATCGAGCCGCCCGCCGCGTTCGAGACGATGGTCGGGAACGCAATGAATGCGAGGCCGATGCCCGAGGTTGCCACCCCCGCGACCTCGGTGCCCTGCGCCGCCGCCATGAATCCGAGGGCGGCAAACACGCCGATGCCCGCAAGAATCTCGAACGACGAGTTTGCGAAGGCAACCACGAGACCGGAGCCGGTGAGGTCTGTTTTGCGCTTCAGGTATGACGAGTACGTCACCATGATGCCGAAGGCAACCGACAGCGAGAAGAAGATATGCCCATACGCCGAAGCCCACACCGCGGGGTCAGCCAGCGCCTCCCAGTTCGGGGTAAAGAACGCGTTCAGACCGTCGAGCGCTCCCGGCAGGAACAACGACTGCACGACGAGCACGACGAACATCACCGTGAGCAGCGGCATGAGCACCATGTTGGCGGCACCGATGCCGCGCTTCACGCCGAGGCACATAATGACGATCACAACGAGCCACACCGCGATCAGCGGCACACCAACCTGCGGCACAAAATCGCTCGATACGCCGCCCTCGGCGACATCACCCATCTGCAAGAAATCAACGAAGAAGAAGTCGTTCTCGTTGCCCTTGCCCCAGGTCAGCTGTGCCGAAAACCAGGTGTACATGGCGGACCACGCGATAATCACTGCGTAGTAGACCGCGATGACCACGCAAATGAGCACCTGCCACCACCCGAGCGGCTCTGCGGCCCGGTGCATGCGCCGGAAAGCGAGCGGCGCCGATCCTCGGTACCTGTGACCAATTGCGTAGTCGAAAAACAGCAGTGGAATGCCAGCCGTCAACAAAGCGCAGAGATACGGGATCAGAAACGCGCCGCCGCCGCCTTCGTAGGCGACGTACGGAAAACGCCAGATATTGCCGAGGCCGACGGCCGACCCGATCGCCGAGAGAATGAACACATTTCTCGAACCGAACGCTTCGCGACGGGTTGTTTGAGTAGCGGGGGGTGTCATGCCCGTACTCTACCTGAGCACGGGGCGGGTGCCCCGTTTCGATGCGGCAACGTGATTTGTCAGCCTCGACCCAGACTCGTATTCTGAGTGCACCACCAGGGCCGCCTTCGACGCTGATGCCTGGATCACTCCCGAGGTTGGAGCACATATGTCCGAGCAAGAAGCCGCCAGCTCAGGCGAGTCACAGTTCACCGATACCGGTTCGCTGCGCGCGGTGCTCACGACGCGGCAGGTATCGATGATGGGCCTCGGCGGCGCAATTGGCGCGGGGCTTTTCGTGGGATCGGGCGCAGCCGTCGGCGTCGCCGGGCCGCAGTACTGATCAGCTACATTCTTGCCGGCGTCATGGTGGTGCTCATCATGCTGATGCTTGCTGAGTTGGTTGCGGCGTACCCCAGCTCGGGCGCGTTCAGCACCTTCGCGCACCGCGCATTCGGTCGCACCTCGGGATCGACAGTGGGCTGGCTGTATTGGGTACAGCTTGTCGTCGTGGTCGCCGCTGAGGCGACGGCTGCCGGTGCGATCGTGGCGGCGGCAACGCCGAGCATTGCGCAGTGGGTCTGGGTGCTGATCTTCATCGTCGCCCTCACCACCGTAAACCTCTTCGGGGTGGCCAACTACGGCCGCTTCGAATACTGGTTTGCCTTCATCAAGGTGGCGGCGATCGTGCTATTTCTTATTGTCGGCGCCCTCGCAATATTTGGCCTGCTGCCGGGCGTGGAGCCGGTCGGGCTGAGCAATCTCGTTGCGCACGGTGGTTTTGCCCCGAACGGGTTCGTTGGCATCGCCGGCGCCCTGCTTATCGTGATGTTTGCGTTCGGTGGCACCGAGGTAGTCGCGATCGCAGCGGCAGAGTCGAATGACCCAAGCGGCAACATCAAACGCACTATGCGCTCGGTGATGGTGCGCATTCTGGTGTTCTACATCGGATCGATCTTCGTGATTGTGACAGTGCTCCCCTGGAACGATCCGAGCATTCAAGAGGGGCCGTTCTCGGCGGTGCTCTCTGTGCTTCGTATTCCGGGCGTCGACATCGCGATGTCTGCGATTGTGGTGATCGCGCTGCTCTCGGCGATGAACGCAAACATCTATGGCGCTTCTCGCATGGTGTTCTCGCTCGCCGAGCGCGAGATGGCCCCGAAGCTCTTTCGTTCAACCACATCGAGTGGGGTGCCGTGGATCGCAGTCACCGGTTCCGTTGCATTCAGCTTCGTGACCGTCGTGCTGAACATGATCTGGCCCGAAGCCGTGCTTCCTGCGCTGTTGAACATTGTGGGGTCGACGCTGATTATCGTCTGGACCTCGATTGTGATCTCTCAGATCGTGTTGCGAGCCAGGGCCGAGCGCGAAGGCCGCAATCTGCCGGTCAGGTTTCCGGGGTTTCCGTGGCTGTCGTGGCTCACACTCGCAATGCTGGCCAGCACCGTTGTGCTCGTGATGTTCGACCCGGCGGCCCGCATTCAGTTGCTCGCAACATTCGGGCTCACCGCGGCGATCGCGCTCGTCTCAAAGCTGGCGCTGAGGGATCGCTAGATCCCGCGCACCCCAAGCGACGCGACGATCAGTCGAAAATGTCGCCCAAGAACTCGAACGGGCTCTTCTTCTTGCGGTACCTCGGGTCGCCGTAGCGAGGGTCGCGGCCGTTGCTGAAGTGCGAATCGCGACGCTCGTCGTAGCGCGGTTCGTAGCCGCGGCTTGGCTCAGCCTGCTGATACTGCTGGGGTTGCGCCTGAAACGGCTGCGCTTGCGGCGCTTCGTGGGCCGACTCAGCCTTTGCACGCTCAAGAATCTTGTCGAGCTCGCCGCGGTCGAGCCAGACACCGCGGCACTGCGGGCAATAGTCGATCTCGATGCCGTTGCGCTCGCTCATCAGCAGCGTGGTTCCGTCAGTAGGGCAGTTCATGTCTTCAGCCTAGGGGGCCTGCCTGTGCGTTCGTCGTTGCTGGTACCTGCTCCCGGCAGATTCTCGGAGACGCGCTGGGCACCGCAGTGTGCACCGGCCCGAAGGCATAGTCTTGAGGGCATGAGCGAGACCACCCGCACCGTAGTCTGGGCAGTATCTGGCGGCGTACTCGGCGGGATCGCCGGAGGCATTGTGGGGGCAACCGCGCACTTGCCTGGAGCAGGGCCGATCGGTATCGGGCTTGTGGTGGGTGCGCTCGTTGGCTTTCTTGTGGGACTGCGCCACAGCTAACGCTTCGCCGTCAACTGTTTAGACCGCTCGTCGAGCCCTTTGACAGGGGTCCCTGAGCTTGTCGAATGACTCAGGGACCCCTGTCGAGACGAGCAACGATCCCCGCGCAAGCAACAACCGCCAGCAATGTCGAGTACGCTGCCAGGGTGACCCGGATTCTCTTTTTCGAACCCCGCATTCCCGGTAATACAGGTAACACGATCAGGCTCGCGGCCGGCACCGGCGCTGAGCTTCACATCGTGAACCCGCTCTTCGACTTCGAAGATGCGAAACTGAAGCGCGCTGGCCTCGACTACGCCGACCTCGCGGTGGTGCACCTGCACGATTCGCTTGAGGCTGCGTTCGAGGCGCTGCTGCCCGCGCGGGTGTTCGCCTTCACAGCCAAGGCGACCAGGGGCTACGCCGATGTGACTTACGAACCGAGCGATGTGCTGCTCTTCGGGCCAGAACCCACGGGCCTCCCAGATGAGGTGCAGTTCGATGAGCGGGTGGCCGATCGCCTGCGCATTCCGATGCTTCCGGGCCGCCGCTCGATGAACCTTGCCAACTGCGCGGCTATCGCGACCTACGAGGCCTGGCGCCAGCAGGGCTTCGCGAGCGGGGCGTAGCCCGACGCGTCTAGTACGCGGCTACGGTGCAAGTGGTGCGCGGCACCCGACGCGTTTGGCACCCAACAACAATTCAGTTGCCAACCTCACAATCATGAAAGGGACACTTGTTGTTACCTGGCGTCGATTCAGGCAACAACAAGTGCCCCTTCATCGAGGGATGCACCAAACGTGCTGGGGTTGTCCGCAAGTCTTGGACAACCCCAAAGAACTTGATTCGCCCTGGGTTTAGTTCCGACCCGTTTGTCCGTCACCGAGTCAGTGCCGGAAGCGATTCAGTGCCAGCATAATACGCAGCCTCGACTTCCATCGGGGTGTGCATACCGAGCTC
>JAIUOH010000023.1 GCA_020161315.1 Actinomycetota bacterium | reverse complement strand
TGAGATTCACCCGGGCGCGACGCTTGGCCGTCGACTCTTCATCGACCACGGCATGGGCGTGGTCATCGGCGAAACCGCGGTAGTCGGTGACGACGTACTGATCTACCACGGCGTCACCCTCGGCGGCACAGGGCATGACAAGGGCAAGCGCCACCCCACCGTCGGCGACCGCGTCGTGATCGGCGCCGGCGCAAAGTTGCTCGGCAACATCGAGATCGGCCACGACAGCGCAATCGGCTCAAACGCGGTGGTAGTGCGATCGGCCGAACCGTGGACCACACTCACAGGGATTCCCGCAGAGGCCAGGCCCCGCCGCGGCGCGCCATTCGCAGAGCGCCCTGACCAGGCTGACTTTTACGTGATCTGACCCCCGCGCCCCTCGACAAGCTCAGGGAACGCCATACGTCTCGGCAAGCTCGACGAGCGAAGCTTTCAGCGTCTCAGCGCAGTGTGCGCCCATTCTTCTGCATCCAATTCTTAGTGCGTCGCATCTCGACCAAAATCATGGCACTGCCGAGCAACCAGAACGGTATCTGCACGGCGAATGCCCACCTAAACGCATCGAGCGAGTAGTTTTCGGGTGATCCCGCGCCCTGCAAATCGAGCATGAGCCCGATGAGAAAAATCACCAACAACGCTGCCGTGAAGCCAGCCGTGTTCACAAGGCCCGTGCCAAACCCTGCAAAGCTCTGCGGCGTATGCGACCGACCGACCTCGAAAGCGATCATTGAGGCGGGCCCGCCGAACGCCATCACCACCATGAGCACAGAGAGCAACCACATCGGCGGCTCAGCCGGCCACAGCAAGACCACCACCCAGACCAGGGCTATTGCAACCACAATGCCCAGGTTGATATAGACCCGGTTCTCGGCGAACCGCGAGCTGAGCGGCCCGAGGAGCAGACCCGCGATCATGCCCGAGACGATGGTGAGGCTCAACAGGCCGCCCGCTTCTGCCCGGCTGAGGCCAAGGCCACCGGTGAGATATGGCGTGCCCCAGAGCAGCACAAACGCTGTCGCAGAAAACGGCGACGTAAAGTGCACCCAGTACGCCAGGCGAACTCCAGGTACGCTCAGCAGGCGCCGCACGCGATACCAAAACCCGACCATCGGCAACGGTTTCTTACGCTGCGGGTTCGCCGCGCTTGCGGCAGCAGGAATCACGGGCAGAAGGGCCGTGGCGGGTGGCGGCACAACCGCCAGAGCAGCAGTGTCGTCGGGGCGCCCGAGGGCTCTTGCGTGTTTGCTCGTGGTACCAAGCCGCCCCGTCATACGCTCAAACGCGGTGCCGACGCCCGGGCGATCCCGCAGCACGCAAGCGCCAATGAGCGAGACAAGCAACCCTACAGCGGCGATACCTACAAAGCCGCTCGCCCAGCCGTACGCTCCAACGAGCAATGCAAGTGGGGTGACCGACACAAGCTGGCCAGTCTGACCGAGGAGGCCCGTAAGCTGACCAATCGTCGGTAGTTGCCTCGCCGGGAACCACTCGGGCAGCATGCGCATCACGCTAATAAAGGTGCACGCATCACCGATACCGACAAACACGCGCGCCAGAATCGCAAGGCTGACCTCGTGCACTGTCGCCATCGCAAGCTGTCCGAGCATCATGAGGCCACCGCCGGCGAGAATCATGGTTGTGGCACCGAATTTGTCGAGCAGCACCCCCACTGGAACCTGCATCGACGCATAGACCACAAGCTGGATCACGGCGAACGCAGAGAGGGTGGTCGCATCGATACCGAAGTGATGCTGTGCGGTGGGGCCAAGCGCCGACAGTGATGACCTGTTCATGATCGCGACTGCGTAGGCAATCGCAGCAACACCCCACACCACCCAAGGCAGTAGCGGGTGTTTGGCGTTAGTCACTCAGCAATGTTATCGCGCCGTGCATGCTGGGCCGGCTGGGAACAATCGCTTGCGCGTCGTGTTCGTAACAGCGGATCGCGCACGTAACAGCGGATGAAACCCGTGAATCCATCCGCTGTTACGTGCGCGATCCGGCCCAAGTAACACCGCGCCCGGGCTGGCAAACACAAAAGCGCCGCCCCTTCCGAAGAAGAGGCGGCGCTCCTGGTGTGTTGAAGTCTTTATCGACCCCGACGCTGTGCGCTGGTGAGCGGCGAGGTTCCGAAGCCTTAGCTTCGAAACCAATCAGCGCTGCTCGAACGCTTGCGTCGTGTTAGCGGCGCAAGCCGAGACGCTCGATGAGCGAACGGTAGCGAGCAATGTCGACGTTCTGCAGGTAACCGAGCAGACGACGGCGCTGGCCGACGAGCAGCAGGAGGCCACGACGCGAGTGGTGGTCGTGCTTGTGCTCCTTGAGGTGCTCGGTCAGGTCCTTGATGCGCTGGGTAAGAATTGCAACCTGAACCTCGGGAGAACCGGTGTCGCCCGGCTTGACTGCGTACTCATCGATAATCGACTTCTTCACCTCGGGTGCAAGTGACATATGTGTTCTCCTTTGTTCGTTGCGCGGCGCCCACAGCACAGTGCTGCAGCTCTCTTTATCCGCGGCCGTTCTACGGCAACCTTCTAACCCTAGCAGACTCTTCGCTAAAGCGCCGCTCGGCAAGGCAATGCCCGGTGCAATAGCCTGAGTACATGAGCGATCTCAGAAACTCGGGTGACGCGTGGGTCGTCGCCGAAGACGGCGGGCGTTACTGGGGTCGCTTCGGCGCTGCGGGCCTGCTTGTCCATGATCGCGAGCGCGGCATTCTGCTGCAGCACCGGGTCAGTTGGAGCGATCACGGCGGCACCTGGGGCATTCCCGGTGGTGCGCGACACGAGGGCGAGCGCGCGGTTGACGCGGCAGTGCGCGAGTCGCTCGAAGAGGCCGGGGTGCCTTTCGGCGCGGTCGCACCGCACTATAGCTACGTGATCGACCGCGGCGGCTGGTCATACACGACCATCATCGCCGAGGTCACCTCACCCTTTGAACCCGAGATCACCGATGCTGAGAGCCACGCACTCGAGTGGGTCGCGCTCGACCAAGTCGTGGGTTACGAGCTGCACCCCGGGTTCGCCGCGAGTTGGCCGCTGCTTCTGCCTGTTTTGAGCGAGGATCGCCAGGCGATCGACCAGCTGCTTGCCGAGGGGCGCATCACCGCTATCGATTAGCTGAGCTAATCGACCACTCCATGTGCGGCGCGCGGCGACACGTGATCGCCCACGCCGCACTCTTGCATTTTCACTTCATCGGACTATATTTAGGTATAGCTACACTTCATCCGATGTATTCATATCCGGGCGTGTAGTTGTGATCTCTACCCGAAGGCACCCTTGTTTCTCGCTTCCTTTCTCATTGGCCTGCGCGAAGGCCTTGAGGCCTCGCTCATTATCGGGATACTGCTTGCCTACGTGGTGAAACTCGGCAGGGCAGACGTAAAGCACAAAATCTGGTGGGGCGTCGCGATCGCGGTCGCGCTCTCTGCTGCGCTCGGCGCCCTCTTCACGTTCGGCCGCTACGCCCTCACGTTCGAGGCACAGGAGGCAATCGGCGGGCTCATGTCGCTCGTCGCAGTGGGCATGGTCACCTGGATGGTGTTCTGGATGATGCGCACCGCCAGCACGCTGAGTCACGAACTGCGTCAGGGCGTCGACCGCGCGCTCGCGATCGGCACCGGATGGGCCATCTTCTGGCTCGCGTTCGTGACGGTAGCTCGCGAAGGTATCGAAACCACCCTCATGCTCTGGGGATGGGCAGGCAACCCGACGGCTTTGGCTGGCGCTCTCGTAGGCATCGTCATCGCGGCTGGCATCGGCGTGCTGCTGAACCGGGGCATGCTGCGCATTAACCTGCGCGTGTTCTTCGCTTGGACCGGCGGGTTTCTGATCGTCGTCGCCGCGGGAGTGCTCGCCTACGGCATTCACGACCTGCAAGAGGCAGCCTGGCTTCCCGGGCCGTTCTCGGGGCATCCGATCACTCCGACCGATCTGCGCACCGGCGAGGTGCTGGTCGGCTTTGACGGCCCGTTCTGGGCCGCGGCGTTCCCTTTCGGCTGGGCGTTCAACCTTGAAGGCGTGATCGCCCCCAGCGGCGCCCTTGCCGCCTTCCTCAAGGGCACGGTCGGGTTCGTTCCCCTGATGACGTGGCTTGAGGTTGCCGCATGGGCGATCTTCATGGGCGCGACTATGCCCCGCTTCCTCAAACAGGTAATGCTGCAGCGTCGCGCGGTGCGGCAGCGCACCTCGGCGCCCGGGGCGGCGAGTGCGTCTCCGCCCCGGGCGTCTACCTCGCCAACCGCGGCATCCGCTTCCAGTTCACATCAAGGAGAGAAATGAAGAAGAAACTGATTGCAACCTCGGGATTGGCACTCTGTGGCGCGGTGCTCCTGGCAGGCTGCGTGCAGAAGCAGCCCGAAACGCAGACGGCCGCGGGAAACACGTTGACCGTCAGTTCGACCGCAGACGCCTGCGAGGTGTCAGCGGCAACTGCAAAGAGTGGCAATGTCACGTTCGCCATCACGAATGACGGCCCCCAGACCACAGAGTTCTACCTGCTCGGTGCCGACGGCCTGCGCATCGCGGCCGAGAAAGAGAACATCGCACCCGGCGCTTCGGCCGAGCTCACGGTCTCACTGCAGCCCGGCGACTATTTCACCGCGTGCAAGCCCGGCATGCGCGGCGCAAACGTCGGTGCGACCCCGTTCAGCGTCACGGGCGAACCAGTCAAGGTCGCGGGCGAGGATCAGGAGCTGTTCGACCAGGTGGTCGTCGACTACATCAACTTCGTGAAGAACGAGGTGGCCGAGCTAGTGCCGAACGTCGAATCGTTCGCAGGCGCATACGCCGCGGGCGACGATGAGGCGGCGCGCACGCTCTATGCCGATATTCGCGTGAACTACGAACGCATCGAGCCTGTGGCTGAGGCTCTCGGTGTGCTCGACCCCCGTATTGACTACCGCGAGGTCGACTACCTGGCAGAAGCTGAACAGCTCGAGGCAGACGATCCCACTTTCACCGAGTGGCTCGGCTTCCACCGCATGGAGAAAGATCTCTGGGTACCTGCAGCCGACGCGATCAACGCCGACGGCACGAGCGCGTGGGAAGGCTGGCAGCCCTCGACCCCTGAGCAGCGCAAGGTGCTCGCCGAGACGCTCGTGACCGATGTGAACGCGCTCTACGAGGCGGTGCACGATCCGAAATTCATCGAGGATCAGCAGATCAACGTTAGTACGGTCTCAAACGGCGCCTCGGGCCTGCTCGAAGAGATCGCGGTCGGCAAGGTCACCGGCGAAGAGAACTGGTGGTCGCACTACGACCTCTGGGATTTCCAGGCAAACCTGCAGGGTGCGAGGATCGCCTTCGATCTTGTCGCTCCGATCGCCGAACGCAAGGGCGCCGAGGGCACCGAGCTGGTGACACAGATCAATGAAGAATTCGACAAGCTGCAGTCGCTTCTTGATCAGTACGGCAACCTCGAGGCAGGCTACACGCTCTACGACCAGGTCGACAGTAAGCAGCAGAAGCAGCTCGTCGCCCAGATCGACGCCACGCGCGAGCCTCTCTCGCGCCTGACCGGCACCGTACTCAGCATCGACGGGTGAGTGTGTCGCATCGACGTGGCCCGCGGTCATACCCGCGGGCCACGTCGAGGCTAGGCCTCGAAGAGCTGCTGCCCGACATACTGCCCGTCAGAAACCCCGGGCGGCACGAGAAAGACCGACGAGGCGGTGGTCTTCAGGTATTCGACGAACAGGTCGTCCCTTGCCATGTTCTTGTGCACCGACGCGAATCTCTCGGGCGCATTCACGAAGGCGACAAAGAAGAGCCCGGCATTCAATCTGCCCTGGGCGTCGTTGCCGTCTACGAAGTTGTACCCGCGCCGCAACATTCGAATGCCCTCGTTGTTGTCGGGGTGCACCCGTGCGACGTGCGATCGCTCGTCTACGAGCAGCGCGCCATCCTCGCCCTTCGCCGAGAAGTCGGGTTGCGAGAACTCAGTGCCACCCGAGAGCGGCGCGCCGTCCTTCTTGTTACGGCCGGTCACACGTTCCTGTTCGCCGAGTTGCACGCCGTCCCACACCTCGATGCTCATGTTGATGCGCCTGGCAACAAGATAACTGCCACCGACTGCCCAGAGCGGCCCCTGGTTCGCACCGACCCACACGTGTGCGTCGAGCAGATCCGGCTCTTCGGCCTTGAGATTCATCGTGCCGTCTTTTTGTCCGAAGAGGTTGCGCGGAGTGTTCTGGGCGGTCGAGGTCGACGAGGTACGCCCGAATCCGAGCTGCGACCAGCGAAGCTGTGCCCGGCCGAACGCGATCCTCGTGAGGTTTCGAATGGCGTGCACCGCCACCTGCGGGTCGTTGGAGCACCCCTGCACGCAGAGGTCTCCCCCAGACTGTTCTCGGTCGATGAAGTCGTTCATCATCTTCGGCAGATCCTCGAACTCACTCGGCAGCTTCGACGCAAGATCGAACCGGTCATCGCCTGCCGCGGTCACAAACAGCGAACGTCCGAATCCGATCGTGACTGTGAGCCCCGCCGGCGAGATGTCGGTCGCCTCGCCTGTGTCATCGGGAGGCATATAGGCACCGCCCCCGAATGCCCCTGCGACACTGATCTCAAGACCCTGCGTCAGCCGGCTGGCCGCGTAGCTCCAGTCCTGCAGCAGCTCGATCAGCTCGTCTCGGCTGAGACCCTCCGCCAGATCGAAAGCCGCGAAGTGCATCCGATCCTGCGCGGGGGTAACGATACCTGCCTGATGCTCCCCATAAAACGGGTAACTGAGCTGGTGGCTCCGTTCGTCACTACCGCCAGCGGCGGCGAGGATCGCGGCAGTTCCAGCTGCTCCGACCGCTGCTCCGGCCGCACCCCCACCCACAAGCGCGAGCAGCCCCCGGCGGGAAAGACCGCGAGTGTGTGCTTGTTTCGTCCCGGGTGCCGCCTGGTCCGCACTCATGCGAGTGCGCGCATCAGGAGCGTCGCGGCCTCAGCACGTGGGCCGGTAAAGAATGGCACTTCCTCGCGCACGTGCCGCCGGGCCTCGGTGGCGCGCAACTCGCGCATCAGGTCTACGATGCGCACGAGATCGTCGCTCTCGAAAGCGAGCAACCATTCGTAGTCGCCGAGCGCGAACGACGAGATCGTATTCGCCAGTACATCGCTGTAGCCACGAGCCGCCATGCCGTGCTCGCGCAGTAGCCTGCTGCGCTCTTCGTCTGGCAACAGGTACCACTCATACGAGCGAACGAATGGGTACACGCAGACGTAGCCACGCGGGCTCTCCCCCGCGAGAAAGGCCGGCACATGCGTTCGATTGAACTCTGCGGCGCGGTGCACCCCGACGTTCGACCACACGGGGGCGAGCCGACCCGCGCCCTCTTCGAGTACCGCCCGGTACGCAGCCTGCAACGCCTCCGAGGTCGGAGCGTGCGCCCACAGCATCAGGTCGGCATCTGCGCGAAATCCCGAGAGGTCGTACCAGCCGCGAACGGTCAGCCCCTCGATCTCGCGCAATCGCGCTTCGATCGCCCCGACCGCAGACTGCCCGGGCGCCACAACTGTTCGCCGTTCTACGAACACCGCGTAGATGGTGTAGTTGGTCGTCTCGTTGATGCCCTCGGCAACCGAGGAGTGATCAATCGTCGACAATTCTGTCTGGTTCATCACGGTGCGCCTCTCTTGTTAATCCTGTTCGCCCGCGAGCACCGGGATCCCGGTCACCTCGCCGTGCCGCATTCGGCAACTGCCCGGCGGCGCGATATCGTCAAACGCCTCGAACGCGCCCGTCGTCGGCGCTTCAACCGCCATGCCGCGCTCGCGCGCCGCGCGTTCAATCACCATGTCGACGATCCCACTCACGAACTCGGGGTGCACCCCCACCGTCGCCGCCCTCACCGCTGCGATACCGTGCTCGGCTGCTGTCTCGATGGCCTCAATGTCGAGATCGAACGCCACCTCCATATGATCGCTGATGAAGCCGATCGGGGCAATGATGATCTTCTTGACGCCCTCGGCGGCGAGCGCCTCGATGTGATCGTTCACATCAGGTTCAAGCCATGGCACCCGGGGGTCGCCAGACCTGGAGCAGTAGGCCAGGGAGGAGTCGAATACGGGCGCGAGCCCGAGCGAGAGCATCGAATCGATCACGGCGCGCACGTCTTCGTGCTGCTCGCGGTAGCCAGGCCCTGTCACCGCCGACGCCTCTTGCATTGTGTCTGGAATCGAGTGAGTCACATACACGATGTGCGCGCCGGCGAGGCCTCCCTCGAGCGCTGCGGCGGCATCGGAGATCGCTGCAGCGTTCGCCGCGACAAAGCCCGGGTCGTTGAAGAAGGGGCGAAGCACGTCGATCTCAGGGGCGAGCTCGCCAAGCTGGAGCCGTGCTGCCGCGAGGTGCTCGCGGTACTGGCGGCTGCCGGAGTACGAGGCATAGGCGCTTGTTACGAGCGTGAGCACACGCCTCGCCCCGAACGCGCTCGCATCGCGCAGAGTATCGACGGTATACGGGTGCCAGTTGCGGTTGCCCCAAATCACCGGAAGGTCGATGTCGCGGCGCTCGAGTTCGTTTCGAATCGCGGCGAGCAACGCGAGATTCTGCTCATTGATGGGGCTCTTGCCTCCGAATCCGTAGTAATGCTCGCCGACTTCCTTCAACCGTTCCTCGGGAATCTGCTTGCCTTTTGTTACGTTTCGCAGAAACGGCACCACGTCTTCAGGCGCGTTCGGGCCCCCGAAGGAGCAGATCATCAGGGCGTCGTATGGGGTGGTCGTGTGAGCCATGTTTTTCACCATAACATCAGCTTGGCTGTACATCTGATGTATAACATCTGATGTGTGCGAATAAATCGGAGCCGCGCCTGGATCGCGGCGCTCCTCGGCTTGGCGATGCTCGCGACGGCGGCGTTCGTTTCGTTGACCCTTGGCGTAGTTCCACTTGCCCCAGGTGAGGCGCTCGGGGCGCTTTTGCACCCCGCGGAGGCATCAAGAACCACGAGCGCAGTGATCTGGTCGATCCGACTCCCCCGCATTCTCGTAGCCATGCTCGTTGGTGCTGCGCTCGCCACCGTCGGCGCAGTGATGCAGGCGATTCTGCGCAACCCGCTTGCCGAACCGGGAATCACCGGGGTTTCAGCGGGGGCTGCAGTTGGTGCCGTAGCGGGGATCACGCTCGGGCTTGCTGGCAGTGCGCAATGGGGAGTTCCGCTTGCCGCGTTCGCCGGGGCAGCGACAGTCGCGTTGGTGCTGCAGACGGTGCTGCGCTCCCGCAAAGACCTCGGCTCCGCGACAATCATCCTTGTTGGTGTGTCGATTAGCGCGCTCGCCGGCGCCCTGATCAATCTCTTGATCGCCAACGCACGCGACGACGCACTTGTGCGCAGCGCGCTTTTCTGGCTCGCAGGCGACCTCGAGTTGCGCAGTTGGGAGCATGTGGCGCTCGCGGCTGGCCCGATTCTGCTCGGGCTCGCCTATCTGCTCTCACGCACCCGCCAGCTTGACGCGCTTGCATTGGGAGAGCAAGTCGCTGCAACCTCTGGAGTGCACGTGAACCGGGAACGGATATTGCTATTACTCGTGGCTTCGCTCGTCACCGGCGCGGCCGTGGCTGTCAGCGGAGTCATCAGCTTCGTTGGCCTTGTCGTGCCGCACGCTGTGCGGCTGCTGGTTGGAGCCTCGCACTCCAGACTCCTGCCGATCTCAGCGCTCGGCGGCGCTCTCTTTCTCGTACTCGCCGATACGGTGGCCCGAACCGCGTTCGGGCCCGTCATCGTGCAGACCGGTGTCGTCTCAGCGCTGGTCGGTGCCCCCATCTTCCTCTTCCTGCTGCTCAGAAAGCAACCCGCATGATGGCAGAGACCGCAGCATGCCCGTTCCTCGCTGCCACGCTCACGCTCGACGGCTTCGGTGCGTATCGAGCCGGTCGCGCACTCGGATCTCCCCTCGACCTTCGGCTGATGCCTGGCACCGTGCTCGGTGTGGTCGGACCCAACGGTGTCGGCAAGTCTTCCCTGCTCGGCGCGCTTGCCCAGGCAGGCGTGCGAAGCTACGGTCGCGCGCGATTCGGCGCACAAGACCTCGCGAGAGTGCCCGCGCGAGCGCGCGCCGGGATCGTTTCGATGCTGGCGCAAGACCTACACGCCCCCGAAGAGCTGCGTGTGCGCGAGCTCGTCGCAGTGGGGGCTCACGCATCGGGAAATCAGGATCCCCTCAGCGAGGCAGAGCGAGCACTCTCGGATGTCGGCATCGCCGAACTCGCGCATCAGCGCTTCGGGTCGCTGTCGGGCGGACAGATGCAGCTCACTCAGATCGCCCGGGTGCTTGCGCAACGCACCCCGGTGGTGATCCTCGACGAGCCCACCTCGGCGCTCGATCTCTTTCATCAGCGGGTGGTCGAGCAGACCATGCGCCGGCTCGGCAATGACGGTCGGATCGTCATCGCCGCCCTGCACGATCTGAGCCTCGCGCTCAACGCGTGCACCCAGATCCTGCTGCTCGACCGGGCCGGCGACGCACACTCCGGGAAGCCCGCCGATGTGCTGCGACCCGACCTCGTGCATGCCGCCTACGGAGTGCGCACCACTATTCACACCACTCCCAGAGGCCGCAGGTTTCTGGCGACGGAGTAGTCGCCATGTAGCCACTATCGACACCATACGCCCACTCATCATTCACAAAAGACCAAGAAGGAACCCCTATGACACGCACCGTCTCGTCCGCAGCTCTCGCCGCCGCGGGGGCAGTCATCGCCCTCGCGCTCGCAGGCTGCTCCGCACCCGCGGCGCAGCCAATCGCGCAGCAGGAACAGGCGGCAGAGTGGCCAAGAACCATCGAGATTCCGGCAGCGCAGGGTGCAGAACCGCGCACGCTCACGCTTGATGCCGAACCGCAGACGATCGCAGCACTCGACTACGAGAGCGCTGAGGTGATCGCTGAACTCGGGCTGAGCGACCGACTGGTGCTCGTTCCCGAGGCGGTGCTGAACCCTGTGCTCGGCAGCCACGTCGAACAGCTCGCAGAAGTGCCCAACACTATCCCTGTGGCAATGGAGCTCGATGCCGAAACCGTGATCGCGCTACAGCCCGACCTTGTCGTGATGAGCCCGCGTCACGGCGCCGAAGCTTCGATCGGAGCCGTACTCGATCAGGCAGGCATCGCGTCGCTGCAACTCCCTTCGTCATGGACGAACCAGGAGTCCGTGACCCAGGGCATCGCGCTCATCGGAGAGGCCACTGGGCAGGAGCCATCGGCCGAGAAGCTCGTCGAGGCACTGGAAACTGGTCTCGCTGCGGCTAGCGCAGCAAAACCAGCCACCGATCAGAGCCCCCGCGTGCTTGTGCTCACCAATCAGGCGGGTCGCCCCTTCGCGACCGCCGGCCAGGCCTACCCGCTCGAACTGCTGCGCCTCGCGGGCGCGCAGAATGTCAGCGAGGCGCTCGGCATGCCCCACACCGGCCCAATCTCGGCCGAGCAAATCGTCGAGGCCGATCCGGATGGCATCGTACTGATCGACATGAACGGCAGCGGCGACCGTATGTATGCTGAGTTGCTCGCGAACCCCGCGGTGGCATCGCTGTCTGCGGTCGAGCAGCAGCAGCTTCTTCGACTCGAGGGCAAGCAGGTGCAGGCCATGGGGCTGACGTCAACTATTGACGGCCTAGATGCGCTCACCGGCTGGGTCGTCCAGCTGAAGTAGCACGGAGTGCGCCGCTGCGCCTTGGCGATATAGTCATAGTCTCGGCAACGATACGCGGAGGTGCTGATGTCATCACCCGTGCGCAGCGGCTCGCAAAAGGCGAACGACACGCTCGGTTTCTTACGCTCAAAGATTTTGAGCGGCGAATGGCCGATTGACGAGCTCATTCCTAAAGAACCCGAACTCATGGAGCTCATCGGCGTCGGCAAATCAACGGTGCGCGAGGCGGTGCGCTCGCTCGCGACACTTGGCATGCTGCAGACAGTACCCGGCGTCGGTACCTTTGTGCGCGCGCGCACCCCGGCAAGCTCGATTCTCACGCAATTTCTCGCCGACCAAGATCTCGAAGAGGTGCTCGTCTACCGGAGGTCCCTCGAGATCGAGGCGGCCCAGACCGCCGCAGTGCGGCGCAGCGAATCGCAGCTCGATGCGATTCGCGAGAGCTACCGGCTGAGCGTCGAGGCTCACGAGCAGCATGCCGAAGCGATCGCATGCAACAACGTGTCACACGAGCATTCCCTGCATCGGTTGATCGTCGAGGCGAGCGGTAGCAAGTTGCTGCTCGACCTTTACAACGGGGTCATGGCAACCCTCAACGAAGCCGTGGGCCGCGGCCAGGTCTTCGTCGGCGCCACCGAACAAACTGTGCTGCTCGACCACGGCGCGCTCCTACGCGCGATCGAGAAACGCGACGTGAGAGACGCGGCGCACGCCATGGCGCTACACGCAGATCGAGACCTCGGGCTTCACACCGATGAGCTCGACCTCTTTCGCAGCACCGAGCGCGCTGAGACACTCATTGAAGCAGGGTTCGATCCCCGTCAGGGCGAAGGCTAGGCCCGTTCAGTCTGCTAACCAGCCAAAGCTGCGCGCGCGGCGGCGCAGTAACACCACGGTGCCGAACACGATGAGCCCCTGACCGAGCGTGTAGGTCGGCATGATGACAACGTCGCTGATGATCTGCGGCACCCCCATGAACTCTTTCAACGCAATGAACGTGTCTGAAATCAAGAAGAACGCACTACCCCAGGCCACGGTGCGACCAAATCGGGTCGAGAACGCGGCGGTCAAGCCGAGCACGATGCCGTATATCCCGAGCGGAATAAACAGCGCACCGGCATGCGGCCCAACAACGGCAAGCGTGACCACCCACCACACAGCGTAGACAAGCCCCCACCACGGCACGCGCTTTGGCGCGGCAATACCCGGCGCCCGCCAGAACAGCACGATGTATGCAATATGCGCGAGAGCGAAAAAACCGATCATCGTCGGCAGTGTGGGCAGGCCCGCGAAGAATAGGCCTGCACCGTCGCCGACCCAAGATGCGGTCAGCGCCGCGAGTACGAGCACCATCGCTCCGCGCGGCCACGGCCGCACCCGCCACATCGACCACGCCGCGGCGAGCGCAAGCGCGGGCATCAGCAGCTGCTTGGTCTCAAAGCCGCTGCCCGGCAGGTTAAAGATAATCAGCACGCAATGCAAGAACGAGATCAGCACATACGGCAAAAAAGGGATCAGCAGCCTTCTGCGCTCAAGACGTCGAGCGGCTTCGAGCGCTGCTGTGGGCTGCGCAGTGTGCTCCTCGTACCTCGAGTGCGCCTGGCTAGTGCTCAACGAGAATGCCATCCTCATCGCTAAACAGCATCGCGCCCGGCCTGAAGGTGACTCCCCCGAAGCTCACAGGCACGTCTGCCTCGCCCGCACCAGTCTTGCTCGACTTCTGCGGGTTCGAGCCGAGCGCCTTGAGGCCAATTGGCAGCGTGCCGATGACCACGCGGTCGCGAATCACGCCGTGCACCACGATGCCGGCCCAGCCGCTATCGACGCCGAGCTGCGCAATGATGTCACCGACAAGGGCGCTCTCGAGGGCCCCGCCACCGTCGACCACGAGCACGGCGCCCTCACCGGGTGTGCCGAGAATCGACTTCAGCAGCGCGTTGTCGCGGTGGCACCGGACCGTGCGCACCGGGCCTGAGAACCAGGCGTTGCCGCCCAGGTTTAAGAACTGCGTGCTGACTGATTGAAGTTCGTCGCCGCGCTCGTCATAGAGGTCGGCGGTGCTGATGCGATCGCTCATACGCCAACACTACTGTGACGCGCACTCCGGTCTGCTCCCTAGGATGAAAGTGATGAACATCACCACCCCACACCATGCGCTCAGTGTCAGATCGGCACAGCCGAGCGACTTTGCAGCGATCGAGCGCATTGAAGCAGCCGCCGACCAGCTCTTCATTGAGGCCTTCGCGCCTGCACACTGGCCGCCGGCCACCCCCGCCGTCGACAGGCTCGAGCAGGGCGGGTTTCTGCTGGTCGGCGAGGCCTGCGAGGCCCGCGGGGCCGAGATCGTCGGCTTCGTGCACGTCCTCGAAGCGCAAGACGACAGGGGCAGCGGCATTGCCCACCTCGAACAGGTCTCGGTGCTGCCAGGCCATGGCAAACGAGGCTATGGCCGAGCCCTCGTCGAAGCTGCGATGCATGAGGCGCGTGGCCTCGGCTACGCTGAACTCACGCTGCGCACCTACGCAGACCTACCATGGAACGCCCCGTTCTACCGCGGTCTCGGTTTCACCGAGACCGCGCCGAACTGCGCATTTCTTATGGAACTTGAAGACGCTGAGCGCGCCGAAGGCCTCGAACAATACGGCCGCCGCGTGCAGATGACCGCACCACTCACCTAGTTACAGCCCTTACACCGAGGGCCGATCCTCGTCGCTAAGAGGCCTCGGCGGGTAGACCCAGGTGACCATGACCACCGAAATAATCATGAGCAAGAACCATGAGACGA
Source organism: Actinomycetota bacterium (assembly GCA_020161315.1). GTDB lineage: Bacteria > Actinomycetota > Actinomycetes > Actinomycetales > Microbacteriaceae > Leucobacter. Next base: position 38,302 of record JAIUOH010000023.1, on the reverse strand, counting down.
GTTTCTGCGGCGACACCATCTGCCAACCGGCTTCTTGGTTCGGGTAGAGCCACGCGCCCGCCCAGGTCGCGATGTTTTCGGCGATCCAGATGAAGAGCGCAACCCCCGCGAAGATTAACAGTTGCGGTGCCCGCATGCGCGCCCGCCAGATTCTGAAGTGCATCACGGTGCGGCCCCACAGCACAGCGATGAGCACGAGCAGCACCCAACGCAGATCGAAGATGAAGTGGTGCGTGAAGAAGTTCGCGTAGATCAGGGCTGCGAGCACCGTCGTCAGCCAGACGCGAGGGTATCTGCTGAAACGTAGGTCGTGCAGGCGGTAGACGCGCACCATGTATGAGCCGACTGCGGCATACATGAAGCCGCTGAACAGTGGCACCGCGCCGATGCGCAGAAAGCCCTCCGTCTCGTAGCTCCATGAACCGACGTCGGTTTTGAAGAGCTCCATAACGGTGCCGGTGAGGTGGAACAGCACGATCACCCAGAGCTCGCGGCCGCTCTCGAGCCTGAACGCGAGCATGCCGAGCTGAATCGCGATGGCCCCGAGGGTCAGCGCATCGTTGCGGGCGAGCGCGGAGTCGTCCGGGTACCAGAGCCTAGCCGCAACAATCACCGCGAGCAGCAGCGCACCAAAGATGCACGCCCATGCCTGCTTCAGCAGAAACACCACGCACTCGATCGCGACGGCCCTGGCACCGCTCGCGGGTTTTTGGGCGAGGATCCGCCTGGCCGCGCGGTCAATCGTACGCTCGAGGCGGGTGAGTTCTTGCTGGGTCATCTCTGTGCCAGCCTAGGGCACCTCACCAGGCAATCGACCCTTTGTCGAATTCGACAAGCAGATCGCGTGCTTTGGTAGGCACCTCCAATGCGTCTGTGCCGCGAAACGACAAAGATGAAGTTGTCTCACCAGTCAGAGAGGACCCCGCGTGATCGATCACCCACGAGCCCTGCGCAAAGACACGCTCGCTTCGCCCGAATGGCAGCGTCGCATTGACGACCTCGCAACATCGCTCGATATTCCCGGCGCCCAGGTGGGAGTTGTCGCGCTCAACGGCAACGACGCAGACATTCGCGTGCTTACAACGGGCGTAGCGAGTCGCGGCCACGGCACCCCTGTCACCGCACGCACGCTATTTCACTTTGGCTCGATCACTAAGGTCTGGACCACCACGCTACTCATGCAACTGGTTGAAGAGGGAGCCATTACCCTCAACACGACCATCGCCGAGGTGCTGCCCGAAGCCCGCACCGATCGCGAGGGCGCGACCGCAGAGATCACAGTGCGCCATCTGCTCTCGCACACCTCGGGCATCGAGGGCGACTTCTTTCGCATCACCGGCGAGAATGATGACGCGCTCGGTCTCTACATGCAGCAGATGCCTCAGTCTCAATCGGTCACCGATCCGGGCGGCCCAATCAGCTACTGCAATTTCGGTTTTTCGATTGCCGGCGCTATTGCCGCAGAGCGCGGTGGGGCGCTCTGGGATGACCTCATTGCCGCCCGCATTGTGGCGAGGCTCGGCATCACTGACATGCTCACTCGCAGCACCGATGCTGGCCTGTTCGAGACTGCGGTTGGCCACGCACCAGGGGCTGACGGCCAGCCGGCAGCACCAGTGCCGACGTGGCAGCTGCCGCGCTCGCTCGGCCCCGCCGGGCTCATCGCAGGCACCGCTGACACGCTGCTCAAATTTGCCGCCGCACACCTGCGAGACGGTCTCGCTCTCTCGGGTGAGCGCATTCTCTCGGCAGAATCGGCTATCGCGATGCGCCAGCCACAGTCGCACCTGGGTGATGCGTCTACGACGCTGCTGGGGTGGGGCCTTGGCTGGACCCTCGCCGACTGGGGCACCCCCGTGGTGCTGCACACCGGCAGCACCATTGGCCAGACGTCGAGCCTCGTGCTGCTGCCAGAATTTGGCATCGCGTTCTGCACCCTCACCAACGCCGCGACAGGCCCCGCCTTCATCGCGAAGGTTGAGACGTTGCTCGCAAACGAGCTGGGCCTCACTCGCCCGCTGCCGCGTGAAGACCCACACGCCTGCCAAGATGCGGTGCGCTCACTGATCGGCAAGTGGCGCACGCCGTGGCTGCTGGCCGAGATCACAGAGAACCCAGACGCCGCCGAGGGGGGCGTCGTCGTATCGCTTCGCGAGGGCCCCGCAATCGAGGCGAATGCCCCCGCCCAGCAGTACAAGCTACAAGCGGCAGGCGGCAACCGTTTTCTCTTTGAGCGCTTCGGCCTGCCGGCAGAGATCGCCCGCGTCGACCACGACGGGCGAGAGTTTCTCTGGGCGGGACGATTGCTCGAGCGAGTACATGAGTCGGCGCACCCCGATACTTCGAACCCCGCGGCAAACGCCTCGACCGAACAGGAACCAGCATGACCACCGCTCCCCTTGCCACCGCTCCCCTTGCCACCGCGCCCCTTGCCACCGCGCCCCTTGCCACCGCAGACACGCTCGTGGTGCGAACCCCAGCGTCACCCACGATCTCGCCCGATGGCGCCGAGATCGTATTCACGCTCGGCGTGGAGAACCGTGAGACCGACGCAACCGATACCTCCCTGTGGCGGCTGCGCGACGGCGTAGCCTCACCGATCGAGGGCGTCGCCAAGGCGAGTGCACCGCAGTTTCTGAGCGACGGCACGCTCGCGTTTCTCTCGTCCGCCGAAGGTACCCCGCACGTTGCGGTGCTGCGCGATGGCGCAGTTGTTCCAGTCACCGGCCCGGCCCTGTCGCCGTTCGGGGTACTCGCGGCAGCATGGTCACCCGACGCCAGCAAGGTCGCCGTCGTCGCGATCGAATCGCTCGCGCTTCCGGGTCAGCCCATCATTGTCACCACCGGCGTGCACAAGATGGATGGCCTCGGCCGCTTCGGCGATCTGCAGCTCGCGCTCGCAGTGGTCGATGTCGCTTCGGGCGAGGCAACGGTGCTACGATCTGGGTTGCGATCGGCCGCGACGCTCACCTGGTCACCAGACGGCGGCTCGCTCGCCTATTCAACTTGGCGCGATGACAACTGGGATCAGCATCACACTGGTATTGCCGAGATCGTCGATGTTGCCACCGGAGAGGGCCGCGTGCTGTTCGAGGGCATGCTCGGGCTCGGGGGCGCTGCGGCGTTCACCCCCGATGGCGATGCGCTCATTATCTCGGGCCGAGCGGACATTGTCATGGGCAACTCTCATCTGCTGCGCATTCCGCTTGACGGCGGCCCGGTGCGCGCGCTCGCCGCAGGGCTCGACCGCAACGTGCTCGCGGGGAGCGGTGGGGCTTACCCGGGCTCTGAGTTTCGATTCAGCGCAGACGGGCGGCACCTGCTCTTCACGCTGCGCGACGGCGGGGTCGCCAAGATCTACGCCATCGATCACGCCGACCCGCAGGCGACCGCACAACTTGTCTTTGGCGACGACCGCTCCTGCGTTTACGGGCTCGACACCGCGAGCGACGGCACAATGGTGTTCACGCGCGCCACTGACGAAGTCTTCGCCGAAGTCGAGGTGCGCTCACCTGAGGGCGAGCTACTACACCGCACCTCGCTCGCATTCGACACCGACGCTAACGCCGACACCGACGCATCTCAGCTCCTTGTCACCGATTGGCAGGAGCGCTGGTTCGAGGCAGCAGATGGCACAAAGGTGCAGGGCTGGTTGCTGCGCCCTCGCGACGCGGAGGGTGCCACTCCACTGCTGCTCGACGTGCACGGTGGCCCATACAACGCGTGGATGCCCGTTGCCGACCCCGCGTTTCTCTACCACCAGCAGCTCGTGTCTCGCGGCTGGAGCGTACTCATCGTGAACCCTCGCGGCTCAGACGGCTACGGCGAGGCCTTCTTCCGCGGCGTCGAGGGGGCATGGGGCAAGACTGATGCCGAAGACCTCACCGTCGGCGTGCACGCACTCGTGGCCGAGGGGCTCGCGGACCCAGCGCGCCTCGCGGTCACGGGCTACAGCTACGGCGGGTTCTCGGTCTGCTCCCTGACCAGCCAGTACCCTGACCTCTTCGCCGCTGCGGTTGCGGGAGGCGTCGTTACCGACCTTGCGACGCTGTCGCACACAGCCGACCTGACGGGCGTCTTCTCGCGGCGCGAGATGGCGCAGGGCGATCAGCTCGACCACGCGGCGCTGCGCGCGGCCTCACCCATTGCGCGCGTGCACGACGTGCGCACGCCGACGCTGATTTTGCACGGGCTCGACGATCAGCGCTGCCCGGTGGGCCAGGCCGAGGCCTGGTTCGCCGGTCTGCGCGAGGCAGGTACGCCCGCACAACTCGTAATGTACCCCGGCGCCTCGCACCTCTTCATCATCCAGGGGCAGCTGAGCCAGCGCATCGACTACCGCGAGCGCCTCTTCGCTTGGCTCGAGCAGTGGGCGCCCGAGACTGCGGCGTAGCGCAAAAGAGCACGGCAAAAAGTAAGGGCGGCACCGACGGTGCCGCCCTTACTTCGATCCTCGTAACTACTTCACCGACTTCACCGGCAACACGGCGAACGCACCGAGCACACCAAACACGATGCCGACGGCGAACAGCGCTGTGTAGTTCTGACCACCGCCGGTCATCAGCACGGGGAGCGCAATAACCGGCACCAGAAACTGCGGCAGCTGTGCAGAGAGCGCGACGATGCCCAGGTCTTTGCCCGCCTCGCTCGTGCTCGGCAATACCTCGGTCATCAGCGCGAGATCGACAGAAAGAAACGCGCCCTGCGCCGCGCCCATGATGGCGAGTGCGGCAAAGAAGGTGGGCACATTGCTCGCGAGCATGCAGGCCACGAGCCCACCCGCCGAGATGGTGCACGAGAGCCACACGATCATCTTGCGGCGCCCCAGCTTGTCAGAGAGCCAACCAAACAGCACCGCCGAGACCACAGCGATCAGCGCAAACAGCGCCATTCCCGTTGCCTGCACGCCAGTAGCCGTCTCTTTTGACACACCCAGTCGGTCGATGATGATGTAGAGCAGGTACAGCGATACAAACGTCGACGACATCAGCACGAACAGGCGGCAAGTCCAGGCCCAGAAGAAATCTGGTGCCGTACGCGGGCTCACCCAGTAGCTGCCGAGTACCTCACGAAGGCTCAGCGGCTCGCGCGGTTCGGTGCGCACGATGTCGTTCATGCGGAAGTACAGCAGACCACAGAGAATCGAACCGATCGCGCCGGGCACGATGAACCACGCCCACTGCGTGTCGTTTGGCATCATCGCCACGATGCCAGCACCCAAGATGAATGCGACGCCGGTTGAGGCCGACACGATGCCGGTGACGCGCGCCCGAATTCTCGTCGGAATCTGTTCGGCGAGCAGCGCGTGCGTTGCGGCGTTTGCCGCCCCGAGGCCGCATTTGAGAATGACGAGCCCGAGCAGAATTGACCACAGCCCGGACGAGAAACCGAGCACGATCGAACCGACAAAGCCAACAACCGAGCCCCAGAGAATCCATGGGCGGCGAATGCCGAGGCGCGAGCGGGTGCGGTCGCTCAGGCGTCCGGCAAGCGGGGTGAGCACGATCACGAGCAGACCGCCCACCGCAGACACAATCGAGAGGTTCGTCTCTTTTGTTGCGTCGTCAAGAAATGCGAAGGCTTTCGGAATCGACACTGAGGTGATGGTACCAATCGCGAGATTCAGGCCAAACCATGAGAGCAGAAATAAGAAGTAGAACCCTCGCGGTTGCGGGGTCATCGGTTCTTCGGCGGCGACGGCGCCTTGTTGGGCCGTGTCGAGTGCGTGAGACATCGTTGTCCTTTCCGGGCCCGCTCGACGTGCGACTGGCACGGTCGACTGCGGCTATCCCACAATTCTGCGAGAGCAACGCGCCCCGATCATTGGGCAACCCTACCGATTCAGCGCCACAGATTCGTCGGATTGTCTAAGTGCAATTCGGCGGCGAGGGTCGCTGCGCGTCTCGGCCAGCATCCACCACCCGCCGCCTAGTCGAGCTAGTCGAGCAAGCCGTGCAGCCGCAGCTCGATCATCGCAAGAAACCGGGCGCGATGCTCCTGCAGATCAAGCCCACTGATCTCAGCAAGCCGACGCAGTCGATACCGCAGCGTGTTCGTGTGAATGTGCAGCTCATTTGCGGCATCTTGCACCTGCCCAAACGCGCGCAGATACGCGACAAGCGACAGCACAAAGTCGGTCTGGTGCTGCTCGTCGTAGGCGATCAGGCGTGACACCGGCGTCGCAAGCTCGGGCGCACGGCTGCGCAGTTGCTCACCCACCTCATGCAGCACCACGTCGACAAAGCTGTCTTCGACCGTCGTGATCGCCGCCTGCACCTTCGAGCGACCGAGCATGGTGTGCGTGCGCACCACGTCTGCGTATGCGGTAGAAACGCTGTCGCCCGGGGCGACAGCGGCCGACACCACCGTGCGTGCCCGCACGATCTGCTTTACGCTCGCGTGAAAACGCTCAGCCGCCAGCACCGCCTCGCTGGGCCCCGAGGCCGCATCTTTCGCGGGCAGAATACCAATGAGCATGCCGCTCACCGCGGTCGCGACAGCACGGGGCGAGTACCCGGCGAGTTGCAGGTGCATCGTGTCGGCGAGACGATCTTGCGCGCGCGACGACAGCGGCTGGCCGTCGAGCGGCAACAGGTCAACCACCAAAAAGCGCATCGCAATCTCAGAAAGCTCGAGCGCGGCCACGGCAGATGCCGCCGCGGCCGCATCGCCCTCAATAAGCGCGCCGACAAGACTGCGCCGCCGATCCTGGTCAAATGTGCCGCTGTCGATCAACTCGGCCGCACGCTCAGCGGCTGAGCGCAGCGCGGCCATATCAAGCTCACTGACCGGCTGTTCGGTTGCAACCCAAATCGAGCCGACCACGTATCCACCGTTCGTGATGCGCAGTGCGATGCGCGGAATACCGAGCTCGGGCAGCATCTCGAGGTCAACACGAAGCGGCTCGTCAGAAGCGTAGAGGCGAGCGAATACGTCGTGCTTGCGCAGCGCCTGCATGTATCGCTCTGGCACCGCGCGCCCCAGCACCGTTTCTTGGCGCCCAACGTCGGCAAGCGTCTGGTTATCGGAATACCCGAGCACCACCGAGTTCAGGTCTTCGATCGTGACCGGCGCATCGAGCGTCACCGCGATGGCATTTGCGAGATCGGAAAGGGATCGCTGCCGCCCCGTGCCGCGCTGACTCCACGACAGCGTGTGTTTCGTTTCGCGCGAAGTTGCAGCGCTGATCGCCCCTACGACCTGGCTCCACGGCACACCCTGTGGCACAACAAGCACGACCGAGTTCGAAGCTGCAACCGCCGCTACCGGAGCCTGCCGCAGCACTACCGCCGCCGCGCCTGCGGCCGCACACCTTGCAATGAATTCGGGGGCCTCATCGACAGAGACGCCAACACCAAGCACCACCATGCCTGCGATCGACTGAGTTGCCTCAAGCGGGTCATACACCGCTACACCTGAAACACCTGGGGCGTCTTCTATGTCACCATGCGTGACCTCAAGCAGCGTCGCACCCACCACCTGAATCAGCGACGAAAGCGTGACCGCTGTGGTCGAAGCAGCGGGCTCCATGTGCACATCCGTTCTGCCCGCCTGGCACGGGCATTCTTAGCGTACATGCGGGGTCGAGTCACCTATCGCTTTCGCGCAACCAGTCGACGCAGCGAATGCCCTCTACTCGCGCAAACTCGCGCGTGTTGCCAGTGACCACGGTGAGCCCGCGGGCTCTTGCGATGGCGGCAATCTGCACATCGTATGCGCCGATCGGAGTACCAGCCCGCGCGAGTTCCGCTCGAATTTCAGCCGCATGTGACGCCGCCTCAAGGTCAAAATCAACGAGTGCGAGCAACGAGAGAAACTCATCAACGGCGTGCCGGTTCTGCACAGGGTCGCTCGATCGCTCTGCCCCAAACCAGAGCTCGTATGCGGTGACTGTCGAGAGCGCCAACTCTGCCGCGTGCTCCTGAAATCGCTGCAAAGGCAGCAGCCGCCGCTTACGGAGCAGCTCAATAGAAGCGTCGGTATCAAGCAAGAATCGAAGCATGATGGCGCCTAAGCCCTGGCGTCTGAACCGTCAGGAAAAACCGTCTCGCCCCACTGCCGCACCTGCGCCTCGGGCTGGTCACGCTGCACACAGAAGTCAGCAGTCACGTCGCTGCCCTGCTCAGCCCAGTAAGCCCAGTCTTGGCCAAGCGGCGTCAGCACTCGACTGTTACCGACGACCCGCACATCGACGAGCTTCACCGCTTCGGGAAAGGCGACAGCCTTGGGCAGGCGCACCGCCTGCGTCCGGTTGTTCAGAAATACAGTTGACTCGGCCACGGCCACCTCAATCCTTGTATATGCAAGAAGTATATACACAATCGGGGTGAAACGAACAGGCCTGCGCAAGCTCGCTCACGAAGTGTTAATAGCGGCGCGAGCTACTCTCGGACTCAGCTGACTCGTCACGATCCACCAGGCCGACAAAGCGGCTGCCCACCCCGCGCACCTCTTCACGGTAGTGGCCGGCGGTGGGAGGGGCCAGATCAGCAGGCGAATGGTGCAGGCAGCTGAGATATGTGAATTCGGGCCACCATTTCTTCGGCCGCAGGGTCTCGGTGAAGCCACACACGTTGCAGCTGAGCTGCATCCACACCGGCCGGGCACCGGGTCTACGGTTTGCCCGCGACTGCACCAACCATGCGGGCGGGTTCGCCTCGAGCTCCGTGAAATCCGCGTCACTCATGCGGCCCGGAATGCCGTGCCTGGTAGCCATCTCTATCGAGATATCGAGCCGCTGCGCGACCTCACGCTTGGTGATCATGGGTTCTCCCTTGCGCCAGCTTTCGCTTCTCACGGAATATTTTGCGGAACGGCTGCGCCGTGCTCAGCGCAGTCCAGAGGCCTGCGCCGCATCCTAAAAACAGGCAGAAATGCCTGTTTTTGAGAAGCGCAAACGACTAACGTCGTTCGCGCTTCTCACGGATGCGCATGTTCAACTGAATCGGGCTGCCGTCGAAGCCATAGCGCTCGCGCAGGCGACGCTGAATGAAGCGGCGGTAGCCGGGGTCAAGGAAGCCGGTCGTGAAGAGCACGAAGGTTGGCGGACGGTTCTGCACCTGGGTGCCGAAGAGAATGCGCGGCTGCTTGCCACCACGAAGGGGGTGCGGGTGCTCCTGCACAAGCTCAGCAACAAATGCGTTGAACTTGCCCGTCGGAATACGCGTATCCCACGACTCAAGCGCGGTCTCGATTGCTGGCACGAGCTTCTCAAGGTGGCGACCAGTGCGTGCCGAAAGGTTCACGCGAGGTGCCCAGGCCACGTGGCCGAGGTCTTGCTCGATCTCACGCTCGAGATACTTACGGCGGTCATCGTCGAGCAGATCCCACTTGTTGAAAGCGAGCACGAGCGCGCGGCCCGACTCGAGCACCAGGTCAACAATGCGCAGATCCTGATCGCTGATGGGCTGCGTCACGTCGAAGAGTACAACCGCAACCTCGGCCTTCTCAAGCGCGGCCGCGGTGCGCAGCGACGCGTAGAAGTCGGCGCCCTGCTGCAGGTGCACACGGCGGCGGATGCCCGCGGTGTCGACGAAGGTCCAGACGCGGCCCGCGATCTCGACCTGCTCGTCCACGGGGTCGCGGGTGGTGCCAGCAAGGTCGTTCACGACCACGCGCTCCTCACCAGCGGCCTTGTTCAAGAGGCTCGACTTGCCCACGTTCGGGCGGCCGAGCAGCGCCACGCGGCGCGGGCCACCGAGCTTCGGCTTCGCGACAGCAGACTCGTCGGGCATCGCCTTGAGCACTGCGTCGAGCAGATCAGCAACGCCACGGCCGTGCAGCGCCGAAACCGGCCACGGCTCGCCGAGGCCGAGCGACCAGAGCACCGCAGCCTCGGGCTCCTGAATCGCGTCGTCAACCTTGTTCGCAACGAGAAAGACCGGCTTGTTCGTGCGGCGCAGCAACTGCACCACCTGCTCGTCAGTCGAGGTCGCGCCGACGCGCGAGTCGACAACGAACAGCACGACGTCGCAGAGGTCGATCGCAATCTCTGCCTGCGCGGCAACCGATGCATCGATGCCGCGAGCGTCGGGCTCCCAACCACCGGTGTCAACGAGGGTGAAGCGCTTGCCAGCCCACTCTGACGGGTAGCTCACGCGGTCGCGGGTCACGCCTGGGGTGTCCTCGACCACGGCCTCGCGGCGACCGAGAATACGGTTCACAAGCGCCGACTTGCCCACGTTCGGGCGACCAACGATCGCCACGACGGGCAGAGCCTCTGCCTCGGGCTGCGTGAAGCCCAAGAACTCGCCGTTCTCGCCGAGAATCTGCAGATCCTCTTCTTCGAGATCAAAACCGTCAAGGTTCGATCGCATCGCCCGCAGGCGCTCTTCGTCGGTGACCTCACCATCGAAGAGCTCGCTCTCAATCACCTCGTCGTCAGCAATCGCCGACGCGTCAAACTCGTTCTCTTCAGTCATGCCTGTGCCTCTCGCACGATATCAACCACAGCCTGTACCGACTGCGCAAAGTTCAAATCGCTCGTGTCTACGAGCGTCACCCCCGGTGCGGGGTTCATAAAGTCAACGACGAGCGTGTCTTTCGCGTCGCGCGCCTCAATGTCGGCGAGCACCTGCTCGTGACTAAGCCCCTGCAGCTCGCCTGCGCGGCGCTGAGCTCGCACCTCTGGCGAGGCCGTCATCAGAATGCGCACGGGCGCGTTCGGCGCGACCACGGTAGTGATGTCTCGCCCCTCGATCACGACGCCGGGCAAACCCGAGGTCGCCACAAGCGCGCGAAACATCGCATTCAGATGCTCGCGCACCGCGGGGTGCTTTGAGACCCGGCTCACCTTGCCGCTGAGTTCGGGTGTGCGAATCAGCGCGGTCACATCGGTTGCGCGCGCCGAATCAGAAAGCGCGACTGTCACCCGCTGTTCGCCGAGCAGCGTGATGCGGTACTGCCAGCGGTCAAGCAATTCGAGAATCTGTGTTTCGTCATCAAGGCTGACCCCAGCTTCGAGTGCCGCCCACGCAAGCGCGCGATACGCAGCACCCGTGTCGAGAATGCCGAAGCCGAGCTGCTCGGCGGCAGCGCGCGACACGCTCGACTTGCCGCTGCCCGCGGGGCCGTCGATGGCGACAAGCATGCTCTCGCTCACAGCGTTCTCCATCCGCGCTCCTTGAGATCTGAGATCGCTCGCTCGGCTACCTCGGGCAGCACGGCAATCTCAGCAAAACCAATCTGGGCGCCCGGCGAGTGCTCAAGGCGCAAGTCTTCCATGTTAATGCCCAATTCTCCGAGCTCGGTGAGTAGCGCCGCCAGTTGACCCGGCCTGTCATCAATCAAGACCGTGAGCGTGACAAATCGTTCGCTGCCGCCGTGCTTACCGGGGATGCGCGCAACACCCCGGTTGCCGGCGGCCAACAGGTCAGCGATTCGACGTCTCGCGCCCTGCTGCTCCGGGTCGCGCAGCGCCTCGAGCAGCAACGTCAGGTCGGCCTGCAGCGCCTCAAGCCCCTCGATCACAGGCAGGCGGTTCGCGCTCAAGATCTGCACCCACAGCTCGGGGTCACTCGAGGCAATGCGGGTCGTGTCGCGCAGCCCCTGCCCAGCGAGACCGATGTGCTGCTCGTTTGCGTCGAGCAGGCGGGCGGCAAGCAGGCTCGAGACGGTCTGCGGCAGGTGCGACACCAGCCCCACCGCGGCGTCGTGCTGCTGCGGCGTCATCTCGAGCGGCGTCGCGCCGAGCTCAAGTGCCACGGCTTCGACGAGCGAGAGCGCTGCCGCGGGCGTCTCTTCGTCACGGCAAATCACCCAGGGCCTCGCCGCAAACAGGTCGGCGCGCGCCATGATCGCGCCGCCGCGCTCACGGCCCGCCATTGGGTGCGAGCCAACGTAGTTCGTGAGGTCGACCCCTCGGGCGCTCAGCGCCTCGAAGGGCGCGAGCTTGATGCTCGCAACATCGGTCACGACCGCATCGGGGTAGGTGGCAAGCGCCCGCTCAACCACGTCTGCAACGACGTCTGGCGGGGTCGCTACGATCACCAGGTTTGGCGCGGGATCGCCGGCCGCACGCGCCCGGCCAGCCCCGTAGTCGGCGGCGAGCGCAACGGTAGTCGGCGACACGTCTTCGAGGGTCACATCGATGCCGCGCTGTCGCAGCGCGAGCCCAATGCTCGCACCGAGCAGGCCAGCACCAATGATGTGCACTTGCCCACTCACGCGACTCGCGAGGCCGTTCGCCGTTCCCTGTGCCACACGGGCCCCTTTCGTTCGCTTACAATTTTGCCCTACTCGAAGGCCCAGCGTGAACGGAACCCTTAGCGAGTGTGCGGGTTGCCCCGGGCCGCGATCCCACGCATACCCTTCGCACCCTTGCCGTCACCCGGGCGCCCCGCGGTGATCTGCTTCTTGCGGCCCTTGCCGTTCGCGGGTGACTTGCCCCCCTTGCTGCCGGCAGGCGGCTTCTCGCCGCCCGCGGGAGCGGCCTGGGTGCCCCCGGCAGCCGCCGCGCTCAGCAGGGCTCCCCGCTCACCGGCCGAAAGCTCGCGCAACTCACCCACGCGCTGCGTGCCGAGATTGAGCGGGCCGAACTGGCGCCGCACGAGCTCTTCGACGGGGTGCCCCACCTCGGCGAGCATGCGTCGCACGATGCGGTTGCGGCCCGAGTGCAGGGTGACCTCGACGAGCGAGTGCGACTTCGAGGTGCCGCCGGGCAAGATCTTGGCCGAGTCGGCGTGAATTGGCCCGTCTTTCAGCTCGACGCCGTCGCGCAGCTGCTGAATCACGGCAGGGGTAACCCGGCCGCGCACCTTCGCGATGTACGTCTTCTGCACACCAAAACTGGGGTGTGCAAGTTTGTGAGCGAGGTCGCCATCGTTCGTGAGAATCAAGAGGCCCGAAGTGTCGGTGTCGAGGCGCCCTACGTTGTAGAGCCGCTCCCCCACGGGGTCGGTGAACTCGCGCAGGTCGGGGCGACCGTTCTCGTCGCTCATGGTCGACACCACACCGCGGGGCTTATTCAGCACGAAGTAGCGCTTCGTAGTGTCCATCTGCACGATCACCCCGTCGACGCGCACCACGTCGACTTCTGGGTCGATCCTCGATCCCATCTCAAACACGACTTCGTCGTTCACCGTGACTCGACCACTCGTAATCAGGGTCTCGCACGCTCGGCGCGAGGCGACACCCGCATGGGCAAGCGCCTTCTGCAAGCGCGGCAGGTGCTCGTTCTGCGCGTCGAGAGCCGCGCGTTCGGCGCGCTCGTCAGAGCCCTCGAACTCTTCATCGTCTTCGTCGTACCAGTTGCCATCGTCAACGTAGTCGACGTCGTAGCTCGTCATTCTGAGAACCCCTCACTCGGATCGTCTAGCAGCGGCGCGATCGGCGGTAGCTCATCAATGCTTGAAATACCGAGATACCCGAGCAGCGAATCGTCGGTTCCGTAAAGGATCGCGCCTGTCTCATTGTCGTGGCCGACCTCGGTAACGAGGCCCCGGCCCACAAGGGTACGCACCACGCTGTCGACGTTTACGGCGCGCACCGAAGCAATCGCGCCGCGCGAAATCGGCTGGCGGTAGGCGATCACGGCGAGGGTCTCGAGCGCGGCTTGTGAGAGCCTCGTCGGGCTCTGCTGCTGCACAAAATCTGCAACGATCACGTCGAGGCTCTCGCGCACGTAGAAACGGTAGCCACCGGCTACCTCGCGCAGCTCGAAGCCGCGCTCTGGCCCCTCACCTACCCCGTCATAGTCGGCGACGAGCGCCGCGAGGGCGCTGCGCACCTCGCGCACCGGGCGGTCGACCGCCGTCGCAAGATGCACTGCACCAATAGGCTCATCGGCAACGAGCAGCAGCGCCTCGAGCTGCTGTTGCAGCGGAAGATTGCGCCGCGCGTCGGCGAGGGCCTGGTCTGGCGCGTCTGCGCCCTGCACGCCTGCCGCAAATTGATCAGCCATCATAATCTCCACCGAGCGTCGAAAGGTCTTCATCCGAGAAATCGCTGCCCGTCCACTCGACAAACAGCTCGCCGAGCGGCTCAGCCTGCTCAAACATCACCGCGTCGCGTCGATACAGCTCGAGAATCGCCAAGAACCTGGCCACGATCACCCCGCGGTCAGAAGCAACATCGATGCCCGCGACGAGCTCACGAAAGCTGCGTGCGCCGCCACCGCGCAGCATCGCCACCACGACCGCAGCCTGCTCGCGAATCGACACGAGCGGCGCGTGCAGGTGTTCGAGCCCGACCATCGGAATCTCGCGCGGCGCGAACGCCAGCATAGCGAGCGCCGCAAAGTCGTTCGCGGTGATCGTCCACTTCAGTTCGGGCCCGTGATCGCGATACTTCTGCTCGAGCGGCACCTGTCTCGGGTGCCGTGCCTGCTCCGCCGCAAGGCGCTCGCTGAACCAGGCACTCGCTTGTTTGAACGCGCGATACTGCAAGAGCCTTGCGAACAGCAGGTCGCGCGCTTCGAGCAGCGCAACGTCTTCGGCATCAACAACTTCGCCCTGCGGCAGCAGACTCGCGATCTTCAGGTCAAGCAGCGTCGCGGCGACGACCAGAAACTCTGAGGCCCGATCCAGCTCGACGACACCCTGGCCCTCAAATCTGGCGAGGTATGCGATGAACTCGTCGGTGACCAAGCTCAGCGAGATCTCGGTGATGTCGAGTTCGTGCTTCGTGATGAGGCTGAGCAGCAGGTCGAACGGCCCGTCGAACGCCTGCATCGAGACATGAAACGCCTGCTCGTCGCCCTCTGCAGGGGCGTCAAGCTCGCTCGCCTCCTGCTCAGTCATCGCGGTCAAGGCACGGCCTAGGCGACAACGCCCCGCTGCACCAGCTCGCGGGCCAGCTTGAGGTACGCCTCAGAGGCTGCGTTTGAGGGCGCATAGTCGAGCACCGATTTTGCGGCGATCTGCGCGTCTGGCAGCTTTACGGTGCGTCCGATCACGGTATCAAACACCTGGTCACCGAAGGTATCGACGACCCGCTCGAGCACCTCGCGCGCGTGCAGCGTGCGGGGGTCGTACATGGTCGCGAGAATACCGTCGAGCTCAAGCGAGGGGTTGAGTCGGTCGCGCACCTTGTCGATGGTTTCAACGAGCAGCGCGACGCCTCGAAGCGCAAAGTACTCGCAGGCGAGCGGGATCAACACACCGTGGCTCGCGGTCAACGCGTTGACAGTGAGTAGGCCAAGCGAGGGCTGACAGTCGATCAGAATCACGTCGTAGTCGGCGGCGACCTTGCGCAGCACACCTGCGAGAATCTGCTCGCGGGCGACCTCGCTCACGAGGTGCACCTCTGCAGCGCTCAGGTCGATGTTCGCGGGAATAATGTCGAGGCCCGCGGTGGCGGTGTGCTGAATCGCCTCGTTCGGGTCTTTTACGTGCCCGAGCATCAGGTCGTAGATCGTCGGCACGTCGTGAGCGGGCACGCCGAGGCCTGCCGAAAGCGCCCCCTGCGGATCGAAGTCGACCGCGAGCACGCGGCGCCCGTAACGCGCGAGCGCAGCCGCAAGGTTGATCGTGCTGGTGGTCTTGCCGACGCCACCCTTTTGGTTACACATCGCGATGATGCGCGCCGGGCCGTGACGCTCAAGCTTCGAGGGTGCGGGAATGATGCGCTCTGGGCGACCTGTCGGCCCAATCTCAGGCTGATTCGCCGTACGTTTTGCCACCTCGACGCCCCTTTCGCAATCTCACGTATGTTGACGTTCAATCCTATCGGGCACAGGCCGCCTCTCGTTCGCTGAGCCTGTCGAGGCGAACTGACTAGTTGCGCGGCGGCTCCAGGTTGCGGGTGAGCTCGTCAAGCAGCGCTTGAATCTGCGGTTCAACGAAACGCTGCACCGCCGCCTGCACGCGCGGCCTGTGCTCGGTGAGCGCAAAGCACAGTCGCTGCCCGATGTCGCCGGCGAAGCGATCTGCCAGCTCAATCTCGTATCGAATGCGCTGCTTCTCGGCGCTGCTCAGCGGCGGTCTTGGCAGCGGCGGCTCTGGCTTTGTCTGCTCGGCGAGTTCGGCCATCGTGAAGAGAAACGGCTGCTCGTCATCGGTCTCGGGGTCGAGATCGACGCCCTCATACTCTGGTTCGAGGCCCGATCCCGGGTCAAAGCCACCGGCGTTCCACAGTTGCTCCCCCGTCAGCTCTGCGTGCAGCGTCGGCAACTCGTGCTCGGTGTAATCATCGACCGCGCGGTCGATGATTCTCTGCATTCTGCTAACGAGCGCATGCACTACCTGGTGCGGTGCGTCACCCTCGAGACCGGCCGCCGCGAGAAACGGTGATCCCGTGCAGCGACGGCACATTCTCGAGCGCCCGCGATGAGTGCCGGGCGACCAACTCGGCAGCCAACGCAGCCACGCATCAACCGCGCCGCTCACCTTCGCCGCGACGGGGTCTTGTTCGCTCACCGAGACTCCCCCTGCTGCTCGTCTTCGGGATCGGCCCAGGGATCCTCGCCGGTGCCTGCCCAGTCGGGGCCAAGCTCGCCGCGCTTCTCCCAGGGCCAAGTCGGCGCGGGGCGATCCGTGTAGACGCGACGCAACAGCACCGCCCAACAGAGCACCGCAGCGAGCGCCCATGACACGGCAAGAGCAAGCGCGTGCAGGCTCAACCAGGTATCGCCGATAGACAACCCGGCGAGCGTGCCAATGCAGCTCCACAGCAGGTACCCGCCAAACGACACCACGAGCAGATGCCGCCACGAAAGTTGGCGTCTGCCGCGCAACAATGTCAGACACTGCGACCAGAGCTGCCACACCAAGAGGCCCAGGCAGAGCAGCACCACGATCGCCGTCACGCTATACCCGATGCCCTCGGTCGACACCGGGCCACGGCCCGTGGCAAGCGAGATGACAGACCACGCCGCAAGCATCAGGGCAAACCCCACAATAGCCACCGCGAACACCAGACCCCAGACGTAGCCTCGGGTCACGCCTCGACGGTGGCCACCGGTCACGGCTGCTTCGCCTGCACCTCAGCGAGCGCGGTTTCGTACTCGGCGATGGCCTCAGCGTTCACACGCTTCATCTTGCGCCCGCGGGCACCGATCCATGCACCGAACCATACGGCTACCTCGCGACCAACGATTCCCGCGGCGAGCACCGGAATGAAGAGGCCGTACTCCGTAAGCAACGAAAGCGGCTGCAGGCTGACAGTTTCGCCGCCAAAGCGCGCTGCGAGCGCATAGCCGAGCAGCGCTGCGCCCCACGTCACAATCGCAACGAGCAAACCGCCGAGCACGTACGCCCACCAGCCGGCACGGCCGACAACCAGCACGAGCACCGCCAGGCCCACGAAGAACCCGAGCGCGGCCGCAGCGAAGCCCCAGTTCAGTACCCACGGCAGCAGCCCCTCGTTGAGGAACGTTGACGGCGGGTAGCTCGGCGCAAGCCACAGGGCAAGCACCCCCGCGTAGACGAGCGCGAACGCCACCGTCGCCACAAGCGCAATCAGCACGCCCGCACCGCGGTTGCCGCGCACCTCGGGCGGCATTGGGTTTTGCATGTAGAGCGCCGCCATGGGATGGTCAGCGCTGATGCGAATCTCACCGTCGCGCGCGGGTGGCAACTCGGTGTCTAGCACCGCGGCTGCGCTTGTTGGAAGCGCAGCCACCGAGGTCTCCTGCGGCAGAACTGCCGTAGCCTCAGCCTGCTCTGCAGCTGCTATAACCGGGGTCTCACGAGGCGTGTGCGCAGCGAAGATCTCTTCTGCGGTCTCAAGTTTGCCTGCGCTCGGTGGCTCAGTGGCCTGTACGATTACCGGGCGCTCCGAGGTAGAAGTCGACACGCTCGTTGCCGCCTTGTCTTCCGCCTCGGCAGTCGGGGCCGCACCCTCTGCGGTTGTTTCCTCGGCGGCCGGGGCCGCAACTTCTGCTGCGCGTTCGACCGCAGCAAGCACCTGGGTATCGGTTGCCTCAGCCTGCTCCACGGCTGCGCCTGCCTGCTCGCGATCTTCGCTCATGGCTTCACCTCTCGTTGCTTCGCTGGTATGGGCGGAGGATCCGCACATACCGCTTTGCTCGCCAGCGTACTTGCTGCGCGCCAGACGTCTGCGTAGCTGCCTCGGGTGTCGCTGAAAACTGCGGCGCGCCGATCCCACGCGGCAGACATGACGAGGGCCGCTACCGAACATCCCCCAATGTCGGTAGCGGCCCTCGGTCTGAGTTCACTCAGATCAGTTCAACCTTAGCTGTAGTCGCTGGGGACCAAGGCACTTTTGCAAAGCAAAGCTTTGCGTGCCGTATGTCCCTCGGCTGT
Source organism: Actinomycetota bacterium (assembly GCA_020161315.1). Taxonomy (GTDB): domain Bacteria; phylum Actinomycetota; class Actinomycetes; order Actinomycetales; family Microbacteriaceae; genus Leucobacter. The sequence goes on along the minus strand of JAIUOH010000023.1, from coordinate 20,099 downwards.
CTCGGCCGAGGCTATTACGCCCCGACCAAGACCGCGCTGCGTTACGAGTAATCGCTGGGATTGAACTCCTCTGCAGTGAAAGTGTCGTAGTCGACGAACGAGAGGTCGTTCTCGTCGAAGCCACTGTCGGTCGCGAACAGGCGGCTCGGGTAGCGCTCAGCCTTTGCTTCCTCGGTCGCCTCGACGTCGACGTCACGGTAGACACCCAGGCCGGTGCCGGCCGGGATGAGCTTACCGATGATGACGTTCTCCTTGAGGCCGATGAGCGGATCGCGCGATCCCTCCATGGCGGCCTGCGTGAGCACGCGGGTCGTCTCCTGGAACGATGCGGCCGACAGCCACGACTCGGTCGCGAGCGACGCCTTCGTGATACCCATCACCTCGGGGCGAGCGGTGGCGGCGCGCTTGCCGTCAACGAGTGCCTCGCGGTTGATGCGCTGGTAGCGCGCACGGTCAACGAGCTCGCCCGGAAGCAGCTCGGTCTCGCCGTGGTCAACCACGGTGACCTTGCGCAGCATCTGGCGCACGATGACCTCGATGTGCTTGTCGTGAATCGGCACGCCCTGCGAACGGTACACGCCCTGCACGCCCTCAACGAGGTACTTCTGCACGGCACGCTCGCCCGGAATGTGCTTGCCATTCTCGGTCGAACCCACCTGAAGAATATCCTTCGGGTCGAGAGTGCCCTGCAGGAACGGCTGGCCGAGCTCGACGTGGTCACCGTCTTCGACAATGAGCGTCGCGCGCTTCAGCACGGGGTACGCCTTCTCCTCGGTGCCGTCGTCAGGCGTGAGCAGAATGCTACGGCCCTTCGGCGTATCTTCGATCGTGATGCGGCCAGCTGCCTCTGCGATCGGCGACGCGCCCTTGGGGGTACGAGCCTCGAACAGCTCCTGCACGCGGGGCAGACCCTGCGTGATGTCATCTGCCGAAGCCGAACCACCGGTGTGGAAGGTACGCATCGTCAGCTGGGTACCGGGCTCACCAATCGACTGAGCAGCGATGATGCCAACGGCCTCACCGATGTCAACGCGCTGGCCGGTTGCGAGCGAGCGACCGTAGCAGGTGGCGCACACGCCTACTGCCGACTCACAGGTGAGCACAGAGCGCACCTTGATCTCGGTCACGCCAGCCTCAACGAGAGCATCGATCAGCACGTCGCCGACATCGCTGCCAGCCTCGGCCACAACCTTGCCCTTTGCATCCACAGCAGCGGTTGCGAGGGTACGTGCGTAGACCGAGTTCTCGACGTTGTCATCACGAACCAGTGCGCCGTTCGCGTCAGCCGCCGCGATGGGCAGCTCAAGGCCGCGGTGGGTGCCGCAATCCTCTTCGCGAATGATGACATCCTGCGACACGTCGACGAGACGACGGGTCAGGTAACCCGAGTCGGCGGTACGGAGTGCGGTATCGGCAAGACCCTTACGCGCACCGTGGGTCGCGATGAAGTACTCCGCCACCGACAGGCCCTCGCGGTACGAGTTAATGATCGGACGCGGGATAATCTCACCCTTCGGGTCAGACACGAGGCCACGCATACCCGAGATGTTACGAATCTGCAGCCAGTTACCACGAGCACCCGACGACACCATACGGAAGATGGTGTTGTCTTCGGGGTACGCGTCCTTCATCGCCGCAGCAACCTCATCGGTCGCCTCGGTCCAGATCTCGACGAGCTCGCTGTGACGCTCTGCATCGGTGATGAGGCCCTTGTCGAACTTCTTCTGCACTGCTGCAGCGGCCTTTTCGTGATCTGCGAGGATCTGCGCCTTGCCTGCTGGGGTCACGATGTCGCTCAGCGCAACGGTGACACCCGAGCGGGTTGCCCAGTGGAAGCCCGCATCCTTGATGCGGTCGAGCGTTGCAGCAACCTCCACCTTCGGGTAGCGCTCGGCGAGGTCGTTGACCAGCGTCGACAGGCTGCCCTTGTCGGCAACGCGCTCGAAGTATGGGTAGGTTGCGGGCAGCGCCTCGTTGAAGATCGCACGGCCGAGCGTGGTCTCGACGACCACGGGGCGCTCGCTGGTCACGCCCGAAGCATCGGTGTAACCGGTGAGGCGCAGCTTGACCTGCGCGCCCAGGTCGAGGGTGCCCTCGTCCATAGCCAGGATCGCCTCAGAGATCGAGCCGAACGCGCGACCCTCACCAGCCGAACCAACCTTCACGGTGGTCAGGTGGTGCAGGCCGATGATCATATCCTGCGAAGGCAGGGTCACGGGGCGGCCGTCCGAAGGCTTCAGAATGTTGTTCGAAGCGAGCATCAGCACGCGAGCCTCAGCCTGAGCCTCGACCGACAGCGGCAGGTGCACTGCCATCTGGTCACCGTCGAAGTCAGCGTTGAACGCAGCACACACGAGCGGGTGCAGCTGAATAGCCTTGCCCTCAACGAGCTGCGGCTCGAACGCCTGGATGCCGAGGCGGTGCAGGGTCGGTGCGCGGTTCAGCAGAACGGGGCGCTCACGAATGATTTCTTCGAGCACATCCCAGACCTCGCTGCGTGCGCGCTCAACCATGCGCTTGGCGGCCTTGATGTTCTGTGCGTGTGACAGGTCGATCAGGCGCTTGATGACGAACGGCTTGAACAGCTCGAGCGCCATGTCCTTCGGCAGACCACACTGGTGCAGCTTGAGCTGCGGGCCAACGACGATAACCGAACGACCCGAGTAGTCAACGCGCTTACCGAGCAGGTTCTGACGGAAGCGACCCTGCTTGCCCTTGAGCATGTCGCTGAGCGACTTCAGGGCGCGGTTGCCGGTACCGGTAACGGGGCGGCCGCGACGACCGTTGTCGAACAGTGCGTCGACGGCCTCCTGCAGCATGCGCTTCTCGTTGTTCACGATGATCTCGGGTGCACCGAGATCAAGCAGACGACGCAGACGGTTGTTGCGGTTGATCACACGACGGTAGAGGTCGTTGAGGTCAGAGGTCGCGAAGCGGCCACCGTCGAGCTGCACCATGGGGCGAAGCTCCGGCGGGATCACGGGAACAACGTCGAGCACCATGGCAGCCGGGCTTGCGCCGGTCTGCAGGAACGAGTTGACAACCTTCAGACGCTTGATGGCGCGAACCTTCTTCTGGCCCTTGCCCTCGCTGATCTGGAGGTGCAGCGAGTCGCTCTCAGAAGCGAGGTCGAAGGCCTCGAGACGCTTCTTGATTGCTTCAGCGCCCATGTAGGCCTCGAAGTAGTCGCCAAAGCGATCCTGGAGCTCAGCAAATGCTGCGTCCTCAGGCTTGAGGTCGCCAACCTTGAGGTTGCGGAAGTCGTCCCAGACGCGGTGCAGGGCTGCAATGTCATCGTCGAAGTTCTTGCGAATGCCCGCAAGCTCCTTCTCGGCCGATGCCTCAGCCCGACGGCGCTGGTCTGCCTTCGCACCCTCGGCCTCGAGCGCCGCGAGATCCTGCTCAGCCTGCTGCTGGCGCTGCGCAATCGCGAGGTCGCGCTGCTGCTCCAGGCTTGAGATTTCGAGACGCAGCTCCGACTCGAGCTCGCCCATGTCTTCGTGGCGGCCCTCTTCGTCAACATCGATCACCATGTAGGCGGCGAAGTAGATAACCTTCTCGAGGTCCTTGGGAGCCATGTCGAGCAGGTAGCCGAGGCGGCTAGGCACGCCCTTGAAGTACCAGATGTGCGTCACGGGAGCTGCGAGCTCAATGTGACCCATGCGCTCACGACGAACGCTCGACTTGGTTACCTCGACGCCACAGCGCTCACAAACGATGCCCTTGTAACGCACGCGCTTGTACTTGCCGCACGCGCACTCCCAGTCACGGCTGGGGCCGAAGATCTGCTCACCGAAGAGGCCGTCTTTTTCGGGCTTCAGCGTGCGGTAGTTGATGGTTTCGGGCTTCTTGACCTCACCGAACGACCAGCTGCGAATATCGTCAGCGGTCGCGAGGCGAATCTGAAGCTCGTTAAAACTCGTACCCTCGAGCAATTTTTCTCCTTGGGGTGTAAAAATTTAAAACTTGTCTGAGCGCCCGCACTGTGCTCACACAGTGCGGGCATCAATTCAGATTTCGTCGATCGACGAAGTCTCGAAGCGCGACGAGAGGTTAATGCCGAGCTCTTCCGCGGTGCGGTGAGCTTCGTCATCGTTGTCTCGCAGGTTCACTGCCTGGCCGTCCGCGCCCAGCACCTCAACGTTCAGGCAGAGCGACTGCATTTCCTTCATCAGCACTCGGAACGACTCGGGCACACCGGGCTCGGGGATGTTCTCACCACGCACGATTGCCTCGTAGACCTTTACACGACCGAGGATGTCATCAGACTTGACCGTCAAGAGCTCCTGCAGCGCGTATGCGGCGCCGTAAGCCTCGAGTGCCCACACTTCCATCTCACCGAAGCGCTGGCCACCGAACTGGGCCTTACCGCCGAGCGGCTGCTGGGTGATCATGGAGTAGGGGCCCGTCGAGCGTGCGTGAATCTTGTCATCGACAAGGTGGTGCAGCTTCAGGATGTACATGTAGCCCACCGAGACGGGGTACGGGTAAGGCTCGCCCGAGCGACCGTCGAAGAGACGGGTCTTGCCGGTTGAGTCGATGAGACGCTCACCGTCACGAGTCGGCAGGGTCGAATCGAGCAGGCCCTTGATCTCTTCCTCGCTCGCGCCGTCGAACACGGGGGTCGCAACCTTGGTGTTCGGGCCAGCTTCGAGCGCCTCAGCCTTCAGCTTCGAGGCCCACTCGGGGTTACCCTCGATCTTCCAGCCCTGGTTGGCGATCCAGCCGAGGTGGGTCTCGAGCACCTGACCGAAGTTCATTCGACCTGGAATACCGAGCGGGTTCAGGATCACGTCAACAGGCGTACCGTCTGCGAGGAACGGCATGTCTTCGACGGGGAGGATCTTCGAGATGACACCCTTGTTGCCGTGGCGGCCAGCAAGCTTGTCGCCCTCGGTGATCTTACGCTTCTGAGCGATGTAGACGACCACGCGCTGGTTGACACCCGAGCCGAGCTCGTCGTCGTTGTCGTTCTCTGCGTCGAATACCTTCACAGAGGTGACGGTGCCCGAGACGCCGTGCGGTACCTTCAGCGAAGTGTCGCGAACCTCGCGGCTCTTCTCATTGAAGATGGCGCGCAGCAGGCGCTCTTCTGCCGACAGCTCGGTCTCACCCTTCGGGGTGACCTTGCCGACGAGAATGTCGCCGGGGCGAACCTCTGCGCCGATACGGATGATGCCGCGCTCGTCGAGATCCTTGAGCGCCTCCATGCTTGCGTTCGGCAGATCACGGGTGATCTCTTCCTTACCAAGCTTGGTGTCGCGCGCGTCGACGTCGTACTCTTCGATGTGAATCGACGAGAGGGTGTCTTCCTTCACCAGGTTCTGGCTCAGGATGATCGCATCCTCGTAGTTGTGGCCTTCCCAAGGCATGAACGCGACGAGCAGGTTCTTGCCGAGTGCGAGCTCGCCGTTTTCGGTTGCGGGGCCGTCAGCGATAACCTCGCCAGCCTCAATACGCTCACCGGCGCGAACGATCACGCGGTGGTTGTAGTTGGTGCCCTGGTTCGAGCGGTCGAACTTGCGCAGGTAGTAGCTCTTCGAGCCACCCTCGTCGTGCTGCACGGTGACGAAGTCAGCCGATACCTCGCTGATGACACCCGACTTCTCAGCGGTGACCACGTCACCCGCGTCGATGGCCGCGTAGCCCTCCATACCGGTACCAACGAGCGGCGACTCGCTGCGCACGAGCGGCACAGCCTGGCGCTGCATGTTGGCACCCATGAGCGCGCGGTTTGCATCGTCGTGCTCGAGGAACGGAATAAGCGAGGTCGCTACCGACACCATCTGGCGCGGCGAAACGTCCATGTACTGCACACGGCCTGCATCGACCATCTGCACCTCGGCGCCACGGGGGCGAGCGAGCACCTGCTTCTCAGCAAACTTGCCGTCCTTGGTCAGCGGCGCGCCAGCCTGAGCGATGAGGTACTCATCTTCTTCGTGTGCGGTGAGGTAATCGACCTGGTCGGTGACCTTGCCCTCGACAATGCGACGGTACGGGGTCTCGATGAAGCCGAACGCGTTGATACGCGCGAAGGTTGCGAGTGCACCGATCAGACCAATGTTCGGGCCTTCAGGGGTCTCAATGGGGCACATACGGCCGTAGTGCGACGGGTGAACGTCACGCACCTCGACGCCTGCGCGGTCACGTGAGAGACCGCCGGGGCCGAGAGCCGAGAGGCGGCGCTTGTTGGTCAGGCCCGCGAGCGGGTTGTTCTGATCCATGAACTGCGACAGCTGCGAAGTACCGAAGAACTCCTTGATCGCAGCCAGCACGGGGCGAGTGTTGATCAGGGTGTTCGGGGTGATCGCCTCAATGTCTTGAGTGGTCATACGCTCACGAACCACGCGCTCCATGCGGCTGAGGCCGGTGCGCACCTGATTCTGGATGAGCTCACCCACAGCGCGGATGCGACGGTTGCCGAAGTGGTCGATGTCGTCGGTATCGAGACGAACGTCGATCTCCTTGCCATCGCGAACGCCCGGCAGGGTCTCGGTGCCTGCGTGCAGGCCAACGAGGTACTTGATCGTTGCAACAACGTCTTCGAGCGTCAGCACCGAGTCGGTGATGGGCGCGTCGATGCCGAGCTTGCGGTTGATCTTGTAGCGACCGACCTTAGCGAGGTCGTAGCGCTTCGAGTTGAAGTAGCTGTTGTCGAGCAGAGCGCGTGCGGCTTCGATTGCCACCTGCTCGCCCGGACGCTGCTTGCGGTAGATGTCCTTCAGCGCCTCTTCCTGAGTCGTGACGCCGTCCTTCTCGAGGGTTGCGGCGATCGACTCGTAGCCGGCGAACTCCTCAAGAATCTCTTCGGTCGTCATGCCGAGTGCCTTCAGGAACACGGTTGCCGACTGCTTGCGCTTGCGATCGATGCGCACGCCGACCTGGTCGCGCTTGTCGATCTCGAACTCGAGCCATGCACCACGGCTCGGAATCACGCGTGCGGTGAAGACGTCCTTATCGCTCGTCTTCTCCTGTGCGCGCTCGAAGTACACGCCGGGGCTACGCACGAGCTGCGAAACGATGACGCGCTCGGTGCCGTTGATGATGAAGGTGCCCTTGTCGGTCATGATGGGGAAGTCACCCATGTAGACAGTCTGGCTCTTCAGCACCTGGGTCTCGGTGTTGTAGAAGGCTGCCTCGACGTAGAGAGGTGCTGAGTAGGTCTTGCCCCGCTCCTTGCACTCCTCGATCGAGAACTTCTGCTCGTCAAGAATCGGGTTCTCGAACGACAGCTGCATGGTGCCAGCGTTGTCTTCGATCGGCGAGATCTCGTCAAAGATCTCCTCGAGGCCGCTCTTCAGGGCGATGTCGTCACGACCCGCCTTCTGAGCCTCGACGACACGCTCTTTCCACGTGTCGTTGCCTACGAGCCAGTCGAAGCTCTCGAGTTGCAGCGCAAGAAGGTTCGGCACCGTGAGGGTGTCGCTAATCTTGGCGAACGAGAGCCGCTGGTGTGCGCGGCCGTTCTTGGGTGAATGTGTGGGAGTTGCGTTACTCGCAGCAGCCAAGGAAACTACCTCCGTGGGCCCCGTCGGGCCGTCTGACCTGGTCTAGCGGTGAAGGCTTCGATCCGCTCGTGAAATAGGAACAACGAGCTCGATGGCCGACCGCAATATGAAGGCACACAAAAGAATTCGAAGCGCAGCTATCAACTGTAACCCATTTGTTACGTACCCACAAGCTTTTCTCCAAGGATCGCAGCTACCCGCAATTGAGTGTCGGAGCGACCTGCAAGGATGGGGGTATGAGCTCCCCCTACTGGACACCCGCACCGAGGCGTGGCATTGTTCCGCTGCGTCCGCTCGACTTCGGCACGATCCTCGGCAAATCCTTTGCCATGCTGCGGCACAACCCGTCTGTGCTGTTGGGCTTCGGCGTCGGTACGCAGCTCGTGGTCAGCCTGCTCGCGCTCGGGCTCTTTACGGTCATCTTCGCGAGCAGCTTCGCACGGATGGACACACTCACTCCGAGTGACCCCGACTTCGACGCAATCATGGCAGGCACCCTGGGGCTCTCCCTCGGCGCTGGCCTCTTGATCAGCATGCTCTCGATCGCCATCGGCGCGGCGGTGCAGGGCGTGGTTGCCGCAAACCTGCGCATCGCCGTGCTCGGCGAGAAGCCGAAGCTCTCCGAGGTCTGGCAACAGGTCAAGCCGGTGTTCTGGCGCATCCTGGGCTACACCCTGATGATCGGGCTCGCGGCCGGCATCGCAATCGTTGTTCTCGCCGCAATCGCGCTCGGCGCCGGCGCCGGCTTGGGAGTCGCATTTGACGAGGTAGGCGTGGGCGTCGGAGTCGGCATCGCGCTGGGCCTCGCCCTACTCCTCGGGTTTACCCTCTTCGTCATCTGGATCGGCACGAAGTTGCTGCTCGTGCCGACCGTGCTCGTCATTGAGCGGTGCACGATCGGTGAGGCGATGAAGCGCTCGTGGCACCTGGTGAGGGGCAGGTTCTGGGTCGCGTTCGGCGCAACCGCCCTCGTCGGCGTCATTATCGGCTTCGCCGCGAACGCGGTAAGCGGCGTCGCCCAGCTGTTCGCGATGCTGCTGATTCCCGTGCTCATGCCGACGGGTGATCCCCTGGAGGGCAGCGAAGTTTCACCGAGCTCGGTGATCACGATGCTCCTCCTGATGCTTGTGCCGCAGCTGCTCGTGCTCGTGATCAGCGCTGTGGGGTCAATTGCGCAGAACACTGCAGCAGGTCTCGTCTACCTCGACTCGCGCATGCGCAAAGAAGGGCTAGACCAGGCGCTCGGCAGCTTCGTCGAGCACCTGGCCGTCGGCTGGTCGCGCGAGCAACTCGGCGACCCGTATGTCGTGCCGCAGTTTGCGCCGCCGCACATTCCCGCGGCGCAGGCACACACGCAAATGCAAGCGCCGTACGGCTACACGGGGCAAATGTGATCACCGGTTTCGACACGCTCGCGCTGCCTGGGGTGCTCGCCCGTCTCGCCGCGCTGCCCGACGCAGAAGAGGCGAGGCGTCTCGCCGAGCAAGAGCTGTCGAAACCCGAATATCTTGCCGCGCAACCGAACGCCTTCGACCGCGCATCGCTCGCCGTGCTCGAGTTTCTCGACAAGCTCCTGAACCCAGACCTTGGCAACGGAGCCGGCGGGCTCGTCTTGCTCATCACGATCGCTGCCGTAGTGATCGCGCTGCTGGTAATCGGCGTGATTGCCTGGGGCAGGCCCCGCGCCTCGCGCCGAATGCAGAGTCACGGGGCTTTGCTCGGGCAACACGATCAGCTCAGCGCGGCTCAGCTTCGTGGCGCGGCAGACGACCTCGCACGTGCGGGCGACTGGGGCGGCGCCGTCACCCAGCGATACCGCGCGCTCGCCAGGTCATTGATCGAGCGCGAACTGCTCGATCCCGCACCGGGCGCAACCGCGCAGTCGATCGCGGCAGCCGCGAGCCGCTCTTTTCCCGACGAACAGGCAGCTTTGCTCAACGCTGCTCAGCTATTCGACGACGTGCGCTATCTCGGAGCGCCCGGTGATGAACCCACGTACCAGGCAGTCCGCGCTGTCGACGAGCGAATTTCGCTGGCCAGAATCGCGGTGCCCGCATGACGATCCATTCAGACACTCGTCGAGCCAGCGCGGTAAGCACCGCAAGCTCGTCTCCGCCGCGCAGAAACCGCGCATTGCGTTGGATCGGCGCGAGCGTGCTGCTTGTCGTGGCAGCTGCCGCGCTCGTCGTACTGGGTGGCAAGGGGCCAAACGAGCGCGCCACGCTAGACCCGACAAGCGCTTCACCCGAGGGCGCAAAGGCGCTCTCGACGATCCTCGAAGCAGAGGGCGTCTCGGTCGAGATCGCGACCGGCAAAGACGAGGCGCGTCGCCTGCTCAATAGTGAAGACTCAACGCTGGTCATGTCGTCGCCGTTGATACCGAGCGATGCTGCGATCGAAAACGCGCGCGAGCTCGCTTCGAACGCCGCGCTCACGGTGTTCGTGACCGCCGACGAGAAGGTGCTGCGCGACTTCGCGCTCGGCGAGTTCAGCGAGAGCGCTTTTGACCAGCCCGTTAGTGAGCCGTCCACCGGCGACTGCCGCGCATATGACTTCTCCGGTGTCGGTGAGATCGAAGCCGCAGTGCTCTTCGAGCCCGCAGAGGGCGCGACCACATGCTTTACAAATGACGACGGGCAGGCCGCACTGCTATTTGCAAAGGTTTCGGGCTCTGGTGGCAGCGCACACGTCGCGATCATCGAAGCTTCTCCCCTCTTCGACAACGCACACCTCGCCGAAAACGGCAATGCGGCACTCGCCTTCGCCCTACTCGGCAATACTGACCGCGTCGTCTGGTACCAGCCGTCAGCAGCCGATCTCGAAGTAGATCGAGCTGGCACGCTTGCAGCGCTCACCCCGACCTGGGTCACCCCGGTCATGCTGCTGCTTGTCGTCACCGCGATCGTGGCCGCCGTCTGGCGCGGCCGCAGGTTCGGCCCACTGGTCGAAGAGCGCCTGCCCGTCACCGTGCGCGCCTCAGAGACGATGCACGGGCGCGCACGGCTCACTGCGCAGACGGGCGACAGCGCGCACGCTGCTGCCGCATTGCGCGACGGGGCGGTGCGGCGCCTCGGCAAGAGACTCGGGCTGTCACAGCGCGCGACGCCCGCGCAGATCGCGTACGCGATTCCTCACGAGCCGGCGCTCACGCAGCTGCTCAACGGCCCGCTCCCGGCGAACGACGCCGAACTCGCGAGTTTCGCCCGCGCGCTGGGCACGATCCTCGACCGCGTCGACCCACTGCCACCCTCAGAACCAACGACACCACCCGTGTCGACAAGCGACCCAACCGACCACCCCGACGAAAGGCCGATCCAGTGACCCAACACGAGAACGAGCCCTCGATGTTCGCCCCGAACTCGGCGCCAGAGCCTCACGTGCCCGACGATGCAGCCCTTCGGGTCGCGATGCAGCGCATTCGCGTGGAGGTCGAGAAGGCGGTCGTCGGCCAGGGCGGCATCATCTCGGGGCTGCTCGTGGCGCTGTTGGCACGCGGCCACGTGCTGCTCGAGGGTGTTCCGGGCGTCGCGAAGACTCTGCTGGTGCGGTCGTTCTCGCGCGCGCTTGGGCTCGACACCAAACGCGTGCAGTTCACCCCTGATCTGATGCCCGGAGACGTCACCGGCTCGCTCATCTACGATGCGAAGGCAGGCGAGTTCGAGTTTCGGCGCGGGCCGGTGTTCACCAACGTGCTGCTGGCAGACGAGATCAACCGCACGCCACCCAAAACCCAGGCGGCCCTGCTCGAAGCGATGGAGGAGCGCCAGGTCTCGGCAGACGGGCAGACGCTCGCGCTGCCCGATCCTTTTCTCGTCGCCGCGACGCAGAACCCGGTCGAGTACGAGGGCACCTACGCGCTGCCCGAGGCGCAGCTCGACCGGTTCATGATGAAGCTGATCGTCGATCTGCCAGATCATGCGGCAGAGCTGCAGGTGCTGCGCCGCCACTCCGATGGCTTCTCACCGAGAGAGCTCACCGAGCTGCACGCGGTGACTACTCCCGCCGAATTGATCGCGGCTCAGCAAGCTGTCTCGAGGGTCGCCGTCGCCGACGATGTGCTCGCCTACATCGTCGATCTCGCCCGAGCCACCAGGTCGGCGCCTTCGGTCGAGCTCGGCGCGAGCCCGCGCGCCTCGGCAGCGCTGCTGGCCGCGGCGAAGGCCTGGGCCTGGCTCAGCGGTTCGGTAGCCGTCACCCCAGACCACGTGCAGGCCATGCTGACCCCCGTCTGGCGCCACCGCATCTCGCTGCGGCCGGACGCGCAGATGGAGGGAGTCTCGGCCGACACCGTGCTGGCCGCGATCGTTCGCCAGACCGTCGTTCCGATCTAACGAGGCGCAATGTTCTTCACCGCCCGCCTCGTGCTGCTCACCGGTCTCGGTGTCGTGCCGATCGTGCTGCTCGGCACCCTCGGCACTTCGCCGTGGTTCGTGCTGCCCGCCTGGCTGCTGTTCGTCGCGGTGCTCGTCGTGCTCGACGTGTTGCGCGCCGCGAACCCGCGCCGGCTCGAAGTCACGCGGCGAGGCCCGGAGCGTGCACGCCGGTTCGAGGCGACAGAGACGGCGGTGATCGCCCGCAACTTGGGCGAGCGCCAGCTGCGCGGCAGTCTGCGCGACGCCTGGCAGCCAACCGCTGGTGCGAGGCCCTCGCGCGCGTCGCTCGAGTTGCCGCCCGGCGAAGCCAGAGCAGTCAGTTTCACCCTGCTTCCCCGCCGCCGCGGCGAGCTGCGCAGCGAGTTCGTGATGGTTCGCTCGTTCGGCCCGCTCGGCCTCGCCGGCAGGCAGGCAAAGCACGAGGTCGCGGGGCGCCTCACCGTGCTGCCGGAGTTTCATTCCCGCAAGCACCTGCCGTCGCGACTCGCCCGCCTGCGCGAGCTCGATGGCAATACCAGCGTGCAAGTGCGAGGGCAGGGCACCGAGTTCGACTCACTGCGCGAGTACGTGCGAGGCGACGACGTGCGCTCAATCGATTGGCGCGCCACCGCGCGCAGCACGACGACGATGCTGCGCACCTGGCGGCCGGAGCGGGATCGGCACGTGGTGATCCTCGTAGATACCGGGCGAACTGCTGCCGCTCGAGTCGGCGACGCGACCCGACTCGATGCTTCCCTCGAAGCGGCGCTGCTGCTCGGCGCATTGGCCTCGCAGGGCGGCGATCACGTGCATCTACTGATGGTCGATCGTTCGGTGCGGGCGCGCGTCACGGGCGTCGATGGCGCTCCCCTGCTTGCGGCGATGAGCGCGGCCATGGCCCCAGTGTTTCCGCGGCTCGTCGACACCGACTGGAGTGCGGCCTTCGCGGCGATCCGCAGCGTCACCACCCGCCCCTCGCTCATCGTGGTGCTCACCGCCCAAGACTCTCTCGAGGGCGCACGCGGGTTTCTCTCAGCGCTCCCGCAGCCGAACCGCGGTACCACAATGCTCGTCGCGGCCGCAAGCGACGGCAACCTCGAGCGGCTGTCGCGCGACTCTGAGACCCGCGAGGCGATCTACCTCGCGGCCGCGGCCGAACGCACCCTCGCAGAGGCAGCTCAGGTGGCAGAGGCCGTGCAGCGCGCGGGTGGCGAAGCGCTCAGCGCCGACCCGGAGCAGCTGCCGCAGAAGATCGCCGACCGCTACCTGGCGCTCAAGGCGGCGGGGCGATTGTAGGGCCCGTTAGCCCGCCACCAGCTTCGGGGTACCTGCTTCGAACTCGACGAGGTCGCCGGTCTCGCCGTGCCGCGCCGCCCTGCGGCCGACGAAGAGCATGTACCAGAGAAACACGCCGAGGGCCGCTGCGCCGATGGCGATCTTCACTGGCCACGGCAGCCACCAGCCGGTCACGAAGCCCTCGACCAGCCCAGCAAGCGCGAGGGTGAACACCAGGCCGATCGCGACGGTCCCGAGCGAGCGCCCGCCGGCGGCGAGCGCCTCGGCCCTGCTGCGCTCACCCGGCGCGACCCACGCCCAGAACAGGTGCAGGCCGCCGGCCGCAGCGACGAAGAGCGCGGTCAGCTCGAGCATGCCGTGGGGCAAGATGTGCTGCAGCATCACATCGAAGTTGCCGTAGGCGGCCATGCTGCCCGCTGCCAGGCCGAGGTTCATCGCGTTCTGCACCATCGAGAACACCGGCCAGATGCCGGTGACGCCGAAGAGTACGCACTGCACGGCGATCCACGCGTTGTTCGTCCACACCATTCCCGCGAACACCGCCGCCGGATTCTCGGTGTAGTACCCGGTGAAGTCTTCTTCGGCGTAGGCTTTCAGCGTCTCGGCGTCCCAGAGCGCGTCGACGACCGCGGGGTTCAACACGATCCAGAGCGCGACGATGGTGGCAATCGCCAGAAAGACAGCCGCGACCCATGCCGTCGTCTTGCGCAGTCGGTAGAGCGCCGCCGGGAGCTGCCAGACGAAGAAGTCGCCGATCCTCACCAGCACGTTCTGAGGCGAACCGGTGAGTCGTAGTCTCGCCGCAGCCAACACTGTCGAAAGATAGGCTCCCTGAGGCGATTCGCCGACCGTGCTCTTGAGCTCGGCAAGGTCTGCCGATGCCGAGCGGTATCTCGCGACGAGCTCATCGACTTCTGCGCCCGTCGGGTGCGGGTTGCGGCTCAGCTCGTTCAGCCGCTGCCACTCGGGCAGGCGATTCTCGGCCAGCGCATCTGCGTCCACCTGATTAACTGTAGTCATGTCTGCCGAGTTTCGCCCCGTGCCGCTGCCTCCCCGCACCGCATCCCACGGCTCTGTGCACGTCGACCCCGTGCACGAGCTGCTCTCGGGCGAGGCCGTGGCGATCGATGTGCAGCCGGTGGGAGTGGTGTTTCGGGCGCTCGGTGCGCTGATCGATATTGCGGTGTCGTTCGCGGTGCTGCTGCTTTTCGGGTGGCTGGGTTCGTGGGCAGGCGAGTTCGGGTTGCTTGATGAGGCGACCTCGAGGATCCTCATGGTCGTCACCATCGTGATCGCTCTGGTGGTGCTGCCCTGCACGATCGAGATCGCCATGCGGGGGCGCAGCCTCGGCAAGCTCGCGATCGGCGGCAGAGTCGTGCGCACCGATGGCGGTGCCATTACCATGCGCCACTCGATCATTCGCGCCCTGACCGGGGTGCTCGAGACTTACATGACGCTCGGTGCCATCGCGATCGTCTCGGGGGCGTTCTCGCCCCGGTCCCAGCGCCTCGGTGACCTGCTCGCGGGCACGTACTGCCAGCGGGTGCGCACGAAACCGCTGGCGATTGCTCCGGCCGTTTTGCCGCCCCAACTCGAGAGTTGGGCACAGCTCGCAGACGTCGCACTGCTGCCAGACCGGCTCAGCCGCAGAATCACGCAGTTTCTCGCGCATGCGCCCGCGATGGAACCGGCCGCCCGGCTGCACGTTGCCGCGTCGCTGCTCGCCGAGACCGAGCCCTTCGTGTCGCCGGCGCCCCCGGCGCACCCCGAGCTCGCACTTCAGGCGATCCTCTTCGTGCGGAGGCAGCGTGAGTCGCGAGCCCTGCAGATCGCCGATGCGCGCGTGAATCAGCTCAGTGCTGCGGTCAGAACCGGCTGATCGGGCCGAGCAAGTTGATTCGCAGCGCTGCTCGCTCGCAGCGTAGTAGCGAGGGCGACGAATGCCGGGGGCTCGGCGTACCCTTGAAGCATGAACGAGCAGAGCACTCCGCAGGCAGCATCAGAAACCACCGCAACCGAAGAGACCATCATCTTCGGTGCCGACTGGTGCGGTGACTGCCGTCGCGCGAAGCGCGTCTTCGACGCCGCAGGCGCTAGCTACCGCTACATCGATCTTGTCGCAGACCCCGAGGCCGCCGATGTGGCCCGAGACATCAGCGGGCGCACCAACATTCCCGTCATTCTGTACCGCGACGGCAGCCACCAGGTAGAGCCCTCGAACGCAGACATGCAGCACAAGATCGACGAGCTCGGGCTCGCCGCGAGCACCTCGGCGTGAGGCTTCCCGAGCCGGTCACGTTGAGCTCGGGGCTGCTCGCCGAGATCGAAGAGGATCGATGGGTTCCCGGCGCGATCCAGTTGCTCGTTGACGGCACCCCGCAGTCGCACGTCAATCTGCGCGACCCGAGCGAGGTCTTCTTCGAGTACGTGCGCCGCATCGCGCATGCGATCGACCTGTTTCGCACGCCGGGTCAGCCCGTCTCGGCGCTGCACCTCGGCGGCGGCGCATTCACGCTGCCCCGCTACATCGAGGCAACCCGACCCGGCAGCAGGCAACAGGTCATCGAGCTCGAGAGCGCCCTCGTCGAACTCGTGCGAGAGGCGGCGCCGCTGCCGAAGCGGGCAAGCATCCGCGTGCGCCACGGCGACGCGCGCGAGGTGCTCGGCAAGCTGCCACAAGGCATGCACGGCGCGATCGACCTCGTCGTGGTCGATATCTTCGCCGGGTCGCGCACCCCGGCGCATGTGTCGAGCGTCGAGTTCTACGAGCTGATCGCTCCCCTGCTCGCCCCCGATGGGCTGGTGGTGGTCAACACGACCGACGGCACTGGCCAGGCGTTCACCCGCTCGCAGGTGGCGACGCTCGAGGCGGTGTTCGGCACCGTTGCGGCGGTCGGCGAACCCCAGACCCTCAAGGGGCGTCGATTCGGCAACGTCGTGCTGCTCGCTTCGAACTCTAACGTCGATCATGAACTCGAGTGGCTGCCCAGGCTGCTTGCGGGCGGCCCGCACCCGGCGCGCATGCTCGTGGGCCGCGAACTCGACGAATGGCTTCGCGGCGCTCGCGCCGTAACCGACGTCGAGGCGGTGCCGAGCCCAGAGCCGCCGGCAGAGGTGTTCGGCCGTGGCTAGGGTGCACCGTGGCTGAGCTCGACCGGGTGCGGGTCTGGGCCGAGGCGCTCATCCGGCTGCATCTCGAGCCCCTGCACGGGCAAGGCAGCTGGTCGTTCGGCTTCGATCACGCGAAGCGGCGAGCAGGCCTCTGCAACTACACCGATCGCCGCATCACCGTCTCCCGCTACCTCGCCGCGAAGTTCGACGATGACGAGATTCACCAGATCTTGCTGCACGAGGTGGCCCACGCGATCGCCGGCTCAGACGCGGCACACGGCCCGAAGTGGAAGCGCATCGCGCGCGAGCTCGGCTACGTCGGCGGCCGCACGCACGACGGCGAGATCGCGCACGAACTCGCTCCCTGGTTGGGGGTCTGCCCCGCGGGCCACGAACACGCGAAGTTTCGGCAGCCAAGCCGCGAAACCTCGTGCGCAAAATGCTCGCGCTCGTTCTCGCGCAGCCACCTCATCGTGTGGCGCAAACGCTGACCGCTCAGGCTTGTGCCGCTCAGGCGTCGAATGCCCGGGCCGGTGGGCCCGGCACGGAGTTTGGTGAACGCGATGCGTTCACCCCTGAAAACTCCCGGGCCGGTGGGCCCGGCACGGAGTTTGGTGAACGCGATGCGTTCACCCCTGAAAACTCCGTGCCCACTCCCGCACGCGATCGGCGCTCTCTTGCTCTGAGAGATCCTCGACCCGCGTCATGACCGACCACCGCACCCCGAACGGATCCCGGATGCTCGCAAAGCGGTCGCCCGACACGAAGTCGGCCGGCGGCTCGCGCACGACTGCACCCGCCGCGACCGCGCGCTCGACGACGGCGTCGACGTCTGGCACGTAGATGCCCATCGAATAGCAGTCGTCTTCGCCCTCAGGCGACGCGACCAGGTGATAGTCGGGCATAGGCTCACCGAGCTGCAGGTGCCCGGTGCCGAAGTCGAGGTCGGCATGCGCGACGACGCCGCCCATCTCGGTCGCATCGATGAGCCGTGCCCCAAACACGTCGCGATAGAACGCAATCGCATCTGCAGCGCGCGGGATCGCCAGGAAGGGCGTCAGACTCGTCGCCCCGTGTGGCATTCCATTGGTGGTGTGGGCGCCGGTTGCGGCGCGGTGCTCTGAAGTGCTCATGGCTTCAGCGTAGGATCAGGATCGCGTGCGCCGCTTGCATATTTGCGCCACGTTCAACGTTGAGTCAGGTGCGGGCAGGGACCATGGGACAGCAGGAGCAGCGAGACCCACAGCAGCAGCAGCGGGGCGTTCTGTACCCTCGGAACCTGCCGGAGTTTCATCGCTACACCCCAGCCGCTCACCTCGCGCACGCGGTGCGCTGGTTCTGGATTCCCGAGTGGCGACTTGATGCAGGCGAACGCTCGGTGCAGCGGGTACTGCCGTTTCCGGCGTGCAATCTCGCGATCGAAGCGAACGGCATCGCGTTTGTCGGCCCGCCGACGAGACGTTCCGAGCGGGTGCTCGAGGGCGCGGGGTGGTGCGTCGGAGCCCTGCTGCGCCCCGCCGCGGCAAACGCGCTCGCGGCTGGTCTCGGCCGAAAGCTCGACGAGCTGCACGACAGCGCACTGCAGCTCGATGACACTCCCCTGCTGCACGAGATCGTCGACGCGATGACGAGCGCCGACCTCGCGCCCGATGCTCGGCACGAGCGCGCAATGGTCACCCTCGGCACGTGGTTGAGCGCGCGGGTGCCTCAGCCCGAGACAGGCTCAGACGCCGCCCTCGCGAACAAGCTGGAAGAGGTGCTGGCCGATCCAACGCTCATTCGAGCAGACCAGCTGGCACCGATGCTTCACACCTCGCCACGCACTCTGCAGCGCCTCGCCGAGCGCTACTTCGGGCTCTCGCTGCACTCGATGATTCGACGTCGCCGCCTGCAGGAGGGGGCAGCGCGCCTGCGCGAACAGCCGAACCTCAGCATTGCGGCACTTGCGACCGAGCTGGGGTATGCCGACCACGCGCACTTCACGAAAGACTTCAAGGCGCTGCTCGGAGTGACCCCGAGCGCATACCGGGGCAGCGCGACCGAGTAGCCGCGTCACCCCGGCGATCTGCGGCTAGCGCGCCGCGCCCGCGAGGCTACCGACGGTCTCCGCCGACGGGTCGTAGACGAGGCAGAGCACCTCGCGGTCGCCATCGGACCACGAGCCCTCGGTCGGGTACATCGGCCAGTAATCGAGCGCCGAGTCTTGGTATCCGGCTCCGACGAACTCCTCGAAGGCCGGAACGCACTTCTGCTCGGCCTCGGCGATGATCGCATCTTCCCCCGGAAACTCGTCGCCCTCAACCATGTACGAGAAGTACACCTCATCGGTGTGCGACTGATCGCAGGGCACCATGGGCAAGCCCGAAATCTCATCAGCCATCGTGCTGTCGGTGTTGACGCAGTCGCCGACCCGCAGGCTGAACACGTCGGCGTTATCTTGTTTCTCAACGATCTCGCCGGTGTCTGCATCGCGGGAGGGCTGCGAACTCGGCAAGAACTGGTTCAGCACCGAGCAGCCGGTGAGGCCGAGCGCGGCAATCGAGAGCGCCGAAACTGCAAGCACACGCAGCGCGCGGGGAGCAGCCTGGCTCTTGGAAGCAGTGAGAAGTGCATATTCATCGGGGGGATCCTCACTTGTGTGTTGAGCAGCGATTCACCGACCACGCGTTGGCACCCAGCTGATGCCCCAACGCTCCGATGATTACGCAATACACAAACTAGCGGACGAAAACTACTCAGCGGTAGCGAGGGCGCTCCCCCGAGGCAGTCGCGCGGTTCAACACCCAACCGAAGCCAGCGCCTGCCGAAGCAGTCGGCCGCGACCGCCAGCGAGTTCGTCGAGCGTGTCAGGCGCGAGCGCCTCCTCCGGCGACATCCACGTCATCTCGAGTGCGTCTTGCCGCGGGCTGCACGAGCCGGTGACCGGCACCACGAACACGAGCGAGACCGCGTGCTGGCGCTCGTCGACATAGGCAGAAATGCCCGGGAGCGGAAAGAACTCAGCGACCTGCGCGGGCACGGGCGACGCTGGAATGAGCGGAAACGCCATCGGACCGAGATCGTTCTCGAGGTGCCGAAAGAGCGCGTCGCGCACGGTTTCGCCGAACCGCACACGCCCCGCGACGAGCGCTCGCGTCATGACGCCCTCGGGGGTCGACCGCAAGAGCAGCCCGACCTCGTTCACCTGCCCCTGACCGTCGACTCGCACCGGCACCGCCTCTACATAGAGCACCGGCATGCGACCCCGCACAAAGGCGAGCTCGTCTTCGCTCAGCCAGCCCGGGTTCGTGTTCACAGGAGGCATGTCTTCGGGATCGGTCGGCTCTGGCAGCTCGGCAGTATCGATGGCCATGGTGTTATTCTGCCGCATTTCTGCGTGGGATCTGCCCCATGCGAATGCGCGTTCTCGCGTTCGGCGAGCGCCGGTTCAGGCCGACGGCCGCCGGCTCTGCGTGCGCATTACCTCGTGCAGCATCGGGTATTCGGCACTGTGCGCCGCCGCGTAGTAGTGCGGGGCGAGGTGGCTCGAGCCTTCGGCGACCTCCGCGCCATCGCGATAGCCCTGAAAGGACCCACCGGCCCGCCTGACGATGAAGCACCCGGCCGCGACATCCCACGAGTTCGTCTCGAACGAGATGGTCGCGTCGACCCAGCCGGCCGCCACCCAGGCGAGGGCGATGCAGGTGCTGTGCACACCCCGCACCTGCCCGAACGTGCGAGTGATCTCGGCGTATTGCGCGAGCGCGAGCTCTTCGAAGTGCACCAGGTCGCGCGCCAGCGGAAAATTCAGCGCAACGGTCGCCTCGCCCGCATCGCTGTGGCCGCGGCTGCG